>NZ_JBEPOP010000001.1:0-612026 GCF_040546855.1 Paenarthrobacter sp. 4246
GCCGCCCCCCGCCGCCCCCCCCCCCCCCCCCCCCCCCGCCGCCCCCCCCCCCCCCCCCCCCCACCCCCCCCCCCCCCCCCCCCACCCCCCCCGGGGGGGGCGCCCGCCGTCGTTATTGACGATATTGCCGTATCAGTTGGCCGGGTAGTTGCGCTCCGGTTCCCCTGTGTAGAGCTGCCGCGGGCGGCCGATCTTGGTCTGGGGGTCGTTGATCATTTCGCGCCACTGGGCAATCCAGCCCGGGAGGCGTCCGATGGCGAACAGCACGGTGAACATCTTCTCCGGGAAACCCATGGCCTTGTAGATGAGGCCGGTGTAGAAGTCGACGTTCGGGTAGAGCTTGCGCTGGATGAAGTAGTCGTCAGCCAAGGCCTTCTCTTCGAGGCGCATGGCGATGTCCAGCAGTTCGTCGTTGCCGCCGAGCTTGCCGAGAACTTCATGGGCCGTTGCCTTGATGATCTTGGCGCGGGGATCGTAGTTCTTGTAGACACGGTGTCCGAAGCCCATGAGGCGGACGCCGTCTTCCTTGTTCTTGACCTTCTCCATGTAGTCCTCCGGCTTGATGCCGTCGGCCTGGATCTGGCGGAGCATCTTCAGCACGGCCTCGTTGGCGCCACCATGGGCAGGGCCGAAGAGCGCGTTGATGCCTGCGGACACCGAAGCGAAGAGGTTCGCGTTGGACGAACCCACCAGGCGCACGGTGGACGTGGAACAGTTCTGCTCATGATCCGCGTGCAGGATGAGCAGGAGGTCCAGGGCCTTGACCACTACCGGATCCATTTCGTACTGCTCGGCGGGGAGGCCGAAGCTCAGTCGAAGGAAGTTCTCCACCAGGTTCATGGAGTTGTCCGGGTAGAGCATCGGCTGACCGATGGACTTCTTGTGGGCGTAAGCGGCGATGACAGGCAGCTTGGCCATGAGGCGGATGGTGGAAACTTCCACGTGCTCCGCGTTGAACGGATCCAGCGAGTCCTGGTAAAACGTGGACAGCGCTGAAACAGCAGAGGAGAGCACCGGCATGGGGTGGGCGTCGCGCGGGAACCCGCCGAAGAAGCCCTTGAGCTCTTCGTGCAGGAGCGTGTGACGCCGGATCTTCTGATCAAACTCTTCCAACTCCGTGGGGGTGGGAAGGTTGCCGTAGATCAGCAGGTAGGAAACTTCGAGGAAGCTCGAGTGCTGCGCGAGCTGCTCAATCGGGTAACCGCGGTAGCGCAGGATGCCTGCGTCGCCGTCGATGTACGTAATGGCCGAGGTGGTGGCCGCTGTGTTCATAAAGCCGGGGTCATAGGCAACGGCGCCCGTCTGCTTCAGCAGCTTGGAAACGTCGTAGCCTTCGTTTCCTTCTACAACCTGGATGCGCGGCAGTTCGAGTTCGCCGCCGGCATGGCGCAGTGTTGCGCTGGTGGTCTCAGTCATGGAGTCCCCTTCATGAGGCCTTTGGGCCTCTATCGAACGCTTGTCCAACCAACTTCTGGTGCCGCCGCCTTCGGCCCTACTGTTGCAGGGCTCCAACGGCCGAAGTGCTTTCTTAGAGAAGGCCACCATTGATAGTCAGTTAAAAAGCTACCGCCAGTAACCCTCCGGAACTAATCCGTACCGTCGGGTTACTGGCGGAATGGCGCTGTTAGTGGCGCAAGTCACAGCATTGTTATGAGGCTGTGGCAAGCCGCTCAACCGCGGCGTCGATGCGTTCGTCGCTGCCGGTGAGGGCCACGCGGATGAAACCATTGCCGGCGTCCCCATAGAAGACCCCCGGACCCACCACAATGCCGAGGTTGGCGAACCGTGCCACCGTGTCCCAGGTGGGTTCGCCCGCCGTGGACCAAAGGTATAGCCCTGCCTTGGATTGGTGGATCTGCAGTCCGAACTTCTCCAGCGCAGGAACCATCCTCTCGCGCCGGCCGCGATAGAGGTCCTTCTGGGACAACACGTGGCTGGCATCGCCCAAAGCAACGCGCATCGCTTCCTGCACGGGGTAGGGCACGATCATGCCCGCATGCTTCCGGCTGTTCACCAGGTTGGCCATGATGGCGGAGTCTCCGGCGACGAATGCGGCGCGGTAGCCGGCCAGGTTGGACTGTTTGCTCAACGAGTAAACGCACAGCAGTCCGTCGGTGGAACCGCTGGTAACGCGGGGATCCAGGATGCTGGGGACAGCTTCTCCCCCGCGCTGGGCATCCCATTCGCCCCAGCCCAGTTCGGCATAGCATTCGTCCGAGGCCACCACGGCGCCGAGCTCGCGGGCCTGACCCACGATCCTGCGGAGCGACTCCACATCGCGAACGCTGCCTGTGGGATTACCCGGCGAGTTGATCCAGATCAACCGCACTTTGGCGCGGGTGGCCGGATCAAGTTCATCCAGGTCGTCGGCCGCAACAGCTGTGGCGCCTGCCAATGAGGCGCCAATGTCATACGTCGGGTAGGCAACGGTAGGCCTCACAACGACGTCTCCGGCGCTGAGCCCAAGCAGGAACGGCAGCCACGCTACGAGTTCTTTGGACCCCACGGTCGGCATGACGTCCTGGGGGTCCAGACCGGGCACGCCGCGGCGGCTGGCGAACCAGTCCACCACAGCCTGACGCAAGGCCACGGTGCCATGAACCGTGGGATAGCCATGGGCGTCCGCTGCGTCCGCCAGGGCGTCACGGATCAGTCCGGGCGTCGGGTCCACCGGTGTCCCGATGGAAAGATTCACTGCGCCACCTGGGTGCTTTGAAGCCGTGGCAACATAAGGCGCCATGGCCTCCCAGGGGTAGTCGGGCAGGTTCAGGCCGAAAGCCGGCGCCGCGGAGATCAAGGAAACTACCGCCCTTAGTGGTCTTGGTTCTGCGGGGGCAGTGCGGAGATGAACGGGTGATCCTTACCCGTGTTGCCAATCTTGGCCGCTCCGCCCGGAGAACCGAGGTCGTCGAAGAACTCTACGTTGGCCTTGTAGTAGTCGGCCCATTCCTCCGGGGTGTCATCCTCGTAGTAAATGGCCTCAACCGGGCACACGGGTTCGCAGGCACCACAGTCGACACATTCATCGGGGTGGATATAGAGGGAACGCTCACCTTCGTAAATGCAGTCGACAGGGCACTCTTCAATACATGCCTTGTCCTTGACATCCACACACGGCTGCGCGATTACGTACGTCACGTCCCAGACCTCTCCACGGTTTGTCCCGGCGATGGCCGGGGTAATACGGCCGGCATCATGCCGGGCACTCAACTTCCGAGCCTATTATCCAACAGTGCAATGACGCCAACCTAGCCCGCGTCTTAGTATGAAACGGTGACTCCCCCGCATTTGCCGCCCAGACAATTCCTACTCACTGCAGAACCGGGCATCCGGGTGGTGGTCAGATACAGGATCGACGACGGCCTGACGGACGCGCTGGGCTACCTCCTGGAGACCAGCGATAACACTTGCACAGTGCGAACCCGCACATCCGACGTCGAAATTCCTTTGGCCATGGTGATCGCCGCTAAAGAGGTTCCGCCTCCACCGCCACGACGGCAGGCCGTGCGGCACGCAGGCGACCCGCAGCCACAAGCATGACAAGCGTGACAGCAGCGATGCCGAAGACCCATGCAGTGCCAGTGACATCGCCCAGGACCAACTGCTTGGCCGGTCGAGCCGAAGACAAGACGCCGACGGCGGCATAGCTCACCACGCCGGCGACCGCCGTCGGGATAATCGAGCGCGACCACGCGGCAAGCCATAGTTGCACGGACGCCAGCAGCACCAGTGACGCGATAACACCCCATGGAACATCCATGCCGGACACTGGCAGGGTTTGGCGGTGCAAGCCCGTCCCTGCGACGGCAACGAAAAGAGCCGCCAGTACGGCCGCAGCAATGCCACGAACCGTACCGGCGGCCCCTCTCTTCATTCAGCTGTTCCTGACTGTTTCAGTCAGCGCAGGCTAGGACTTGGCGCGGGCGCGGTTGGCCTTGGCGCGCTCGTTGGAGTCCAGGATGACCTTACGGATACGGATGGCCTCCGGGGTTACCTCGACGCACTCGTCTTCGCGGGCGAATTCGAGCGACTCTTCGAGGGTCAGATCGCGCGGCGGCGTCAGGTTCTCGAAGGTGTCCGAGGAAGCGGCACGCATGTTGGTGAGCTTCTTTTCCTTGGTGATGTTGACGTCCATGTCGTCAGCGCGGGAGTTCTCGCCAACAATCATGCCTTCGTAAACCTCGGAGGTGGGCTTCACGAAGAAGGAACCGCGCTCCTGCAGGTTGATCATGGCGAACGGCGTCACAACACCGGCACGGTCAGCGATCATCGAACCGTTGGTGCGGTATTCGATCGGTCCGGCCCACGGCTCGTAGCCCTCGGAGATGGAGGCAGCAATACCGGCGCCACGGGTGTCCGTCAGGAACCGGGTACGGAAGCCGATGAGGCCACGGGCGGGAACGATGAATTCCATGCGGCACCAGCCAGTGCCGTGGTTGGCCATGTTGGTCATGCGGCCCTTGCGGGCAGCCATGAGCTGCGTGACGGCGCCAAGGTATTCCTCGGGCACGTCAATGGTCATGTGTTCCATCGGTTCGTGCAATTTGCCGTCGATGGTCTTGGTCACTACCTGCGGCTTGCCCACAGTCAGTTCGAAGCCTTCGCGACGCATCTGCTCCACCAGGATGGCCAGCGCGAGCTCGCCACGGCCCTGGACTTCCCAGGCGTCGGGACGCTCGGTGGGGAGGACCTTGATGGAGACGTTACCGATCAGTTCCTTGTCCAGGCGATCCTTCACCTGGCGGGCCGTGACCTTGGCACCCTTGACCTTGCCGGCCAGCGGTGAGGTGTTGATACCGATCGTCATGGAGATCGCGGGATCATCCACGGTGATCAGAGGCAGCGGCTGCGGGTTCTCGGCGTCGGTGAGGGTTTCACCAATGGTGATCTCCTCGATGCCGGCCACAGCGACGATTTCGCCCGGGCCCGCGGATTCGGCAGGAACACGCGTGAGAGCCTTGGTGGCCAGCAGTTCGGTGATCTTGACGTTCTTGAGCTCACCATTGGCGCGGGCCCAGGCCACGGTCTGGCCCTTGCGGAGGGTTCCGTTGTAGATGCGGAGCAGGGCGAGGCGGCCAAGGAACGGCGAAGCGTCCAGGTTGGTCACGTGTGCCTGCAGCACGCCATCCGGGTTGTAGGTGGGAGCAGGGATGTGCTCAATGATGGTCTTGAAGAGGGGCTCGAGGTCCTCGTTCTCCGGAGCCGAGCCGTTGGCCGGCTGGTCCAGGGACGCGCGGCCAACCTTGGCGGCGGCGTAGACCACGGGAACTTCGAGGACCTTGTCCAGGTCCAGGTCCGGAACTTCGTCGGCGAGGTCCGAAGCGAGGCCAAGGAGCAGGTCCATGGACTCGTGGACAACTTCGTCGATGCGGGCGTCGGGACGGTCGGTCTTGTTGACCAGGAGGATGACCGGGAGGTGCGCAGCAAGGGCCTTGCGGAGCACGAAACGGGTCTGGGGCAGCGGGCCCTCGGAGGAGTCGACCAGCAGGACGACACCGTCAACCATGGACAGACCGCGCTCTACCTCGCCACCGAAGTCGGCGTGGCCAGGGGTGTCGATGACGTTAATGGTGATGGTCTCGCCATTGGACGACGGGCCGTTGTAGGCAACCGTGGTGTTCTTGGCGAGGATGGTGATGCCCTTTTCGCGCTCAAGGTCACCGGAGTCCATGACACGGTCCTCAACCTCACCATGGGAAGCGAAGGAGTTGGTCTGCTTGAGCATGGCGTCGACCAGGGTGGTCTTACCGTGGTCAACGTGTGCGACGATCGCGACGTTGCGCAGATCGCTCCGCGACGCAGTGTTGGTGATGGTTTCAGACATGCGTTAATGACTCGTTTCAGTGGTGAAGTCAGCTGTTTGTATCCGCGCGCATACCTGATCGACTTGATCGGAACACACAGCGAAAAGACCCCGGGACACAGGGCACCTGCATCCAGTCTAAACGCAGTTGCATTTCCCAGCCTAAAAAGCAAGCCATTCGACATCCGAATGTGGTGCTGCTCACATGACCTCGCGCTTTAACAACCGCTACTCCAGATGCTGGATTTTATTGGCGTCGTGCCCCATGATTGCTGCAGAACCAGTGCAACACGGAGAACAATCGATGCGACGATCTTCGGCCGCGTTCCGCCTGCTCGCACCATTGATCGCCGTCGGCGTTCTGGCAGTAGGCTGCGGACCCAGCCCAGCTACCCCCGTTTCCACCCCCACGCGCTCCGCCGCGCCCGGGCCCGCCCAGACGGCCGCCGCCCCGCCCCTGAGGACGGCCCCGGCTCCCAGCGCCTTGGACTTGCCGGTTGGCTCGCTCTTCAAGAACCCGGCCAACAACCGCAATGAAGTGGTGCTGGCCGACGTACGCCACACGGCCGTTCTCATCGGTGATTCCCAGGCAATGCCCAAAGACTCCTGGCCTCAGCAGGGCATCGCTGCCCTGGGGTACAAGTTGCACGTGGTGGGCATGGGTGGCACTGGCTTCGTTGCCGCCAATGGCAAGACAGGAAATTACATCGACGCCCTGCAACGGGGAGACTGGATACTCCCCTACGGAGATCCTCCCCTGATCGTGGTGCAGGGCGGCGGCAACGATGCCTCGCAAAAGGCCACGGATGCGCAGATTGCCAGTAATGCCGAGCGTCTGCTGGCGGCCCTGAAGAAACGCTACCCCGGGGCCGCGTTGGCCATGATCGGAACCTTGGCACGCGGCGCTGACAACGGAGGCGGCCGCCGTACCGAAGTGGACGCCCTGCTGGGACGCATCGCTGCGAAGCACGGCATTCCCTTCGTCAGCACTGGCGACTGGCTCACACGGTTCAACGCAGTGGGCGACCTCCAGGACGGAGTGCATCTAAAGCCGTCCGGGCACGTCAAGCTGGGCGCCGTCCTGGCCCGCGAACTCGCAGCCCTTGGCCTCACAGCCCGCCCGGACAGCAGCGCCCCGGCGAAGTAGCCGCCGCCGCCCTACCGGGCGTTGTGAGGCCCGTTCTGCGTACTTGGTGAGTGCTATGACGCGCAGAGCAGGCCCCACAACCGCACTTTAAACGGCAAGAGCCGGTGGTTTCCTTTCGGGAACCACCGGCTCTTCTGCTATCCAGCGATCAAACGTTCGACGCCGGTCAGGCCACCGCGGGCGGCAAGAGCAGCGAACCGCCCGGAATAGCATCCAGGAGTGCCTGGGTGTAGGCCTCACGGGGGTTGTCGAAGACATCATCCGTGCTGCCAGTCTCCACGAGCTTGCCCTTTTCCATCACGCAGACATGATCCGCGATCTGGCGGACCACCGCGAGGTCGTGGGTGATGAACAGGTAGGTCAAGCCAAGGTTGTCCTGAAGATCCGCCAACAGGTTCAACACCTGGGCCTGCACCAGCACGTCAAGGGCCGAGACCGCTTCGTCGCAAATGATGACTTCGGGATCCAACGCCAGGGCACGCGCAATGGCGATGCGCTGCCGTTGGCCGCCCGAGAGCTCGTTGGGGTACCTCTGCATCATGGACTGGGGCAAAGCCACCTGGTCCAGCAACTCGCGGACCTTTTTCTCACGGCTGGCCGCATTCCCGATCTTGTGCACGCGCAGCGGCTCTTCAATGGTCCTGAAGATGTTGTACATCGGGTCCAGGGAACCGTAGGGATCCTGGAAGATGGGCTGCACGCGGCGACGGAACTTGAAGAGCTCCTTGCCCTTCAACCCCGCAGTATCCACGCCGTCGAAGATGATCTGGCCCTCAGTGGGCTTCTCAAGCTGGAGAACCATTTTGGCAACAGTGGACTTACCCGAACCGGACTCACCCACGATCGCCGTCGTGGTCCCGCGCTTGACGCTGAAGCTGACATCGTCAACAGCAGCGAAATCGGACGTCTGCCCCAGTCCCTGGCGCAGTTTATAGATCTTGCGCAGGTTCTTGATCTGGAGGACCTCGTCCTGGACCCGGCTTTGTGCTGCAGCCACTGGCGCCAAAAGATCGCCGGCCTCCACACCCTGTTCCTTGGCCACCTGGATACGACGCGATGCCAGGGAAGGCGCCGATTCAACCAGACGACGGGTGTAGGGGTGCTGGGGGTTGCGGAGAAGTTCCAGCGAGGGACCGGCCTCCACCACGTTGCCCTGGTACATGACGATCACTTTGTCAGCGCGTTCGGCGGCAAGGCCGAGGTCGTGCGTGATGAGCAACACAGAGGTGCCGAGCTCAGTGGTCATGGTGTCCAAGTGGTCCAGGATCCTGCGCTGCACCGTGACATCCAATGCCGACGTCGGTTCGTCGGCAATGAGGAGCTTGGGTTGGCAACTCAGGCCGATGGCGATCAGCGCGCGCTGGCGCATGCCGCCCGAGAACTCATGCGGATATTGCTTGGCACGCCGTGCGGCGTCAGGGAGTCCGGCCTCCGCGAGGACGCGGGCAACGTCCTCCGGACCGTCCGGGCGACCGTTGGCCTTCAGGGTTTCCCGCACCTGGTAACCGATCTTCCAGACCGGGTTGAGGTTGGACATGGGGTCCTGGGGAACCATGCCGATGTGGCTGCCGCGGAGCTCGATCATGCGCTTTTCCGAAGCGTGGGCGATGTCTTCGCCGTCAAGCAGGATCTGACCAGCGGAGACTCGGCCGTTGTTGGGCAAAAGGCCGATGGCGGCCAGCGCCGTCGTCGACTTTCCGGAGCCCGACTCCCCCACAATGGCGACCGTTTCGCCCGGCATGATGGTCAAATGGGCGTTCTTGACCGCCTTGACCTCGCCGGAACCGGTCTTGAAGGTGATGGCCAGGTCCTTGATCTCCAGGATGGGCCGTACTGGTGCCGTGGCTTCATCAATTCTGATGTTCGCAGAAGTCATGTTCGCCTCCTTAGCGCTGACGGCTCTTGGGATCAAGAGCATCGCGGACGGCGTCGCCAAGCATGATGAAGCTCAGGACGGTGATGGACAGGGCGGCTGCCGGGTAGAGCAGGATTCCCGGGTTGGTGCGGATGGAGGCGTTGGCCGCGGAAATGTCGTTACCCCACGACATCACGCTGCCAGGCAACCCGACACCAAGGAAGGACAACGTGGCTTCCAGGACGATGAAAACGCCCAATTCCAAGGTTGCCAGCACAATCACGGGGGCCAAGGCGTTCGGGAGCGCATGTTTGACCAGGGCACCGAACTTTGAAACACCAAGTGACCGGGCCGCCGTAACGAAGTCCGCGTTACGGACTTCAATAACGGCACCTCTGGTGATACGCGCCATTTGTGGCCAGGCAAGCAGGGATATCGTCAGGACCACTGTCCAGACGCTCCTGTTCTCACGGAACAACGGCAGCTGCGTGATGACCAGGGCGCCCAGGATGATCGGCAACGCGAAGAAGATATCGCCAAGCCGTGCAAGGACGGAGTCCAGCCAGCCACCGTAGTAACCGGCCAGCGCCCCGAGGGTGACGCCGATGATGACAACTGCAAGTACGGACAGGACACCCACAGACAGGGAAGCCTGCGTACCGTGGATCACGCGGGAATAGACGTCACAACCCTGCAGGGTGAAGCCCAAAGGGTGGCCGGCAGTGGGTGCGCCCTCGGAGTTGGCCAACTGGCAGTCATTGTTGGGTTCGACGCTGGTGAACAGCCCCGGGAACACGGCAACGATCACAAGGAGCAGGATCAACAGCGAGGAGACGATGAACATGGGGCGACGGCGAAGCTTGCGCCACGCATCTGCCCAAAGGCTCAGGGGCGCCTGATCTGTCTTGACAGCGTCAGTGGCCAGAAGCGGTGTCTCCTCGACGGGGGCCACAAAGTGTTCATTATTACTGGTCATAGCGGATCCTCGGGTCAAGCCAGGCGTACAGGAGGTCAACCAAGAGGTTGGTGATAACAAAAACCAGGACCAGGACACTCACAATGGCAACGATGGTGGGGCCCTCGCTGCGCTGGATGGCCTGGAAGAGTTTGTTACCCACTCCGGGGACGTTGAAGATACCTTCGGTAACGATGGCGCCGCCCATGAGCCCGCCAAGGTTGGCGCCCAGGTAGGTCACCACCGGGATCAACGAGTTCCTGAGGATGTGGGCCATCACGACGCGGGGCCGGGACAGGCCCTTTGCTGTCGCGGTGCGGACGTAGTCCGCGTTCATGTTCTCGCTGACAGAAGCGCGGGTCAGCCGGAGGACATAGGCGAAGGACACCAGGCCCAGGACGACGGCAGGAAGGATCAGGTTGCCCCAGTCGGCGTTGGCGCCCACCGTAGGTTTGGCCCAGCCCAGCTGGACACCGAACACCAGCTGGAATACGAAGCCCAAAACGAAGGTGGGAACGGCGATCACCAGAAGCGAAACGACCAGAACGGTGGAGTCGAAGAGCTTGCCCTTCTTCAGCCCAGCGAAGACACCGAAAGCGATGCCGAACACCGCCTGGATGATGAGGGCCTCAATAGCGAGCATTGCCGTGACAGGGAAAGCTCTGGCCAAGGAGTCAGCAATAGGCTGCTGGGTGAAGTCAACACCGAGGTTGAAAGTGAACAAGTTTTTGATGAAGAGCCCGTATTGAACCCAGAACGGCTGGTCCAGGTTGTACTGGGCCCGCAGGGCGTCGATGACGCTCTGCGGCGGCTGGCGATCCCCGAAGAGGGCAGCAATCGGGTCGCCGGGTAGTGCGAAGACCATGTAGTAGACGAGGAGTGTGGTCCCCAGGAATACCGGGATGACCTGGAGGAGTCTACGGAAAATGAAGCGAACCACGGGTCACCCCTCTCCGGTGGTGGGGCATTGGTGTGTCATGTGTGCCTTCCTGCCAAGCAAGCAAGGGGGGCCCGGCACGTTGGCCGGACCCCCTTTGCCCTAAGGCAAGTTCAGATCCTGGAGACTACTTGGCCTCGATGTCGAAGTAGCGGATGCCGCCGTTCCAGCCGGTTTCGGCTGAGACAACGTTGTTGCTCCAAACGATCGGGGTTGCGCGGTACCACAACGGCAAGCCGGGGAGATCCTTGAACAGGATCTCCTGTGCCTGGTTGAACTTCTTGTTGGCATCTTCCGGAGTCTTGGCTGCAAGACCTTCCTTGAGGAGCTTGTCGAACTCGGGGTTCGAGTACTTCTCGTAGTTGGACGATGCGTTGGTTGCCCACACAGGTCCGAGGAAGTTGTAGAGCGACGGGTAGTCACCCTGCCAGCCGGCGCGGGTCAGGCCCGGGAGGGACTGCGACTTGCGGAGGTCCAGAACTTCAGCGAACTTCGCGAACGGCTGGATTTCAGCCTCGATGCCGAGGTTGTTCTTGAAACCGTTGGCAACGGCGTCGATCCATTCCTTGTTGCCACCGTCAGTGTTGGAGGCGATCAGGAGCGGCTTGGAACCGTCGTACGGCTTGATCTTCTCGGCCTGGGCCCAGAGATCCTTGGCCTTCTGGGCGTCGAACTTCAGAACGTCGCTGCCGGGAATAGCGTCGTTGTAGCCGTCGAGCACGGGAGCCGTGAACTCGGTGGCCGGGGTACGCGTGCCGTTGAAGATGACCTTGGTGATCTCTTCACGGTTGATGGCGTGGGACAGTGCCTGGCGACGCAGGAGACCGGCTTCACCCTGGAAGTTCGGGTTGTAGCCCGGGATGTTCAAGGTGGCGTTGTTGGCGTTCGGGCGCGTGGAGTTACGGTCCGGGAAGTCCGTGGTGTAAGTCTTCAACGCGTTCGACGGAACTACGTCCGTGATGTCGAGGTTGTCGGCCTGGAGATCCGTGTATGCGGGGCCCGGATCGGTGTAGAACTTAAACGTCACGCCACCGTTCTTGGCAGCACGCGGGCCGGTGTAGTCGGCGTTCTTGACCAGGGAGATGGACTGGTCGTGTACCCAGGCACCTTCCTTCTCGAACTTGTACGGGCCGTTGCCGATGGGGTTCTCGCCGAACTTCTTCGGGTCCTTCAGAGCCTCGGAAGGCAGCGGGTAGAAGGCGGAGTAACCGAGGCGGAGCGACCAGTCAGCTTCGGGCTGGCCGAGCTTGACCGTGATGGTCTGGTCGTCAGTGGCAGCCAGGCCGGACATGGTCTGGGCCGTAGGTGCCGGTGTGGAGGTCTTCTTGCCGTCGGCGCCGGTGGTCTCGGTGACTGCACTGACGTCGGCATAGCCCTCGATGGACTCGAAGAAGAAGCCGTTGTTCTGGAGGTTGGTGCTCAGCGCGGCGAAGTTCCAGGAATCAACGAACGTCTTAGCCGTGATGGCTTCACCGTTGGTGAACTTGGCGCCGGACTTGACCTTGATGGTCCAGTTCTGCGAGTCGGTTGTCTCAATCGACTCCGCCAGAGCGTTGACGGGCTTGCCGTCCGAGTCGTAGGCGCGAAGGCCTTCGAACAGCAGCTCGACGACGCGGCCACCGTACACCTCGTTGGTGTTGGCCGGAAGCAGCGGGTTCTGCGGTTCGTTGCTGTATGCGGAAATGACCTTGTTTGGGTCAGCTGCGGCAGAGCTGTTTGTGCTGGTGCCGCCACCGCCGCCGCAACCGGTCACTGCGAGGGCGATGATCGCCGCTACGCCTAGAGCTTTGGAAGTGCGCGAGAAACGCATTCCGCCTCCTATGAGTCGTGGAGTTGAGCAGGGGAAATTCGTGATATCCCCCAGGCACAGGCACAGTTTCCTACTGTGACGTTGCCTACATGTGAGTGTAAGCCTACCCACATTGCGTCCGGATGTTGGGACATGCTGGCCAAACTGTAACCGTTCCGCAACCTACACATGCCTAAATTGGCGCGGATTTCAAGTCAAACGTTACTCGGTGGTAGCATTCGCTGTCTGACAGCAGGACAGGACGATTTTTGGGCAAAAAAGGACCCTGGTTCCGTCGAACCAGGGCCCTTCCGAAATGCTGCGGCGTGCGCAACGTTCTAAACGTTGAAGCGGAACTCCACCACGTCGCCGTCGGCCATCACGTACTCTTTGCCTTCGATCCGGACCTTGCCGCGGGACTTGGCCTCGGCCATGGAACCGGCATCGATCAGGTCATCGAAGGAGACAACCTCGGCCTTGATGAAGCCACGCTGGAAGTCGGAGTGGATCACGCCGGCTGCCTGGGGAGCGGTGTCACCCTGGCGGATGGTCCAGGCCCGGGTTTCCTTGGGGCCTGCCGTCAGGTATGTCTGCAGGCCAAGGGTGTGGAAACCAACGCGGGCCAACTGGTCCAGTCCGGACTCGCTCTGGCCGTTCATTTCCAGCATCTCGCGGGCTTCCTCCTCGTCCAATTCAACAAGGTCGGCTTCGAGCTTAGCGTCAAGGAAAACAGCGTCTGCAGGCGCAACGAGGGCACGCAACTCGTCCTGCTTCTCCTGATCCCCCAGAATGCCTTCATCGGCGTTGAACACGTAGATGAAGGGCTTGGCAGTGAGAAGTCCGAGCTCCTTGAGGTGCCCCATCTCCAGCTTGTCGCTCTTGATCGAGGAGAAGATGGTGTCGCCGCGTTCCAGCACTGTCTGGGCTGCTTTGATGGCCGCCAGCTCGGCAGCTTCGCGCTTCTTGATCTTGACTTCTTTTTCGATGCGCGGGATGGCGTTTTCGATGGTCTGAAGGTCGGCCAGGATGAGCTCGGTGTTGATGGTCTCCATGTCCGAGCGCGGATCAACTTTGCCGTCGACGTGGATAACGTCGGGATCATCGAACACACGAACAACCTGCGCTATGGCCTCTGCCTCGCGGATGTTGGCAAGGAACTTGTTGCCCAGGCCTTCGCCCTCGGAGGCACCCTTCACGATGCCGGCGATGTCCACAAAGGACACCGGAGCGGGCAGCAACTTCTGGGAACCGAAGATCTCAGCCAGCTTCGCCAGCCGGGGATCCGGCAGGTTCACGACGCCGACGTTGGGTTCGATCGTTGCGAAGGGATAGTTCGCCGCGAGCACCTGGTTGCGGGTCAGTGCGTTGAAAAGAGTTGATTTGCCGACGTTGGGCAGTCCGACGATGCCAATAGTAAGAGCCACGAGCATTGATTCTACCCGCTGGGGCCTTGACTTTGCGTGTCGGTGGCGCTGGCGGCCGTCGGTGACGCCGCTTCACTAAAACTGTCGTACCCCTGTGACAGGGTTGCCTCATGGATGGATTTGGATTGGTTTTGGCCCTGCTCATGCTGTTGATCGGCGCCGCCGTCGGCCTGGCGGCGGGCTATGTAGTCTTTCGACGCCGGGGCGCCGGCTTGGAAGAAGACTTCGACGCCGTGTCGGCGCGCCTCTCGGACGTGACCGCGCAGCTGGCAGCAGCAGACGCCGAACGGCGCCTTTTGTTCACGCAGAACCGCGAGTTGACGGCGTCCAGGAACTCGGACGGCAGTGTTCTCAGGGCGCTTGCCCCGGTTGCGGAGAAACTGACAGCGGTGCAGCAACAAGTCTCGTTGCTGGAGCGTGACCGGGTAGAGCAATACGGCCAACTTGCCCAGCAACTGCAGGATGCCAGGTTGTCCGACGAGCAGCTGCTGCGGTCCACACACGCCCTTGCCTCGGCCCTGCGCTCCAACAGCGCCCGCGGCCAATGGGGCGAGGTACAACTTCGCAGGGTGGTGGAGGCTTCGGGAATGCTGCGGCACGTGGACTTCCATGAGCAGGTTCATTCAGGCCGGACTGAGAATACCCTTCGTCCGGACCTCGTCGTCCAGTTGCCGGGCGGCAAGCAACTGGTGGTCGACGCCAAGGTCCCACTGGCCTCGTACCTCTCCGCCCAGGAACAACTGCACGGAGAAGGATCCTTTGGGGAATCGGTGGCATCCGCCAGCAACCATGATTCAAAGACCTTGCTGTCCCAGCACGCCAAAGCGCTGAAGTCCCACATCGATGCTTTGGCGGGCAAGAAGTACTGGGACATTCCGGGGAACTCCCCCGAGCTGGTGATCTGCTTCCTCCCTGCTGAATCCATCCTGGCATCTGCCCTGGAAGCTGACCCGGGACTTCTTGAATACGCCCTGTCAAGGAACGTCGTGCTGGCGTCGCCCGGGACCCTGCTGGCGGTCCTCAAGTCGGTGGCATTCACGTGGCGTCAGGATGTGCTCACGGACAGCGCCCACGAACTGTTCGAGCTCGCCAAGCAGCTCTACGAGCGCATGGGTACCTTGGGTGAAAATGTCAGCAAGTTGGGCAGTTCCCTGAAGACGTCCGTGGACCGCTACAACGCCATGGTGGGCACTTTGGAAGCCCGGGTCCTGCCCACCGCACGCAAGCTGAACACCATGGACGATGCCGGCCTTGCCGCACCGATGTCCGTTGAGGCAGTCCCCCGTGCGTTGGCAGCTCCTGAGCTTCTGGCTGAAGAGTCCGAAGAGTCTGCGGCATAACGAACAGGCCCGCACCCATTGCCTCCCCTGTGGGAGGCGATGGCTGCGGGCCTGTTTCTCTGAGTTCCTGCTGTTGAGCGAAGCGCTAGGACGTGGTCCGGTTTCCGCGGCCGCCGAGCGCACGCGTTACGTCGCCGGCTTTCTTCAACGTGGCCCGCAGCTCCTTAGGCAGCGAGAAGAGCAAGTCTTCCTCTGCCGTCACGATTTCCTGCACCTCGCCGTAGCCGTAGTCAGCCAGCAGCCGCAGGACATCCTTGACGAGTACTTCCGGGACAGAGGCACCCGAGGTCACACCTACCGTGGCAACCCCCTCGAACCAGGCTTCATCCACTTCATTGGCGAAGTCCACGCGGTATGAGCTCTTGGCGCCGTACTCCAAGGCAACCTCAACAAGGCGCACGGAGTTGGACGAGTTGGCTGAGCCCACCACGATCACGAGGTCGGCTTGGGGAGCAATCTTCTTGATGGCCACCTGGCGGTTGGTGGTGGCGTAGCAAATATCGTCGCTGGGCGGGTCTTGCAGGGTCGGGAACCGGTCCTTGAGCAGACGGACCGTCTCCATGGTTTCGTCCACGCTCAGCGTCGTTTGGGAGAGCCAGATGGTCTTCTCGGGGTCGCGCACGGTGACCTTGTCTACCTCGTGCGGGCCGTTGATGATCTGGATGTGATCCGGTGCTTCACCGGCGGTTCCCTCGACTTCCTCGTGGCCTTCGTGGCCGATCAGGAGGATGTCGTAGTCATCCTTGGCGAAGCGCACAGCTTCCTTGTGGACCTTGGTGACCAGCGGGCAGGTGGCGTCAATGGTACGGAGACCGCGGTCTTCAGCAGACTGGACCACAGCCGGAGATACACCGTGGGCGGAGAAAATGACCAAGGCACCCTCAGGGACCTCATCTGTTTCCTCGACGAAGATGGCTCCTTGCTCCTCCAAGGAGCTGACCACATGGACATTGTGGACGATCTGTTTGCGGACGTAGACCGGAGGCCCATAGTGCTCAAGGGCTTTCTCTACAGCGATGACTGCCCTGTCCACTCCGGCGCAGTAGCCGCGCGGCGCCGCCAGCAGGACCTTCTTGGGACCCGTGACGGGTGCCGCTGCCTGTACCTCTTCCGGAGATCGCCGTCTGCGCGGCACCGTGGGCATAGGAATGGAAACTGCTGTGCTGGTCATGCCTCCATGCTACCGGCCCGGCCTTTAGCTTCGGGCCGAACGTGACCCTTGTCGCCCTGAGACCACTGCCGCTATGACGCCGACCACCAGGAGAGCCCCGGACACCACCGCTGCGATCCACACCCACTGGCCAAATCCGTTGCGGGCTGCGGTGAGGAACTGGTTCTTGAACAGTTCTGCCACGCCGTTGGCGCTGGCAAGACTTCCGACCATTCCACCAGCGATGTCTGCTCCCGCCGTCCAGAGGGCTGCCAGCGCCAATCCCCCAAGCCCGAGGAAAACCAAAGCCAGTGACCGCCGTCGTGCAGCCGCCACTGCCAAAAGGGCAGACACGAGTGCACCTGCAGCGGCGATCCACCACAACGGCGCAAAGGCTGCCACGCGTTCTACGAGTTGCCGGTGGGAAGGCTCCCCCAGGGAGACAAGGCTCTCCGCGGGGACCTCGAGCCTGATCCGCGTAGCCTCGGCAAAATGATCCCGGATCAGCCGCACAAGAGGCCCTATGTCCAAGACCAGTGCTGTGGATGCCGCCGATTCTTCCGCCCGGGTGACCGTCCCGAAGTTCAGCCTGTGGCTGTTCCGGACGGTTTCCTCCCAGGCTTGCGGATAGTCACTCCACGACTGCATTCCCATGGCCGCGTTCCGGAGCGCGTCGGCCGCCAAGGACTGGATGGGGCCGGGCAGATCCACAGAGGACTCAAAGGTTCCCACTGCGGCCGTAGCCAAGCGGTTCTGGAATTCGGGATCGCTTCCCAACGATCCCGCGATCCGCACGAAGCCCTCTTCCTTGACGATGTTCTGGTCCACCCAGGCCGCGGGGACAGCGACGCCTGCCAACAGAACGGCGAGGATCACTCCCAGTGCTGAAACGAAAGTACGCAAGGTCATCCTCAGGGTCGTCGGCTGTGCCACCATCCTAGGTCTGTCCACATGATAGGAAAAATGTCCGGGCGGGCTGGGAAGCTATGGATAGAGTTGGAAAGCGGCCGGCAACCAAAGCCGCATCCCGGAGCGAGGACACATCATGCAGCAAGAGACACGGAGACCGGAACAGGTACGGACCGCCCATGTCCGCTGAAGCGACGCCGGAATCCACTTTGCCCGGGACAGCGGCCGAAACAAGTCCGGATAACCCCTGGCCGCTGCAACTTTTGTCCCGCAAGCTCAAAGCGCACATCGAGCGGGCACCCGCTGCGTGGATTGAGGGACAGGTCATTGAGCTGAACCGCCGGGGTGGCAATGCATTTCTGACCCTGCGTGATGTTGACGCCGAAATTTCCTTGCCCGCATCGGTGTGGTCCACAGTGCTGGACCGCCAGAAGATCCCGCTCGAACGCGGATCCCGCGTTGTTGCCTTAGTCAAAGCAGATTTCTGGGTCAAAACAGGGCGTCTGAACATGTCCGTCAAAGACATCCGTCCCGTGGGGTTGGGCGACTTGCTGGCCAGGATCGAGAGGCTTAGGCAGGCGTTGGCGGCCGAAGGCCTGTTTGCCGACTCCCGGAAGCGCAAACTGCCGCTGCTCCCCCACCGCATCGGCCTCATCACCGGCCGGGACTCGGACGCTAAAAAGGACGTCCTGCGTAACGCTGCGCTGCGCTGGCCGGCGGTTGAGTTCGACGTCCACGAAGTCGCTGTCCAAGGCAACACCGCTGTCTCGCAGATCATCGCAGCGTTGAAAAAGCTCGACGCCGACCCTCAGGTAGATGTCATTGTCATGGCACGCGGCGGTGGCGCGTTGGAAGACCTCCTCCCGTTCAGCAACGAGGACCTCATCCGCGCAGTGTCTGCCGCCACCACTCCTGTTGTCAGTGCGATCGGGCACGAAGCCGACCGACCCATCCTTGACGACGTTGCGGATCTTCGCGCGTCAACGCCCACCGATGCCGCCAAGCGGATAGTTCCTGACGTGGTCGAGGAACTGGCCATGGTCCGGCAGGCCAGGGACCACCTCCGCCGAAGCATCGGCAGGATGGTGGACCGGGAGACGGACCGCCTCCATGCCTTGAAGTCACGGCCGGTCCTGGCGACGCCGGCTTCCATGGTGGACGCCCGGGCGGATGACATCCACCGCCTGCAACGACGCTCCCATTCGGCAGTCAATACAGCCGTTGTCCGGGCCATGGACCAGGTCCACCACTTGCGCGCACAGGTCAGGGCCCTGTCTCCGCAAAAAACACTGGACCGTGGCTACGCCGTTGTCCAGATTATTGGCGGGGACCAAGCCGGACACACAGTGGTGAGTAGTCCAGAGGAAGCCCCCGACGGAACGGCACTGGCGATTCGAGTGGCCGAAGGTCGCTTCAGGGCAATATCCACCGGCCAAGGACACATCGTCGAACGTTGATGCGGCAGTCACCATCGCCACTACCGAATACAAAGGACATCATGACCGAGAACAACCCATCCGCATCGTCACCGGAATCCCTGGACTCCTTGAGTTACGAGGAAGCCCGCGAGCAGCTCATGGGCGTCGTTAGCCGCTTGGAGGCAGGGGGCGCCAGCCTCGAAGAATCCTTGGCACTCTGGGAACGGGGCGAAGCACTGGCCAAGCGCTGCGAGGACTGGCTGGAGGGCGCCCGCAAACGCTTGGCCACAGCCCGGGACGCAAGCAACGACGCCGGTGCTGCCGCCCAGTAACGCCCAAGCAGCAACGCACCGAGCAGCCATCGGTGCGGATTTTTAGGAAGCCACCACCAGGGCGCGTTCGGCAGCGACGTCGAATTCAGCCTTGGGCCAGTCCAACTGGAGGCGTTCAAGGGCATCCAACAGCAGCTGCTGCACGGCGATGCGCGCGTACCACTTCTTATTGGCCGGGACCACGTGCCAGGGTGCTGTATCTGTTGACGTTTTCTCGAACGCAACACCGTAAGCGTCCATGTAGTCGTCCCAAAACGCACGTTCGGCAAGGTCCCCGCTGCTGTACTTCCAGTGCTTACGGGGATCGTCCAAGCGGGCGATCAGCCGTTCCTTCTGTTCGTCCTTGCTGATATTGAGCATGACTTTGACGATGGTGGTGCCTTGGTCTGCAAGGCGGGCTTCAAAGTCGTTGATGGCCTCGTAACGGCGTTCCAACTCCGAAGCGTCCGCCCAACCATGCACGCGATGGATCAGGACGTCCTCGTAGTGTGAGCGGTCAAAAACGCCCACCATTCCGGCACCGGGAACTTCTTTCTCGATCCGCCAGAGGAAATCGTGCGACTTTTCCTCATCCGTAGGGGCCTTGAAAGCATGCAGTTGAACACCCTGCGGGTCCATGGCGCCCACCACGTGGCTGACGATGCCGCCCTTGCCGGCAGTATCCATCGCTTGCAGGATCAGCAGGAGCCTCTTGGAGCTGCCGAACCGGCCTTGGGCGAAGAGCTTCTCCTGCAGTTCTGCCAGTCGTGCGTCCTGGGCTTCCAGCAACGCCTTGCCGTCAGCTTTCGCGCCGAAGTATCCGGGGGTTGAATCCGGGTCCACGCTGGCCAGCGTGAACCCGGACCCGACCCTCAGTACCTCAGCCGGACTCTTGGCGAATTCAACTGCAACAGCCATCGGGTGTGCCTTTCCGCAGGGCCGCGCCCTCGTGGAACGGCCATGGACCTCAGGCTAGTTGCCCGGGTACCTCGACAGGAAGTCCGCCATGCGGCCAATGGCCTCTTCAATGTCTTTGACGTTGGGCAGGGTGACCATGCGGAAGTGGTCCGGGCGCACCCAGTTGAAGGCCCGGCCATGGGAAACCAGGATTTTCTGTTTTTTCAGCAGGTCGAGGACAAACTTTTCGTCGTCCCGGATGTGATAAACCTCAGGGTCCAGCTTGGGGAACAGATACAACGCTCCCCTGGCCTGTTGGGTGCTGACTCCGGGAATGGCATTCAAGAGGTCGTAGGCTTTGTTGCGCTGCTCCAGAAGCCTGCCGCCGGGCAGAATGAGGTCGTTGATGCTCTGGTAGCCGCCGAGCGCCGTTTGGATGGCATGCTGCGCGGGAACGTTGGCGCACAGACGCATGTTGGCCAGGAGGTTGATGCCCTCAAGGTAGTCAGCGGCGTCCTTCTTGGGCCCCGAGATAGCCATCCAACCAGCGCGGTAACCACAGACCCGGTATGCCTTGGACAGGCCGCTGAACGTCAGGCACAGGACGTCGTCACCGGTGAGCCCGGCGAGGTTGACGTGGACAGCGTCCTCGTAAAGGATTTTCTCGTAGATTTCATCGGCAAAGAGCACCAGTCCGTGTTTCTCGGCGAGAGCGACAATTTTCTTGAGCGTCTCTTCCGGGTACACCGCGCCGGTGGGATTGTTGGGGTTGATCACCACAATGCCCTTGGTCCGGGACGTGATCTTCGCTTCCATGTCGTCAAGGTCAGGCTGCCAGCCGGAGTCCTCATCACAGAGGTAATGCACGGGTCGCCCGCCGGCCAAAGCAACGGAAGCAGTCCACAGCGGATAGTCCGGTGTGGGAATCAGGACCTCATCACCGTCTTCCAGGAGGGCCATGAGGGACATGGTGATGAGTTCGCTGACGCCGTTGCCAAGGTAGATGTCATCAACGTGGATGTTCTGAATGCCACGGGTCTGGTAGTACTGGGATACAGCGGTCCGGGCAGAGAAGATCCCGCGCGAATCACTGTAACCCTGGGCGTTGGGCAGATGGCGGATCATGTCCACCAAAATGGCGTCGGGCGCTTCAAAACCGAAGGGAGCCGGGTTTCCGATATTCAGTTTGAGGATCCTGTGACCCTCTGCCTCCATCTGCTGGGCGGCCTGAAGAATCGGTCCACGGATGTCGTAAAGGACATTATGAAGCTTGGTGGACTGCTTGAATTTCGCCATCCCTCAAATATGCCACACGGGTGATGGACTTCAGCTGAGACTTAACTCACAGAAAACGACGACGGCGGTGACGGTCCCGCGCGGGTCCGTCACCGCCGTCGTATGCGGCTTTGATCAGGCGTTACTTGACGATGCCCTTGTCCTTCAGCCAGGCGGCTGCTGCGTCCTTGGGTGCCTGCTTCTGGTCGCCGCTGACCGCGCGGTTCAGGTTGATGAGGTCATCCGTGGTCAGGATCTTGGAGACGTTGTTAAGCGCTTCCTTGGCCTTGTCCGTCATCTTGGCCTCCTTCACCAGCGGAAGTACCTGCTGGGCCTTGAAGTTGTTCTTCGGGTCTTCCAGCACCACGAGGTCGTTATCGGCAATGGAAGGCGTGGTGGTGTAAATGTCCGCTACCTGCACCTTGTCCTCAAGCAGGGCCTGGAGCGTCAGGTTGCCGCCGCCGTCGCTGAAGGGCTGGAGGCCCTTGAGCTCGCAGTTGTAGTTGGCTTTCAGGCCCGGGAAGCCGTAGGCACGCGTCTCAAACGTGGCCGGAGCTGCCATGGTGAAGTCCTTGCAGACTTTGGCCAGGTCCTCGATGGATTTCAGCTGGTACTTTTCCGCCGTGGCCTTGGTGACCACCATGGCGTCCTTGGACTCGGCCTTTGCCGGCTCCAAGACCGCGAGGCCATCCGGAAGCTTGCCCGGGAGCGCTTTGTAGACGTCCTCCGCGGAAACTTCTTTGGCCTCGGTGTCCACGTAGGACAGGAGGTTGCCGGAGTAGTCCGGGACGAGGTCGATGGAGCCGTCCTGGACTGCCTTGAAGTAGATTTCACGCGAACCGATGTTCGGCTTGGAGGTTGCCGTCAGGCCCGCGGCGTTGAGGGCGCCCACGTAGATCTCGGCAATGACCTGGCTCTCGGGGAAGTCGGCCGAGCCGACGACCAGCGAACCGCCGGCAGCGGATCCGCTGGGTGCCGAGGTGGACGGCGTGGCCAAAGGGCTTCCGCCACACGCGCTCAACGCGAGGGCCACACCCAGTCCGGCTGCGAGGCCGCCGAGACCACGGCGTGTAAGGGTCATGGGGACGGGGTTCTTCATGGTGTACCTCCTTGAACGGCAGCCCCGGCGGGAGCTGTGGCTGTGAGATCGTCGGACGCCTTCTGGCGGCCGCTTGAATCGAGGGTCAGGCCTGGTGAGATGACGAGCCGCTGCACTCCGGCCAGGATCAGGTCTACGGCGATGGCGAGCCCGGCAATGAGCAGGGAACCACCCAGCATTCGGGGGAAATCCTGCAGGACGAGGCCGTCAAACAGGTAGCGTCCCAGCCCGCCCAAAGGCAGGTAGGCCACCACCGACACGGTGGCGATGACCTGCAGGACCGCGGTGCGGATGCCACCAAACATCACCTGCAGTCCGTTGGGGATTTCCACTCGGAAGAGGATCTGAAGTTCGGTCATACCCATGGCCCGGGCAGCATCCACCACGGTGGGATCGACGCTGGAGATCCCGGCGTACGTGCCGGCCAGCAATGGCGGCACCGTAAGAATGACCAGAGCCCAGACGGGCGGCATCAAGCCGCTGCCTGCGAGCAAGGCGAACAGGACCAGCAAACCGAGGGTGGGGAGGGCCCGCAGCGCGCCGGCTACGGCAACCGCAACCACCCGGCCACGGCCAGTGTGCCCGATGTAAAGACCAATGGGTACGGCGATGGCCGCGGCGATCAGGAGAACGAGTGCGCTGTATTGCAGGTGTTCCAGCAAGCGGGTGGGGATGCCACCGCTTCCGGTCCAGTTCTTGGAGCTCGTAAGCCAGGCAACGGTCTCGGCAAAGATGTTCATGCGGAGGCCCCCGGATCCGGGCGAAGAGCAGCGTGTGGAGTGGCTGGCCCGGACTTGGGTTCGGTAAGAAGCGCAGTTCCGTCCTGCCGTGGAGTCTTTCCACCTGCAGCGCGCGTCCACGGAGTCAGAAGCCGCTCAAGAACCACCAGGACAGCATCCATCAGCAAAGCCAGAATAAGAATGGCGATAATGCCCACCACCACAACGGTGATGAAGGTACGCTGCAGGCCGTCAGTGAACAGAACTCCGAGGTTTCCCACCCCAAGAAGTGCGGCGACGCTGACCAACGAGATGTTGCTGACCGACACCACGCGCAAGCCTGCGAACAACACCGGCAAGGACAAGGGCAGGTCCACCTGGAAGAAACGGGCCAGGGGCTTGAAACCCATGGCCACGGCCGCATTGCGGAGGTCATCGTCCACCGAATCGAACGCATCAATGGCTGCGCGGACCAGCAGCGCCACCGCATAAATGGTCAACGCCACAACGACGTTCAGCGGATCCAGGATCCTGGTGCCAAGGATGGTGGGGAGAATGATGAAAAGTGCCAGCGAGGGAATGGTGTACAGCAACGAGGTAGCGGTGGTCACTATCGACCTGAGCGTGCTGTTACGCCTGGCCAGCTGGGCCAGGGGGATGGAAATCAGCAGTCCCAGGATCATGGGAATGATGGCGAGCACCATGTGCTGGCCCGCCAATCCCAAGACCATGCCACTGTTGTTGAGGAACCACTCCATCAGGTGGCGTCCTCCCTGTGGTGGCGGACTTCTTCGATGAGCGCCAGGACTTCCGGCGCCTTCAAGACTCCGGCCACACGGCCGTCGTCGTCCACTGCCACGCCAAGACCCGACGGCGACGACAACGCCGCGTCCAGGGCGCGGCGCAGCGTGTCTCCCTTACGGAACAGCGATCCGCCCGGGATCAAACCTGCACCATCGCGCGGCGAGGACCATCCCAACGGGCGGGAGTCGGCGTCGACCACCAAGGCCCACTCCCCCGATGCCCGGCCCGCGTGCTGACCATCGGAAGGACTGACCATGGTGACTGGGTGCAGGGTCACGGCGTCCGCTGCGTTGAAAGCCAAGTGCCTGAATCCGCGGTCGCGTCCCACGAAGGAGGCAACGAAATCGTTGGCCGGTGCCCTGAGGATTTCTTCCGGCGCAGCGTACTGCGCAAGTTTTCCTCCAACGGCGAAGACCGCAACCTTGTCGCCAAGAACTGTTGCTTCGTCAATGTCGTGCGTGACGAAAACAATGGTCTTGGCCAGTTCCCGCTGGAGGCGCAGGAGTTCCTGCTGCAGTTCGTCACGGACCACCGGGTCCACCGCACTGAAGGGTTCGTCCATCAGCAGAACCGGCGGATCAGCAGCAAGCGCCCGGGCCACCCCGACGCGCTGCTGCTGACCACCTGAGAGTTGCGACGGATACCGCTTGCCGAGGACCGAAGCCAATCCGACGACGTCGAGGAGTTCCACTGCGCGCTTCCGCGCATCCGCCTTGGAAACACCGTTGAGGCGCGGAACGGTGGCGATGTTGTCCAGGACGGAGCGATGTGGCAGGAGGCCGGATGACTGCATGACGTAGCCCATGGATCGGCGGAGCTCAGGCGCGGGAACCTGTGAAACGTCCTTGCCCGCCACGGTGATGGTCCCGCTGGTGGGCTCCACCATCCGGTTGATCATGCGTAGGGATGTGGTCTTGCCGCAGCCCGAAGGCCCAACGAACACCGTGATGGAGCCTTTGTCGATGGACATGCTGAGGGCGTCCACCGCCGGCTGCCCGCCTTGGTATTGCTTGGTGACGCTCTGGAACTCAATCATGGCTTCGGCCATACCCGGGCTTACCTATCTGTGGTCGAGAACATCGGTAGAGCCACACGATCATATGCACTCTTATTACTTGGCTGCAAAGCAATCTTCACCCAGCCTAGCCAGCACCGCGGGCGATGTCAGCGCCGCCACGTTTTCCGTAATGAATCGGCAATGTTCAGCGTTTCCGTCGTTTGTTGCCTTTCCCGGCCCGCTCCTCGGCTTGGTCGTGCCTGTACCGTTCCGCCGCGCGTTGGCCCCTTTCCGCCGACACCACCTTTTGGTGCCACTCACGCTGGTAGGCGCGGCGGGCTGCGGCATCATGTTTCCTGGCCAGGGCGGCAAGCTCACGTTGAAGTTTCAGGTAGCTTGCCCACCGCCGGGGATCGAGCGTTTCTTCCGCCAGCGCCTCTTGGACCGCACATCCCGGCTCGGCCTGGTGGGCGCAGTCGGCGAAGCGGCATCGGGTGAAAAGCTCTTCCAGATCACCGAACATTTCCTCCATGCCGTCATCGGCGTCAAACAGGCCGAACCCGCGGACTCCCGGTGTGTCCATCAGTACAGCACCGTCGGCCAGGGGCACCAGTTCCCGCGATGTAGTGGTGTGCTTGCCTTTGCCGTCCCCGGCCCGGACCTCGCCCGTCTGCTGCACCGGACGCCCCGCGAGCGCATTAATGAGCGTTGATTTCCCCGCGCCGGAAGGTCCCAAGAGGACAAGCGTGGAGCCGGACGGGATGTGCTGCATGAGTTCATCGAGTCCGTCGCCTTGTTCAGCCGAGGTGGTAACGACCTCCACGCCCGCTGCCTGAAGGATGACCTCACCCACGACGTCGTCGGCCAGGTCGGCCAGATCCGCTTTGGTGATGACCACCAACGGCGTGGCACCCGAGTCCCAGGCAGCAACCAAGGTCCGTTCCAGACGGTTGTGGGTCAGTGGACGGTCCACCGGCACCACCACCGCGACGATATCGATGTTGCTGCCCAGGATTTGCTCCTCGGAGGACGCCTCGAAGGCACGCTTGCGGCTGAGCGCCGAACGACGCGGCAGAATCTCGACGACGGCGGGCTCGCCCGCGTTGTTATGGCCAAGCCATACCCAGTCCCCGGTAGCCGGGACCACCCTGTGTGAAGAATGGGAGGGGTAGGGCAGATGCAGGAGACCGTCGGCCGAAGCCACCAGGACACGGTTCCGGTCCAGGCGGACCACCCGGCCCGGGCGGGCATCTTCTTGGGCGTGGGGCAAGGAGTTGGCGTGGAAGAGTTCAGCGGTTGCCTCGGTGAATCCGTACTCCACGGGGCCACGGAGTTGCACGGTAGAACTGTTGGAAGGGTTGCTTGAAGAAGCGAAGGAAGTCAAGGGAAGCCTCTGGTGAGGCCCGGCCGCCTAGCTCTGGCAGGCTGATGCCGGGACAGGAATGGTGGGCTGATGACGGCGCGCCGCAACTGAGAGCGGGGCGCGCAAGATCTCTGCAATCATCAAATCCACCTCCTTGGCATCAAGGCCGGCAACTGAAAAGCCAGCAACGTTGATTAGACTAACCAAGGAGCGGAGCATTGGCTAGCCCTTCGCAGTTTTAGCGGAGTTTTCCGTCTGCCGGGCGCTCCCGGTGGAGGCGCAGCGCTGTATCCACCAAGGACACCCGGTTGAGTTTTTGGACGTCTCCCACGGGAATCCATGCAGCATGCGTGGTGCTCCCGTCCACCTCGTGGGTCAGTTCGCCGCCCACCACCGTGGCCTCATAGACCAGGCGCAGTGCTTGGAAGTCTTTCACCGAACCGTCCGGGCGGATATCGCCTGGCCAGTGGCCGACGTCGATCCCCAGCATGCGATCAATGCGCGCTTCGTAGCCGGTTTCCTCGAAAACTTCCCGCTTGCAGCCGTCCACGGGGTGTTCGGCAAGATCCAGGCCTCCCCCTGGCAGCGTCCATCCTTCCTTGCCGTCCTGCTTCCAATAGGCCAGCAGGATCTTCCCGTCCCGGACAATAACGGCGTACGCGGCGGGGCGGGTATCGAACTGCAGGGTCATGGAGCCAGCATAATTCCTTGGACCAGATCCCTTAGGGAAGTTCGGCCGCCGCGATGGGCCCGGCTTCGACGGGTCCCAGATCAGGCGCTTCACGAAGTTCGACGACGGTCCCCGGCATCCCAAGTTCCAGCACCTTGATGCTGTTTTTGCCGTGCTTAAGCAACGGAGCGGGTGCGTAGAGGGTCACTTGTGGCCCCTTCTCCCAGTACCTGCCGAGCAGGAAGCCGTTGAGCCAGACGAAGCCCTTCCCGGAATCCGGCAAGGCGATGTACGTGTCGGCCGGCTCACCAATCTCGAAGTCAGCTCCGGCCAGTGCTTCCAGGTGTTCCTGCTTCCAGTCCGTCAATGCCACCGGAGTCTGCGTCCAGTGGAACGTATAGCGCTGGTTGATCAGGACGCCACCCAGAATGCCCTTCCCCTGACCTGTCATTGGGCCATAGTTGATGCGTCCCAGGTTCTCCACCAGAATCTCAAGCCGGGCGGAGACCCCTGTCCCCGTAACAACCAGTCCTTCCGCTGCGGTGACATCATCCAGTACACCGGCGAAGTCGCCATCCACCCATACATAGGCGCGGTCGTTCAGGCCGGTGATCTTCAGCCGGCTTTCGGTGGGCCTCCCTGATTGTCCCGGCAGGATGGCCTCCGCGCTGTACAGGACCAAGCCGGCGTCGAGTCCCAGTTGTTCGAAACTTAGGGGCTTGACACTGCTGACGGCCGCTCCTGGGTTTCGAAGGAGCCCCAACAGTTCCGGGGCACCGGATAGCGGCAGTGTTTGGGCCGGAAGAACGGGTGCGTCAGCCAGTAACCCGACGGGGAGTTCGGGCAGGTCGTCAATACCCTGGGCACGGAAGAACTCCCTGCGGAAGGCGTGGAACTTGGGCGTCAGTGTACCGTTTTCCGCGATGGGGGCGTCGGAGTCGTAACTGGTGACCGTGGGCTGGAGCATGGTGCCATCGTGGTTACTGCCGGAAGTGAGGCCGAAGTTGGTCCCGCCGTGAGCCATGTAGGCGCAGAGTGAACCGCCAAGGTCAAGCATTTTGCGTGCTTCCGCTGCGGCATCTTCGGCGTCGCGGCGGTGGTGGAGTTCGCCCCAGTGATCGAACCAGCCGCCCCAGAACTCAACGTTGAAGAATGGCTCTCCGGGACGGCGTCGCTGCCAGGTGGCTATGGCTTCATCGCCCCGGCTTCCCAGCGTTGCGGTGGCCCATGTCCCTTCGATCGACCCTCCGTCGAGGAAGTAGTCGTTGCCGCCGTCGGCCGTGAAAAGCAGTTCGGTGATGCCTCGCTCCTCCAGAACCCGCTTGTTCCACCGGATGTACTCGTGGTCGTCGCCGTAGCTGCCGTATTCATTCTCGATCTGCACGGCCACCACCGGCCCACCAACCGAGGCCTGGCGCGACGCGACGATAGGCAGGAGGTGGTCGAACCATTCCTCGATCGCCGCAGTGAAGACCGGATCCATGCATCGCAGGCCGATGCCGGGAATACCGGTCAGCCACGCGGGAAAGCCGCCGTTATCCCACTCGGCACAGATGTAGGGCCCAGGCCGGACAATGACGTCCAGCCCTTCTTCCGCTGCGAGGTCGATGAACCGTCCCAGGTCCCGCCAGCCGCTGAAGTCCGGTTCTTGACCGCGCTTAGGCTGGTGGAAGTTCCAGGCGACATAAGTGTCAACAGTGTTGGCGCCCATCGCCTTGAGTCGACGCAGGCGGTCCTGCCACAGATCCGGGTGTACCCGGAAGTAGTGGATGGCTCCGGCGAGGATACGATACGGTTCACCCGAACGGTAAAGGACGGCGTCGTGGTAGCTCAAGAGGGCGTTGTTCACACGGAACAGATTAGCTCAATTTCCAACATTTATGCACAGGTGATGAACACATGACCAATCTTGATACTTCCCCGGCGCAAGAGGTCTGCCCGGCAGCCCACGAAGGTCAAGGGCCTTGCGTTCAACTATGGCCCGAACGTGAGGTGCCCCTGGGCGGAGTCCGCGCGATGAACGTCTTCCGGACGCTGCCACAACGTGGGCTGCCCACCGTAGGGGCCTGGTGCTTCCTGGATAGTTTCGGCCCTGACAGGGTGGCCATGAGCGTCCTCCCCCACCCGCACAGTGGACTGCAAACGGTCACGTGGCCCCTCGAAGGCGCCGTCCGTCACCGTGACAGCGTTGGCAGCGATGTGGTGGTCCGGCCCGGCGAGCTGAACATCATGACTGCGGGCCACGGAATCTCGCACTCCGAGTTCTCCGTCCTGCCCGCCACCACAGCAGCGGGTTCGAGCCCGCTGGTGGAGGAAATCCCCATCTCCCGCGGTTTGCAGCTGTGGGTTGCGTTGCCCGAAGAGCATCGCCACCGCGCGCCGTCGTTCGAACAGGTCCGGGACCTGCCGGTAGCTGCGGGCCAAGGTTTCACCGCCACCGTCATGGTGGGCGAATTTGCCGGTCAACGCTCCCCTGCCACCATGTTCAGCCCGATTGTCGGAGTGGACATCACGGGCACGGGATCCTTGGATCTCCCTTTGCGACCGGACTTCGAACACGCCGTGTTGGTCCTGGACGGTCACGTGGTGATTGACGGTCAGGACATTGTGGCCGGGCCGCTGGCCTATCTCGGCGCCGGCAGGACCAGCCTTGCCGTGGAAGCAGAGCCGGACACCCGTTTCATGCTCCTGGGCGGCGAGCCGTTCGGCGAGGACCTGCTCATGTGGTGGAACTTCGTGGGCCGGACCCACGAAGAAGTGGAACTGGCCCGCGAGGAATGGGAGGCGGAGGGATTGCTCGACGACGCTGCTGCCGCCGCCTCACGCTTCGGCTTCGTCAAAGGCCACGGTCCCGACGCCGGGCCTGAAGCAGGCCGCATACCCGCGCCACCGCTCCCCGGAGTCAAGCTGCGCCCGAGAACCCGCAGCTGAGTTTTTGTACAGCTGATGCCCTCATTGAGACGTTTTAGGGACGTCGGCTGTACAAAACCTCCTACGAGCGGCGTTGCTCGGCCACCAACCGCGGCACGCCGAACACAGGGTCCTGCTGAAGAATCCGGACGTCCACAATCCCGTCCTCAGCCAGCTTGGCCTTGAACGCTTCCTGCAGCAACGGGACGTTCATGCCAAGACCGCTTCCAAGGATTACCGGACCATCCATTCCCAGCTGGCGAATGGCTTGCCGGGCCAGGTCAGCGAGGTCCCTGCCAGCCTGTTCCACCATGGCCTTGCTGATGCCGTCTCCGGCGTCGGCGGCTTCAACAACCAGCCTCGCCTGCTGTGCCCAGAAGCGGCGGCCGGTGTCCGGTGAGTGGAACATGGCAATCAGCTTGCCGGGTTCCTCCACTCCGCACGAATCCAGCAGCGCACGACTGAGCGCATCCGGCTCCAGGCCTTGGTTCATTCGCCTCAGACTGTGTCGAACGGCTTCACGCCCCAGCCAATAGCCACTTCCTTCGTCGCCCAGGAGGTAGCCCCAGCCACCCGCCCGGGCCTCTTCCCCGGCGTCGTTCTTTCCCCACGCGGCTGAGCCGGTACCGGCAATGACGGCAACGCCCGCACTCGCGCCGCCGGCCGCCAACAGGAGTCGGGAATCATGAACCACGGTGATGTGGGCCCCTGGCGCATGAGGCGCGATCAGGTCTGCGAGCGCCTGGGCGTCTTCCTCGGTATCGATCCCGCCGGCGCCAGCGTACACTTCGTCAATTTCGCCGCCACCGATTTTGCCGAACAGTTCGGCGAGGTTGGCTGCTGCCTGTTCCCTGCTGACGTTCTGCACATTGGAACTTCCGGCGCTCTCATCACTGACGGGCGCGCCATTCTGGAACCGTACGCCACGGGTCTTGGTGCCGCCGATATCGAGCCCGATGACCGTTCCACTCAAGGCCTCCGAAGAGGCAGGGGAATGCTGGGCAGAGTCAAGGTTGTTCACCGTGAAAGACTAGCTTGGAGCGTCCGGAGGAGAAACTGTCCATGCCACATCCCCTGTTCAACACACCGTTTATTGCCGCTCCCATGGCGGGCGGAACCTCAACGCCGGCGTTGGTTCGGGCCGTTCATGAGGGTGGTGGCCTGGGTTTCCTCGCGGCCGGCTACAAGAGCCCAGAGGCCATGAGCGCCGAGATCGCTGCGGCAAGGTCCCTCGGCATCCCTTTCGGCATGAACGTCTTCGTACCCGATCCACGCCAGCTCCCACCCGGTTCGGAGGCAGTGGCAAGGCTTGAGGCCTACCGGGCAGAACTGGAGCCAGAGGCCGCCCGGTACGGCGTGACCCTGCCTCCCTTGCGGCTCGATGACGACGACGCCTGGCAAAACAAGATCGACGCCCTCCTCGCAGACCCGGTGGAGTTCGTCAGCTTCGCTTTCGGCCTTCCAGGCAAACAGGTGGTGACCGCGCTGCGGAAGGCCGGAACGACCATTATTTCCAGCGTGACCACCGTCTCCGAGGCCTTGGCTGCCGTTGAAGAGGGTCCGGACGCCCTCGCCGTCCAGCACACTTCTGCGGGCGGGCACACGGCTGCCTTCCTGTCTGGCTCCCCGGAAACAGCGGGAACCCCGGCAGCCCGGACGACGGCGGAACTGGTCGCCCAGGTGCGTGCCGCCGTCGGACTTCCCCTGATCGCGGCGGGGGCCGTCATGGACAGCCGCGGACTACGTGAGGTGCTGGCGGCCGGGGCGTCAGCGGCCCAAATCGGGACCGCCCTGGTTCGGACCGACGAGAGCGGTGCCCGGCAACCACACAAGGACGCCTTGGGCGACCCCGTGTTCACACAAACCGCCATGACCCGGGCCTTTACCGGGCGTTCGGCACGCTCGCTGGTCAACGAATTCGTCCGTGACCATCAGGACGCACCCGAGGGCTACCCTGCCATCCATCACCTCACGGCACCGGTCCGGGCGGCCTCCTCCGCGGCCGGCGATCCGCAGCGCCTGAATCTCTGGGCGGGGACCGGCTGGCAGCGTGCACGGAAAGGTTCCGCGACGGACGTGGTCAGGGAGTACCTGAACGGGCTCTGACGAGTTCCGCCAGCAGTTCCCCGCCCTCGGCGACCACCAGTTCACGGAAGAGCCGCACAGCGTCCGGTTCGAAGCTTCTCTCCCTCCAGGCGAGGCCGATCTGTCGGAACGCCAGGTCTGATTCGATGGCCACTTCAACCAGTCCAAGTTCGGCTTTGGGAAGGAACTGGCCCGTTCCTGACCCGGGACCCGCGGGGGGAAGGATGCTGAACCCCAGGCCCGCAGAAACCAGCCCGCGGGCTGAGGTGGATTCCTGGACTTCAAAGGCAATCCGCGGGCGGAAGCCGGCCTCACGCAGGAGTGCTTCGCCCAGAGCCCGCAGGCCAACCCCGGCTGGAAGCGTGATGTAAGGGTCGTGGCGCAATTCTGAAAGGTGCACGCTGGCCCGCCCGGCAAGGGGGTGCAGGTAGTGCAGGACCACCCTGAGTGGCTCCCGGTAGAGCGGAAGGGACCGGATGCCTTTGCCTTCCGGCGCAATCGGTGCGGTCAGCGCAAAGTCCATCCCGCCGCTGGATAACTGCTGCAGGCAATCGTCGCGGGGACCTTGCCAGAGTTCGAAGACCGCATGGGGGTGGCGCCCTCGAAACGCGCTGATGAGCAGCGGAAGCGTCGCCTCTCCGAACGTGTGTTGGAAGGACACGCCGATGCGGCCCCTCACCACGTCCGACTCATGCCTGACCCTGTCCAGCCCGGCCTGGAAATTCTCCAGTGCTGCTTCGATGTAGGGCAGCAGTGTTCTGGCCTCGGCGGTGAGCCGGATGCCTCGGCCGTCGCGGATCAGCAGGTCCGCCCCTACGATCGCACTGGCCCTGGCCACGGCACGGCTCACTGTCGACTGTGGGACGCCAAGGATCTCGGCGGTTTCGGTCATGTGTTCCGTGCGGCCCAGTTCAGCAAGGACAGGCAGGAGCGGAAGAAGCTGAATGAGCTGATGATGGTCCGGCTCGATGGAGTTCCCCCTTCGTCGGAAGCCCGGTATCGGGGGGGCTTCACATTGATTCATGCTCTGATGCATCAATTGTAGGCAACCCATGCATTGGAATGCTGAGTTGTTGCCGCCCTACTCTTGCCGGGTGACCAACACCATCGCCACCGGCAGCGCAGAAATGTGGGACGGCCACGCCAAGGGTTCCCGCGGGTACAGCCGGATCCTCGCGGCATTGGCTCTGGCAGGGGTAGCCACCTTTGCCCAGCTGTACTCGACGCAGGCTGTCCTGCCCCTCATGGCCAACGACCTCAAGATCACTGCAGCCGAGGCCGCGCTCAGCATCTCCCTTGCCACCGTTGGCCTTGCCATCACCGTCCTGCCGTGGTCGTTCGTGGCGGACAGGATCGGCCGCGTGCGCGCCATGGCCATTGGCATCGCCGTGGCAACACTGCTGGGACTGCTGGTTCCCTTGGCGCCCACCGTGCCGTTGTTGATGATGCTGCGCACGTTGGAAGGAATGGCTTTGGGCGGCATCCCCGCCATAGCCATCGCGTACCTGAACGAGGAAGTGACCAAGGTCCACACAGCTTTAGCCGCCGGGACCTATGTAGCCGGAACAACGTTGGGCGGCTTGGCCGGGCGTCTGGTGGCCGGCCCAGTGGGCGAGCTCTGGGGCTGGCGTGCCGCGGCCCTTGCTGTCTCCTTGCTGGCAACCGTGTCCGCCGTCTTGTTCCTCATACTTGTACCCAGGCAGCGACGCTTCAGTCCAGCCCCGGCGCTGGGATTTCGGGGCGCACTCAAGACCCTGAAAGGGCACTCGAGCAACCCCAAACTGGTGTCGTTGTACCTGCAGGCCTTCCTGCTCATGGGCGGCTTCGTAGCGGTGTACAACTACCTGGGGTTTCGACTGCACGCAGAGCCGTTCGGGCTTCCTGCCACTGTAGTGAGCCTGATCTTCCTGGCGTATTTGTCCGGCACTGTCAGCTCACGGTGGGCCGCAGGACTGACCACGAGGTTTGGCAGGCGCAACGTCCTGGTGGCCGGAATTGCCATCATGTCCGCGGGGCTGGCGCTGACCCTGGTGGAGAACCTGGCAGCAACCCTCGCCGGGCTCGTGGTTTTCACAGGCGGCTTCTTCGCCGCGCACAGCGTTGGTTCTGGCTGGACGGGTGCCATCGCAACTACGGGCAGGGCGCAGGCGGCATCCCTGTACAACCTGTCCTACTACCTGGGCTCCAGCGTGATCGGCTGGGCCGGCGGCCTGGCCTTCCAGGCGTTTGGCTGGCCGGCTTTGGCGTTGAGCGTCATCGTCCTTTCGTGCACGACGGCGGCAGTGACCTTGATGGTGCACCGCACGCCACGCCAACCCCGCTGATTTCCAGCCGCCTGCCCCTAGAATCGGAGGCATGACACAGGTCACGAAAAACCGGGAACTGTCGTCACCGGAGCGTTTGCAGGCGTTTACGGATGCCGTGGTGGCGATTGCTTTGACGTTGTTGATCCTTCCGCTGATGGAGAGCGTGGGTGAGCTTGCAGACCACAACGGCACCACGGCCGAATGGTTGGCGAAAGAACAGTACGCTTTGCTTGGTTTCGTGCTGAGCTTTGTCCTCATTGCCGTGTTCTGGGTGCACCACCACAAGCTCTTCCGCAGCGTCAAGCACGTTGACCCGGGCCTGCTGTGGCTGACAGTGGCCTGGATGTTCACCATCGTGGCAATGCCGGTCGCTACATCGCTCTCCACCCAGATGCCCTACGACTGGGCCCAACCCCTGATCTACATCGGCACCCTGTTTGCCACCAGCCTCATGCTCCTCCTGGCCCGCGCGTACCTGCGGTCCCATCCCGACCTCCACACCATGGGTGATGCGGAATCGGTGTCGGGACTTCGAGCCAGCGGCATCGTTTCCGGGCTCTTCCTGTCGGCCCTGGTTCTGGCCGTTGCCATTCCTGGCGCAGGCAACTGGCCCCTGCTCCTGATGCTGCTCAGTGAGCCACTCCAACGACTGGACCGGCTACGGGTCCGCCGCGCAACGCACCAGTGAAACGATAGTCACCTGAAGAATTCACCAATTAGGATGGATGACAGGCAATTTCAGGAGGATCCGTGAGCAACCCCACGAAGAATGTTCGGTCAGGCACGGGCGGCGCCGAGCCGCTGGACGCGATCGACGAACGAATCCTCGCAGCGTTGGTGGATGACGCCCGGATCTCCAACAAGCAATTGGCAGAGCTTGTGGGGATCGCCCCCTCCACGGCCCTCATGCGGACCAGGGCTCTTTCCGAACGTGGAATCATCGAAGGCTTTGAGGCCGTGTTGAGCCTGCCGGCCATCGGCCGCTCCGTCCAGGCCCTCATCGCCGTCCGTCTCCGCGCCCATGACCGCGATCAGATCGACCGTTTCACGGCCCGCGTTCCGAAGCTTCCGGCGGTGATCTCCACATTCCACACCACCGGTTCCGTTGACTACTTACTGCACATCGCCGTCGCCAATACCGACGACCTCCGCAACTGGCTCCTGGACAACCTCGCCACGGATCCCGTGGTAGGCCACACGGAAACCACCATGGTCTTCCAGCACATCCCGGGCAACCGCGGACCGCTGCCGGAGTAGAACGGATAAGCGGCGCAGATCAGGAACGCGCTGCGCTCCGCAGCGAGATGGCCGCGAGTGTCAACGCCGCAACGCCGCACAGGACCGTGAAACCCACGACGGCGGCCTGCAGCCCAAGTGCCGAGACAGCCAGTCCCAGCCCGATCACCGGAACGGCACTTCCCAGGTACGTGATGACGTAGACGGTACTGATGACCTGAGCGTGGCGGGAAGCCTCAACCTGTCCGGCAACTTCATTGAAGACCTGCCGGAACGCAATGCCTTGACCCATGCCTGCCGTGATGCTCGCGGCCACCAGCAACCACGGGCTTGACCAGGAGGCCGCACCTCCCACCAGGACAACCGAGACACCCAGGACCGCCAAGGCCACGGGGACAACAAATCGGCCACGGGTACCCAAAAGCTGGCTCAGCGCCGAGGCGCCCAAGGTGACTCCTGCCAGCAAGCCGATCAGCGGCCGCGAGTCTGCATGGACCACACTGGCGAAGTACCCCGGTGCCAGTGATAGGCAGAAGCCGAACACCGCGAAACTGAGGAACCCGGTGGCAGCAGCCATCCAGAAGGCTCCGCGGGCATCACGGGAGATGGAAGGCTTGCGCGGGGCCAGTACCCTGAGGGGCTTCGGGCCTTCCGCCGGGGCGATGGCCGGCCTGGCCTTGAGGAGCCACAGGGGAATAAGGGCAGCTATCAATACCGCCGAATGGACGTAGTAAGGGGTGCGCGTGGGGTCCGGCAAGAGCGACAGGAGGCCGCCGATTGCGGGACCTGCCGCCACACCACCTGCCGAGGAAAGCAAAGTGAATCGGGAGGCCCACTCAGGCCTCTGGGGCAACAGTTCACGCAAAGCTGCTGAGCTGGCTCCGGTCGCCAGCCCCACCGCCACCCCCTGGAGGGCCCTCCCCACGGACAAGGCAACCAGCGTGTCCGCGTTCGCGAAGATCACACCACCCGCCAAACCGACCAGGACAGCCAACACCAGCGCCGCCCGACGCCCGATGTGGTCCGACCAGTGGCCCGCCACCATGAGGACACCCACCAGTGCAAGGACGTAGCTGGAGAAAGCCACTGTCACGTCCACCGATGTCATACCGAGCCTGGCCTGCAGCAACGGATACAACGGAGTGGCCAGGTTGGCGCCCACCAGCAGGGTAAAGATGACGACGCCGGTCAAGACCAGCCTGGCGGTGGTGGAGGCATCCCATCCCCAGCGGTCGGCGGTAACCGGACGCATGCGGAGTTCGCTCAAGACAGTCATTTCCATGCCTTCGGGCTCGGTGGCCGGCCTGGTTGGTTCCTTGTGGGAAGCGCAGTCCGACTAAGTATTGGTGGCAACAGAATGCAGCAGAGTTGATCTGAACATGCTGCAATAGTTTGAGAATTGAGCAAAAGACTCAAACTCAAACAAGCTAAGTGAGCTGGAGTGACCATTTGAACACCCTCGACCCCATGGACCTGAAGATCCTCCTGGAACTCATCAAGGATCCCCGCGTCCAGATCGCCGAGCTGAGCGACACCTTGGGCATTGCGCGCAACACTGCCCAGAGCCGGGTCAAGCGCCTTCTACGGTCCGGAGTGCTGCACGCCGCTGGCCGGGAGGTAGACCTCGAAAAGGTGGGGTACGACGTCGTCGCTTTCGTGACGATTGAAGTCACCCACCGCGAACTCGACGGCGTCATTGGCGCGCTGCGCCTGATTCCCCAGGTCCTGGAGGTCCACGAAATCTCTGGCCGGGGCGATCTGTGGTGCCGGGTAGTGGCAACCGACACCCACAACCTGCAGTCGGCACTGCGATCGGTCCTCCGCACCAAAGGCGTGATCCGGACGGAAACGGTGTTGGCCCTGCATACGCACATCCCCTACCGGACCGAACCACTGATCGAAAGGATGTCTGCGGCGCCAACACGGCCAAGGCAGGAGAGCCAGAGCCCCGGGTCACAGGTCCGAACCGACTAGGATTTCAGGAATGGATTGGCTCTCACACATCTCCCAGATCAACTGGTTCGCTGTACTTCTGGCCTTCGTTTCAAGCATGGTCATCGGCTTCGTCTGGTACATGCCGGCCGCCTTCGGACGCAGGTGGATGCAAGCGATCAACAAAACCGAAGACGACCTCAAGAATATTGAGGGCGGCGCCGGCATCTGGGTTCCCATGATGGTGGCCGCAGCGCTGACAAGCATTCTCCTGGCGGTCCTCATCAGCGCGCTGGAACTCAACACTTTTTGGGCCGGCGGATTCTTCGCGTTGATCCTGGCCTTGGTAGTCCGCGTCGGCGGCCACGTCATCCACAACGGCTTCGCCGGGCGCCCCTTCGCGGTGACTGTCATCGATTCCGGCCACGACATCGCGGCCATGACCATTGCGGGCGCCATCATCGGAGCCATGCAGTAGCGTTCAACCAGTGACCATCATTGATAACGCCGTCTACGTAGACGGCGTCCGCACAGCCACCCCGCACAGCCTCGAGCAGACGTTTGAGACCCTGGCGGAACACGGCGGCATGGCCTGGATCGGCTTGTATCGGCCCACGAAGGACGAGATGGCCGCCGTCGCCCAGGAATTCGGCCTCCACGAGCTCGCCGTGGAGGACGCCGTCTCCGCGCATCAGCGGCCCAAGCTTGAGCGATACGACCACAACCTGTTTACCGTCCTCCGCCCAGCCAGGTACCTCGATGAAACCGAGACGGTGGAGTTCGGCGAGCTGCACATCTTCACCGGACCAAACTTTGTGGTGACCATCCGGCACGCCGAAACCGGTGGAGTGGCCCGGGTCCGCCACCGGCTGGAGAAACGTCCGGACCTTCTCTGCCATGGGCCCGAAGCCGTGCTCTACGCGCTCCTGGACCAAGTGGTGGATGACTACGCGCCGGTAGTGGCAGGTCTTGAGAACGACATCGATGAGATCGAAGACCAGCTCTTCGGCGGCGACAGCACTGTGTCGCGCCGCATCTACGAGCTTGCCCGTGAAGTGATCCAGTTCCAACGGGCCATCCAGCCCCTCCCGGACATGATGGCGCTTTTGGAAAAGGGATTCGAAAAGTATGGCGTGGACATTGAGTTGCAGCGCTCCCTCCGCGACGTCGAAGACCACGTCCAGCGCGTCATCTCCCGCGTGAACTCCTTCCGGGATCTGTTGCAGAACGCCCTGACCCTGGATGGCACACTGACTGCAAACCGCCAGAACGAAGCCAGCGCCGCGCAGAACGAGCAAGTCAAAAAGATCTCCTCCTGGGCTGCCATTCTCTTTGCCCCCTCCTTCGTGGCGGGCGTGTACGGGATGAACTTCGACCATATGCCTGAGCTGCATTGGGACTTTGGCTATCCCCTGGCGGTGGGGCTCATGTTTGGTGCAGCCCTGCTCATGTACGTCATTTTCAAACGCAAAGGCTGGCTGTGACGCCTCTCCCGAGGCCTGTGCCCCGCTCTTCGCGGGACACACTGCGCGCTTTACTCGCGGGGATGGAGCACGACGCCGGACGGGCGGGTTTCGCGCTTGAGCCCGGTCAGCGGCAAGCAGCCGAACGGTTGGCCGCCTTCGGCGCCCAACTGACGGGCCGTCGTCGTGCACTTTCCCGGAAGGTGCCGCGGAGCCTGTACTTCCACGGACCGGTGGGCCGCGGCAAGACGTGGCTGATGGACAGCTTCTACGGACGGCTTGACGCACGGAAACGCCGTGTCCACTTCCACGACTTTTTCCGCAGGCTCCATGCGGGAACCCACGGCGTCGAGGCCAGCAGCGGAACTGCCATCCAGCAGTCCGTAGATGCGTTGTTGGATGGCATCGAGGTGCTGTTCTTCGATGAATTCCATGTCCATGATGTTGGTGATGGCATGTTCATTGCCCGGTTGTTGCGGTCTGCTGCACAGCGCCGCATCCCCCTGGTGGTGACCTCGAACTACGCCCCGGACAACCTCCTGCCCAATCCCCTATGGCACGACCATTTCCTGCCCACCATCGAGGCCATCAAAGAGATGATGGACATCGTGGAGATCGGGGGGCCCACGGATTTCCGCCGCTTTCCGGCCGCTGGAACTGCTCCTGCCGAAGGGTCCGCTGCGTTCCGCTCAGGTCGAATCGTCTCCCCCGGCACGCCCGGACAACTGGGGCGCCTCGGCCTCTTCCGGCCGGCACCATCCCAAGGCCGCGTTTTGCAACCGACAACCCAGCCGATTGTGGTCAGGAACTCCGACCCCGATGTGCTCTGGGTCGGTTTCGAGGAGCTCTGCGGTGGGCTCACCTCAACAGCGGATTTCCTGGTGTTGGCGGAGACCTATAAAACGTGGGTGATCGACGACGTTCCCTCCCCTGCAGGAAACGATTCGGCATCGGCGCCCTCCTGGCAGCGGTTCAGCAATGTGGTGGACGTGCTGCACGACCAGGACATCACGCTGTTCCTGGTCGGCGAGGGACCGTTGGAATGGGACATCGACGCATCCGGCGGTGATCTTTCGGTTTTGCCGGTGGATCTGGCGCGGATAGCGAGTCGGTTGTCCCTCTTGGGACGGTCAGAGCAGCACGATGGCGTGGACAGTGCTGTCCACAGTGAAGAGGCCGCCGGAAGCTAAGCTTCCGACGGCCACAGCATGGTAAGGGTCCGGCCTTAGATGACACCGCCGGCGGCGGACGGTGCACTGGCATCGTCGCCGCCATCGCCGACCGTTTCGCGGGCGACGTAGTTCTCGATGTCGAAGAGGTTCTCGGCCCGTTCCGTGATGTTGAGCAGCGTGGTCATGGAAGCAACTTCCTCAACCTGCTCCTTCAGGAACCACAGCATGAACTGCTCGCCCAAGGCATCTCCCTCCGCACGGGCAACGCGGAACATCTCTTCGATGTTGCGTGTGACTTCCTTTTCTTGCTCCAACGCCAACGCGATGGGCTCCTTGGCGTTGGAAAAGTTGTTGCGGACAGGGGCGATGCCCGGGATCTCAACGTGCACATTGCGGTCCAGCATGTACTGGACCATCATCATGGCGTGGTTTCGCTCCTCGAGCGACTGACGGTAGAAGTGCCGGGCGAGCTGCGGCAAGTCTTCGCCATCAAAGTACACAGCCACTGCGATGTATTGCTGGGAGGCTGCAAACTCATTCGCAACCTGGGCGGACAACAGCTCATTGAAAGTCTTCTTAGCCATGGCTCGATCCTACAGGCGGACAATACCGGTTCCGGTGGTGAGATTCGCCACTGCTCAGGGCAGCAGCAGACTGATCCACACACCCGCAGCGGCCGCCACGACGCTGACTGCCATGGTCCCCAAGCCGTTGATGACCGCCAATGCTGTACGCCCGCTTTGAACGAGCCGGATGGTCTCAAGGCTGGCGGTGCTGAAGGTGGTGTAACCCCCTAGGAAGCCCGTACCGAGGATGAGCAACAAGGACTCCGGTGCCTGGCCACGCATGACCAGGCCCGCCAGGAAACCCAGCAACAGGGAGCCCGAGATATTGATGATGACGGTCCCCCATGGGAAGGCAGTCTTCAGGCGTGCACGGACGAACCCGTCCACCACAAACCGCACTGCCGCACCCAGCCCACCGGCCAGTGCAAGAAGGATGACTGTCACGAGCGTCGTCCGGTTGCCCGCCGGTGATGCCAGGCGCCCAGCCAAATTCCAGCGGTGGCAGCGGCAGCCCCGCCCATTAGGCTCGCAGCGAGGTACCCCGCAGCTGCTGGAGCAGCTCCAGCGGTGAACAGGTGCACCGCGTCCAGGGCCAGCGTGCTGTAGGTGGTGTAGGCGCCCAGGAAACCCGTGCCCAAGGCGAGCCGCAGGACCCGGCGATTGCCGACGTCGGGCCCCCGGCGTGAAAGTCCCTCCAACAGCGCGCCCAACACCAGAGCACCCGAAAGGTTGATGACCAAGGTGGGAAGCGGCCACGCGCCGGGCGCGGGGATGAGCAGCCCCAGACCGTACCGCGCGAGTGCTCCGAACATCCCCCCGGCTGCCACGATCGCTATGAATCCCCAATGGAGGTGGACGGGGTTATTGGCCTCAGTCGTCGTCATCGTCAGTGGGGACCCTGGGATTGACGGGAACAACGAGCACCGGCCGGGCCTGGCGGTGGAACAGGTGCCGTGCCACCGAGCCTGCCGTCAGTTCTTTCAATGCAGCAGCCAGTTTGTGCTCCCGGGTACCCACCACGATCATGGACGCTCCAATGTCCTCAGCCTCACGGGCCAAAGCGCGGGCGGGTTCCCCCGCCAGATGGACCAGCGACCATTCAACGCCGTTGCCGTCCAAGTGGTCATGAAGGGTTTGCACCAGCGATTCGGGGATCCTGTGAAGATCCGCATCAATGCCGTCCGGATCGATCGGCGCTGCCGGCCCTCCGGTGCTGCCGTCCACCGGGTACACCGTGACGTCTGCATAGGCGCACACCAGCGGCAGCCGGGCACTGGCCGCCACAGTCGCTGCTTGTTGGAGGACCACTGGATGCTGCCCCGGCATGACGCCTACCAGGATGGGGCCGGCCGCACTGGTGGAGGCCTCGGAACGCGGGGCGGGAGTCTCTGTCACAAGGAAAGTCTACGGCGCGGTACTGGAGCCCGCGGTTGTTCTCAGGACTGTCGCCGGCCCGACCACAGGCCGTAGAGCAACGGGACCGCTGAGCTGATCATCAGCACATTGCCCAGTCCGGGATCGTCCGTCCGCAGAACGGCTCCGGCGATCAGGAGAGCGCCGAAGATCAGCGCCGCCACTGCCCGGCGCGCCGTCAGGATGAGACTCGCCATCTGCCGCTCCAGGCGCCGGTTGCCCACTTGGAGGGATCCTTCTTCCAGTCTCGAGACCAGCCCGTCCAGCCTCTTGGGCAGGCGAAGGGCGATGGCGGCGGCTTCGAGAGTTTGGGACGCGACATCGTTGATCAGGTTGCCGCGCTCGTCCCGCAGAAGTTGGGCCGCATATGGTTCCACCGAGTCCCACAGGTTGAAGCGGGCATCCAGAGAGCTGCACACGCCCGACGTCAGGGACATGGCCCTGATAATGAGCAGGAAATTCTCGGGCAATTGGAAGGGCAGTGACCGGATCACGCTGCCGAATTCAGTGCCGAATTCACGGAACTCCCGTGGGTCAACATCGCGAAGCTCGGCGAAGCCCATGCCACCGAAACGCGCAAAGAGCTGCGTCATCGCCCGCTCAAGCTCTGCGGTATCGGCTGACTGCATCAGCACCCCTACATCGCTGATGGCGGTGACCAGTCCCTTGCCGTCACGAGAGGCAGCGGCGATCAGGAGCTTCCGCAGGCCGCTTCGCGTCTCCATGGGAACCTCGCCCATCATTCCGAAGTCTATGAAGGTCAGTTTCCACGGATGTTCACTGGAAGGATCATTGGCCGGAGTAACGAAGATATTGCCGGGATGGGGATCGGCGTGGAAGAAACCCTTGGTGAACAACTGGTCAAACATCACCGAGGCGAAGACCGGTGCCACTTCGGTGGGGTCTATGCCGGCCAAGCGAAGCGAGTCCGCGTCCGTAATCTTGATGGCCGTGACATCTTCGAGAGTGAGCACGCGGCGGGTGGTCCGCTCCCACACCACCGCCGGAACGGTCACCCGGGCGTCATCGGCGAAGTCAGCAGCAAACCGCTCTGAATTGGCGGCTTCATTCAAGTAGTCGATTTCCTCGAGGCTGGTCTGCGCGAATTCCTTGATCAGCGCAGGAACGTCCGCACGGTTCGAAACGAGGCGGATGCGGCTGAGCCAGCCTCCCACTTGCCGCAAGGCAGCGAGGTCGACGTCTACTATTTCGGCGATGCCAGGCCGCTGCACCTTGAACACGACACTGCTGAGACCGGTGTCCTCGGCGTTACCGGAGAGCAGTTTCGCCCGGTGTGCTTGTCCCAGTGAAGCTGCCGCGATGGGAGTCTCCTCGACCGAAGCAAACACTGCCTCCAGGGAAGCCCCAAGTTCGGCCTCAGCCAAGGCCCGGATGGCGTGGAAAGGGACAGGCGGAACTTCGTCCTGCAGCCCCTCCAGCTCCGAGGTAATTTCCGGCGGGAGCACATCGAGCCGGGACGACATGAACTGGCCCACCTTGATCATCAGCCCGCCGAGCTCCACCGCGAGGCCATGAAAACGCCGGGCGAAGCGCCGCATTCTGTTGGCGCGGTTCCGTTCTGTCAGCCTGCGCAGGCCCACTCTGGGCAGGAACAGCTCGAACCACCAGGTCACCGCCAAATGCCATGCGGCGAATCGCAGGATTCGGCGATAACGGGCACGAGGGTTCCCAGCTCCCCTCAGGGAATCAGCCCGTTCGCGCCGAATCGACGTCACCCCTTCAGTCCTGGGCGAGGATCGAGTACAGGCGGCGGCGTGCCTCCTCAAGCACCGTTACAGCCTCCTGCACTTGCTTGGGTGTCCCGGTACGGCCGACCTGCGCCGCAGCCTGCGCCAGGTCCACACCGGCCTTGGGCAGTGCAGCGAAACCCGGGCTCGATGACGTTCCCAGGGAATCCCATGGCGCTGACGTTTCGGAGCCAGCCACGTCCTCCCGGCCCGCTTCGGTCAGGGAGTAGATTTTGCGCCCGTTGGACTCCTCTGCACTGACGAAACCTTCGTCCGCCAACAGCTGCAGGGTGGGATAGACAGAGCCGGCACTCGGCTTCCAACTACCGCCGCTGCGCTCTTCGATTTCATGAATGATCTGGTAACCGTGCATGGGACGCTCAGCAAGCAGGGCAAGGATCGCCGATCGCAGCTCACCGCGGCCCGCACGGGTTCCGGAACGCTTTTCGAACCGGGAACGGAACTCCTCTACGGCTTGCCACATGCCGTCCAGGTTGTTGCCCATGAATCCGTTTGCAGGGAATGAATTGTGCATCAAGCTCACCTCAATCAGTCGCGAACGATACTAAACGATAGTTAACGATATACCCCCAAGCGGCTCCGGATCAACGAAGTGCTGGCGGCTGGATCATGCTGGCAGTCCCGGCTGCTCCGGAAAACGGCGGTAAGGAGATGAGGTGTTGGGTCGTCGAGACAGTTCCGTCGTCGCAGGATGGGCGATGATCACCATCCTCGTCGGTGACACGACTCCGAAGAAAGACCCTTAAGCGCAGGGCCGGACAGCACTTCTGGGTGATGCCGTCCGGCCCCAGCCGCGGAACCTTGGGGCAGCCCCGGCGAACGAGGGGGATCATTGGCCGTTGCGTGGGATCCGCTGGGTTCAGTAAAGACGATCCCCGCTGCGGGCACACGAGTAGTTGGTACTCGTCTTTTGCTTGTGCTTGAAGGATTCTCTACTTGCCGAGGACGACAGCCGGAGGGCTGAATTGTGGAGCTAAGGAGATTCGAACTCCTGACCTCTTCGATGCGAACGAAGCGCTCTACCAACTGAGCTATAGCCCCTGGACCAGTCCGTTACCGTCCGGCCAGTGTCCTTAGGCTACAAACTTTCCCGGCGCTTTTCCAACCACGACACGAACGTCTCCACACCATCCTTTTGCCCGGGGATCAGGTTGTTGCCGGATCGCAGGAATGCACCCATCGCCCCGGGCAACGGCACCTCCACAATCCTTCCCCGCGCGCCGGTAATTGCCTTCCACGACTCCGCCATCTGCCGCATGGTGAGCAGTTCCGGACCAACCACCGTACGCTGGCGGTGACGTTCAGGAGCGGGGCTCTCCACGGCAGCGTCCAGCAGAGCCCCTGCAACGTCAACCGGCGAGATGGTCTGGAACCTTGTGCGCTTGAAGACAGGAATAAGGCGCACTTTGGCCCCGGCAGCGAAGATCATTGCCACCAGGCCGTGAAACTGTGTTGCGCGAACCACCACGGTCTCCAGCGGAGAAGCAGAGTACTTCCGCTCTTTCCCAACCTTCGAGACGTAATACGAGTATGTACTGAGATCGCAGTTAATGATGGACAACGCCACTGCCTTGCCGACCCCCGCACGGTGAGCCGAGGCAAGAAGCCGGGCACCGCCGTCGGCGAATTTTTGTTGGGCTTTGCCGAACTGACCTTCAAGGCAGTCAATCACGACGTCGGCGCCCTCCAGTGCGGCCGCCAGCCCTTCTCCTGAGGTGACGTCGCCCGCAACGTAGGTGGCGCCGTCGTGATGCTTCTCCGAGCCGGTAGGCGGCATGTGGCGTGACAAGGAGGTCACCGCATGACCCGCATCCAGAGCAAGACGGACAACCTCGCGACCTACCTGGCCGGTACCACCCGCGACGCAGATACTGGCCATGCGTGGCTAGGCGCGGCGGCGCTGCAGAACGTCGTCCAGGTTACTGAGCGCGCTCTGCCCCTTGGCGGAGACGGCAGCAGATGCCTCGGCCTGCTCAGCACCTTGCTTCAGGACGGGCTTGCCCACAGGTTTGGGTGCCTCAGGGAGGTCCAGCGGTTCAGGGGCCGGCCTTGAGGCCTTGGCGGCTTCAACATACGTGGGCTTGGGAACTGCGACAGGCTCCCAGCTGGAACCTTTGGAATCGGTTGCCTGCGCTGATGTGTCCCCTGCGGCAACGGCAACCGCCAAGGCAGCCTGGCGAAGCTCGACCGCGGACAAGCGCGCAGCTTCACGAGCGGTGGCTTCGGCGTCGAAAACAGTGGTTTCCTTCGCTTCCACTGCCGGTTCCTTCGGCAAGTAGCGTGCGGGCGTCGGGATGGGGGCTGCCTGTGCCGCACGGCGTGCCCGGCGTTCGCGAAGATCCCTGAGAGCGAGCTTCCGCAACGTTACGACGGCGAGCACCGCACCAATGAAGGACACCAGCGGCAGCCAGAACGATCCGGCGCCAAAGATGAGAAGGAAGCCCGAAACGGCCGCGGTCACCAGCAAGGCAAGGCCGGCCAAGGCCAAAGTGAGCCGGGCATAGCGGATGGTGAATGGAGTAGTGGGCGCTTTCCGCAGGGACGCCTCAGCCGTGCGGGATTCCTGGGGCGACGCCGGTGCTTTGCTGTGCATGGTCTCCATCGGTTTCTCCTGCTGAGGTGCCAAAGTCAGTACCACCCCTGCCTGCGGTTCGTCTGGTTCGTCGTCGATTGCCCCTGCTGGAACAGCGGCCGATTGGACTTGTTGTCGCCGGTTCCGGAGAACATAGGGCGCCACCCAGACCATCCACAGCGCAACAGTGACCACGAGTATCACTGAGCTGCTGAGAGGGAAGTCCACATTCAAAACCGTAGAAGCAAATCACCGGGCGCGGCGGCATTGCGGCCGGTGTGTCGTCGTCGAGTCCTCAAATGACTGGATATACGGACAAAATGGCCTATGACCTGCCCGTTTATCCTCTGAGCCAGCGACGCAACAGACCCTCAGGAACCTCGTCCGAGGTCAGGGCAAAGGATCGGTGGTCAGCCCATTCGCCGTTGATGTGCAGGTACCGTTCCCGATACCCCTCATCACGGAATCCAAGCTTCTCCACCACCCTCAGGCTGGGCGTGTTTTCGGGCCTGATGTTGATTTCCATGCGGTGAAGGCCCAACACCTGGAAACAATGGTCCGTTGCCATGGCCACCGCCGTCGGAGCAATACCGTGACCGGCCCGTTCCTTATCGACCCAGTACCCCAGCGTGGCCATCATGGCCGATCCCCAAATGATGGAAGACACCGTCAATTGCCCTACGATGAGCGGCTCCCGGAAACCGGGAGTCCGCTCGACAATGAGGAAAGGCAATGCCGTGGACTGGCGTGCTTGGTTGTTCAGCGAGGCCACCATCTGCCGATAACTGGGCAGGCGCCCACCCGGTGCCGGGTTGGACGCCTCCCAGGGAGCAAGCCATTCGCTGTTCCGCGAACGGACTTCAGACCACTCCCGCTTGTCGCGGTATCGGATAGGGCGAAGAAGCAGGTCTCCGCTTTCCAGCGTCACCGGCCAGATCGCAGAGCCGTACATCCTGAGGTTACTTGGGAAGCGAGGCAGTGAAGGTCGGCAGCCACTCACGCAGTTCCGGACCAAGGTCCTCGCGTTCGCAGGCCAACTCGATGCAGGCCTTGAGGTAGCTGAGTTTGTCACCGGTGTCGTAGCGACGGCCCCGGAAAACAACGCCGTACACCCCGTAGCCTTCACCTTCGCCGGCTGCCAGTACCTCGAGGGCGTCAGTCAGCTGGATCTCGCCACCACGGCCCGGCTCAGTCTTTTCAAGGACATCGAACACTGCCGGATGCAGCACGTAGCGGCCGATCACGGCAAGGTTGGACGGCGCTTCTTCCGGAGAAGGCTTTTCCACGAGCTGCTTGATGCGGACGTAGCCGTCTTCACCGATCTCCTCGACGTCGGCGCAACCGTAGGCGCTGATCTTGGAGGGCTCCACCTCGATCAGGGCAACCACGGAACCGCCGGTCTTTTGCTGGACGGCGATCATGTCGCTCAGGAGGTCATCACGGGCGTCGATCAGGTCATCGCCGAGGAGGACGGCAAAAGGCTCGTGTCCGACGTGCTGCTTTGCACGAAGGACAGCGTGGCCCAGGCCGTTGGGGTCGCCTTGGCGGACGTAGTGGATGTCACCGAGGTTGGTGGCGGATTGGATGGCCTCAAGCTTGGCGGTATCGCCCTTTTCGGCCAGCGTCGCTTCCAGCGCCGGCACACGGTCGAAATGATCCTCCAAGGCGCGCTTGCTGCGCCCCGTGATCATCAGGACGTCGTGCAGGCCAACCTTGACCGCTTCTTCGACGACGTACTGGATGGCTGGCTTGTCAACCACGGGCAGCATTTCCTTCGGCATCGCCTTTGTTGCAGGCAGGAAACGGGTACCAAGACCCGCTGCGGGGATGACGGCCTTACGGACAGCATTGTTATCGAGAGTCACCGGACTAATGTAACGGAAGGAATACATCATCGGCTAAACCCTCGCCGCGCCGGGCCAACATTTCTGTGGACTGGACGGCAGCTTTTGTCGCCGCACCGGCATCAGACGAACCTCACGATCGGACACCCATGGCATCGAAGGAAGACATCCGCAGCAGCCGCCGCCTCCAAAGGCGCGCCCTCTCCCCCGAGCAAATCGCTGCTTCCGGCGCGTCGATCGCGCAGCATGGAACGGGATGGGCGGCCGCAGCATCCTCCGGCACGGCGGCCACTTTTGCCGTCTATGTAGGTGTCGCGTTTGAGCCACCCACCATGCCGCTCATCCATTCCTTGCACGAGGCCGGACACAGGATCCTCCTTCCCGTGTGCGAACCCGGCCGGCAGCTGAGCTGGGTCTATTGGACCCCGGCCACAGTTTTCGTCCGCTCCTCCTACGCCCCTATCGACGAACCCGAGGGCAAACGCCTGGAAAGCCAGGTGGTGGCCGGCGCTGCGGGGATCTTCATGCCCGCCACAGCAGTGGACAGGGATGGCAACCGGATCGGCCAGGGCGGCGGCTATTACGACCGGCTCCTCCATGCGCTCGACGATTCCGGCCAGCGGCCGCCCACCATTGCGGTGGTGTACGACGCCGACCTGTTGCCTTCAGGTTCAATTCCCGCCGAAGCATTCGACCGCCCCGTGCGGGAGGTGCTGACTCCCTCCGGCGTGGTCCGCCTTGGCAGCACGGAAGGTCCCAACGGCACTCCGGGCACGGGCGGCCTTACGCATACCGCCTGATGGCCTCGGAATGCCTGGTGAGGTCCGGCACATCCACTGGCGCATGTACTGCAGACCGATGATAGAATTGGCACTCAGGCCCTGCGACTGCTAATGCGAAGCGAAATCTCCGCCGTTGCTGCACAGGACCTGACCTTTGTCCTGAAGGAGGAACTCAGTGCCCACATACGCATACGCCTGCAAAGACTGTGACCATGCCTTTGACATCGTCCAGTCCTTCTCTGACAGCTCCCTGACGGAGTGCCCCGAGTGCAAGGGCGCCCTTCGCAAGAAGTTCAACAGCGTCGGCGTCGTCTTCAAGGGCTCTGGTTTCTACCGGACTGATTCCCGTGATGCCAAGGGCAGCACTGTTTCAGCTGCACCTGCCGCCGCGTCGTCTGCTCCAGCACCCGCCCCGGCACCGGCAGCTGCAGCCAGCTAACTTCACCCCTTTTCCACATAGCGCATCAGGCCCCTGTATTGAGGCCCGCACGGCTGGTTAACGTGGCGGCATGCCACAACAGTCTCGAAGCGCCCTCCTTGCCCGCGCCCGGCGTTCAGCGTCGCCTGCCGGCCCCTGGCCCCCGGTTCCGTCTGGTGCGGGAGGGCGGTCGCCCCGACGGCGCAGCAATGCCGCAAGCTTTCACCGGCCGTTGGATCATTCTGCCTCCCAAGCCAGAAGGCGAAGGATCGGCTCCTGGATCGCCCGGAACCGCCGTCTCACTGTAGCCCTCCTGCTGTGCCTGGCCGCCGGCATTGCCGTCCACCAGCTGACTCCGGCTTCGGAGCTGCGGATCAGCGTCATGGTGGCCGCCCGTGACCTCCCCACGGGAACCACTCTCACAGAAGCCGATTTCACCCGGGTGGGAGTGCCCCAGGACCTCGCCGTCACCGGAGCCCTCTCAGATGGCGGGGACCTCACAGGCAGACAGTTGGCCGCTCCCTTGAGCCGGGGGCAGATCCCCACTGAGTCCAGCCTCCTGGGTCCCGGGCTTCTCACTGGATCACCCGTGGGCACCGCAGCCGTTCCCCTGCGGATGGCCGACCCGTCGTCCATCCAGCTCCTCTCCCCCGGCCAGTTGGTCACGGTGGTCCTCACGGCAGCCGGATCCTATGACGAATCCAGGGAAACACAAGTACTCGCCGGTCCCGTCCCCGTGCTCTGGACCTCAGCCCACGGGGGCAAGGCAGGCGAATGGCTGGGCACCAGCGACACCGAAGGCTTGGTGGTGGTTGCTGCGGATCCACAGCAAGCAGAAAAGCTTGCCGGCGCATCAACGCACGGCAAGCTTTTCTTTGTTTTGGTCAACCCGTGATGGGTGGTTCAGATGGCGGTGGACGGTCAGCCCCAGTGCGGCGGCTTTTGTTCCTTAAGCCACTGCTCATGGTCGTAACCGGACTCATCGCCCCAGCGCCGGGGATCGTCTTCCGCTGCTTTGGTGGGCAGAATGCCACTCACGCCTGGTTTGGCTGCGGCGGCCGTGGCGTCCGCAGTTTCTTCAGTGGTGTCGGCGCCGGGCGCGGAGGATTCGGTGTCGGACCCGCCTTCAGGACCGGTTGCTTCTTCCATCAGTGGTACTTCTTTCCCGTTCTCTGCTTCGCTGTCTGCATCATCGGCAGCGTCGTCAATCTGGTCTGGTGCCTGCTGTGCCGGACTTGGAGCGAATGTTTGCTGCCCCTTGTCCACACTCAATTGTTCAACGTCCATGTCCAGGAAGCCATGCTCAGGCGACGTCGACCGCGGAATGTGATTCTCCAGCCCAAGGTAGGAGCCGATGCGATCCGCGCAGGACGAAGGATCAGTGAAGACCTCAATGGTCCACAGGGACATGTAGCGCCATCCCATGCGCTCCAGCAGCTGCGGACGCAGCCGGCTGCGTTCCCGGACGCTCATCCGCCGGTAGCGTTCAGTGCCATCGGATTCGATCGCGACAGGTGTGGGGATTTCTGCTCCCTCCCGGCCGATCGTGTGGACGGGATCCGCCGCAGCTGCGATGTCCAGAACGCCATCGTAGAGATGCCAGACCCGGGCTCCCCGGGCCCGCAGGCGTTCTCCAAGGTCAGCAACCAAGGGATCCTCACCGAGCGCCTGCTCACTGGCAACAGCACGGGACGCGGGTGTACCGAGGTTGCTGTTTCCCGAGAGTTCCCGGTCCAGCAGCTCGTAGAAGTCCACTGCACCATGAGCCAGCCGATCGAGGTCAAGGTCCTCGGGACGGAAGCAGCTCAGGACGTGCATGGAACGCCGCGCGCGGGTCATGGCCAAAGCGAAACGGTTCCGGCCACCCTCAGCGGACAGCGGACCGAACGAATGGAGTGCCCGGCCATGTGGTGTGCGGCCGTAGCCCAGCGAGAAGATCACGTGATCACGTACCAGGCCTTGGGCCCGCTCCAGATCCACCACACGGAAGGACTCGGGACCGGCGCCAAAGAACGTGGACAGCAGGGGGTGGTTGGGCAGTTGAAGCCTGATGGCCTCGCCGATGCGGGCAGCATGGCGCAAGCTGGCCGTTACCACCGCCAGGGACGTGCGGGGACGCAGCCTTGCGTGTTCGAACACAAGGTCCACCACGCGATTGACCTCGGCAGTGACGGACTCCACGCCCTCATGGTCAGCACCCGGAAGCCCGGTGCCATCGGGGATGTACTCCACCAGGATGGACCGGTCCAGTCCCGTGACAGAGTTGCCGTCAGGCAGGCGGCGCAGGCCGCCGTCGTAGTAATTCTTGCTTAGCTGAAGGATCAAATCCTCGTCAACGGCGCGGTAGACCCAATTCAGTTGCCAGGTCGGAAGGACCCTCGCCAGCGCTTTGAAGGCGCTGTCCACATTCTCGTGGCTGGCAACACCGGCTACTGGCGGTTCCACAGCAACGCTGAAGGTCCGAGCATGGGCAATCTTCGCATCACCGAAGGCCACCACCTGCTTCGCCCGGGCGATGGCAGGAAGTACGGCCTGCAGCGAAGTGGATTCGGCGTCTATGACCACCACGGCGTCAAACTTTTGCTCGGCTGGAAGAACACCGGTCAAGAGGTAGGGGCTGACCGACCAAACGGGCACCAGCAATGGCACGAGCTCCGGCGCCTGGGCGCTCAGCGCCGGCAAAGTAACCCGGCCGTCCTTCAGCAAGGCCCGCAGCAGTTCCGCCTGCCTGGGGTGCTCAAGCAGGCCCTGGCGCCATTTCTGTGCCAACTGCCACCGGAGACGTGCGGCACCGCTGGCGATGTGGGCCTGGTCTGCAAGCCGGTACTCGGCTTCCAGGCGGCGCAGCGAATCGCCATCGGACATCGCCAAGTAGTCGTCGCCGCTGATCATGGCTTCCAAAGCGGATTGCCACCAGGCCAGATCCAATTCGGCGGCCACGGAGCCGGCAGGAACTTCGCGGGCAGCGAGATCCGACAGCAATTCACCGAGGCCGTGCTCGCGCATTTCCTCTATCAGGAGAGTCCGCTCGGGAAGTGTCTCCAGTGTTGCCGTGTCAGCAACAAGCCGTTCCAGGCGCTCCATCAGTTCCAAGTACGGTGTCCCATGCAGGGAGCCACCAACACTGGTGTGCTTGAGGGCAGCACCAAGGCGGTGCAGTTCGCCATCCAACTCCCGGTACAGCGCACCAAGATCGGCGAGCCCGGAAGGCACCGCCGGGTGCCGCTGGGTGGTGGCGTATCCGGCCCACAGCGCCCGCTGCTCCTGGACCAGGACAAGGGAGCTGTGGAGGTCGGCGATGTGCACTCCGGGCCGTACATATTCCTTGGCTACCCGGCGCAGGCGGGAACGCTGCATGGAAGGCATTTCCAAGTTGCGCTCACGGCGCCAGGCGGAGCTGGCGGTGGCGGAAATGAGGTCGTGCACCGGCCGGTCAAAAATGTCCGGGGTGAACTTATCCAGGCTCTCCCGGACGGCAATGAGCAGTTCGAGCTGTGCGCCCCACTCGGTGAAGGTATCGCCCAGCCGGATTTCAGCGTGATCGGACACCTGCTTCATCCGGTCCCGCAGGACGGGAAGCTTCTCCTCGGCCAGACGGGCGAGGTGTTGGGCTTCCTCGGTCTCCTTGCGCGTCACCAGTCGCGCTCCATACCAAGGGCTGGAGGTGGACGCCTTGCTGAAGCTGCCAAGCTCCGCAGCCCGGCGCAGGCGGCCGGCCAGTTCCTCCCGGTCCTTGATGTTGTCCAGGACGCTGCGCTTCAGACGGACCGTGGTGGAAGGCGCGGGGTGGATGGACGTCAGCTCCGCCAGCGACTGCATGGCCTGGTACGGAGAGCAACCCCACCGTTCACGGACATTGTGCAGCGAGGCTACATGGTCCATCAGGGCGTGGCGGTGTCCGGTGAGCGTTTGGTGCAAGTTGCCCAGTTGAGGCTCAAGCGCTTTTTCGTTGCGCATGATGGCGCGGACCAGCTGGCCTTTGAGCTGCTGCGGCGTGGTCCCGTTACCCGGGCGGAACAGCATGGAGTCGAGGCCGAGCGATTCCAGGTGGGCGGAAAGTCCTGCCAGGCTGGACTGCCTGTCACCAACCACCAGCACGGATTTGCCTTCGCTGACCAGCGCACCGATCGCGTTGATGGCCGTTTGCGTCTGCCCGCTTCCCGGCGGGGTGCTCACAACAAGGGAATCTCCGGCCCGGACGGCATCCACCACGTACTGCTGGTCCGTGTCGGCGTCCAGCAGGAGGAGCTCATCTGCTGGATCACGAAGGTCAAGGCTCGGGAACCGGCCCGCCTTGATGGGCTCAGGCTCAATGTCACCACCGTTTGCCGCGACAGCAAGCGCGGCCACGGTGGGGTTGTTCATGTTGATCCAAGGATCATCCAGGTTTCCCGAAAGGTCAGCCAGGGTGGTGACCAGCAAGTTGAAGTCCACCTCGGCGCCGTGAATCGGCTGGACGAGTGTGGCCAGGCGGTCAAGCACCGGCTGGGGATCGAACCGGGCCGTGTTGTAGGCCATGCGCGCTACGGCGTTGACGTCAAAGACTATGCCGTGGACTGACTTGAGGTGGCGCACCAGGGCAGGGTTCATGCGTGCCTGCTCCGTGAGCTGGAGTTCAAAGTCGTCTTCGCCCGGCCTGATGGTCAGGATGATGGAGGCGAGCATCACTGGCGCCGAGACACGCTGGGGTTTTCCGCCCACGGCAGAGGTCCACACCACGGTGCCCGCAGACAGATATCCGGCCTCTATGCCGCGATCATTGCTCAGCTCGAAGATCTTGGACCTGATGTTGCGGGCGGCACGGGCCGCCACCAAGTATTGCTGCCGGTCCCGGATCAACGTGGACAGGCGTGTTCTGCGACCTGCCAGCAATTGCGCCAGCCCCGAGGGGTGCGCGTTGCTCAGATCGATGGCGCCTTCGGGCGTCTTGACGAAACGCAGCATCGTGTCCGCCCCGGTGACGGGTTTAAGACCAGACAGCCATTTGCGGAGCTCTTCGGAGCCCTCTTCCTGGCCTTGACCTAATGACACAACTTCTGCCTTCTTTTCTGTACTAGCTTTAGACGCCTTGGACCATACCGGCATACCTTCGAGGGTAGCGGGAATACCTTGGCAGTCCGCTCCGCAACGCTGTTCCGACGCGAAATTCGCCGTCATTTCACAGGTGCCTGCCGAATTCACAGGCCGCGCCACCCCGATGGTTCAAGCACAGTGGCCGGCCTCCCAGAGGAAGCCGGCCACTCAGAATGCTATTCCCACTCGATGGTTCCCGGTGGCTTGCTGGTGACGTCCAGCACCACGCGGTTCACGCCGTCGACCTCGTTGGTAATGCGGTTGGAGATCCGCGCAAGGAGGTCGTAAGGCAGCCGCGACCAGTCCGCCGTCATGGCGTCTTCGGAGGACACCGGACGCAGCACGATCGGGTGGCCGTAGGTACGGCCATCACCCTGGACACCCACGCTGCGGACATCGGCCAGGAGGACCACCGGCATCTGCCAGACGTCGTTGTCCAACCCGGCAGCCGTGAGCTCCGCACGGGCAATGGCATCGGCCTTGCGCAGCAGGTCCAGGCGATCCTTGGTCACTTCGCCCACGATCCGGATTCCCAGGCCGGGGCCAGGGAACGGCTGGCGGCCGACGATTTCCTGCGGCAGCCCAAGCTGGGCACCGACGGCGCGTACTTCGTCCTTGAAAAGTGCCCGCAGCGGCTCAACGAGCTCGAACTGCAGGTCCTCGGGAAGCCCGCCCACGTTGTGGTGGCTCTTGATGTTGGCAGCACCCTCGCCGCCGCCTGATTCGACGACGTCCGGGTAAAGGGTTCCCTGAACCAGGAACTTGATCTTCTCGCCTTCGGCAGCAGCCTGGGCGATGATGGCCCGCTCCGCTTCCTCGAAGGCACGAATGAATTCGCGGCCAATGATCTTGCGCTTGGTTTCGGGATCGCTGACGCCGGAAAGCGCCGACAGGAAGCGTTCCTGTTCGTTCGCAACGTACAGATTGACACCTGTTGCGGCCACGAAGTCGCGTTCAACCTGCTCGGCTTCGCCTTCCCGAAGGAGGCCGTGGTCCACGAAGACACAGGTCAGCTGATCGCCGACCGCGCGCTGCACCAGAGCAGCCGCTACTGCGGAGTCCACACCGCCGGAGAGACCACAAATGACCTTGGAGTCACCGATCTGCTGGCGGATGCGGTCCACCTGCTCTTCCAGGATGTTGCCCGTGGTCCAGTTGGGGCTCAGGCCCGCTCCCTTGAACAGGAAGTTCTCCAGGACGTGCTGGCCAAGAACGGAGTGCTTAACTTCCGGGTGCCACTGCACACCGTAGAGGCGCTTCTCATCGTTGGCGAAGGCAGCCACTGGGGCTCCGGCCGTGGTCGCGAGCACCTCGAAGCCCTCGGGCGCCTCGTGAACGGAATCGCCATGGCTCATCCAAGTGTTCTGCGACGCCGGGACGCCGTCGAGGATGGAGCGTGCGTCGCCCACCAGGAGAGCTTCGGTGGCGCCGTACTCCCGCAAACCGGTCTGGGCCACTTTCCCACCCAAGGCATTCGCCATGGCCTGGAATCCGTAGCAGATGCCGAAAACGGGAACGCCGGCCTCAAAGAGGTCAGCGCCCACGAACGGCGCGCCCTCAGCGTAGACGCTGGAGGGTCCGCCGGAAAGAATGATGGCTGCCGGGTTCTTGGCCAGAAGCTGCTCGGTGGTGAAGGTATGCGGAACAATTTCCGAATACACATTCGCTTCGCGGACGCGGCGTGCAATCAGCTGCGCGTACTGGGCACCGTAGTCAACAACCAGCACCGGCTTCTGGGAAGTTTGGGGTGCGGTGGGAGTAGTCACCAGACAAGACTACTTGGCCGGGCCGCCCCGGTGCACGTTGACGGGGGCGGCCAGAGGCCAAAACGGCCGCGTCGTTAGGCATCTCACAGTGCGTCCTGCCGCGTAGCCGGCAGCGGGACGCTGTGGGCGGTCCTAGTAACGCTTGGATGCCTGCGGGTTTGCTGCCAGTTCCGCTTCAACTTGCGCGTGGAATTTCTTCTCCACGATGAAGGACAGCAACGGAATGACACCACCCAGCGCCAGGAGGACCATCTTGGAGAACGGCCAGCGCATGAGCGACCACAGGCGGAAGTTGGAGACCAGGTACACCACGTACATCCAACCGTGCACAATCAGCACCGACGTGGAGATGTTGAACCCGCCGATCACGCCTTTGGGCTCGGACTCAGCGAAACCGAAGCCAAAGGGCTGGCCGGTTACCGCGTTCGTGCCGCCGGCGAAGAGCGAGACTCCAAACCCGTAGCGGGCGATCAGTTCCGCACACAGCAGGAGCAGCATGGCGCCGGTCAGGTAAGCCATGACTTTGTAGAACTTCAACGCCGAACGGATCTGCGCTTCCGTTCCGCCGAACCGGCGCTTCTTGGGCTTGGATCCGGATTGCTCTGGCTGGATGGCCGGTTTTGGCTCAATCATTGCTGCACCTTTTGTTCTGGCTCTGGGTTTGTAGTTTCTGTAGCATCCACGGGTTTGGCAGGCTCCACCTCGTCCTCCCCGTATCCATCCTCGTCGTCGTCCTCTTCGAGGTCGCGACGGTAGTCATCCTTTACCAGACGCCACCAGATGAAGATCGAGAACCCGGCAAAGACAACCCATTCCACGGCGTAGAAGAGATTCAGCCAGTTGACCTGCTCTGCAGGCGGCTGGGGCGGGATGTTGAGGGCCTGGACGTTATCGCCAAGGGGAATGGTCACGCCGCCGGAGACTTCCGACGTCGCAGCAACAAACCCCGGGTAGCTGGAAACTTCCCACGTGTTGACGAGCTCGGCACTGGACACGGCGGACGCGCGTCCTGGACCGGCGTCGACGTTTGGAACGGGCGCTTCAGAAGGGATGAGGCGACCGGTCAAGGTAATGGTTCCCGACGGCGGCGGCCCGGCTTGGGCGGCATCGGCAACCCAGCCCCGCGCCACGGGGATCCACGTTTGGGGCGAGGCGGCAACACCGCTCAGCGCCGGAGCGTTGTCGACCGCGAAGGCAGAGACGATCCAGAAGCCCTTTTGGTTGTTGTACAGGCGGCCCTCTACCAGAACCTGCTTGCCGGGATCATAGGTCCCGGTGGCGGTGACCATCTGGTCGGAGACCGAACCGGGGAAAAACTGGCCGGGTTTGAGGACGTCCACCAGCGGTTTGACTTCTTCGATGCTGGACGGCGCCGGAGGCTCGTGCTGGGCGGACCGGCTGAGCTGCCATTGGCTGAGCAGCACAAACACCCCGGATAACAGAAGCGCAAAGACCAGTCCTGCGATCCAGCGGGGTTTCAACGCGGTTTTCAACACCCCTTAACCGTACTTCGTCCGGCTGTAGAACAACGAAACGGCCAGGGCCTGCCCCGCTCTCTAGTGATCGAAGAACACCAGGCTGGAGTTGATGAGCTCAGAGATGACCTCGGGATCGTGGGCCCGCCGGAGGGACTCACGGAAAGACTCCTTGGACAATGAACGGGCCAGGGTAGCCAAAACCTCAAGGTGGTCGGAGAAGGAACTGGCAGGAGTGGCGATGAGCAGGATCAACGTCGCCGGGCCGTCAGTTGCCCCAAAGTCCAGTGCGTGGCCGAATTTGGTCACACCCACCGCGATGGAAATCCTGTCCACGTATTCACTGCGCGCATGCGGCAGGCCGATGCCGCCGGGAAGTCCTGTGGCCAACTGGTGCTCACGGGAGTGCACCTGTTCCAGGAAACCTTCAAGGTTGCTGATCCTGCCGGCAGCGTGGAGCTTATGGGCCAGTTGGGCAGCGGCGTCGATCTTGTCCTCGGCGACGAGTTCAAGGATGACGGTGTCCGGGGTGGTCAGTTCCGCGTCATACCGGTCAAGTGGTTCAGCCAAGTCGTGTTCCCTCCAGTGTGGCCTTCCGGCCGCATTTTCCTGAGCCGGTCAGCGAAGGGGAACGATGTCATCCACTCCCATGCGCGCGGCATCTGCCGATTCGTCGTCAGGCTGCTGCTGACTCAGCCGTTCAGCTTCCACGCGTGCCAGGTAGTGCTTGATCTCGCTTTCGCGCTGATTCTCGCTCCAGCCAAGGATTTCTCCCATCAGCTTAGCTACTACCGGGAGGGCTGCCACACCCCGGTCCCACGATTCGATCGAGATCCGGGTTCGACGCGTCAAAACGTCGTGGACATGCCGGGCTCCCTCATGGGTTGTGGCGTAGACGACTTCCGCGGCGAGGTAGTCATCGGCTCCGGGGAGCGGTTCTCCCAGTTCCGGCCGCTTGGAGATCAGTTCCAGCACCTCGGGAGTCATGGAACCGTAGCGGTTCAGCAGGTGCTCAACCCGGGCGACATGGACGCCGGCTTCTTCCGCAGAACGCCCGCGCCGGTTCCAGGCAGCCTTGAAACCTTCAGCTCCCAGCAGCGGAATGGTCTCGGTGCAGCTGGAGGGAACACGCTCGTCCATGGCCCTGGTGGCCTCATCCACGGCGTCCTTGGCCATGACCCGGTATGTGGTGTATTTGCCGCCGGCCACCACCACAAGCCCGGGAACGGGATGTGCCACCACGTGCTCGCGCGACAGCTTGGCCGTGGAGTCGTTCTCGCCGGCCAGCAGAGGCCGGAGGCCGGCGTAGACGCCTTCCACATCCTCACGGGTCAGGGGACGCTTGAGGACCCTGTTGACGTGTTCCAGGACGTAATCGATGTCCTTGCTGGACGCCGCCGGATGCGCCTTGTCCAGCGTCCAGTCGGTGTCTGTGGTGCCGATGATCCAGTGGCGGCCCCAAGGGATCACAAAAAGCACCGATTTTTCCGTACGGAGGATCAGGCCCACTGTTGACTGGAAGCGGTCGCGCGGCACCACCAAGTGAATGCCTTTGGAGGCGCGGACTTTGAGTTGGCCGCGATCCGTAACCATGGCCTGCGTTTCGTCCGTCCAGACTCCCGTTGCATTGACCACTTGCTTGGCCCGGACTTCGAAAACGCTGCCGTCTTCCTGATTCTCAAGCTTTGCCCCCACCACGCGCTCGCCCTCGCGAAGGAAGTCCACCACCCGAAGCCGGTTGGCGGCATGGGCGCCGTAATGGGCCGCAGTTCTGACCACGTTGACCACCAGGCGGGCATCGTCCACTTGTGCGTCGTAGTAGCGGATGGACCCCACGAAAGCGTCATCCTTCAGGCTGGGAGCTGCGCGCAGGGTTCCGCGCTTGAAGAGGTGCTTGTGCATGGGAACGCCGCGGCTGTGCCCGGAGGTCAGGCCCAACGTGTCATAAAGCATGATTCCGGCACCAACGTAGGGGCGTTCCCAGAACCTGCGCGTCAGTGGATACAGGAAGGGCACGGGGCGAACCAGGTGGGGGGCGATCTGTTGGATCAGCAGTCCCCGTTCTTGCAGAGCCTCCTGGACGAGGCCGAAATCAAGCATTTCCAGGTATCGAAGACCTCCGTGGATGAGCTTGGAGGACCTGGATGAAGTACCTGAGGCCCAGTCCCGGGCCTCGACAATTGCCACGGTGAGGCCGCGGGTCACGGCGTCCAGCGCGGCTCCGGCCCCCACCACGCCGCCACCCACGATCAGGATGTCGAGCTCCTTGCCGGGTTCGGCGGTGGCTTTCAGGACTTCGATCGATGCGGCACGGGATTCCGGGCTCAAGGCTCCCGGAGAAATCGCCTGGTGACCGCCTGCGACATTGCTCATCGGACCCCTCCTCAAACGCAACAGCTGGTAGTCCCCTACCCTACTTGCTGCCCGCCGCATTGGGCAGGGCATTGGAGGGGAGCCATGAGAAGGGAATCACCCCCGAACGAAGAAAGCCCCTGCTGGCGCCGACGGGAATCGGCAGCCACCAGGGGCTTTCAGAGCGAAGTTGTCAGTTGCCTGCGTAAGGCGACACAACGACGTCGACCCGCTGGAACTCCTTGAGGTCCGAGTAGCCGGTGGTTGCCATGGAACGGCGCAGCGCACCGATGAGGTTGGAGGTGCCATCGGTGTGGTGACCGGGCCCGAAGAGGACTTCTTCCAGTGGACCGACAGTGCCAACGTTAACGCGGTCGCCACGGGGTGATTCCAAGTGGTGTGCTTCCGGACCCCAGTGCCAGCCGCGGCCGGGTGCCTCTTCCGCGCGGGCCAGGGCACTGCCGAGCATTACGGCGTCGGCGCCCATGGCGATGGCCTTGACGATGTCGCCCGAGGTGCCCATGCCGCCGTCGGCAATGACGTGGACGTACCGGCCGCCCGACTCGTCCATGTAGTCGCGGCGCGCCGCAGCGACGTCGGAAATCGCCGAGGCCATGGGCGAGTGGATGCCCAGGGCGCGGCGGGTGGTGGTTGTAGCGCCGCCGCCGAAGCCCACCAGGACGCCAGCCGCACCGGTACGCATAAGGTGCAGGGCAGGCGTGTAGCCGGCTGCTCCACCCACAATCACGGGGACATCGAGTTCGTAGATGAACTGCTTGAGGTTCAGGGGCTCGTGGTTTTTGGACACGTGCTCAGCTGAGACCGTGGTTCCACGGATAACAAAGATGTCGACGCCGGCAGCCACCACAGTCTTGTAGTGTTCCTGGGTGCGCTGCGGGGTCAAGGAGCCGGCCACAGTGACGCCCGCGGCACGGATTTCCGCGAGGCGGGAACTGATGAGTTCCGGCTGGATGGGTGCCTGGTACAGGTCCTGCATGCGGCGGGTAACGGCGGTGCTGCTGGTCTCATTGGCCAAGGCGGCAATTTCGTCGAGCACCTTCTGCGGGTCCTCATAACGGGTCCAGAGACCTTCGAGGTCCAGGACACCGAGACCACCGAGCCGACCAAAAGCAATGGCCGTGTCAGGGGACATCACGGAGTCCATGGGGGCAGCGATCACCGGGGTGTCGAACTTATAGGCGTCGATCTGCCAAGAGACAGAGACGTCCTTCGGGTCGCGCGTCCGGCGGTTCGGGACGATCGCGATGTCATCCAGGGAGTAGGCACGACGCCCACGCTTGCCACGGCCAATCTCAATCTCATAAGTCACGGCTCTTACTTTACTGGACCCCTCCCGGAACCCCGATTCGACACAAATAAAGTGAACACTTCACACAGTGTGCGAATGTAATCCGGGGATGGCTCACATGCCCCCGCCACTTCGTAAACTGGACGCAGAACCTTAAAGAGAAGGCAGAAATGACCGGCCGGACCGAAGACATCCACGACTTAGCCGTCACCAAACAGGAGCTCATTGCCCTCCGCGCAGGCTTGGAGCAGTACCCCGGGTGAGCTACCAGACAGGGCCCAGTCCGCTTTCCCACTCTGCCCACCCCTTGGACTACTGGCTTTCCACGGAACTCTCCGCCATTACTCCGACGAGTGCACGCTCCCGCCTGCGTGAGATCGCCCACGCGCGAGGCTCCTATATGGGCGCCTGGGCCGCCGGAATCGGGATCGGCGCAGTCCTGGTCCTGCTCGGCGCCCTCCTTGCCATTCAGCTCGGCACGTTCGCCCCTGTTCCTTCCCTCAGCCTTCCCGGCGCGGCAATCGCCCTGCTCTGTTGCGTCTTCTACGTACGGGTGCGGGACCGGTTGCCGCGAACAAGCCGGACGATCGTGAATCGTGGACCCGGGAGCTTGCGGGGGGCGCTTTCATTCGCAGGGTTCATCCTGATCGTCTTCATTGGGCTGTTCGCCCTCACGGCGAAACCAACGGCATGGGAGGATCCAACCCTCGTGCAGACACTGGTCAGCGTTCTGGCATTCCTCGTCTGCCTTCTGGTGGCCGCGATCATCGTCCCGGCAACCATTATGGGCCGTTCGCGTGAATCCCTACGAAGCAAGGCTGCAAATGATCCTCGCTTCAGGGCACTCCTGGAAAAGGACCTCGCCACCTGGCGTGACCCTTTTGGCGATGCCGGATACGGGCCGCTCTAAGACTCAGGGCGTGTTCTGGCTGGTTTCGTCCGCGGAGAGCTGGGATTCGAACATCCGGAAGTAGCGACCCCGCAATGCCACCAATTCCTTGTGGGTCCCCTGCTCTGCGATTCGGCCGTCTTCGAGCATGTACACGATGTCTGCCTTCTCGATGGTGGCAAGGCGGTGGCTGATGGCGATGATGGTGCTGCTCCGGTCGGCGAAGAGCCTGGTGAAGATTCTGTGCTCAGCCAGAGCGTCAATCGCGGAGGTGGGCTCATCCATCACCATGTAAGAAGCATCGCGATAGAAATTGCGCGCCATGGCTAGCCGCTGCCACTGTCCGCCCGAGAGGCCGCTCCCCTTGCGGCCCCGAGGGTCCTCCATCCAGTTGCTCACGTGGTTTTCCAAGCCATTGGGCAGTTTGTTGATGAACTCCATGGCCTCGGCATCGGAGGCAGCACGCCGGATGCGGTCATCGTTCCGTGGCTGGTCGACGTCCCCGAGGTAGATGTTCTCCGCGGCGGTCGCGAACTCGTACTTCAGGAACTCCTGGCTGAGCACGGCCAGGTGCCGGTGCCAGCTGGTGACATCAATCCCGGCAAGGTCCACGCCGTCCAGCAGCACTTGGCCGGAATCGGGACGATACAACCCCGCAAGGATACGGATCAGCGTGGACTTTCCTGCCCCGTTCTCGCCAACGATCGCAATGTGCTGGCCGGCCCGGATGGTCATGGAAATACCCTTGATGACCTCGATGTCGCTCCCGGTGTAACTGAAGCGGATGTCCTTCAGTTCCACGGTGGCAGGCGATACCGTGAGGGGCTTCTCCCTGCCGCTGGGAACGGGCAGCGCCATGAACAGTTCATAGTCCTTGAGGTTGGCCAGATCCTCATCGATGGAACTCAAGGACGACACCAAGCTGTTGGCAGTGGACAGTGCGCGGCTCACGATCTGCTGCACGTAGAGAAACTGCCCCACCGGCTGCGCCCTGGCGATGATCTGCCCCACCACCCAAATGAGCGACACAACCTCGGCTCCGTATTGCAGGGCATCAGCGGCCAGCTGTTTGGGAATGTACCGCTTTTGGAAGTCCAGCCGCCTGCGCTCATCAGCATCCCGGAGCCTTGACCGCAGGTCCATGAGGTACCCAACGATTCCGTAGAGCCGCATCTCGGCAATATGCTGCGGCCGGAGCAGGTTCTGTTCGATCATTCGGCGCTGCCGCCGCGAATCCACCTGGGTGTTCCAGTGCGCGATCTGCTCACGGGACAGCTTGAACTGCAGGTAGACACTGGGGACAATCGCCACCAGGACAATGACCGCGATCCACCAACTGACCAGCAACAAAGCGCCGATGGCCAGGATCACCGAGACAAGCTGCGTAAAGATCGCGGCAATCCGGTCCAGGACACGGGCGTACGAATCGGAGAAGCGCTTGGCGCGATCGTAGAGGTCAACTGTTTCTTTGTCGTCATAGCGCCAAAACTCCAGCGCCAGGAAGCGCTCATACATCATGTCGCCCACGATCGCTCCCACCTTGAAGCTCATGAGCTGTTGGATGTAGCGGTCCACGCTGCTGAAAGCCCCCCAGAACAACCCCAGCGCCGCGGTGATGATGACGTACAGGATTGCTTGCGGACCAGCGTTCGGATCTCCTGCATACCCGGCCGCCAAGGCGGTGGTGGTCAGGGCCGCAAAGTAGGTGGTGACCAGCGGAAGCGTGGCTGAGATCAGCGAGCCAAGCACCTTCATTATCACCGCGACGGGGGAAGCTTTGAAGCTCACCTTCAGGACCTGCCCGACGGCGCGTGCGTACGGCCGCAGCGCCAACTTTCGGGGCGGCGTCTTGCCCGGCTGGGCTGGATTCAGCCGGATGGACTCCGGATGCCGCGGTTGCGCGGGCTTTTCAGACATGATCCCAGCCTATTCTCATGGGCCGACATTACTGCCGGGGCGGTTAAACAACTGTTCCCCGCAGAGATGCCTCCGCGGGGAACAACTGTTGATACAGGTGATGGATCAGCGTGAACCGTAGTTGGGTGCTTCCACAGTCATCTGGATGTCGTGGGGGTGCGACTCCTTCAAGCCTGCCGGCGTGATCCGGACAAACTTGCCACGCGCCTTCAACTCGGGGATGGTGGGAGCGCCCGTGTAGAACATGGTCTGGCGGAGGCCGCCCACCAACTGGTAAGCCACTGAAGCCAACGGTCCGCGGAAGGCCACCCGGCCTTCGATGCCTTCAGGGATGAGCTTGTCATCGCCGGAGACGTCGGCCTGGAAGTAGCGGTCCTTGGAGTAGGACGTGTTCTTGCCACGGGACTGCATGGCGCCCAGGGAACCCATGCCGCGGTAGCTCTTGAACTGCTTGCCGTTGACGAAGATGAGATCGCCTGGGGATTCCTCGCAGCCAGCCAGCAGGGAGCCGAGCATCACAGTGTCGGCACCGGCAACCAGTGCCTTGCCGATATCGCCCGAATACTGCAGGCCGCCGTCGGCAATCAGCGGAACGCCTGCCGGGATGGCGGCCTTGGCGGATTCGTAGATGGCGGTGATCTGCGGAACACCTACACCGGCAACAACGCGGGTGGTGCAGATGGATCCCGGGCCGACACCAACCTTGATGCCGTCGGCACCGGCGTCGATCAATGCCTGGGCACCTTCACGGGTTGCGGCCTGGCCACCGATGATGTCCACGTGGGCGGCAATCGGATCCGACTTGAGGCGGCGGATCATGTCCAGCACACCTTGGGAGTGGCCGTTGGCGGTGTCCACGAACAGCGCATCCACGCCGGCGTCGATCAGCTTCATGGCGCGCTCCCAGCCATCGCCGAAGAAGCCGATGGCGGCACCCACGCGCAGGCGGCCTTCGTCGTCCTTGGTGGCCAGCGGATACTGCTCTGCCTTGGTGAAGTCCTTGGTAGTGATGAGGCCCTTGAGGCGTCCCTGCTCGTCTACGAGGGGAAGCTTCTCAATCTTGTTGGTAGCCAACTTGTGCGAGGCTTCTTCGCGGCTGATGCCTACGTGCCCGGTGATGAGCGGCATTTTGGTCATGGTATCGCTGACGCTGCGCAGCGGGAATTCCGATTCCGGAATGAAGCGCGTGTCGCGGTTGGTCACGATGCCCAGCAGGCGTCCGTCGGTGTCCACCACGGGAAGACCGGAAACGCGGTAGCGGGAACACAGCTCGTCGAGTTCCTGCAGCGTGGCCTGGGGACCGATGGTCAGTGGGTTGGTGATCATGCCCGATTCGCTGCGCTTGACGCGGTCCACGTGCTCGGCTTGGTCGTCGACGGACAGATTGCGGTGGACAACGCCCAAACCGCCCTGGCGTGCCATGGCGATGGCCATGCGGGACTCAGTCACAGTGTCCATCGCTGCAGACAGCAGCGGAGTCTGGACGGAGATCCGCTTGGAGATGCGGGAGGACGTGTCGGCGTCGGAGGGGATGACGTCCGTGTGGCCCGGGAGCAACAGGACGTCGTCGTACGTCAGGCCAATAAAGCCAAAGGGGTTGTGTTCGGGCTGGGTCATGAGTGTGCGCCTCTTACCTGGGTTCTGGGGGCTTAACTGGTAGGGGTTGCAACTGATGACCAGCCCGTCATTACGGGACTGGCCTGTGCAGAAGGTATTGGATAAATACTAGAACCTTCGCGCCGATCGCCATATTCCGCGACGCCCCAGTGTGAGCAAGAGCACTGGACTTAGCCGCCGGACCAACCCGTGGCAGCAAGGAGCCGCTCCTCGAACATGGGGATCATGGACTGCACGTAGGTTTTGGTGAGGTGGTTGTCGTCCTTGTAGACATAGACGTTACCCACCACTGCCGGACAGGTGCCCTGTTCGCAGATGAAGTCGCTCATATCCATCAGGTAGAGCCGGTCCACTTTGCCCACGTAGTCGTCCAACGGCGACGACGCGGCCAGGGACTCCTCCAGCGGGGCGTTGCAGTCCGGCGAATCAGGGCCCTTTTTCTGCACGCACTCCGGCATGTTGATGCTGAAGCGGGGGTTGTCGCGCACGCCCACAACGTCCATTCCTGCATCGGTGAACGGCTGGATTCCTTCAAGGTAGCCGGGCACTTCGGTCTCAAAGGGCGCTGTGGCATGGGTCAACGACGCTACCGTGAACACAGCGTCCGGCTGGTGTTCCATGACGTAGGCGGCGCTCGCCTTGTTGAATTCGTTGCATTCGTCCGTCCGTTCAGGGGACTCGGCGCCGAACCGGCAACTGCCCTTCAGGAGTGTCACCACTTCCCACCCGTGCTGCTTGGCGATCGGACCCAGCGCAGCCATGTACTGCTGGGCGTGCGAATCACCGAGCACCACGATCTCCTTGGTGACTTCCGCAGGTTCATCGTTCTGGAGGCAGCCCGCCAGCAAAGGGTCCGTAGGCACGTTGTCTCCAGTGCACAGGCCGTCGATGTCCGCCCATTCGTCCTTCATCGCGGCCGGTGCCGGGATGATCATTGCTTCCTGGGTAGGTTCCCCCACGAACTCCGGGGACAAAGCTGCTGCCCCCGGGGTTAACTCCTTGGGCTGGCCGGCGATCGCCGCGCTTTCGGATGCGATGGCACCCTGCCAAACATTAACGGGGATCGCCAGCAGCCCACCGCAGGCGGCAATCACGACGGCGGCACGCCAGGACCGCACGTCGGGCCACTTCCAGCGGCGCATGGGAACCTCTACGTATTTGGTGGTGGCAACGGCCAGCACCATGGAGAAGGCCATGATCCCCAGCCCTTGAAGGAGGTTGGGCGTGGTGGTCCCGGAGACCAACAGGAAGAACACCAGGACCGGCCAGTGCCACAGGTAAAGGGCGTAGGAGTTATCCCCCACCAGGACCAGCGGCCGCGAGCTGAGGATGCGGTCCACGCCGAAACGGCTGGTGCTCTGCCCGGCGATGATGACCGCCGCGGCGGCGAGCGTCGGCCAGAGCGCGATGAACCCGGGGAAGGATCGGTCCACGGTGAGGACCAGACCGCAAGCGAGCATGGCGGTGATACCGGCCCACCCAAGGAAGACGCGGAGCCAGCGTCGGGGCTTCAGGTACGGAAGAGCGAGGGCGAGCAAGGAGCCCAACGCAAACTCCCAGAGGCGGGCACGGGTGTCAAAGTAAGCCACGGCCTGGTTGTTGGTGGTCTGCTCGATGGAGTACACCAGGGACGCCACGAAGACGGCCCCGAAGGCTACGACGAGGAGCGGCCGGTGGGCTACTGCCTTCCGGTCCGGGAAGAGCTTGGCCAACTGCGGCTGCAGCAAGGCAACAGCGGCGAAGACCAAGGGCCACAGGATGAACACCTGGCCTTGGACGGAGAGGGACCAGAAATGCTGGAGCGGGCTCGCTCCCGAGTGGTCCTGCGCGTAGTAATCCACAGCAGTGTCCGCCAGTTGCCAGTTCTGCCGGTAGAGCAGCGATGCCCACGCCTCGGCAAGGACATCCGGCCAACGGCTCTGTGGGATGAAGGCCCAGGTGGCGGTCAGGACCCCCAGCAGGACCACGACGACGGCGGGCAGCAGCCGCTTGAAGACGTGCAGCCAGTGCCGCAGGAGCCTCAGCGGCTTCCCGTTTTCGAGTTTGCGGGTGAAGGACAAAGTCAGCAGGAAAGCCGAAATGAGCAGGAAGACGTCAACACCGCCGGAGACCCGGCCGAGCCAAATATGGTAGGCGGCCACCATCAGCACTGCCAGGGCGCGCAGACCTTGGACCTCCGGGCGGAAGCCGGGCTTCGCCGTCGTGCGTTTCGCCTGAACGGGTGCCGTCACGGCAGTAGGAGCGTCCATCATCGCTGCCACCCGGTCGCGGCAAACCACCTTTCCTCAAACATTTCGGCCATGCTGGTCACATACGTCCTGGACAGGTGGTTGTCGTCCAAATACACGAACACGTTTCCCACCACGCTGGGGCAGGTGATGCCGTCGCAGAGGAGGTCGGTCATGTCCAGGAAGGCTGCGTTGCCGAACGTTCCCTGCACAGCTGCGAAAGGGCTCTCCGCGGCCAGGACCTCGGGCTGGTCGGACCTGCAGTCGGCGCTGTCCACCCCTTTGGACAACGCACATTCGGTGACGTTGTAGTCAAAACGTGGGTTGTCGCGGATGGCCACCACCTCGATTCCGAGGTCATTGAAGTTGGTCACCGTCTGCTCAAAGCCGTACACCAACTGCTCATCCGGTGACGACGGGGACGCCATTGTTCCAACCATGAAAACAGTATCCGGCGCCTTCTCCGCTGCGTAGCGGAAAGCGGCGGCGTTGAAATCGTTGCAGCCGGAATCGGCATCCGGGTTCTCCGGCATGAAATGGCATCCGCCCAGCAAGAGGGCAGTCACCTTCCAGTGTTCTGCCTCGGCCAGGGGGCCCAGCGCGGCCAGCCATTGCTGGGAGTGGGAGTCGCCCAACACCAGGATTTCCCTGTCGGCGTCCTCCCCCACGCCATTCTGCTGGCACTTGTCCTGCAGTTGCTTGTCCTCCGGCTTGGCATCGCCCTCGCATGGACCCGACAGCGTTGCCCAGTCTTCCGGAAGTTGCTCAGCGGTGGGCAGCGTCTTGGCGCCGTCGCTGACCAGATCCACGTAACCGGGGACCAGCGCGTGCGCACCGGGGTTGTCGTTGAACGCCTGGGCCTGAGCTGCTTTGAGGTCCAGGTCCTGCTTGTACTGGAACCCCAAGAGCGGCGTGCACGCCACGGCGAGGCAGGCTGCGATGGCGATGGCCGATCGGCGGCGGTTGACCTCGGGCCATTTCCATTCCCGGAACGGCTTCTCCACGTATTTGGTGGTCAGGAATGCCAGCACCAGCGACAAAGCGATGATGACCGTTCCAGACAGCCAGCCGGCATGATCCTTCCCGCTCCATGCCAGGGCGATCACGAGGATGGGCCAGTGCCACAAGTAAAGGGCATAGGAGTTGTCGCCCAGCCGGACCAGGAACTTTGAACTCAGGATCCTGTCCACGCCCAAACGGCTCCCGGTTTGGCCGGCGGCAATCACGGCAACAGCAGCCATCGTGGGCCACAGGGCAACAAAACCGGGGAATGCCGTCTGCACCTGCAGCAGGACGCCGCAGCTGAGCATGGCGGCCACGCCGATCCATCCCATCATGACCCGGACAGGCTTGGCGAAGTTCAACCCGGGAAGAATCAGCGCCAGCAACGTGCCCAAGGCGAATTCCCAAAGGCGCGCAAACGTATCGAAATAGGCCACGGCCTGGTTGGCGGCCGTGAAAATGACGGAGTAGGTGAGGGACAGGACAAAAATAATCGCAAAAACGTACGCGAGTGTGGCCCGGTACCTCAGGCTGAACCGGCGGCAAAGAACTGCGACGGAGGCGAATATGACCGGCCATAGGATGAACACCTGGCCCTGGATGGAGAGGGACCAGAAGTGCTGGAGCGGACTGGCGAGGCTGTGGTCGGTTGCGTAGTAATTCACGGCCAGGCCCTGCAGGAGCCAGTTTTCGAAGTAGAACAGTGAAGCCCACGCCTGGTGGACTACCTCCACCCACCGTGTGGGCGGAAGGAAGGTAAACGTCGCCGCGAGCGTGGCCAAGAGAACCACCACGACGGCGGGCAGCAGCCGCCGGAACAGGTGCAGCCAGTGCCGCACAAGGTCCATTGGCCGCCCCTGCTTATAACGGCCGGTGAACTGCAACGTCATCAGGAAGGCAGAGATCAGGAGGAACACATCCACGCCGCCGGAAACCCGTCCGATCCAGATGTGGTAGCTGACCACCATCAGGACGGCCAGTGACCTAAGACCTTGAATCTCGGGGCGGAATTTCGACTTTGCAACGGGTCCGGAAGACCGCCTGCCGGCGCGGGCAGGGGCTGGGATCGTTGGCATAGTCACGTTAGGCAGTTCCTCAAAAGCTGTGGCACAAAGCATCAATCATACGCGGTTCAGTGGCCCCACCCCAGTCGGGACCATCTCTTGGACCGCCTTCCGAAGGTCCATTAGCTCAGGTACAGCTATGCATTTTCCCAGCCCCGCCTGTGCGTGGCCTGTGCCCGAATCACAGCCAAGCGCACGTGATGGAACTACGCTGGAGCCGGGCCGAAGGAAGGAAATCCATGATCGTGCAGCTGCGCCTTTGCGTGCCAACGGAGTTGTCCGAGGCCGTCGTGAAATGTTGCACCGATAACACCGGAGCCGCCGAGGTGGCCGTCCACAAAAATGCTTCCGTGGTGCCACCTGGCGACGTGATCGCCGTTCAGATCGCCCGGGAATCCGCGGAAGAACTGATCGAGCGGCTTCATGAGCTCAAAGTTCCGGACCTGGGCTCCATCTCCATATCGTCACCGGACCTGGTCTGTCCAAACGGGCTGACGACGCTGAGGCAGCCGCCCCTGGAGAATCGGCCGACGCCGTCATTTGGGACGAGGTTTCCAGGCAAACCGGCGAGGACTCGAAACTGACGTGGAGCTTCCTGGCATTTTTGGTGATAGCGGCACAGTGGGCGGCGATCGGCATTGTGACCGATTCAACGATCGCGATTGTGGGCGCAATGGTGGTGGGACCCGAGTTCGGACCGCTCGCTGCGTTGGCCGTGGGGTTGGTGGAACAGAAGTGGCGATTGGTACGTGCCTCATTGCTTGCCCTGGCTGTCGGTTTTCCCCTCGCGATGCTGGTTACGGCCGTTGCAGCGTGGCTCTCAGTGCTTCTGGGGTTGTTCCCCGAGGACACGCTGGAGCGGGGATAAGCCGTGGAGTTCATCTACCATCCGGGTCCGTACTCGCTGATCGTGGCCGCACTCGCTGGAGCGGCAGGAATGCTGTCCATGATCAGCCACCGGTCCTCGGCTCTGGTGGGTGTGTTTATTTCCGTCACGACTGTTCCGGCTGCAGGCTACGTTGCCGTTGCGTGGGTTCTGGGTGAATACAGCAAAGCAGCCGGATCAGCGATGCAGCTGGCACTCAACCTGGTGGGCATCGTGACAGCTGCGGCTGCGGTTTTATTGTTCTACCGGCTCATCGGTGTGCGGGTCTCCTTGGCCCGGCGACCGTCAGGCTCCGGACGTCGCTCCGTTGCCAACCGGCGGGCCAGGTAGCGGGCGTCCCGACAGACTCCGGGAAGCGTTGCCGAGGCTGCCTCGAAGAGGAATTCCTGACCGATGAAGAACACGCCGGGAACGTCGTCTGCTACTCCCCTGGTCTGCCTCGGCTCACCCTGTTCGTCGAAGACCGGAAGTTTCACCCATGAGTACTCCCCCTGATACCCCGTGGCGACAGCTTCCGATGACTGCGAGTAGATAATGCCGGACGGAATGGGCGACACTTCGCCGGCGGCCACGTGCGGTTTCCCCGAGGTTCATGAGGTACAGGACCAGCCATGCAGCGCAGCGGGCCGCTCCGGCGATGTCCCCCACGGTCACGTACTCGTCATGTGCCCGCGTCAGATAGGCCACACCTTCCGATTCCCTACCCAGGAGCATGGCAACCGAGGCAACAAGCTCAATGTCCTGGGGAGGCAGGCCGCCCTCGGTATCCGCCCGGGCGAGGCAGGCCAAAGCATCGTTCCAGCGATGCTCGAAGAACGCCGAGCGTCCGAGATCCAAGGTTGTGGCCGGCATAGTCGTTACTCATCCCGCGACCGGGAACAGCCCGGTTGGCGCACCCAAGCCGCCGTATAAGCGTCAGGTTACTGCCGTCGTCGAACGCTCACAATAGCTTGGGCAGGCGCGCCAGCCAGCCGCCTCCAAGACGCACGAAACCCCGGCCACGCGAACGTGGCCGGGGCTCCAGTACAACAGGCTGCTAGTGGCTGTGGCCTGCGTGTGCGTCTTCTTCCTCAGCCGGCTTCTCGGCAACCAGGGTCTCGGTGGTGAGAACCAGGGCAGCGATGGAAGCGGCGTTGCGGAGAGCCGAACGGGTGACCTTGACGGGGTCGATCACGCCAGCGGCGATCAGGTCCTCGTACTCGCCGGACTTGGCGTTGAAGCCGTGGTTGGCTTCCAGCTCGGACACCTTGGCAACAACAACGAAACCGTCGAAGCCGGCGTTCTGGGCGATCCAGCGCAGCGGCTGAACCAGTGCGCGGCGGACGATGCCAACAGCAGCAGCTGCGTCACCTTCCAGCGCCTTGACGGCCGGGGACTCGTCCAGTGCCTTGAGGGCGTGGATGAGAGCGGAACCGCCACCGGAAACGATGCCTTCTTCGAGGGCTGCACGCGTAGAGGAAACAGCGTCCTCGATGCGGTGCTTCTTTTCCTTCAGCTCAACCTCGGTGGCTGCGCCAACCTTGATCACGCCGATGCCGCCGGCCAGCTTGGCAAGGCGTTCCTGCAGCTTTTCCTTATCCCAGTCGGAGTCCGTCCGGGTGAGCTCAGCGCGCAGCTGTGCAACGCGGTCGGCCACGTCCTCAGCCGTGCCGGCGCCGTCAACGATGGTGGTGTTGTCCTTGGTGACCGTGATGCGGCGTGCGGTACCGAGTACCTCAAGGCCAACGGTGTCCAGGCTCAGGCCAAGGTCCGGGGAAACAACCTGGGCGCCCGTGAGCGTGGCGATGTCCTGGAGCATGGCCTTGCGGCGGTCGCCGAAGCCCGGAGCCTTGACGGCAACAACGTTGAGGGTGCCGCGAATGCGGTTGACGATGAGCGTCGAGAGGGCTTCGCCTTCGATGTCTTCGGCAATGATGAAGAGCGGCTTGTTGGCCTGCAGGGCCTTCTCCAACAGCGGCAGGAAGTCCTGCAGCGAGGAGATCTTGCCCTGGTTGATCAGGATGAGGGCGTCCTCGAGGACGGCTTCCTGGCGCTCTGCGTCGGTGACGAAGTACGGGGACAGGTAGCCCTTGTCGAACTGCATGCCTTCGGTGAGGACCAGCTCGGTCTGCGTGGTGGAGGACTCTTCAATGGTGATGACACCGTCCTTGCCAACCTTGCCGAACGCTTCGGCGAGGAGCTCGCCGACCTCGTCGCTCTGCGCGGAGATGGCTGCGACGCTGGCAACCTGGGTGCCTTCAACCTCGCGGGCATTCTCCAGGAGGCGGGCTGCGACGGCTTCAACGGAAACCTCGATGCCGCGCTTGATCTCACCCGGAGCGGCGCCGGCGGCAACGTTGCGCAGGCCTTCCTTGACCAGGGCCTGTGCCAGCACCGTGGCGGTAGTGGTGCCGTCGCCTGCGACGTCGTTGGTCTTGGTGGCTACTTCCTTGGCCAGCTGAGCGCCAAGGTTCTCGTAGGGGTCGTCAAGCTCAACTTCACGCGCGATGGTGACGCCATCGTTGGTGATCGTGGGAGCGCCCCACTTCTTGTCCAGCACGACGTTGCGGCCGCGCGGGCCAAGCGTCACCTTGACAGTGTTGGCGAGCTTGTCGATACCGGCCTCAAGAGACCGGCGGGCAGCATCGTTAAAAGCAAGCTGCTTTGCCATGGTTGTGTCCTTTCAAGACAGAAAACCCGCACCGCTGACGGTCGGAAATGATTTCCAACTCGACGGCGGTGCGGGGCTCCGGGAAGTTACTTTACGACGATCGCAAGGACGTCGCGGGCGGACAGAACGAGGTACTCGTTGCCGCCGGTCTTGACTTCGGTTCCACCGTACTTGGAGTAGATGACGACGTCGCCAACAGCTACGTCAACCGGTACGCGGTTGCCGTTGTCATCGAAACGGCCGGGGCCGATTGCAACAACTTCGCCTTCCTGCGGCTTTTCCTGTGCGGAGTCCGGAATGACCAGGCCGGAAGCCGTGGTCTGCTCTGCTTCGAGCGGGCGAACAACAATACGATCCTCAAGAGGCTTAATCGAGACCGACACTCGGACTCTCCTTTTCATGAGCTGATTCATGGACTAAGAACTAGGGTGCCGGAGCGTACATCCGCCGTCGCGGTGCCGGAAGACGCTTGGCATTTATTAGCACCCTCCGGGGGAGAGTGCTAACTAGACTCTATGTAAATCGTTAGCACTCGGTCAAGGTGAGTGCCAGCATTTCGTCATCGGTGAACGTAGGTCACCGTCCCGTCAGGTCATCCAGGTCGTAGTCCTGGCCGTCGTCATCCTCGTCCAGTGGGGCATTGCCGCGGTTCCGGTACAGGAGCACAGCGGCCGCAACAGCAACGACGCCGGAAATCACCAGGGTGATAATCCCACCAGTGCGGGCGCCGCTGTAGAGCTCGCGGATGTCCCGCGCTTCGTCGGTGGCGTCGTTGACGCTCTTGCCTGCGACGGAATAGGTGGCCGCGTTGAAGGAATCCAAGGCGAAGATGATGATGAGCAAGCCGATGCAGACCACAGCGATCACGGCCCCCGCTATGAGGGCGGGTCGCGCGAACTTCATCATGGTGGAGGGTTGCGGGGCTGCGGTGTCTTCCATGAAAACAACCCTATCCGGCTGATTCGCCCGTCACGTTGTCAAGTGCCGCGCCGTTAGGCTTGATTCCATGCCTCACGCACCGCAGGAACAGATCGCACCCTTGCTGACCACTGAAGGATGGGAACTCCTGGCCTCCTTGGGGCCCTACCGCGAGGCCGACGCTTTCAGCACCAACGCGGATCTCCGCAAAGCCGGCCACTCCGCCGAATTGGTGGCCGCAGTCCTGACGCAATCCCGGCTGCGCACCCGCGCCGAGGCGAAGTTCGGCGAGTTCGCCCGGCAGATGCTGTTCACCCAGGCAGGCTTGGAGCAGGCCACGCGGTTGAACGTCGCTGCCCGGCACGCCGAGCGCTTCGCCAAGGCCGGAATCTCCCATGTGGCCGACCTCGGATGTGGCCTCGGCGCCGATTCCATGGCGATGGCGTCCATGGACATCTCAGTGACAGCCGTTGAGATGGATGAAACCACTGCTGCCTGCGCCACCATCAACCTCATCCCGTTCCCGCACGCCACCGTGGTGCACTCGGATGCCACGTCCGTGGAGCTGGACGGGATCGACGGCGTGTGGTTGGATCCTGCACGCCGCACGACGTCCACATCGGGGACCAAGCGGATTTGGGACCCTGAGGCTTTCTCTCCCCCCTTGTCCTTCGTGGAGAAGCTGGCAGCCACCGGACGTGCCATTGGCGTCAAAATGGGACCCGGCATCCCCCATGATTCCGTGCCCTCCGGCTGCGAGGCCCAATGGGTCTCGGTGGGCGGGGACGTCACCGAAGTGACCTTATGGTTCAACGGCGTAGCCCGCCCTGGCGTGCGCCGGGCGGCCCTGGTCATTGGCAGCCAGGGCGCCGCTGAAATCACCAGCGGCGAGGACTTTGACGCCGGTCCCGCAGCCGCCGTCGGGCCTGTTGAAGGTTTCTTGTACGAACCGGACGGCGCAGTCATCCGCGCAGGTTTGGTAGCAGACATCGCCGAAAGGCTGGGCGGGCATCTGGTGGACGAGCACATCGCCTACATCTGCGCGCCGGAACTGCACGACACTCCTTTTGCCCGAGCCTACAAAGTGCTTGAGGTGATGCCCTACAACGTCAAGGCCCTCAAAGCCTGGGTGAAAAGCAATGGCATCACCGTGCTGGACATTAAGAAGCGTGGCACGGCCGTGACTCCTGAAGAGCTGCGCAAGCAATTGCTTCCCGCCAAACCATCAAAGGGCAAGGATGCAAAAACAGCCACCCTGGTCCTTACCAGGATCGGCGAGGAAAGAGTGGCTGTTGTAGTGGAGCCGGTCACGGCCTAGCACCTCAGCGGCGGGAGAACTCCGAGGCTTCGCGGACCTGTCCAGCAGTGGGGCGCACACCTGTGTAGAGCACAAATTGTTCTTCGGCCTGGATGGCGATGACCTCGGCACCGGTAATGACCTTCTTGCCGGAGTTCCTGGCGGCGGTGATGAGCGGCGTCTCCGAAGGGAGCGCCACGACGTCGAACACCACCTGCGCACCAGCAATGGTGGGGTCATCGAAAGATTGGGCAGCTTCGTCCGCACCCGCCATCCCCAGCGGGGTGACGTTGATGATCAGGTCCGCTGTTGCGCCGTTGACGTCGTCCTGCCACCCGAATCCGTAGAGATCCGCAAGTGCTCGTCCGGTGGTTTCGTTGCGGGCCACGATAGTGACAGCGGTGAACCCTGCGTCCCGGAGCGCTGCGGCAACTGCTTTTGCCATGCCTCCGGCACCCCTGAGAAGGACAGTGTGGCTGCTGGGAACCTGATGGTCCTTCAGGAGCCGGGCAATGGCGATGTAGTCCGTGTTGTAGGCGGTCAGGACGCCGTCGTCGTTGACGATGGTGTTCACCGAATCAATGGCTTGTGCCGACGGGTCCATCACATCAACCAGCGGAATGACCGCTTCCTTGTATGGCATGGACACCGCGGCTCCCCGGATGGGGAGGCCGCGAATGCCCGCTACCGCGAGGTTGATGTCAGTGGGGGCGAATGCCTTGTAAACAAAGTTCAGGCCGAGCAGATCGTACAGATAGTTGTGGAACCTGGTCCCTATATTGCTGGGCCGGGCCGCAAGCGAAATGCACAGGGACATGTCTTTGTTCAGGATTGGCATTCCCCCATTAAACGCCCTCTTGCCAGGGCCGTGTATTCACGGCACCTCTGACAGGCCCGTGAGGTTAGCCCTGGCGCGCCTTCATCCGCGGGTTGTTCTTGTTGATGACGAAAGTACGCCCCCGCCTGCGCACGATCTGGGCGCCGGGGATCTTCTTGAGGGCACGCAGCGAATTCCTGACCTTCATGGTGTTTCTCCTTTGATGTGGGTGTGGGTATTCGGGATTAGAGGGCGTCGCTGAGTTCCAGGGGGTCGTCCCAAACGCCGGAGTCCAGTGTCATTTCGGCCTCCGTCAGTTGGCAGCCATCCAGGAGCTCGCGGATTTCCGTCGGGTCGATGTCCTCGGAACGTCCAGTGATGGCAAGGACGGTGCCGCGGTCGCCGTGGTGTGGGTGCCAGTCCAGGAACGCGTCGACGTCGGAGCCAGCCTTTCCAGCGGCTCCCTCGCCTGGGCCGGACCCTGCAGAGTCGGCCAGCCAGTTTCCGGTACTTTCGAGCCAGACCCTGGGGCCTATGCCCTGGACGGCGATCCGCCGCGTGGGCGCGGAGGCTATCCATAGGCGGCCGCGCAGCCAGTGGGTACCGATGGCCAGCTGTGGCAGCGCCTCCCGGAAGCGTCCGGGGTGAAGGGGACGGCCCGTTTTGTGGAGCACGGTCCGGAAGGGCCCCGGCGTTTCGCTCAAGGGCACACGCACGACGCCGGGCCGGTTACGTGCCGCTGCTTCAGCATCGTCGAAGCACCCCGGCCGGAATACCCCAGCCGATCCGACAACGTTGGCATGGGGCGCCAACTGACCCAGCAGTTCCAAGCCAACCAGCCATGCCTCCGATCCTTCACGCGGATCCCCGGCCAGGACCGCCCCCAGACCCGGGGAAACCATCACAGTGTCCACTTGCCCGAACTCACCGATCAGGAATTCGCCACTGGTGCGCTCATCCTGGGGCATGGACGTGAAGCCGGATTCGAACAGGGTGTGGCGGTCCCAGATGTGGTCATCCAAATCCGCCGGGTCAATGGCCAGCACTGCATTGTCCATGACAGCCGGCCGGCTGAGTCCACGGCGAAGTTCTGCGACGGCCATTCCGGCGGCGACTCCCGGCGGGAGGCCGAGAACCACGTGGTCAAAGCCGCAGGCGGCGAGGCGCTCCGCCGTCGGGACTACGTCAAGCCGGACGGTGCAGCTGAGGCAACCATGCTCCAGGACCGTGGTCTCGCGTTCAAACAGCTGACCGCCCCTGTAAACGCGCCGGAGGACCAGGGACCCGTCAAGGAGATCGTGAAGGACCACCACAGAGTTCTCATGGGTTCGGCCGAGCCTTGAGGTGGCTGCCTCGCGGCATTGGCTGTCCAGGGAGCTGACTACTGTGAGGTGCATGGCTTGAGTCTAATGCGAACAGTTCTCATTAGCAAGTAGCGGCAGGCTTCGACGGTGTTTCCCGTCGATATCACCGGCGTTCCGGCTGCATTAGACTTGATCCGACCGCTGGCGGCCCCACAGCGGGGACCTGTACCCGGCTGACACCAAACAATGAGGGGACTACGTGCAGATTGATTTTGCGCCATCCAGGCAATCGACACTGGGTGTGGAATGGGAGTTGGCGCTCGTCAATGCACGTACCGGGGAACTGGTATCGGTCGCGAACGATGTCCTGAAGGGCGTCGCCGCCAACCACCCGGACCTCAATGAGGACGACGAACACCCCCATATCAAGCGCGAGCTGCTCCTCAACACCGTTGAACTTGTCACCGGCATCTGCGAGACCGTCAAGGACGCCAAAGAGGACCTTGGCCGTTCCCTCGCCGCAGTCCGCGAAGTCACCGATCCCATGGGCGTTGAAGTGTTCTGCGCCGGCAGCCACCCCTTCAGCCCTCCCCTGCTCCAGCCCGTCACGGACAAAGAGCGCTACGCCAAACTGATTGAGCGGACCCAATGGTGGGGACGCCAAATGGTCATCTACGGCGTCCACGTCCACGTGGGCATCGACCACCGGGACAAAGTCCTCCCCATCCTCGACGGCCTGGTCAACTACTTCCCGCACTTCCAGGCACTGTCCGCCTCCAGCCCGTACTGGGCAGGGGAGGAAACCGGGTACGCCTCCCAGCGTGCTCTCATGTTCCAGCAGCTCCCTACCGCGGGGTTGCCCTTCCAGTTCGAAACCTGGGAGGCATACGAGTCTTACGTCCAGGACATGTTCACCACCGGAGTCATCGACTCAACATCGGAGATCCGCTGGGACATCCGCCCCGTCTCAAACCTGGGCACCATCGAAATGCGCATCTGCGATGGCCTGGCCACGCTTGAAGAAGTAGGCGCCATTGCTGCCCTGACCCAGTGTCTGGTGGACGAGTTCTCTTCCATCCTGGACGCCGGCGGCAGCATCCCCACCATGCCGCCATGGCATGTTCAGGAGAACAAGTGGCGTGCCGCGCGGTACGGCATGGAAGCCATCATCATCCTCGACGCCGAGGGCAACGAGCAGCTGGTCACCGAACACCTCGCGGAAACCGTTGCGCGGCTTGAACCTGTGGCGGAAAAGCTGGGTTGCTCCGAGGAACTGGCAGACGTCCTGAAAATCATCGAACGTGGAGCCAGCTACCAGCGTCAACGGCGTGTTGCTGCTGAGCACAACGGGGACCTGCAGGCAGTGGTCATGGACCTCGTGCAGCAAATGCGCAAGGGGCCGGACGCCTCGTAGGTGGAGACTGTGCCTGCTTGGGCGCGAACCTAGGCAGGCACAGAAACCGTAGTTACCGGCATGGAGGAATCCGGCGCAAACGCTATTCCGCTCGGTCCAATACCGGCCATGATCAGTTGGGCACCGAGGGCCGCCACCATGGCACCGTTGTCCGTGCAAAGGTCCAGCGGCGGAACGTGAAGCGTGATCCCGGCCGACGCACAGCGTTGCCCGGTCAGTTCCCGAAGCCGTGAGTTGGCTGCGACTCCCCCACCCAGCAACACATCGGTGATGCCGTGCTCCTTGCAGGCCAGAACGGCTTTGGAACTGATCACGTCCACCACGGCTTCCTGGAACGCCGCGGCGATGTCTGCCACGGGCACTTCCTCGCCACGGGCCTCGAACTGTTCAACGCACCGGGCCACCGCCGTTTTCAGGCCGCTGAAAGACCAGTCATAGCGGTGCGGGCCCTTCTCCTCCGCCGTACCCATGTATTTGGGCTGCGAGAGGCCGCGCGGGAAGCGGATGGATTTGGGATTGCCGTGGCGTGCCAGTTTGTCGATGACAGGTCCACCCGGGTAGCCGAGGCCAAGGATGCGGGCCACCTTGTCGTAGGCTTCACCCGCGGCGTCGTCGATGGTTGAGCCCAGCAACTCAACATCATCGGTGATGCTCCGGATCCGCAGTATTTCCGTGTGCCCACCAGATACCAGCAGCGCGCCGAGGTTCTCGGGCAACTTTCCGGCACCCAGGCCGGCGGCAGCCCCGGCGTCGTGCTTGCCATCCGGTGATGTCCGCGCATCCAGCAGCCCCACGCCAACGTGCGCCACCAAGTGGTTAATGGCGTACAGCGGTTTGCCAGTGGCAACAGCCAACGCCTTCGCGGCACAGACCCCCACCATCAGCGCGCCGGCGAGGCCGGGTCCCGACGTGACGGCAATTGCATCAATGTCGTCCAACGTGACACCAGCCTCATGCAGGGATTCCTGCAAGGTGGGCACAAACGCGTCCAGGTGCGCGCGCGATGCGATCTCCGGGATGACGCCACCAAAACGTACATGCTCTTCCATGGACGAGGACACCGTGTTGGTGAGCAGCATGGTGCCACGCACGATCCCTACGCCGGTCTCGTCGCAGGAGGACTCAATGCCGAGCACCAATGGTTGCTTGGGCTGTTCCGGATGAGCGCCGCTCACGCTGTGTCTCCTTCGTGGGGTTCGTTCAGTTCAAGCCGCATGATCAGTGCATCCGCGCCGTCCCGGTAGTAGCGGGGCCGGACGTGGATCTGCTCGAAGCCGAACCGCACGTACAGTCGCTGGGCCCGGGGGTTGTCTGCCCGGACCTCCAGCAGGACGTCCGCCGCCCGGCGCCGTCGCGCTTCGTCGATAAGTTCGGTCAAGACGGCGGAGCCGATGCCCTTGCCTTCAAACTCAGGCACGACGGCGATCGTTTGGACGTCCGCGATCGGCTCGATGCACATCAAACCTGCATAAGCCACGATCTCCCCGGCGACCTCAGCCACCACATAACGGCGGGTTTCGGGCTGCGCCAATTCATCGAAGAACATCTGCAACGGCCAGGCGTCCACGGGGAACAACCGGCGCTCCAGGGTCTCCACTGCCGGGATATCGGCCTCTGTCATGTCGCGCAGGGAAACCCCTGCGAGCTCAAGCTTGGGTGACAATTTCACAGTTCGCGTCCCATCACAGCGCACGCTTCCGGGGCCCGGGAACCTGCGCGTCGGATTCCCGCAGATACAGCGGAGTGGAGTCCAGCAGCGCCTGCCCGGCGGTGAGCTTGGCCAAGGCAAACTGACCCAGCGATGCTGCGTCCGGCTGGGTCCTGGCAAAGTCCTCGTTGGCCTTCAGGACCTCGGCGTACAAACCTGCGCCGGCACCGAACACCGGCAAATCCGGAAGCCCGGAAGCGAAACCCACATGCGGCCCGTCAACAAGCTCTGGCAGTTGGCCGTCTGCCAAGGTGTAGCGCGCCCAGTAAACCTCCTTGCGCCTGGCATCGGTGGCCACCAGGAATTCAGGAGCAGCGGACGTGGACCCGGCCACTTCAAGGGCGATCGCATCCAGGCTCATCAGGCCATACAGGGGCTTGTTCCAGACGAAAGCCAAGGTTCGGGCGGTCGCAATGCCGGAGCGCAGGCCCGTGAAGGGGCCCGGTCCCACTCCGGTGACGATTGCATCGATATCGGCGCCCGTGACTCCCGCTCCTGCCAGGAGCTTTTCGATCCCGGGAGCCAGGACTTCGGCATGGCTGCGGGTGTCCTCAGTAGCGAAGGAATCCACCACGCCTTCCATGGCGTCGTCGGAAATCAGTGCGGCACTGGCCACCGCGGAGGTGTCTATGGCCAGGATCAGCATCAGTTGCCCTTCTCTGGTGACGTGGTTTCGAGCACTCGCGGAGCTTCGGTCCAGCGGGGACCGTATCCACGGAAAACAAGGCTGCGGGGTTCGTCGTCGTCATCGGTATCGAAGTCCATGACGTCCCCGGCTGCTCCGGTGGTGGTTCCCGGGCTTTCCCCACCAACAGAGCGGTGCAGTTCGACCTCCAGGCGGCTGTCCGAGAGGTGCTCCACCCGGTCCCGGCCCCATTCCACCACGGTCACCGCGGTGTCCATGGTGTTCTCCAGATCGATGTCGTCGATCTCCGCGGCCGATTCCAGCCGGTAGGCATCCACATGGACCAGGTCTGGGCCGCCGGGTCTGGGGCCATCGGCCAGATTGGGGTGGATCCTGACCAACACAAACGTGGGGGAAATGATACCGGCGCGGACGCCAAGGCCTTCGCCCAGCCCTTGGGTGAACGTCGTCTTACCCGCTCCCAGTTCGCCGGTCAGGACCAAGAGATCCCCGGCCTCAAGCACCCCACCCAAAGCTGCTGCGAGCGCATGCGTCTGCTCCGCCGTCGTGACCGTCAACGTGCGCTCCCATTGGGGTTCGCTCACAGCACTGCCGTCTCTGTCGCGTGGCCGGCAGCCTCGTGGGCCCCTGCCTGCGCAGGCACCTCGTTAATGTAAGTGCGTGGCACGCGTTGGCTGATGCGGGTAACAATTTCATAGTTGTTGGTCCCCGCGGCCGCCGCCCAATCGTCAGCCGTGGGACCGCCGTCGGCACCGTCGCCGAGCATGACGGCCTCCGCGCCTTTGAAAGCGGCTGCCTCTTCGGCCGTCAGTGCTCCAAGGTCGATGACCATCTGGTCCATCGCGATCCTGCCCACTACCGGGTAGTTGGTGCCGTTGACGCGGACCGGGCCGCCGGTGCCAATGCGCGGGACACCATCGGCATAGCCCAAGGGCACCAGGCCCAGCGTGCTTTCCCCGCTGGTCCGGTAGTTGAGGCCGTAGGAGACGCCCTGGCCGGTAGGCACCTTCTTGCAGTTGGACAGGAGCGTGCGGACCGTCATGGCCGGGTGTAGGCCAAGCTCAGCGGACGTAGCCCCTTCGAAGGGCGAGAGTCCGTAGATGCCGAGGCCCACACGCACAAGATCGAAGTGTGAGTCAGGGCGGGACAGCGCGGCAGGGGTGTTGGCGATATGCCGGACTTCCATGTCCACTCCGGCGTCCTCGGCCATGGCGATTGCCTCACGGAAGACGGCCAGTTGCTCATCGGTTTCCGGGCGGTGCGGCTCGTCAGCTACGGCGAGGTGGGAGAAGATACCCACCACTCGCAACAGGCCTTGATCCTGGTACTCCATGGCCTGGCCAACCAATTGGTCCCAATCGGCAATGGGGCAGCCGTTACGTCCCAGGCCGGTGTCCACCTTGAGGTGGACGCGTGCGGGCCGTTCCTGTTCGCGGGCTGCCGCGACCACGGCGTCCAACTCCCAGCCGGAAATTCCGACGTCGACGCCGGCGGCGACTGCCGCTTGGAAGTTGCTTTCACGGGTGTGCAGCCAGGCGAGCAACGGGGCATCCACTCCGGCGGCGCGCAAGGCGAGCGCCTCGGAGATGTGCGCGACACCGAGCCAGGCGGCCCCGGCGTCGAGCGCTGCACGTGCCACCTGGACGGCTCCGTGACCGTAAGCGTCCGCCTTCACTACGGCCATGACCGTAGCAGGGGACGCGATGGCGACGAACTGACGCACGTTGTGCCGCACGGCTTCGAGGTCAATCACGGCGGAGCGTTCCAGCACCGCCGACTTTGCTATGGAGGCTTTCGACCCGATACCGATATCTGCAGCTGCTTCGTAAGTCACCCTAGAGATTCTAGTGGTGCCGGTGAATTCGGGTTAACTGCCGGCCAGCCGGCGCCCCGCTCCGCCTTGAGATTGCGCATCGTCATTGCGCATCACTACTGCGCGTCCGACAAATGCGCGATCGTTGCCCCTGCGCGTCGCTGCGCTTCCGCCGGGATGTCTTTGACTATGGGTTCCAAGAACGCAAAGCGCCGAAGCCACTGGCTGGATTGGCGTTCCTTCCGCGCGTTGGCCCGCTGCCACCAGTCGGCGATGTCGCCCCACCCGGGGGCCGCCAGCGAACCACCCACTTCCTGGACGGCCAGGGAGGCACAGAGGTTGGCGAACCGGAGCCGGTCCCCCAACCTCCACCCTGCCAAGCACCCCACAATGAAGGCAGCCCCAAAACAGTCGCCCGCACCGGTGGGATCGTAGGCGGACACCGGCAGGGAAGGCACCCATTCCTCCTCGCCGGTCTCGGAGTCCACCGCCACGGCTCCCTGCGGGCCGAGCGTCACCACGGCAACGGGCACCCGGTCTGCCAAGGAGTACAGCGCCGCCCATGGGTCCGCCTTGCCGGTAAAGGCCATGGCTTCGGGCGCGTTTGGCAGGAAGGCATGGAAGTTCTCCAAAAGATCCAGGCGCCGTTCGGACCACTCCCCCGTGGGATCCCAGCCCACCACGCCAAAAAGCTTGGTGCCCGCTTCCTTGGCCGCCAGCATCCACGGCTCCATTTCCTCACCGAGGTCAGCGACGGCGGCGAGCGCCTTGGGCGGTTGTCCTATCAGCTCGGACGAACTAACAGGGGCGGGGTGCCCGTGGGTGACCATGGACCGGTCCTGGTTGACGCAGAGGGAAACTGTGACGGGTGAGTGCCAGCCCGGTACCTTTCTGGACAGCGAGAGGTCCACGTGTTCCTGGCCTTCAAGGATCTGCCAGTTGTAGTCGCCGTAGCCGTCGTCCCCGAAGGTCGCGGCGAGATTGGTGCGCAGGCCCAGGCGCGCAGCGGCGATGGCTTGGTTGGCTACCCCGCCCGGGCAGCTTCCCATGCCCTCGCTCCAGATCTCCGTGCCCGGTTCGGGCGAGTGCGGAAGACCCGTGAAGATGATGTCCTGGAAGACCGTTCCGGTCAGGAGGAGGTCGCACTGCTGGTCCGCAGTGGACCGTAGGGAAGCAAGGGGATCAAAACGTCGCTGGGGCATAGCGTCCATGCACCGCAGACTACGCTGCACCGTACTGGGCTGCATAGATGTGGAGGCCTGCATAGACTCGGGTCATGCGGCTCATGATTGCCGGCGGCGGCGGCTTCCGGGTACCCCTTGTCTACCGGGCTTTATGTGCGGGTCCGTTCGCCGGGCTGGTGGAAGAGCTGGTGCTGTACGACGTCGACGCCGCACGGCTCGCAGCCATTGAGGCCGTGATTGGAGACATGCCCCCGGCGGGCGGTTCCACGCCCGTCGTCGTAGTTTCCACGGACCTTCGGGAGGCCCTCACAGGGGCGGACATGGTCTTTGCTGCCATCCGGCACGGTGGCACTGTTGGAAGGATCTCCGACGAACGCGTGGCCCTGGACCTGGGCCTGCTTGGGCAGGAAACCACAGGCGCCGGCGGCATCTCCTATGCTCTCCGTTCCATCCCCCGCATGCTGGAACTCGCCGAGGCGATGCGACGCCACTGCCCCGAGGCGTGGCTCATCAATTTCACCAACCCCGCCGGCATGGTCACCGAAGCACTGGAGCCAGTGCTGGGGCGCAAAGTGATCGGTATCTGCGATTCCGCCGGTGGTCTGGTCCAACGGGCGGCCAGGGCTGTTGGCGCGCCGCTGGCAGAAGGAACGCTCGACGGCGTGGGCTACTTCGGGCTGAACCACCTCGGCTGGCTGTATCGGCTGGCACCCGGCGGGCAGGATCTGTTGCCGGTCCTGCTTTCGGACCATACCGCCCTTGAGTCCATGGAAGAGGGCAGGCTGTTTGGGCAGCACACCCTGCTGCAGCTTGGCTGCCTGCCCAACGAATACCTTTACTACTACTACCAAACGGCACAGGCTACCGACGCCATCCGCCGGCAGCAGGAAACGCGGGGAGTGTCCATACATCACCAGCAGAGTGCCCTGTATCCGGCCTTGGCCAGGGCCCCGCACGCCTTTGAGCTCTGGGACAGCGCCCGCCGGTCCCGCGAGGAAGGTTACCTGGCCGAGGCCCGCACGCAAGGAGAGCAACGGGACGAGTCTGATCTCGCAGGCGGTGGCTATGAGCGCGTGGCGTTGTCCGTGATGCGGGCACTGTCAGGCCGGGGTTCTGCCCAGCTGATTCTGAACGTGCCCAACTCGCCGGTGTCGCCAGCAGGCGGCCCGGGCACAGCGGACGTGGCCGTGCCCGGGCTGCCGGCGGACGCCGTCGTCGAGGTTCCCTGCGAGGTAACGCCCGACGGCGCGTTGCCGCTTGCGCAGGAACGGCCGGGCGGGCAGTTCCTCACGCTGATGCAGCACGTCAAGGAGGTGGAACGACTCACTATCCGCGCCGTGGTGCATGGAGAGCGCAGCGCTGCCGTGGGTGCCTTCGCGGCGCATCCCTTGATCGGATCGGCGGAGCTGGGCGAACTACTCCTCACCGGGTACGAGGCAGCCTTTCCCGAACTGGCGCAGTTGTGGGGCCCTACAGCTTCCGGTACATAACGTGCAGGCCGACGTACCCGATCTCCGGGTGGTCAAAGGCCTCCGGGACCGTAGCGAGGATCCGGAAGCCCATGGACTGCCACAGCCACACTGCCCGGACGTTGCTCTCCACCACGGCGTTGTACTGCATGGCGTAGAAGCCCGCCGCCTTGGCCTCACTCAGCGAATAAGCGCAGAGGGCGCGGGCGATGCCCTGGCCTGAGTTGTTGGCCCCCACCATGTACCCGGCGTTGGCAATGTGGTTGCCGCCACCGGCTTGGTTGGCGTGGAACTCTCCTGTTCCCAGGATCTGGCCCGAGTCCTTGCCCACGGCCACGAACGTCTGGCCGGGAGCGTCCTTGGTCCACTTGTTCCTGGCCGCTTCCTCGGAGGTGTCGCGATCCCAGGTGAAGGTCTCGCCGGCCCGGATAACCGGCTCCAGGATGGCCCAGATACCGGGCCAGTCTTCAGGAGTGGCTTTGCGGATGTCGAAAGTCTGTTCTTGGCTCACAGCGGCCACGCTAGCAGCCTTGTCCACATCACCGGGTTGCCGTGGGGTGGCTTTGATCAGCAGGAGTAGTGTTTTCTGCAGGGCAAAGGCGTGTTGGCTGTTTGCTGTTTGCTGTGAGTGTCAGGAGGAATGCGGTGCCGTTGATCCGTCGTGTGGCGTTCCTGTCCTTGCACACCTCCCCCATGGAGCAGCCGGGGGCCGGAGATGCCGGTGGGATGAACGTCTACGTACGGGCGTTGGCCATGGCACTCGCGGAGTCCGGGGTGGAGGTGGAGATCTTTACCCGTTCCACCAAAGCGGGCCAACCCGCCGTCGAACATCCAGGTCCCGGCGTCTGCGTCCACAACGTCATGGCCGGGCCGCGCCGGAAACTGCCCAAAGAAGAATTGCCTGCCCTCCTGCATCAGATGGTGGAAGAAATCGACAGGATCCGGGGAAGCCAACTTCACGGCCGCTACGATGCCATCCATTCGCACTACTGGGTTTCCGGGGTGGCAGGTCTTGAGTTGTCCCAGCTCTGGGGTGTTCCGCTGGTCCACACCATGCACACCATGGCCAAGGTCAAAAACCTGGTCCTCGAATCCGGTGAACGCCCCGAGCCCCGGCGCCGCGAGGAGGGTGAGCAGCGGATCGTGGATGGCGCAGACCGGCTGGTGGCCAACACTCCAGCGGAGGCCGAAGAACTGGTTTCCCACTACGGGGCCGATCTTGACCGGATCGACGTCGCCCCTCCGGGCGTGGACCTCAAAGTGTTCACACCGTCCTTCCGGCGGAAGTCACGATCCTTGCGGGATGTTAGGCCCGACAGTTTCCATATCCTCTTCGCCGGCCGCATCCAGCGGCTCAAGGGCCCCCAGGTGTTCGTCAAAGCCGCGGGAATCCTTCGCATGCGCCGGCCGGACATAGACCTTGAGATGACTATCCTGGGATCTCTTAGCGGGGCCAAGGATTTCAACCTTCAGCACATCATTGAAGACGCCGGGCTGGCCGACGTCGTCACTCACCGGCCGCCTGTAGTGGCGCCGGAGCTGGCCAGTTGGTTCCGTTCAGCAGACGTCGTGGTCATGCCGTCGTTCAGCGAATCCTTCGGTTTGGTGGCCTTGGAAGCACAGGCGTGCGGTACACCTGTGGTGGCTACCAACGTCGGTGGCCTGTCCCGCGCCATTTCCGACGGGCGCACGGGCATCCTGGTGGACGGGCACGACCCCTCTGACTGGGCAAACGCCTTGGAAGACCTCTACGACGACGTCCAGACCCGGGAAGACATGGGCCGGCTGGCGGCCACCCACGCCGAATCCTTCGGATGGCAGCGGACGGCAGCCATTACCTTGGAAAGCTACCGCGAAGCCGTAGGTGGACTGCTGGTTCCCCGGCGCTGAGTCTTCGCTGAATCCCCCGCCGGGACTGATAGATTGTCGCGCACAGCGAACCAACGCCTGCAGCACCAAGCCCGCTGCGGGGACACCCAGCCGAAGGACAACGATGTCTGAGAACAAGGTCATGTCTGATCTTGAAATTGCCCGCAACGCCACCATCCTGCCCATTGTGGACATCGCCCAACGCGCGGGCATCACAGCAGATGCCCTTGAGCTGTACGGGCCCTACAAGGCCAAGATCAATCCAGCCAAGTTGGTACTCCCGGCACGCACTGCACCTGGCAAGGTGGTCCTGGTGTCTGCCATGTCCCCCACCCCCGCCGGTGAAGGGAAGTCCACCACCACCGTGGGGCTCGCAGACTCACTGGCACGCGCCGGACACAAAGTGATGATCGCCCTGCGCGAGCCCTCTTTGGGTCCCATCCTGGGCATGAAGGGCGGAGCCACCGGCGGTGGTTACTCGCAGGTGTTGCCAATGGATGACATCAACCTTCACTTCACCGGCGACTTCCATGCGATCACATCCGCCAACAACGCCCTCATGGCACTGGTGGACAACCATATTTTCCAAGGCAACGAACTCGGTATCGATCCCCGCCGCATGACCTTCAAACGCGTGCTGGACATGAACGACCGGTCCCTGCGGGAAGTGGTCATCGGCCTCGGCGGCCCCGTGCAAGGCGTGCCCCGGCAGGACGGCTTCGACATCACCGTCGCGTCCGAAATCATGGCGGTCTTCTGCCTGGTGACGGACTTGGACGACCTCCGCTCGCGGCTGGGCCGGATCACCTTTGGCTACACCTACGATCGTGCGCCGGTCACCGTTGCTGACCTCGGCGTTGAGGGTGCCCTGACCATGCTGTTGAAGGACGCCATCAAACCCAACCTCGTCCAAACCATCGCCGGGACACCTGCTTTGGTTCATGGTGGCCCGTTCGCGAACATCGCCCACGGCTGCAACTCGTTGATCGCCACCAGCACGGCCATGCAACTCGCCGACATCGTAGTCACCGAAGCCGGATTCGGGGCAGACCTCGGCGCCGAAAAGTACATGGACATCAAGGCGAGAATCGCCGCGGTGGCGCCATCCGCCGTCGTGGTGGTTGCGACCATCAGGGCCCTCAAGATGCAGGGCGGGGTCCCCAAGGACCAGCTCAGCCAACCGAACGTCGAGGCCGTGGCCGCCGGGGTGGAGAACCTCCGGAGGCACGTCCGCAACGTTGCCAAGTTCGGCATCTCCCCCATCGTGTCCATCAACAAGTTCGCCACGGACACCCCCGAGGAACTGGAGTGGCTGCTCGCCTGGTGCGCCGCGGAAGGTGTTGAAGCCGCCGTCGCCGATGTCTGGGGCCGGGGCGGCGGAGGCGACGGTGGTGACGACCTCGCTGCCAAGGTGGCAGCTGCCCTGGACGCGCCATCCGATTTCCACCACCTCTACCCGCTGGAAATCCCTGTGGAGGACAAGATCAGGACCATCGTGCAGGAGATCTACGGGGCAGACGGCGTCGAATTCTCGGTTCCTGCCCTGAAGCGCCTCGCGGAGATCGAAAAGAACGGCTGGTCCGACTTCCCCGTCTGCATGGCCAAGACACAGTATTCCTTCACAGACGACGCCTCCCGGCTGGGGGCGCCCAAGGGATTCACGGTGCACGTCCGCGAGCTGATCCCCAAGACCGGCGCCGGGTTCATTGTCGCGTTGACCGGCGCTGTCATGACCATGCCCGGACTGCCCAAGGAGCCAGCCGCGATGCGCATGGACGTGGACGCTGAAGGACAACCCACGGGCCTCTTCTAGCCCTGTCTCACAACCCGCGCCCTTCAGCCCCACCCTCTCTCACAACCCGCGCCCTTCAGCCCCACCCTCTCTCACTCTTTTAAAGAAAGTGAGAGAGCATCCGCCCCAAACCCGAGGGATGTGAGAGAAGGTTCGGGAAACGACAAACGCCCCCGTATCGGATACGGGGGCGTTTGGTTTACGAGGAGTGTTTAGCGCTCGATGTCGCCGCGGATGAAAGCCTCAACCTTGTCGCGGGCGAGGTCGTCGTTGAACTGCTCCGGCGGGGACTTCATGAAGTAGCTGGAAGCGGAAAGCAGCGGGCCGCCGATGCCGCGGTCCAGGCCGATCTTGGCGGCACGGATGGCATCGATGATGACACCTGCGGAGTTCGGGGAATCCCAAACCTCGAGCTTGTATTCGAGGGACACCGGGGCGTCACCGAAGTTGCGGCCTTCGAGGCGGACGAAGGCCCACTTGCGGTCATCAAGCCAGGCAACGTAGTCGGACGGCCCGATGTGGACGTCATCGGCGTGCAGCTCGGCCTCAACGTTGGAGGTCACAGCCTGGGTCTTGGAGATCTTCTTGGACTCGAGACGGTCGCGCTCCAGCATGTTCTTGAAGTCCATGTTGCCACCGACATTCAGCTGGTACGTGCGGTCCAGGGTGACGCCGCGGTCTTCGAAGAGCTTGGCCATGACGCGGTGCGTGATGGTGGCACCGATCTGGCTCTTGATGTCATCGCCCACGATCGGGACACCGGCCTCGGTGAACTTGTCAGCCCACTCCTTGGTTCCGGCGATGAAGACGGGCAGGGCGTTGACGAACGCTACACCGGCGTCGATGGCGCACTGGGCGTAGAACTTTGCAGCCTGGTCCGAACCGACGGGCAGGTAGCAGACCATGACGTCAGCCTTGGCCTCGCGCAGCGCTGCGACGATGTCCACGGTCTCTTCGGGGGCTTCAACGATGGTCTCGCGGTAGTACTTGCCCAAGCCGTCGAGCGTGTGCCCGCGCTGGACGGTGACTCCGGTAGCCGGCACGTCGGCGATCTTGATGGTGTTGTTTTCGCTCGCTCCGATGGCGTCGGCGAGGTCCAGTCCAACCTTCTTGCTGTCTACATCAAAGGCAGCAACGAACTGGACGTCGTTGACGTGGTACTGGCCGAACTCGACGTGCATCAGACCCGGGATCGTGGCCTTGGGGTCAGCGTCGCGGTAGTACTGAACACCTTGGACCAGCGATGCGGCGCAGTTACCTACGCCGACAATGGCAACACGAATCGGATGTGAAGACACGGAACTCCTTTGAGAACTAAACCTCATGTGCCAGGCGCAGCCCTGACTGAGTCCAGGGCACGACTGATTGGCACGGCGCCATTCGGCGCACTATTGCATTGTAACCAACACAGCAGGGGCCGGCTTTGTTCCCGGCCGGTCCCTGCTGTTTTATGGCGAAGGTCAGCAGGCTACTTTTGGGCCCACCGGTTGATGTCCGATTCCACGGCAAACTCGTCGATGGCGGTGAGCTCGTCGGTGGTGAACTTCAGGTTGTTGATGGCACTGAGCGTGTCCTCGAGCTGGGCCACGCTTGAGGCACCAACCAGCGCCGAGGTCACGGGTGAGCCCTTCGGTTGGTCGCGCAGGATCCAAGCGATAGCCATCTGGGCCAGCGTCTGCCCGCGCCCTTCGGCGATGGCGTTCAGCCCACGCACCCGGTCCAGCTTCTCCTCGGTCAGCTGTGATTCGGACAGGAACCGCTCCTTGGCGGCCCGGGAATCGGCCGGTACGCCGTTGAGGTAGCGGTTGGTGAGCATGCCTTGGGCCAGGGGCGAGAACGCGATGGATCCGGCGCCTACTTGATCCAGTGCCTCGTAGAGATTGGGTGAGCCGTCCTCCGTCCAGCGGTTCAGCATGGAGTAGCTGGGCTGGTGGATGAGCAACGGCGTTCCCAGCTCCTTAAGGATCCGGGCAGCTTCAAGGGTCTGCTCCGGGGTGTAGGAGGAGATGCCGGCGTAAAGCGCTTTGCCGGATCGGACAGCGTAGTCCAAGGCGCCCATGGTTTCTTCCAGCGGAGTCTCAGGGTCGGGACGGTGGCTGTAGAAAATGTCCACATAGTCCAGGCCCATGCGCTCCAGCGACTGGTCCAGGCTGGAAATCAGGTACTTGCGGGATCCCCACTCGCCGTACGGACCGGGCCACATGTAGTAACCGGCCTTGGTGGAGATGACCAGTTCGTCACGGTACGGCTTGAAATCATCCTTCAGGTGGCGCCCGAAGTTGGTCTCGGCTGAGCCGTCCGGGGGTCCGTAATTGTTGGCGAGGTCGAAGTGGTTGACACCGAGATCGAACGCGCGGCGCAGGATGGCGCGCTGTTCGTCAAACCGTTTGTCGTCGCCGAAGTTGTGCCAGAGGCCCAGCGAGATGGCGGGGAGCTTGAGTCCACTGCGTCCGACGCGGCGGTAGGGCATGGTTTCGTAGCGGTTTTCCGCGGCCGAATAAGTCATACGTACCATCCTGCCACTGCACAATCCAGGGTGACGGCGCTGTCCGCCATGTGGGCGCCGTCACCCCGGATTGAGTATGGCTTAGTTGACGCGTACGACGACGGCGCTCCCGCCGGGAAGCGTCAGTGTCCCCTCATCGAGGACTGCTTCAGGGTCAGTGGCCAGCAACATGGAGCCGCTGAGGGGTGTCCCGAGTGCCTCGTCACCGAAGTTGCACACCACCCGAACGGTGCCGCGGGAGAACTGCAGCCAGTGTTCGTCGTCGTCGTATTCCACCACGGTGCTGCCGAAGCCACCGTCCACCAGCTCGGGGGTGTTTCGGCGCACCTGTGCTAAATCCTTGTACAGCTGAAGCAGGCGTGCATGGTTTCCCTCGCCAACTTCGTCCCATTTGAGTTTGGACCGGTGGAAGGTTTCCGGGTCCTGTGGGTCCGGCACCACCGCGGGGTCCCACCCCATGCGTTCAAATTCCTTGATGCGGCCCTCTGCGGTAGCCTTCCCGAGCTCGGGCTCCGGGTGGGAGGTGAAGAACTGCCATGGCGTGGACGCACCGAATTCCTCGCCCATGAAGAGCATGGGCGTAAACGGAGATGTCATGGTCAGCACCGCACCAATGGCCAGCTTCCCATAGGACAGCGACGCAGTGAGGCGGTCACCGATGGCGCGGTTGCCGATTTGGTCGTGGTTCTGGAGGCAGACAACCAAAGCTGACGGATGCGCCAGATCCCTGCGGATGGGCCGGCCGTGGTGCCGTCCGCGGAAGCTGGAGTAACTGCCATCGTGAAGGAATCCATGCTCCAGCACCTTCGCCAGGACCGCCAGTGAATCGAAGTCCGCGTAGTAGCCGGTGGTTTCCCCGCTCAGGTTGACGTGAACGGCGTGGTGGAAATCGTCGCTCCACTGGCCGTCAAGTCCGTATCCATTGTCCTTGCGTGAATAAATGAGGCGCGGGTTGTTCAAGTCCGACTCCGCGATCAAAGTCCGGGGAATTCCCGTTTCGGCCTCGATCTGATCACCCAAAGCCCCGAACTCCTCCAGGATGTGGACGGCCCGTTCGTCACGCAGCGCGTGGACGGCATCAAGGCGGAGTCCGTCCACGTGGTAGTCACGGAGCCACATCGCCGCGTTCTCCAGGATGTAGCGCCGGACGTCGTCCGAGCCCGGGCCATCCAGGTTGACGGAGTCACCCCACGTATTTCCCTCCCCTGTTTTCAGGTAGGGACCGAACTTGGGCAGGTAGTTTCCGCTGGGTCCAAGGTGGTTGTAGACGACGTCCTGGATGACGCCCAAGCCGGCAGCATGCGCGGCGTCCACAAACCGCTGGTACGCCGCCGGGCCGCCGTAGGGCTCATGGACGGCGTACCAAAGCACTCCGTCGTAACCCCAGTTATGGACACCATTGAAACCGTTGACCGGAAGCAACTCGATGAAGTCCACTCCGAGGTCCACCAAGTAGTCCAGCTTGGCGGCGGCGGCATCCAGCGTTCCTTCCGGGGTGAAGGTACCCAGGTGAAGCTCATAGATGACGGCTCCCTTGAGCGGCCGGCCCTTCCAGGCCGAGTCCTGCCACTCATGGACGGAGGGATCGAACGTGGCTGACAACGAGTGCACGCCGTCCGGCTGCCTCCGCGAGCGCGGATCAGGGAACGGACCCTCTCCGTCCACGATGTACCCGTACGGCACCCCGTCACTTTCCTGGCCAGCCACCTCAGCCGGCGCCCGCCACCAGCCCGGGGCGGCGGCGTCGTGGTGTTCCATGGCGTACTCACGTCCATCGGCAACAAGCCGGACCGAGTCAGCGTTCGGCGCCCAGACGTCGTAGCGGTTTTTTCCAGCAGCGTGCTCCAGCATCATGCTCCCTTATGCGTGTTCAAGCGTGCGTTGCAGTGATGGTTTGCGGTATTGAGTGTCAGTCCGTCGGCACCAGCAGTGCCACCGGGTACTGCTCCAACAACGTGGCCAACGGGACAGTGCCTGCACTGTACGTGTGTCCGGTGAGTTCGTCCCGGGCGTTGACGGACAATTCGATGGCTGTTTCACGCCAGCCACCTTGGCGTGCAAGTCGCTTGGGCAGCCGGGTGGCAACCGTGAGGGCACCGCGCCGATCAGCTCCGCGATCAAAGGCCACCACGTGATCTGCGGCCGCACCATGTGCGACCACCGGCGAGTATCCACCGAAAAGCTCAGGCCGATCGCGCCGCAACCGCAGTGCCCGGGACACCACCAGCAGCTTGGCTGCATCATCCGTGAACGGTGGGGCAGCACCGTTGTCCAGCTCTCCCAAGGCCGTCATCCGGGCCTGGAAGTCAACGGGTCGCCTGTTGTCAGGATCGGTCAGGGAGCCGTCCCGGAATTCTGTGCCCTGGTAGACGTCAGGAACCCCGGGCATTGTCAGCTGGACCAACTTGGCCGACAACGAGTTGGACGTCCCGTACGGTTCGAGCTCAGCGACAAAGTTGGCCAGCGCCGCTGCAACCTCCGGGACATCAAATACAGAGTCGACGGCGGCAGCCAAGTGGCGCTCGAAGTCCTGGTTGGGGTCGGTCCAATTTGTTGAGTTACCGGCCTCACGCGCCGCCTTCAGGGCATATGACTGAAGACGTCCGCGGTCTGCCGGCCACGCACCAACAACTGACTGCCACACCAGTGCGGCCAACGGGCCGTCCGGAATCGGGGCCAACTCCTGGACTGTCCCCAGGAAGAGTTCCCACTCCGGGACGGCCTCGGAAATCACGGATATACGCGCCCGGGCGTCCTCGCTCCGCTTGGTGTCATGGGTGCTCAGCGTAGTCATGGACAACGGAAGGACCTGCTGGCGGCGGGCCATGCGCTCATGGAAGACGCCGGTGGACACGGCGAACTCGGTGGGATCGGCCCCCACCTCGGTGAGGGTACCCAAGCGGGTGTAGCGGAAGAACGCTGTGTCCTCCACGCCCTTGGCCATCACCATGCCGGAGGTCTGCTGGAAACGCCGGGCCAAGGCGCCGGCGGAATCGAGCAGCAGCGGCGTCAGGTCTTCCAAGACCGCTTTGAGGTCTGCACGGTTTTCCGCAGCATGGCGGATGGACTCAACCAAGACGTCCTGACCGTACGGGAGGTAGGTGCGGTAGATCGGGAAGCAGCAAATGACTTCCGCGATGGCATCAGCCACCTTGTCCGCCGGCAAGTCCATGGAAGGAGGCACCAGGCGTGCGAGCCTCAGAATCTCTGACCGCAGAATGCCATCCGCAATACGGCGTTTGGTCCCGTGGATCATCTCCTCGTAGTCCGCCGGGGCATCCGCATCCCGCAGCCTGGCATCGAGTGAGTCGAGGTATTCCTCCGCTGCGGGGTCCACGAAGAGCCGGTCCACGTCAGCGAGGGCGTCGTAACCGGTGGTACCTTCGCAGTCGAAGCTGTCCGGCAGCTGCTCCCCCGGCTCCAGGATTTTCTCGACAAGCAGGTACGCACCGCCCGTTGCTTCCCGCAGCCTGGCCAGATAGCCCTCGGGATCCGCCAGGCCGTCCGGATGGTCGATCCTAAGCCCATCCACCAGTTGCTCACGGAACCACCGGACGATCTCTTCATGGGACTCTTCGAAGACCCACGGGACCTCCACCCGGACGCCAGCCAGGGTATTGACCGCGAAGAACCGGCGGTAGTTCAGTTCGGCGTCGGCCCTGCGCCAGCCCATGAGCTGGTAGTGCTGCCGGGCATGGACGTCCTGGGGACTGTCACCGGGGGCAAAAGTGCCCTCGGCCAAGGGAAAACGGTGATCGTAATAGTGCAGTTCACCGTCCACCACAGTGAGTTGTTCCAGGTCGTCATCGCTGCCCAGGACCGGAATACGGATCTTCCCGCCACCGAAATCCCAATCGACGTCGAAGGCCTCGGCGTACTTGGACCCGCGGCCTTCCTTCAGGAGCTGCCACCACCAAGCGTTCTGCCCGGCCGAAGCAACGCCCATGTGGTTGGGCACAATGTCGGCCAGAATGCCCAAACCCTGTTCCCGGGCCGCCTTGGAGAGTGCGGCGAGCCCCTCGGTACCACCGCGCGAGGGATCCACAGTGGAAGGATCGGTGACGTCATAACCGTGGTCCGATCCCTCCTCCGCGGTGAGGATGGGCGAGACATAGACCCAGTCCACCCCGAGGGTCCGCAGGTAGCCCGTGAGCTCCGCCGCGTCCTGGAGTGTCAGTCCTGGCCTGATCTGGAGCCGGTACGTTGAGACGGGAGTCCTCATGAGTCCGCCTTCTTCGTTGCTCCGGACTCCTCGCCGGCCGGGGCGTCTCCCTTGTAGTCGAAGGGCAGCGACGTCACAGCAGGAGCCGTGATGGACGCCGTTTCCGGAGTGCTCGTCTGGGTCAGCGCAGCCAGTGATGCTGCCACAGAGTGGTCGGGCTCTACCTCTGGAGTGCTGTGCGCACGCAGCACGACCAAGGACTTGGCGCCGACCATGAGGATCTGGTCCGGTTTGACGACACCCGCCTCGGCACCTTCTCCCGCGGTGTCGATCATGACATCCCATGCGGGTGCGTATTCATCCGAAGGAATCCGGAAGCCTACCTCGTCCTGATCCGCGTTGAAGTAGAGCAGGAAGTTGACGTCGGTAATACGCCGGCCTTGGTTATCACGGCCGTGAATGCCATCGCCGTTCAGGAACACACCAACGGAGCGTCCCAGCGCTTCATCCCAATCCGAGGGACTCATGGTGCTCGCGTCAGCGTCCAACCATACGATGTCCGGCAGTCGTTCGCCTTCGCCCCGGAGCACAGGGCGTCCGTCAAAGAACCGGCTTCGCCGAAGGCTGGGGTGCTTGGCACGCAGGGCGCACACGGCAGCGGTGAACTCGATGAGCGGCTGGTCCACGTTCTCCCAGTTGATCCACGTCAGTTCAGAGTCCTGGCAGTAGCCGTTGTTATTGCCGCGCTGTGTCCTGCCGAGCTCGTCGCCGTGGAGCAGCATGGGTACACCTTGCGAGAGGAAAAGCGTGGCGATGAAGTTGCGCTGTTGGCGCGCCCTCAGGCCCAGGACTGTGGGGTCCTCGGTGGGTCCTTCGGTGCCGCAGTTCCACGAGCGGTTGTGGGATTCGCCGTCGTTGTTGTCTTCGCCGTTGGCCTCATTATGTTTCTCGTTGTAGGAAACGAGGTCGGCCAGGGTGAAGCCATCGTGGGCAGTGACGAAGTTGATCGATGCCACGGGACGGCGGCCCGAGTGCTCATACAGATCGGCGGAGCCGGTCAACCGGGACGCGAATTCACCCAAGGTGGACGGTTCACCGCGCCAGAAGTCGCGGACAGTATCGCGGTACTGGCCGTTCCATTCGGTCCACTGCGGCGGGAAGTTGCCCACCTGGTAGCCGCCGGGACCAACGTCCCACGGCTCGGCTATGAGCTTCACTTGGGAAACCACCGGATCCTGCTGGATCAGTTCGAAGAAGGTTGAAAGCTTGTCGACGTCGTAGAACTCGCGGGCCAGCGTGGAAGCGAGGTCAAAGCGGAATCCGTCCACGTGCATCTCGGTCACCCAGTACCGCAGGGAGTCCATGAGCAGTTGGAGGGAGTGCGGGCTCCGGACGTTCAGCGAGTTTCCCGTGCCGGTGTAGTCCATGTAGTACTTCTGGTCGTCTTCCACCAGGCGGTAGTACGCGGAGTTGTCGATCCCCTTGAAAGACAGCGTGGGGCCCAGGTGGTTGCCCTCTGCCGTGTGGTTGTACACCACGTCCAGGATGACTTCGATGCCCGCCGTGTGCAGGGCACGCACCATGGCCTTAAAGTCCTGGACCTGCTGGCCGGTATCGCCCTTGGAGCTGTAGCTGTTGTGGGGCGCAAAGAAACCAATGGTGTTGTAGCCCCAGTAGTTGTTCAGGCCCTTGTCCTGCAGAATGCCGTCGTTGACAAACTGGTGCACCGGCATCAGTTCAATGGCGGTGATTCCCAGTTTCTGCAGGTGCGAGATGACCGCAGGGTGGGCCACACCGGCATACGTGCCCCGCTGTTCTTCGGGTACCTCCGGGTGCATCTGCGTCAAGCCCTTGACGTGGGCCTCGTAAATGACCGACTTGTGGTACGGAATCCGCAGAAGCTTGTCTCCGTCCCAGTCAAAGAACGGGTTGATGACGACGCCCAGCATCATGTGCGGTGCGGAGTCCTCATCATTGCGGGAATCCGGGTCCCCCAGGTTGTACGAGAACAGCGCCGGGTCCCAGTCGATCTGCCGGTGGATGGCCTTGGCGTAAGGATCCAGCAGCAACTTGTTGGGGTTGAAGCGCTGACCGGCGTCGGGGTCGTAGGGGCCGTGCACACGGTAACCGTACTTTTGCCCCGGCTGAACCTGCGGAAGGTAGCAGTGCCATACGTAACCATCCACCTCGGTGACTTCCACGCGGACTTCCCCGCCGTCGTCGTCAAAGAGGCACAACTCTACTCTTTCGGCCTTCTCGCTGAACAGCGCGAAGTTGGTGCCGGTGCCGTCAAAGGTGGCACCCAGCGGATAAGCCGATCCAGGCCAGACTTCCATGCGTTCTCCTCTTGATGATGCGAACAACTGCTGCAAGCCTACTCATGACCCATGACACGGACAGTAACCTTAGGGTCTTGGACGGTCGCATTCCGCGTTCAGCGAACCCAACACGCGCGGCACCGCAGCCATGACCGCCGACGCTGTAATGGGGCCGCCCGCCAATTCCGCGGACGCTGCCGATCCTGCCCGTCCGTGGACGCTCGCCGCAACAGCCGCCAACGCAGCCCAGCGGTCGGCAACGTCCAGTCCCAAGGCGGCATAGGGGCCGTCGTCGTCCTTGATCGTTTCGGCGCACTGCGCCAGCAACGCGCCCAGCACTCCCCCCAGGACATCCCCGCTTCCCGCAGTCGCCATCCATGCGGTGCCCTCGGATTGGCTGAAAACAATGCCCGACGGCGACGCCACCAGCGTGGTGGCTCCCTTCAGTAGCACGGTGGCGCCCGTTTGTTCGGCGGCCTGCCGTACGAAATGCAGCGGACGCGACTCTACGTCATCGCGGGTCACAGCTACCTCACCCGTGGACGGGAGGGAATCGAACAGGATAGCCAATTCTCCAGCGTGTGGCGTCAGAATCCAATGGGGCGGGCAGCGTTCCGGCAGGAGACTCAGCGCACCGGCGTCGGCTACCACGGGCAGATCGTTGGCAAGGGCAGCCTCGGCAGCTTTCCTGGCGCGCTCCAGCTGCTCTTCCCCATCAACGCCCGAGCCCAGTAACCACGCCTGGACGCGGCCGGGCTCATCGGGCTCCCAGAGGGCTTCCGGGGTTTGGGCGAGCACCAACTGTCCCACCGTTTGAGGACCGGCATACCGCACCATCCCCGCCCCAGCCAGGGCTGCGGCATGCACACTAAGAACAGCAGCACCGGCAAACCGCACCGAACCCGCTACAACGCCCAGGACACCCCGGGAATATTTATGTGCCCGGCGGCCAGGATGGGGCAGTACCGCTCCTACATCCTGGGAGGTGAGGCGGCGGAGCTCCGGCTGCTGGGACTCAAGTGATCCTTCGATGCCGATCTTCACCACGTGCACCCGCCCGGCACAGCCCTCGCCGGGATCGGTCATCAGCCCCGCTTTCACGCCGCCAAAGCTGACTGTGACGTCTGCTTCCAGCACCGGCCAGTGAACTTCACCGGTGTTGGCGTCCATGCCGCTGGGGAGATCGCAGGCCACTACCAACCGTGGACGGAGTTCCTGGAGGGATGCAACCAGTTCAGCCGAGGAACCACGCAGGCCCCCACGGGCCCCCGTGCCGAGCAGGGCATCGATGATCACGTCGTCGCCGGCGCATAGGACCGCGAGTTCTTCAGCGTTCCCGGGTTCGAGGTACAAGGTCCTCCCACCGGCTGAGGCAAAAGCAGCCAAAGCCTCCGGGTGGACTTCAGCCGCGGCGAGTACCGCCGTCGTTCGCATCCCCCGGCGGGCCAGCAGGGCCGCAGCGAATAGACCGTCGCCGCCATTGTTGCCCTTGCCTGCCAGGACAGTCACACTTGCGCCCGCCAGCTTGCGCCGGGATTTGACCTCGCGCACCACGGCTTGGGCCAGCCCGTAGGCTGCCCGTTGCATAAGAACAGCGCCCTCACCAGCGTCAAGGAGCGGTTGTTCCGCATCCCTGATCTGTTGTCCGGTGAAGGCGCTGATCATTGTTGTTGAGAGTCCGACTAGCCCTCGGCGAGGACAGTCGCCGTAGCGATGCCGCCGTCGTGGCTCATGGACAGGTGCCAGCGCTTGACGCCCTTGGCCTCGGCCACTGCCAGCACGGTTCCCTTGACCTGGACTGTAGGGCCGTTCTCATCGAGACCGATCCAGCAGTCCTGCCAGTTCATGCCCGCGGGAGCGCCTAAGACCTTGGCCACGGCTTCCTTGGCCGCAAAACGTGCAGCCAAGGAGCGGGTGTTCAGTTCCCGTTCGGCCGGAACAAACAGGCGGTCCCGGAGTCCGGGCGTCCGTTCCAGCTGCCGGCCGAACCGTTCGATGTCTACGACGTCTACGCCAATGCCAACAATCATGGCGTTATTCTACGGTCACGCTCTTGGCGAGGTTACGCGGCTGATCCACGTCATACCCCTTGGCTCCGGCCAGTTCAGCAGCAAAGATCTGCAACGGAACGGTGGTGAGCAGTGGCATCAGCAGCGTGGGCGTTTCAGGTACGTAGAACACGTGCTCTGCGTAGTCCTTGACCGACTCGTCGCCTTCTTCAGCGATCACCAGGGTACGGGCACCACGTGCACGGACTTCCTGGATGTTGCTGACCACCTTGGAGTGCAGGGAGTCGCGGCCGCGCGGAGACGGCACCACGACAAAGACCGGCTGGCCGTCGTCGATGAGGGCGATCGGACCGTGCTTGAGCTCACCGGCGGCGAAGCCTTCAGCGTGGATGTACGCAATTTCCTTGAGCTTCAAAGCGCCTTCGAGGGCAACCGGGTAGCCAACGTGGCGGCCCAGGAACAGCACGGACTTTTCGTCCTTCATGCTGCGGGCGAGCTCGCGCAGGGGGCCGGCGTTGTCCAGGATTTTCTGGATCTTGGCCGGGATCTTGTTGAGGTCTGCGAGGACGTCCTTGATCTGGCCGGAGAAGATGTTGCCGCGCAGCTGTGCCAGGTAAAGGCCCAGCAGGTAGGCGGCAGTAATCTGCGCCAGGAATGCCTTGGTGGAGGCCACCGCGATTTCCGGGCCGGCGTGCGTGTAGAGCACGGCGTCGGATTCGCGCGGGATGGTGGAACCGTTGGTGTTGCAGATGGAGATCGTCTTGGCGCCCTGCTCACGGGCGTAGCGGACGGCCATCAGCGTATCCATGGTCTCACCGGACTGGCTGATGGAAACCACCAGCGTGTTGGAGTCGACGATCGGATCGCGGTAGCGGAACTCGTGGGCGAGCTCCACCTCCGTGGGGATGCGGCACCAGTTCTCGATTGCGTACTTGGCAACCAGGCCGGCGTAGGCCGCGGTACCGCAAGCGAGCACGATGATCTTATCAACCTGCTTGAGGAGCTCGGGATCGATGCGGACCTCGTCCAGGGTCAGCTTGCCATCGAGATCCGAGCGGCCCAGGAGGGTCTGCGCAACGGCGTCAGGCTGGTCGTGGATTTCCTTCTCCATGAAGGAGTTGAAGCCACCCTTTTCGGCAGATGCCGGGTCCCAGTCAACGTGGTATTCCTTGCCTTCGGCGGGAGCGCCGAAGAAGTCGGTGATTTCCACGGAGTCCGCGGTGATGGTGACGATTTGGTCCTGGCCCAGTTCCACGGCACGACGGGTGTAGTCGATGAAGCCGGAGACGTCGGATCCGAGGAAGTTCTCGCCGTCGCCCAGGCCAACCACCAGCGGGGAGTTGCGTCGGGCAGCTACGACGACGTCGGGCTGATCTGCGTGGACTGCAAGAAGAGTGAAAGCGCCTTCGAGTCGCTGGCAGGCCAGGCGCATCGCCTCGGTGAGGCTTCCGCCGTCGCCATTGAGCTGGGTGCGGAAGATGTCGCCAACCAGCGCGGCGGCAACTTCGGTGTCGGTTTCGGACTCGAAGGTAACGCCCTTGGCCAGCAGTTCCTGCTTGAGCTCTGCGAAGTTCTCGATGATGCCGTTGTGAATAAGTGCAAGGCGGCCGCCGTCAGAGAGGTGCGGGTGCGCGTTGCGGTCGGTCGGTCCGCCGTGGGTGGCCCAACGGGTATGGCCGATGCCGGTCAGGGATTCAGGTACTGGATTTGCTTCCAGTTCACTGATCAGGTTGCTCAGTTTGCCGGACTTTTTACGGGACGAGATTGCCCCGTCAGCCACCACTGCGACGCCTGCAGAGTCATAGCCGCGGTACTCAAGACGACGCAGCCCTTCCACGACGACGTCAAGGGCGCTGTGACCAGCTGCCTTGCGAGACGAATTGCCAACATAGCCTACGATTCCACACATGGGTACAAGCCTAACGGCTAGCGCAAACAACTGACGTGGGACATCCCAGCTCCTCCCCTTGCGACTATGATGTCCGGCCCCCACAATTCACCCTCCCGTCGTCGCGCATTTCCTGATCCGCCGCGTGGAGGGCAGAATCATGAGCGTGACTTTGCAACGCACCGAAGCTAATGGCGACGGCGCTTCCCCGTTTGTAGAGCTGGACCGTCAAACGTGGTCCAGGCTTGCAGCGCAGATGGAGCAGCCCCTCAACGAAGAGGACATCTTCCGTCTCCGTGGCCTCGGCGACCCCTTGGACATGAAGGAAGTCAGGGAGGTTTACCTCCCACTTTCGCGGCTTCTGCACCTCTATGTAGAGGCTTCCCACCAGCTTCATGCGGCAACAACCACGTTCCTGGGCGAACAGACCCAGCGCACTCCGTTCGTGATCGGCGTCGCCGGTTCGGTGGCTGTCGGCAAATCCACCATCGCCCGCGTGCTCCGGGAAATGCTCCGGCGATGGCCCGGAACCCCCAACGTGGAACTCATCACCACGGACGGCTTCCTCTATCCCTTGGCCGAACTGAAGCGCCGGCACCTTCTCGAACGCAAGGGCTTTCCCGAGTCTTACGACCGGCGGGGGCTTCTCCGCTTTGTGTCGGAAGTCAAAGGCGGCGCCGAAGAAGTCCGCGCACCGTGGTATTCCCACGTAACGTACGACATCGTGCCGGGCAAGGAAGTGGTGGTCCGGCGTCCCGACGTTCTGATCGTGGAAGGGCTCAACGTCCTCGCCCCCGCGCGCCCCCGTATGGACGGAAAACAAGGGCTGGCCGTCAGTGACTTCTTCGATTTCTCCATCTACGTGGACGCCAAAACGTCCTATATCGAAGAATGGTACGTGGACCGTTTCCGCAAACTGCGCACCACTGCCTTCGCACAGCCGGAGTCCTACTTCCACCGCTACGCCACACTGTCCGATGATGACGCCGAATCCACCGCGCGCGGCATTTGGAAGCGCATCAACGAACCCAACCTTGAAGAAAACGTGCTGCCCACCCGTGGACGCGCCCAACTGGTTCTCACCAAGGACGCCGACCACTCCATCCGCCGCATGCTCTTGAGGAAGGTCTAGGGTGGCCAATCCCCAACCGCTGCCCAGTCGTCGCGTGTTTGCGGGCCTGATTGCTGCTGGTGCCGGAATGGCCGCCTTGTCCGCATGCACGCCGGAGACTGCCGCCCCCTCCCCCGCGGCCGCCAACGCCGCGAGTGGGTCCTCTACGCCTTCTGCTGCCCCGTCCAGCGCCCCCGCCACGGATCCGGCAACGGTCGCGCCTGAGACTGCTGCGCCGTCGCCCAGTGCCATGCCGTCCAGTGCTGCGCCCTCCAGTGCGGTTGCCCCGCAGCATTCGCTGACGGACCCCGCCAGCCCTTGGGTGATCGTCAACAAGCACCGCCCCCTCAACCCCCAGGACTTCGTCCCGGCCGATCTGGTACAGCCAAACATCCGCCTCGCCGTCAGCGGCGAAGCCTCCTTGCTTAACAGCACGACGGCGGCTGCCGCAGAAAGGATGTTCGGCGCGGCTGCAAAGGAGGGCGTCATTGTGGCGCTGGCTTCGGGGTACCGCTCCTACTCAACCCAGGTAGCCACGTACGGCGGCTATGTAGCAAGCACAGGCCAGGCTGCCGCGGACCGCGCCTCAGCACGCCCAGGGCACTCAGAACACCAGACGGGCTGGTCCTTCGACATTGCCGACGGCGCTGGGGCTTGCAGCTTCCAGCCGTGCTTTGCTGAACAACCTGCAGCGGTATGGGCGAAGGCCAACGCCCATAAGTTCGGTTTCGTGGTCCGCTATCCATGGATGTTCCACGACATCACCGGATACTTCTACGAGTCATGGCACCTGCGTTATATCGGCGTGGAGGCAGCAACTGACATGGCCCTGCGCGGCATCGTGACCCTCGAGGAGTATTTCGGCCTGGAAGCGGCCCCGGATTACCTTTAGCCCTTAAATGGCCTCGGCCCGCTCCCTTGCCAGACAGGGGTGCGGGCCGACGCTCGTTTTGGCTTCTTAGACGGCCATTTCGCTCGAAGCGCCCAGACGTTCCTTGACCACAGCGGCAAGGCTGTTGCAGATGCGCTCAGCCGTTTCCATGTCAGCGGCTTCCACCATGACACGGACCAGTGCCTCAGTACCCGACGGGCGGAGGAGCACGCGGCCGGTTTCACCCAGTTCGAGTTCGGCTGCAGCAACAGCAGCCGCCACGCCTTCGTCAGTACCGGCGCGGGCCTTGTCCACGCCCTTGACGTTGATCATCAGCTGCGGGAGCTTGGTCATCGCGGTGGAGAGTTCCTTGAGGCTGCGGCCCGTCAGTGCAACCTGTGCTGCGAGCTGCAGGCCGGTCAGGACACCGTCACCTGTGGTGGCGTAATCGGAGAAGATCACATGGCCGGACTGTTCGCCGCCCAGGTTGTAACCGCCGTTGCGCATTTCTTCGAGGACGTAGCGGTCGCCGACTCCGGTTTCGCGGATGGTGATACCGGCACTCTTGAGGGCGATCTTGAGGCCGAGGTTGCTCATCACAGTAGCCACAAGGATGCTGTCCTTGAGCTTTCCGGCCTCGTTGAGGGCCAGTGCAAGGATGGCCATGATCTGGTCGCCATCCACTTCATTGCCCTCGTGGTCCACGGCGAGGCAACGGTCGGCGTCGCCGTCGTGGGCTACGCCAAGGTCGGCGCCATGCTGGAGAACTGCTTCCTTCAACGGGCCCAGGTGGGTGGAGCCTACGCCCTCGTTGATGTTCAGACCGTCCGGCTCAGCGCCGATCACTACGACGTCCGCACCGGCATCCTTGAACACTTGGGGTGAACAACCGCTCGCCGCACCGTGGGCACAGTCCAGGACCACCTTCAGGCCGTCAAGGCGCTTGGGAAGCGTGCCCAGCAGGTGCACGATATAACGGTCCTCAGCGTCGGAGAAGCGCTGGATGCGTCCGACGTCGGCTCCCACGGGGCGCTGCGGCTCTTTGCCGAGCTGTGCCTCAATGGCGTCTTCGACGTGGTCCGGGAGCTTCTGGCCGCCGCGGGCAAAGAACTTGATGCCGTTGTCCGGCGCGGGGTTGTGGGAGGCCGACAGCATGACGCCGAAATCGGCGTCGAGATCTGCTACCAGGTAAGCGGCCGCAGGGGTGGGAAGGACACCGGCGTCGTAGACGTCGATTCCGGAGCTGGAAAGCCCGGCTTCCACGGCGGCGGCGAGGAACTCGCCACTCGCTCTGGGGTCCCTGGCGACGACGGCGCGTGGCCGCTTGCCGTTGGTTGTGCGGTCATGGCCGAGTACGACGGCGGCGGCCTGGGCAAGCTGCATAGCCAGCTCGGCGGTGAGCAATCCGTTCGCGAGACCGCGCACGCCATCTGTTCCAAATAATCTAGACATCGGCTCAAGTTTAGACGACGCCGGGACACCATCAGTTCAGGAGCGTGTCGGAGCGTCACATGCGGGCCGTGCAACGCCCGTGTTTAACGGCGAAAGCCCGCCCCGCCGAAGTGGCGGAACGGGCTTTCGCTGCCCCAACGAAGGGGCCAAGCGAATTAACGCTTGGAGTACTGCTGAGCCTTGCGTGCCTTCTTGAGACCAGCCTTCTTACGCTCGATGACGCGGGCGTCACGGCGCAGGTAACCGGCCTTCTTGAGGGTGGCGCGGTTGTTGTCGACGTCGATCTCGTTCAGCGAGCGAGCAACACCGAGACGCAGTGCACCGGCCTGGCCGGAGATGCCACCGCCGTGGATACGGGCGATGACGTCGTAAGCACCTTCGAGATCAAGGATCTTGAAGGGCTCGTTGACATCCTGCTGGTGCAGCTTGTTCGGGAAGTAGTTGTCCAGCGTGCGGCCGTTGATGGTCCACTTGCCGGAACCCGGTACAACGCGAACGCGTGCAACGGCTTCCTTGCGGCGGCCAACAGCTGCGCCGGCAACGGTCAGTGCCGGGCGCTCCTTCTTGGGCGCATCTTCACCAGATGTGCTTTCAGAGGTGTAGCTGGTGAGGGTTTCCTCAGCCTCGACGGCTTCGGCGGTCAGTTCTTCGTTCTGAGCCACGGTTCTCCTTGTAATAAAAAGTTTAGTTGGTGGCCAGGACTACTGGGCGACCTGGGTGATTTCGAAAGTCTTCGGCTGCTGAGCGGCGTGGGGGTGCTCGGGGCCTGCGTAGACCTTGAGCTTGCCCAGCTGCTGAGCGGCGAGGGAGTTCTTGGGGAGCATGCCCTTGATGGCCTTCTCAACAGCGCGAACCGGGTTGGATTCCAACAGTTCGGCGTAGTTGACGGAGGTCAGGCCGCCCGGGTAACCGGAGTGGCGGTATGCGCGCTTCTGCTCCAGCTTGGCGCCGGTGAGGGCAACCTTTTCAGCGTTGATGATGATGACGAAGTCGCCCATGTCCATGTGGGACGCAAAGGTCGGCTTGTGCTTTCCGCGCAGCAGTGTTGCGGTCTGGCTGGCAAGACGACCAAGGACAACGTCGGTGGCGTCAATGACGTGCCACTGGCGGTTGATATCGCCGGGCTTCGGGGTGTACGTACGCACGGTTTTGCCTCGTTCTTGTTCTGGCGTTCATGTTTTAGGCGACACGCAATAAGGCGTGTACCTACTATGTATGCGCTACCGGAGCAGAGGTGAGGGCTCTATGTACCAGTCATCCCAGAATCTCGAAATGCCTCAGGAGTTGGCGATCCTGCAACTGGATCCCCCGTAAGGCATGTGTCATCGAGATAGGACACGCACAACGACTCTAAACAATACCTTCAACGGGCCGCCCGGGTCAAAATGGGGTAATCGCCCTTGGGGGTTGGGCACTGATTGAGGGAGAGCACATGACCGACGGGCCCGCCTTTCCACTCATTATCGCCCTCGCGGGCCTCCTCCTGAGCCCTGCTGCAGAGTGGCTCATCTCAGTGCGGCTGCCGCGGCTCGGCGGACCACCTCCCCTGAGGGTCCGGATCACGACGGCGGCTGTCACCTCGCTGCTGTTCGGGCTGCTTGCGTGGCGATTCGGCCCGTCATGGGAATTGCCGGCCTTTCTTTTGCTGGGGATCCTAGGAGTTCACCTTTCCCGCATTGATTTCACTCATCACCTGCTGCCCAATCCCCTGGTTTTGCTCCTGCTGGGGGCCGGTTTCGCACTCCTTGCCAGCTCCGCCGCGCTGCTGCCCGCCTGGCCGGAGCTGCTCCGCGCCCTCGCCGGCGGCCTCATCCTGTTCCTTGGCTACCTCATTTTGGGACTTATTTCCCCCGGAGGCCTTGGAATGGGCGATGTGAAGCTTGCTGCACCTCTCGGAATGTACTTGGGGTACTTGGGTTGGGGACAAGTACTCTACGGCGGACTCTTGGGTTTCGTGGTGGGTGGGGTGCTGACGGTGCTGATGTTGCGTCTGCGATCGGCGGAAAAGCCGGTAGAGACGGCTCATGGGCCAGCCATGTTCGCCGCGGCCCTGGGCGTCATCCTGGTACTCCAGTAGCCGTCTTCGATCGGGACTTTTACGGCTTCCCTTGAGTGCGATTTTCATAAGGCTGCTGCCAAAACCAAGTAGTCCTTGGCCTCCCCCGGCCCCAAAACTGAGTACTCCCCTCCCCCGTCACGGGTGTCGCTTATGCGGCCTTTGAGCAATTCGAGTACAACTACGCATTGTTCAGGTGGCCCCCGAGGGTGAATTCTTATCTCATCGAATTCCGAACCGCTAAAGGATACATGGGGGTAGTTCGGGAAACGTATAAATGCAAATTCCGATAATTTGCTGGACCTATACCCAATTCCGTAAATCATTTTTCTGGGAAGGATTTTCCAATGTCTGCTTTCATTTACACCATCACCTCGTACATCGCCGGCGTCAAGGACCGCTTCACCCAAGAGGAGAAGGGAGCGACGATGGTTGAATACGGCCTGATGGTCTCGTTGATCGCAATCGTCGCCATCGCCGGCCTGTTGATCCTGGGTCCGGCAGTCCGCGACCTCTTCATCAGCATCGCCGGCGAGCTCTAAGAGACCCTGCGGTTGGCTGCGATGGCGACAATAATCGCTGACGCAGCCAACCCTCTTCTTTAAGTCCCATTTTGCTTCCGCGATTCTGGATCTGGGAGACGCTCGTGAAATCGAATACGAAGGAACGCGGCGCGGTGGCCGTGGAAATGGCGCTCATCTTGCCGCTCCTATTGCTGATCCTGGTTGGGGTCATGGAATTTGGACGAGCCCTTAACGTCCAAGTTTCACTCACACAAGCCGCCCGCGAGGGTGCACGATACGCAGCAGTCCACTATCAAGAAGGTGCTCTGGACGTGACCGGAACGGCACTTTCCTCAGCGCCATCGCTTGATGGTTTAGGGGTTTCCGTGAGTGACAACGCGACGAGTTGCGCCCCTGGCGGCACGGTGACAGTGACCACCAGCGTCTCACTCCCATCGATGTCGGGATTTCTTGACTCTGGCCTGTTCGGCGCCCCAGGGCTGTTTCCTCTCAACATGACCGGAGTAGGAGTAATGAGATGCGGGGGCTAGGTGCACCTCGTCCTGAGTTCCGGGCTGATCTGGATTCCGGCGATTCCGAAAGGGGCACCGTTACCGTCCTCGTTGCCGTGCTCATGGTCGCTCTCTTGGGGTTTGCCGCACTCGCTGTCGACGTCGGGGCGCTCTATGCGGAGAAGGCCCAGCTTCAAAACGGTGCGGATGCAGCCGCTCTGGCTATCGCCACCGACTGTGCCGGTGGTAGCTGCGGGAGCAGTGCGTCGACGGGTAATCAGTTTGCCAATAACAATGCCAACGACAACACCAGCGGCGCTGTCGTCACGTTTCCGGCTGCGACCACCGTGCGGGTAGTAACCAATGCCAGGGACACCTCGGGCCAGAACAGCTTCTCACTGTTCTTCGCACGGGCCATTGGCATCGACACAGCCACAGTCGACGCCTCAGCGGAAGCGTCGTGGGGAGCTCCGTCTTCGGCCACAACCCTGCCATGGACCGCGAGCGAATGCGTTTTCAAGAAGTACCTATCGCCGGCGCAACTGGCATCACTGAACTCCACCGGAAATTTCTCGGGTGACCCCATCCCAACCCACGTGACCTTGCGGTATGACACGAATGCACCCGCAATTGGCGGGTGCGTTGCACAAAATGGCTACCAACCCGGGGGTTTCGGCTGGCTGGCAACCAACTCTGGATGTACAACCGACATCTCCATCGGCGCGGTTGTCCAGGGGCAACCAGGCAATCACTTTCCGAACGGCGGAACCTGCGCTTCGGCCCTCGCCCACATCATGGACGAACCTGCCCTGATCCCGCTGTTCAAGACGGCGGCACAAAACGGCAATAAGACAAAGTACACACTGGCGGGTTTCGCAGCCTTCCAGGTGACTGGGTACAAGTTCGATGGCGGCCAGATACTGGATCCCGCTGCACCAAGCTGCACCAACAATTGCAGGGCTATCCAAGGCTTCTTTTCCCGTTTCGTGTCTCTCGAAGAAAGTTCGCAAGTTTCGGGCGGCATCCCCAACTACGGAGCGTCAGTAGTAACGCTCACCGACTAGGCAGCCGGTAAGCATCTGCCCCTAACTCACGATGACTCGAAGGGAGTTACAAAATGAAAACACGCCTACTGGGAGGCATTGCAGCACTGCTTCTAGCAGTGATTGGCACCGTCTTGCTGGTCACCTACGTTCAGGGGGCCGACAAGCGGGCGCAGCAAGGGCTCGATCCCGTCAGCGTACTAGTGGTGAAGGAACGTATTCCGGCCGGCACCAAAGTCGAAGAAATTCAATCGAAGATCAAGGCGGAGACGCTACCGCAATCCGCCGTTGCACCAGGCACCATCAGCGCTCTTACGGATCAGAAGGGCAAAGTCACGTCAGCGGAACTCCAGCCCGGGGAGCAACTGTTGGGAGTCAAACTGGTCAGTCCCAAGGAACTGGTCCCGGGAACTGTTCCTGTACCCGATGGTTTGCAAGAAGCGACGTTTGTTCTCGCTCCGGAGCGAATGCTCGGAGGTCGGGTCGAGGCCGGAGATACCGTCACAGTCTTCGCATCGTTCAAGCTGGACGATGCTGTGGCCGCCAGCGCCAACCTGCCGGCAGGAATTGCAGGATGGAAGGACTTCACCGAACTTCTCTACCATGACGTTTTGGTCACTGCCGTCCAGCAGGCCGCCCCCGATGCTGAGAAGTCGGCGGGAACTGAAAAGGCCGTAGCGCTTCCCAATGGCTCAGCGTATGTCACTGTTGCCCTCAGCGACGCCAACGCAGCCAAGATGGTCTTCGGCGCAGAGTTTGGCACCCTGTGGTTGTCCAAGCAGACCGACAAAACAGCCAAGAGTGATCCTCCTACCACTACTTTCGGAGGGCTGGTCCAATGAGCCGCTTTGTAGCCATCACTGCCGTCCGTGATTTCGAAGCCCGCGTACGCCAGGCCATCGCAGGAGCCTTGCATGGAGACCTGCAGACTCTGTCGCCGGATGTCCTGCGCAGCGGGACAGAGGACATGTTCAAACAACTGACGGGTGCTCCGCCCGAGGTCATTATTCTCGGTCCGGGCGTCAACCCTGAAGAAGCGTTCAAGCTGGCTACGGTGATCGATCTTCAATATCCGGAGATCAGTCTTTTGATGGTGGCAGAGCCCACCGCGGATGTTGTGCTCAAGGCCATGCATGCAGGCGTAAGAGACGTGGTCGCCCCGGAGGCTGAGGTCAACGAGCTAAGGATTCTCCTTGAGCGCGCATGCTTGGCCGCGGCGAGCCGGCGACGCGGCATGCAGCCAGCCGCCGAGTCGGGCCAGGAAAGAGGCCGCGTCATAGCCGTCATGTCGCCTAAGGGTGGCGTAGGAAAAACAACGGTTGCCACCAATCTGGCAATTGGGTTGGGCGCTCTTGCACCGATGAGTGTGGTCATCGTGGACTTGGACCTGCAGTTCGGAGATGTCGCTTCCGGCCTGTTGTTGGAACCTGAACACTCCATCACCGAGGCAGTCCACGGGGCTGCCGCCCAGGATTCCATGGTTCTCAAAGCCTTCTTGACGGTCCATCCGGCTGGCATCTACGCGCTCTGCGCACCACAGAAGCCCTCGGAGTCGGACTACATCACGGCTGATCACGTAACACGACTCCTTAACCAGCTTGCAACGGAGTTCAAGTATGTCGTGGTGGACACGGCGCCGGGACTGGGCGAGCACTGCCTGGCCACCCTTGAGCTGGCAACCGACGGAGTCTGGGTCTGCGGCATGGATGTACCCAGCATCAGAGGTCTCCGAAAATCCTTCAGCGTTCTAAAGGAGCTGCAGCTTTTGCCTCATGGCCGGCATACGGTCTTGAACTTTGCGGACCGGAAAAGCGGTCTCTCGGTCCAGGATGTTGAAGCTACCATCGGGGTGCCCGTCGATACAGTCATTCCCCGGTCCCGAACTCTCCCCTACTCAACGAACCGGGGCATCCCTGTGCTTCAGGGAACTGCACGGGATTCGGCCATCAAGGGACTGAGGAAGCTTGTTCAACGGTTCGACCCGCGTCTGGAATCCTCGCCTCAGAACAAACTGCACCGGCGGGTGGTGGTGTCATGAAACTTTCAGAAAGGCTTTCAAAGAACAGTCCCTTTGCCAGCAACGGGATAATCGAGACATCGTCAGAACCAGCGGCACCAGGTGATTCTGCTACTTCGTTCGGAACCGCTTTGTCAGCGCCAACCGCTCCTATGTTGGGCGGAGCCCCCTCTGCCCCGGTCGCGGACGCTCTTTCAGGGCTCAAGCAACGGGCTGCTTCGGCCCTCTTTGATCGGATGGGCACGAGGATCGGGGATACATCATCCTCCGAAGAGGACCTTCGATCCTTCGCAGTGGACGAATTATCAGCAGTTATTGATGAGGAGCAGGTCCCGTTATCCCCGGACGAACGTCGGAGGCTTATCCGCGAGATTTCCGACGAAGTGATGGGCTTCGGTCCCCTGCAGCGCTTGCTGGAGGACCCTTCCATCACGGAAGTCATGGTGAATCGCTTTGATCAGATTTACGTGGAGCGACACGGCCAGCTGGTCATGACAGAGCTGCAGTTCAGCTCGGATGACCACCTTCGGAAGGTCATTGAGCGGATCGTTTCCAAGGTTGGCCGCCGCATTGACGAATCTTCTCCCCTGGTTGACGCCCGCTTGGAAGACGGTTCCCGTGTCAACGCGATCATCCCTCCGTTGGCTGTCAACGGCCCATCGCTCACTATCAGGAAGTTCAGCCACATACCGCTCACGGTTCGAAACCTCATTGAATGGGGATCTGTGACTCAGGAGATGGCGGAGCTCCTGAGCGCGTGTGTCCGGGCACGGCTGAATGTGATCGTCTCCGGCGGCACTGGTACAGGAAAAACGACGCTGCTCAATGTACTGTCGTCCTTCATTCCTGAGTCCGACCGCATCGTCACCATCGAGGACGCGGTGGAACTGCAGCTGCAGCAGCGCCACGTGGTCCGGTTGGAGAGCAGGCCACCCAATATCGAAGGCAAGGGTGCCATCACCATCCGGGACCTCGTGCGGAACTCACTTCGTATGCGTCCCGACCGCATCATTGTGGGCGAGGTCCGTGGAGGTGAGTCTTTGGACATGCTCCAGGCGATGAACACTGGACACGACGGCTCACTATCAACTGTCCACGCCAATTCTCCCCGGGACGCAATCGCCCGTCTGGAGACGCTGGTCCTCATGGCCGGAATGGATCTTCCGCTCCGGGCCATCCGCGAGCAGGTGTCGTCAGCAGTCGACCTCATTGTGCAGGTCACCCGCCTCCGCGATGGGAGCCGGCGGGTAACCCACATCACCGAGGTGCAAGGGATGGAGGGTGACATCGTGACACTGCAGGATGCTTTTCTCTTTGATTATTCTGCTGGAATCGATGCTCAGGGCCGTTTTCTGGGGCGTGCCCTTCCGACAGGCATCCGCCCCCGGTTCCTGGACCGCTTCACCGAACTCGGTATCACCGTTGCGCCTTCAGTTTTCGGCGTAGCTCCTGTTGTTGTGGGAAGGCGATAGTTATGGAATCTCCAATATTCTTCGTGACGGCCATCGGCCTTTGCCTGGCCGCCCTCGTCATCGTGGTCGTATTTGTCCTGAAACCGCGAAATGGCCGGCTTCCCGTTGATCGCCGTCGACTCGGCGCTCCAATAGGTGACTCAGCGGTGGGGAGAGTCTCCCAGTCCGCCGTCCACATGGTCGATACTGCGATTGGCCGGTCCGGAGGACCATTTAACCGGGAGATCCTTTACAACGCGGGCGTGAAACAAGCACCGGCTGATTTCACTGTCATGGTCGCGATCGTGACTGTCGCCGTGGGTGTCCTCGGATCGCTGCTTCTTTCCATGGTGATCGGAATCCTGATGGCTCTAATAACTCCATGCGTAGCCAAGCTGGTTCTGGTTGTTAAGACGGAAAAGCGCCGTGCCAAGTTTGATGCACAACTGACGGACACCATCCAGATGCTGATCGGCGGCCTCAAAGTGGGACACAGCATCATGCGATCCTTTGAGGCAGCCGCACAAGAAGTGCAGGCACCCACCGCCGAGGAACTCTCCCGCATTGTCAACGAGGTAAGAATCGGCAGGGATCCCCGCCAAGCCATTGAAGAATGTGCCGGCCGGATGGACAGCGAAGACTTCCGCTGGATAGGGCAGGCGATCCAGATTAATCGGGAGGTTGGTGGCGATCTGGCCGAGGTCCTGGAGCAAGTTGCGGGAACTATTCGCGAACGCGGAGAAATCAAGGCCCACGTCAAAGCCCTTAGCGCCGAGGGAAAGATGTCGGCCTACATCCTCATGGCTCTACCAATAGGCGTAGGCCTTCTCCTGACACTGATGAATCCTAAATACATGTCAGTCTTCGTCACCCACCCTGTCGGGATCGCCCTGCTGATCGCCAGCGCCATCCTCTTCGCCGTTGGTGGCTTCTGGATGAGCCGCACTGTAAAGATCACGTTCTAGGAGGACTGTCATGACGCTCACCTTATGGTTGATCATTGCAGCCATTATCCTTCCGCTCGCCTACTTCACCTGGTCGTTGGCAACAATCGACCGAAAGGGCATCGTCGCGATCCACAGCAACCTGGGTTCCGGTTTTGCACAAGGGGCAGGTGGTAACGTCCAACATCCACCCGTGCTTCTGGGAGTGGCCCGAAAGCTAACTCCTGGAACTTATGAAGCCAAACTCGATCACTGGCTCGCCCTGGCAGGACGTCCGAAATCCATGCCGCTGACGAGGCTCATCGCATTGAAGCCGGTCCTTGCGGTTTCAGGAGCCGTTGGAGGTCTGCTGGTAGTTCTGGCAAGTCCGGGCCCGCTGAGTATCGGTTTATGTATCTTCCTCATCATCTTCCTCTACTTCATTTGCGACCTCCTTGTGTACAACACAGGACTCAAACGTCAGGAAGCCATACAAGTGGAGTTTCCGAATACCTTGGACCAGATGTTGATCTCGGTGGAGGCAGGGCTTGGGTTCGAATCCGCCATGGAGCGTGCTTCAGCGTACGGGGACGGTCCACTGGCACATGAGCTCATGCGAACTCTTCAGGACATTCAAGTCGGGCGTCCACGTCAGGAGGCGTACGAAGCACTTGCAGAACGTTCCACAGTCCCCGACGTTCGCAGCTTCGTCCTCGCTGTCATCCAAGCCGACAAGTACGGCATTGGGATCGCCAATGTACTTCGGGCCCAGGCCAAACAGGCTCGAGTCAAGCGGCGTCAAAATGCTGAGGAAAAGGCGATGAAATTGCCGGTCAAGGTACTTTTCCCGCTGCTGTTTTCAATCTTCCCAGTGCTCTTCATAGTCCTTCTGGGTCCCGCCGTGATCAAAATTGCCGAAACCTTCAGCTGACTGATCATCTCGTGCGGGGAATAGACCGGCACTCCGCGGACCCAGACCACGGAGTGCCACAACGGCCCCCTTCCGGTACCCAGAGCCGGGAGGGGGTCCTCCCACGTCCGCGGAAAGTCCCGACACGGAAGAGGCTTACTCCCGCCGCGCCCGCGTCAGCTCAGCCCGGGCCAGCATCTCGGCATCCGAAGGATAAGAAACTTCCTCCAGGACCAAGGGATGTGGCGCAGCGAGCACGGATTTGGCATCGCGCCTCTTTTCCAGCAGGCGCGAGTGCAGCCAGCCCGGAGACTCCAATTCCTCCCCCACCCGTAGCGCAGACCCCACCAAGGACCGCACCATGTTGTGGCAGAAAGCGTCAGCCTGGACGGTGGCTACAATGACACCGTCGCTGCCACGGGTGAAGGAGAACTTCTGGAGCTCCCGTATGGTGGTGGCACCTTCGCGCGGCTTGCAGTAAGAGCGGAAATCCTGGAGCCCCAGCAACGCCAGAGCCCCGGAGTTCATGAGCGAAACATCCAACGGCGCTTTGTGCCACAGCGTGATTCCCCGCAGAAGGGGATCCCACCGTTCGGGACCGTCGGCAATGCGGTAACTGTACCTGCGCCACAACGCTGAAAAGCGGGCGTCGAAGCCTTCAGGCGCCAGACCGGCGTCGTGCACTTCCACGGCACCGGTGAGATCCCCAAGTATCCGGCTCAAGGCGCCGCGGAGACGACGCAACAGCGCGACGGCGGGATCGAGTTCGTGCCCACGCGGGAGTGACAGCCACTCGGCTTCGGTCAGGTCCAGGTGAACCACCTGGCCGCGGGCGTGGACTCCCGCGTCAGTCCTGCCAGCCACCGTCACGCGGACTGGTCGTTGCAACAGGAGCGCCAGGGCTTCCTCCAAGGAGCCCTGAACAGTTCGAAGGCTGGGCTGCAGGGCCCACCCGTTGAAGGGTCCGCCGTCGTAAGAGAGATCAAGCCGTACACGCAAAAACCCGCCGCCCCCCAAAACGGGGGCAGCGGGTTTTCGTTCGTTCATAGACTTAATTCTACTGCGAAGAATTCAGTGAATTACTTCTTGTCCTCAGCGGCCGGAGCCTCTTCGGTCTCAGCAGCTTCAGCTTCAGCAGCGTCGGCTTCAGCGGCCGGAGCCTCTTCCGTCTCAGCAGCTTCTGCGTCTACGGCTTCGGTCTCAACGACCTCTTCCTCAGCAGCCGGAGCGTCGGCAGCCGGAGCAGCCTTGGCAGCGGCAGCAGTTGCTTCAGCAACAACGGCCTGCTTCGGGGAAACCGGCTCGAGAACGAGCTCGATGACAGCCATGGGAGCGTTGTCGCCCTTGCGGTTGCCGATCTTGGTGATGCGGGTGTAGCCACCATCGCGGTTGGCAACGGCGCCGGCGATGTCGGTGAACAGCTCGTGGACAACGCCCTTGTCGCTGATCAGGCCGAGAACGCGGCGGCGGGAAGCGAGGTCGCCACGCTTGGCGAAGGTGACCAGACGCTCTGCGTACGGCTTAAGGCGCTTGGCCTTGGTGACCGTGGTGGTGATGCGCTTGTGCTCAAAGAGAGCAGCTGCCAGGTTCGCGAGCATCAGGCGCTCGTGAGCCGGGCCGCCTCCGAGGCGCGGACCCTTAGTGGGGGTAGGCATAGTTATTTCTCCTGTTATGTAAGCCGTTCAGGTCCATTGCTGGACCCAGCGGCCAAGATCTGCTGTTTAGAGCTCGTCGTCGCTGAACGCGGCGTCGTCCTCTTCGATGGCTGCGGCGCGGGCTGCGAGATCGAAACCGGGAGGGGAGTCCTTGAGGGACAGACCCAGTTCCACGAGCTTTGCCTTGACCTCGTCAATGGACTTCGCACCGAAGTTACGAATGTCCATCAGGTCAGCCTCGGAGCGGGCAACGAGTTCACCCACGGTGTGGATGCCCTCACGCTTGAGGCAGTTGTAGGAACGGACGGTGAGGTCCAGATCCTCGATCGGCAGAGCCATGTCAGCTGCCAGGGCAGCGTCCGTCGGCGACGGGCCAATCTCGATACCTTCAGCTGCGGTGTTCAGCTCACGAGCCAGACCGAACAGTTCCACCAAGGTGGTGCCTGCGGAAGCAACAGCATCGCGCGGAGCGATTGCCTGCTTGGTCTCGACGTCAACAATGAGCTTGTCGAAGTCGGTGCGCTGCTCAACACGGGTAGCTTCCACGCGGAAAGTTACCTTCATGACCGGCGAGTAGATCGAGTCAACCGGAATACGGCCAATCTCGGAGTCGCCGGACTTGTTCTGAGCTGCCGAAACGTAGCCACGGCCGCGCTCGATGGTCAGTTCGAGTTCGAACTTGCCCTTCGAGTTCAGAGTGGCAATGTGCAGATCCGGGTTGTGGAATTCGACGCCGGCCGGCGGAGCGATGTCCGCGGCGGTGACGACTCCGGGGCCCTGCTTGCGCAGGTACGCAACAACCGGCTCATCGTGCTCGGAGGAAACCGAAAGGTTCTTGATGTTCAGGATGATCTCGGTGACATCTTCCTTGACACCCGGAACCGTGGTGAACTCGTGCAGCACGCCATCGATCCGGATGCTGGTTACAGCAGCACCGGGGATGGAGGAGAGCAGGGTACGGCGGAGGGAGTTTCCGAGGGTGTAGCCGAAGCCCGGCTCCAGCGGTTCAATGATGAAACGGGAGCGGTTCTCGGATACAACTTCTTCAGACAGGGTGGGGCGCTGTGCAATGAGCACTTAGGTTTCCTTTCGGCGAGCATCCGCTATATGACGCAACACAGGTGGTGGAAATCGGCTTCGGTTTCCAGCCTGACCAGCCGGGCCATGCTTATGGAGGGCCGAAACTCTCCACAGCAGGCCCGGCCAGTCAGGCAGGGAAGACCTAATTAGACGCGGCGGCGCTTCGGCGGGCGGCAACCGTTGTGGGCGCTGGGGGTGACGTCCTGGATGGAGCCAACCTCGAGGCCAGCGGCCTGAAGCGAACGGATTGCGGTTTCGCGTCCGGATCCCGGGCCCTTGACGAATACGTCAACCTTGCGCAGACCGTGCTCCTGAGCGCGCTTTGCAGCGGCTTCAGCAGCCATCTGGGCAGCGAAGGGAGTGGACTTACGGGAGCCCTTGAAGCCAACCTCACCGGCGGAAGCCCATGAGATGACAGCACCATTCGGGTCCGTGATGGACACGATGGTGTTGTTAAAGGTGCTCTTGATGTGCGCCTGGCCAAGCGCAATATTCTTCTTATCCTTGCGACGCGGCTTACGAACCGCTCCACGAGTCTTCGGGGGCATTGTTTCTCCTACAGAAAGTTATCGGGGGAAAACCGGATCAATCCCGAGGGATTAACGTCCGGCCTTCTTCTTGCCGGCGACGGTGCGCTTCGGGCCCTTACGGGTACGAGCGTTGGTCTTCGTACGCTGTCCGCGTACGGGCAGGCCCTTGCGGTGGCGCAGGCCTTCGTAGCTGCCGATCTCTACCTTGCGGCGGATGTCAGCGGCTACCTCGCGGCGAAGGTCACCCTCAACCTTGTAGTTGCCTTCAATGTAGTCACGCAGCTGAACCAGTTCGGCGTCAGTCAGGTCCTTGACGCGAACGTCGGCGCTGATGCCAGTGGCAGCCAGGGTTTCGTGTGCACGGGTCTTGCCCACGCCGTAGATGTAAGTAAGCGCAATTTCCAACCGCTTTTCGCGGGGAATGTCTACGCCAGCGAGACGAGCCATAGTGGCAGTACTCCTTGAATAAACCGGAGGTCGTAGGCAGTACACCCACACGTTCCGTGTGGCCCCAGCCTCCGACCGGGGGTTCGCTGACCAGGCTCTGTAATGCAGTCCTGGCACAGCTTGTGCTGCCTTTATTTACTTGCGTGGGCTAGCAACCCAGGTTTGCCCTTGCGGGCGCTGATTCCCGGAAGGGGAATTAGCCCTGGCGCTGCTTGTGGCGCGGGTTCTCGCAGATCACCATGACCCGGCCGTTACGGCGGATCACTTTGCACTTGTCGCAGATCTGCTTGACGCTCGGCTTGACCTTCATGGCGTTCCTTTGCGTGTTTTGCAGTTGATCTGCTGGAGCGGCTTAGGCACTATTGCCTGGCCGCCCAGCAATTTACTTGTAGCGGTAGACGATACGACCACGTGTGAGGTCGTATGGGCTCAGCTCAACCACTACCCGGTCCTCGGGGAGGATTCGAATGTAGTGCTGTCGCATCTTCCCAGAGATGTGTGCGAGAACGACGTGCTTGTTGGTGAGCTCAACGCGAAACATCGCATTGGGCAGCGCCTCAGTCACAACGCCCTCGATCTCAATGACCCCGTCCTTCTTGGCCATATCCTCCGCTAACTGTTGTTTGCCGCCGTCCTTCAGTTAGGCACCGAAGATCCAGCGGACGTTTTTTGTTTGCTTGGCCCTCTTGAACCACGACACTAAAAGGGCGTGGCTGCACAGACAACCAACAAATAACTCTACGCCAATCAGGCCGGAAAGTTAAATCCGTCCATGGTAGCGCAAGGGCCCTCCGCCGTCACTCCCCTGCGGGCCTGAAAGCCGGGAATTCACCTGCCGCCGTCGAGACACTTTCCGCAGCCCGGACGCCGTCGAGTATCGCGAGTCGAACGGCTTCCGCTGCGGCACTTTGGAGCGTTATCAGCGACACCTGCCGCGCCTGTTCAGTACTGCGGTCAAGCACGACGGCGCCAGTCGCCAAGGCGAACACGGTATCGCCGTCCGCAAGGGTGTGGGACGGATCCAAAGCCCGGGCCAACCCGGCATGCCCGGCGCTGGCGGTCCGCTTGCATTCGGCCACATCAAGGGCAGCATTCGTAGCGACCACCACCAACGTCGTGTTGAGCCCCTGCGATGACGCCATCGGGTCCGCAGAGAGTTGCGGCCCTGTCGAGCTGAACACCGGCGAACCAAGCGCATTAACTACCGCAATGGCCCCCACAACCACCCCGCCGTCGAGAGTGATGGACGACGTTCCGATTCCACCTTTGTACTGTCCCCTCGCGACAACGGCACCAGTCCCCGCACCCACATTTCCACGTTCGACGACGGCATGGTCACCTGAGGCGAACGCTGCGGCGGCTGCCTGGTAGCCCATGCCGGCGTCCGGTCGCGCTTTCACGTCACCACCCCGCCCGAGGTCGAAGATGGCGGCCGCAGGGACAATCGGCACCACGGTCCCGGGAACAGCAAAGCCCCTCCCCTGTTCCTCGCACCACAGCTGGGCCCCGCCGGCTGAGGCCAAGCCAAAGGCGCTGCCCCCCGTCAGCACCACGGCATCAACAGTGGATACCAATGTGGTGGGATCCAGGGCATCGGTCTCATGAGTCCCGGGACCCCCACCGCGCACATCCACGGACCCCACCGTCCCCACAGGAGGAAGAACAACAGTCACCCCGGACAGCCACCCCTCCCCCACCCTCTGCACATGCCCAACCCGTATGCCGGCAACATCGGTGATCGAACTCATGGCTTCATTCTCCACCTTGGCACCCGACCGCAGGGCGGGGCGCAGGGTCGAAGTGGGAGCCCGGCCTCGAATACGAACAAGCGAGTAACGCCGAGTAAACGGGTTGGGAAGTGTCAGACAACTATCGCTACGGACCGCGTATTCGGCCCATTCAGCCGCTGCGCGTGTGGTGAGCTAGGCCTGTCTTCGCCGCCCCGGTCCGGGAGTTGGCGCCCCACGTTCGCCCGAAAACGTTAGTGACCCATGACCACCCGACAGATTCACAGCAGCACCGCGCCTGCAGGCAGGCCGGCCTCCAGGACACCATCCCCAACCGAAGAGGCAGCAGAGGACCCTCCGGTGAGAAGGGGCTGGTCCGGCCGCAGCCGCAAGGACTTCATGGTTTTTCTTGCCATGGCTTTACCGAACCTGGTGCTGATCGGCACCTTCACGTACTGGCCCCTGATCAACAACATCTATTACTCCACGTTGGATTGGACGCTGGGTTCGGCGTCGGCCACGGTGGTGGGGCTGCAGAACTATGTCACCTTCTTCACCAGCGAGGATGCGGCCAAGGTTCTGGGGACCACGGCCGTCTTTACGTTGGTGACGGTGGGCGGCTCGATGGTTCTCGGGTTGCTGGTTGCCCTGGCGTTGAACTCGAAGGTCCGTGGAACCACCTTTGCGAGGTCCGCGGTGTTTGCCCCTTACGTGCTGTCCGGGGTGGGCGTCGGCCTGGTGTGGCTGTTCATCTTCGATCCCGGCTACGGCGTGCTGGCGTGGATTCTTCGGGGAATGGGGCAGCAGAGCCCACAGTGGATCAACGATCCCCAGTTGTCGTTGGTGATGGTCATCATCGTCTACATCTGGAAGAACCTGGGCTATTGCGCCGTGGTGTACCTCGCCGGGTTGCAGTCCCTTCCCCGCGACGTCATGGAAGCTGCGGCGCTTGATGGGGCGAACAGCGTGCGGAGGTTCTTCAACATCTCCATGCCGCTTCTTTCCCCCACCACGTTCTTCCTGCTGATCACCACCATGCTCAGCTCTTTACAGGCCTTCGACCTCATCCGCATCATGACTCCGCTGGGCAACGGCACCAGCACGTTGATTTATGAGGCGTATCTGCAGGCATTCGGCGCCTATAACCGGGCCGGGTATTCCGCCGCGATCTCGGTGATTCTCTTCGCCATCCTGCTGATCATCACGGTCCTCCAACTGCGGTTCGTTGAGCGAAAGGTCCACTACTCATGAGCGCACCGTTACCAGCCGCAGTCGTGCCTTCCCCACAGGACGCACAGCAGGGCAACCGGCAAGAGTCGCAGCAACCGCAACGGCCGCGTCCCTTCTCCAGCGCCAACCTGCTCCAGACTGTCGCAACCGGGTACGTCCCGTTGATCATTGCCACACTGGTGGTGTTCCTGCCCCTGCTGTGGATGCTGTTGAGCTCTTTCAAGCAGCCGGGCGAGATCGTCACCATGGATTTGAAGATCCTGCCGGAGTCCCTGAACCTGGAAAATTACGCCACGGCGATGACCACCGTCCCGTTTGCGCAGTTCTTCGCAAACAGCCTGATCGTGACAGTGATCGGCTCATCCATCAAGGTCATCCTGGCCATCCTGACCGCCTACGCCCTGGTGTTCGTGCGATTCCCGTTCAAGAACGTGATCTTCGTGCTGATCCTGGTAGCCCTCATGGTCCCGGCCCAGGTGTCCATCCTGCCCAACTACATCCTCATTGCGGGAATGGGCGGAAAGAACACTTTGTGGGGCATCATCCTCCCCGGCCTTGGCACGGCATTTGGCACGTTCCTGCTGCGCCAACACTTCCTGACGCTGCCGCCGTCCATCCTGGAGGCCGCGGAAATTGACGGAGCCGGGCACTGGCGGAGGCTCTGGCAAATCATTGTGCCGGTCTCGGTACCGTCAATCGCCACTGTGGCGTTGGTGACCGTGGTCAGTGAATGGAACGACTACATCTGGCCGCTCATCATTACCGACCGCCCCGAAACCATGACCCTGCCCGTGGGCCTGACGTTGCTGCAGAACTCGGAAGGCAATGGGGCAGGCTGGGGAATCCTCATGGCCGGCGCCGTTCTGGTGATCGTCCCCATCCTGCTGGTGTTCGCAGCACTCCAGCGCTACATCGTGGCCGGCCTGACCCAAGGAAGCGTCACCGGCTGATTTTCTCCCTCCGCACCATTCGCATCGAAATACCCCTAGTGAAGTTATTGAGAGGAAGCACCATGCGTACCAACCTTGACCGCCGACATTTCCTGGGCCTGGCCGGACTTGGCGCCGGAGCAGCGGCACTCGCCGCCTGTGGCGGACCATCGACGGCGGGCACGGCAGACGCCGTCGAGACCGCAGCGATCGATTTCAGCGGCGTGAAGCCGGCTGCCTCCATCGACTTCTGGACCAACCACCCAGGCAAGTCGCAGGACGTGGAGAAAGCGATCATTGAGAAGTTCCACGCCAAGTTCCCGGACATCAAAGTCAACCTCGTCACGGCCGGGGCCAACTATGAGGAGATCGCGCAGAAGTTCCAGACCTCGCAGGCAGCCAAGACAGGCCTCCCGGCGCTGGTAGTCCTCTCTGATGTGTGGTGGTTCCGCTACTTCTCCAATGGCAGCATCATCCCCATCGATGGACTGGTGAAGCAGCTGGATATCAAGATCGACGACTTCCAGAAGTCGCTGGTGGACGACTACAAGTACGACGACAAGCAATGGGCGCTCCCATACGGCCGGTCCACTCCGCTGTTCTACTACAACAAGGACCATTTCAAGGCTGCCGGCCTCCCTGATCGCGCACCGGCCACGTGGCAGGAATTCGCGGAGTGGGCTCCGAAGCTCAAGGCCACGTCCGGCGCACAGTACGCCTACATCTACCCAGCCCTTGCCGGCTACGCAGGCTGGACCTTGCAGAACAATCTGTGGGGTTGGGGTGGCAGCTGGTCCAAGGAGTGGGACATCACGTGCGATTCCGCCGAGTCAGTCGCTGCGTTGCAGTGGGCGCAGGATTCCATCTACAAGGACGGCTGGGCGGGCGTCTCGTCCAAGGAAGCCGCAGATGACTTCGCCGCCGGCATCACCTCGTCCACCATTTCCTCCACCGGTTCCTTGCTGGGCGTCCTGAAGGCAGCCAAGTTCAACGTTGGCGTCGGTTTCCTTCCGGGCGGTCCCGAAGTGCCCAGCGGAGTCTGCCCCACCGGCGGTGCCGGTCTTGGCATCCCGAGCGGCATCACCAAGGAGGAACAGCTTGCTGCGGCCACGTTCCTGAAGTTCATGACCGAACCGGAAAACACCGCCGCTTTCTCCGCTGCCACCGGGTACATGCCGACGCGTCTCTCGGCCGACATGTCCGCTGTTCTCGCCGCGACACCGCAGATCAAGACCGCCATGGACCAGCTCGCTGTCACCAAGGTCCAGGACAACGCACGCGTGTTCCTGCCGGGCGCGGACCAGGAGATGGCCAAGGCCGCTGCAAAGATCCTCACACAGCAGGGCGACGTCCAGGCAACCATGACCGAGCTTAAGAAGACGCTCGAGGGCATTTACACCAAGGATGTGAAGCCGAAGCTGAAGGCCTGACTCTTCCTTCAGGCATGAAGAGAGCCGGGCTGCTTCAGCAGCCCGGCTCTTGTGCTTCGGGGTGTGTACGGCTCCGGGTCTTACGGGATCGGTACAGACGTCACGGGATCGGTACAGGCACGACGCCGAGCGGCGCCAACTGCTCGGCGCCTCCATCCGGGGCGGACAGGACCCAGATGCCCTTTTCGTGGACGGCGACAGAATGCTCCCACTGGCAGGAACGCTTACCGTCGGTGGTGACAACGGTCCAGTCGTCGTCGAGGGTGGCGGTTTCTATGCCACCACGCACCAGCATGGGTTCGATGGCCAGGCACAGGCCGGGCCGGATCTTTGGTCCGCGATGCCCGGTCCGGTAGTTCAGCACATCCGGGGCCATGTGCATCTCGGAACCAATGCCGTGCCCCACATAGTCTTCCAGGATGCCCAAGGGCTTGCCATGGACGGAGGACACGTAGTCATCGATCGCGTTGCCGATGTCACCGACGAACTTTCCGTTGGCAAGGGCGGCGATGCCACGCCACATGGCAGCCTCAGTGACGTCGGAGAGCCGCTGGTCCTCGGGATCGGCGGTACCCACGATGACCGTCCGCGCAGAGTCTGAATGCCAGCCGTCCACGATGCAGCCGCCGTCAATGGAAATGATGTCACCATCGTTGAGGACCTTCGTCCCGGGGATGCCGTGGACCACTTCCTCGTTGACGGAGGTGCAAATCGTGGCCGGGAAGCCGTGATAGCCGAGGAAGTTGGACTTGGCTCCTGCATCGTTGAGGACTGCGGCAAAAACATCGTCCAGGTCTTTGGTGGTGACGCCCGGCTTGGCCGCCGCAACTGCAGCGTCAAGTGCACGGCTCAGGACAAGCCCGGCCTCCTGCATCTTGCGCATCTGCTCGTTGGTCTTGTATTCAATGCGGGGCTGACCGAACGCCATGTTCTCCTCTGGAAAGTTTGCTCACGGAGCCGATCAGGCTCCGTGCTTGAACCATTTTCCCGCATCCGAGACTGTGGTCGAAATTGGCTCGATTCCCAGCTCGCGTCGGAGGCGTTCCAAGCGGTAGGTCCGCTCCCGCCCGAGTTGGCTGACCGCGTAGCGTGTGAGCCGTGGATTCCGGCCGCTCGCACGGGAAACCGCCTCCGAAATGCCCGCCAAAGCCATGGCCGCGGGCTCGGGAAGGTACCTGATGTCCACGCCGTGGAGTCCAGAAGCATCAAGAACCTGGCGCAGCACTCCACCCAATTCAACAGGCTCCGCGTCCCCCACGTTGACGGCGCCCCGGACTTCCGAGCGGCAGGAGGCAAGGACGGCTTGCACCAGATTGTCCACGTGCGTCAATTGATGTTTCACCTGGGCATGTCCAACACTCAGCAAATGGCCTCCCCTGATGTTGCTGATCAGACGTGGCAGCAGCGTCCGGTCCCCCGGCCCGTAGACACCGTGCGGGCGCAGTGCCACGGCATTGCCATGGCGACGGGCTTCGATGTCGGCGAGCGCCTTGCTGCGTCCGTAGGCACTCAGGTGGCGCGTGGCTACCTCGTCCTCAGCCCGGTTGATGCATGATTCCCACCACGGGTAGACGCTGGAACTGGAGATGTGGACCAGACGGGTTCCGGCGAAGGCCTCGGCTACGGCCCGGGTGCCCAGGACGTTGGCCCGGTGGAAGAGGGAAGAGGCACCCCAATCGGCAACATGTGCTGCCGCGTGCACCACCGCGTCAACGCCGGGAAGCCGCGCTGGGGGCAACCCGGTCAGATCCCAGTAATGCAGGCCAGGCCCGTGCTGCCTCGCGAAACGGACCACTTCCCATCCCTGGGCCTCCGCAGCTCTGGCAACGGCTCCCCCGATGAATCCCGTGGCGCCGGTGACTGCGATCCTCACTGTGCTCCAGCTGCTTCTGCGTCTGCCTCTGGTTGGGCACGTGCCGCGAACTCCTGCCGCAGTGCTGCACGGTCAGGTTTCCGGTGCCGGCCACTGGACGGGATGGACTCCAGGACTTCAATGTGATCCGGGAGCGCGGATTCATCGATGAGCCTGGGGAGCTTACGTAAAAGCCGGGACTTCATCAGCGCTGCACTTTCGCCAGCCGCTGCGACGACGGCCAGCCACACTGCCTCGTCTCCGAGCTCATCCGGAACGCCTACCATCACTGCCTGCCGGACCCCGGGGATCCCGGCAATGACGGGCTCGTAGAGTGCCGGGTAGATGTTGGTCTTGCCGCGGATGATCATGTCCTTCTTACGCCCGATCATCACCAGCCTGGGCGCCCCGCCGGTGCCGTGGTCCAGCCGCACCAGGTCCCCCGTCGCGTGCTCCACCATCGGGTCTTCGCCCAGGTAGCCGTGGCAGACGTTGGGACCCCGGACCAACAGTTCGTGGTCTTCAGCCACCCGGATTCCGACGGCGGGCAGCGGCTCCCCCAGGAAGTCACCTTCGCCTGTTCCGTCGGGTGCCGTTACTTCAGCCTCTGCACCTGACGCGAAGGCCAATTTCTCGTGTCCGTCAGCAACGGCGATTGGAAGCGCTTCCGTCATGCCGTAGATCAGTTTGAACTCTATGCCCGGGAGGAGTTGCGTGGCCCGTTTCAGAAATGGAGCCAGGATCGGCGCCGCCCCAAGCATGACTGTCCTCAGCGAAGGTGGCAGCCTGACCGTTCCTTCTTCGATCGAGTCCAGGATGGGCGCCAACTGTGAGGGCACCAGGAAAAGGTGAGTGGCGCCGTCGTACGCTGTCTTTTTGCCGGCCACAGGCCCAAGCTCGCCCGCAAGCCGGAGAGGATCGATGTGGGCGGAGAATCCGTACGCCGGCATGGTCCAGTGCGCCCCGGCAATGAGCGCGGGCAGGCCCATCATGAGTTGCTCCGAGTGGACCCTGTCGCCCTCCCTGAAGGTGCAGCGCGTGGTGAGTTGTTCAAAGCCCGCGGCAAGCGATCCCCGGGTGTGGATCACGCCTTTGGGAGCCCCTGTAGTCCCCGAAGTGAAGATGATGACGGCTTCCTGCGTTGAAGCGTTCATCGCATCGCCGGCATTTTTGCCATCCCGCGTTGCCATCCGCGTCGTCGCCAAGGCTTTCACCGGCGACGCTCCCCGTGGCACACCAGGCATCCACGGTCCTGCGTAGTAGTGGCGGACCTCCATGGCGCCATAGTCGGGGAGAAGCAGCCCCCGCCGCCGTGCAAGGGGACGGAAAGGGCTCTTGGCGCTCAACGCATACAGGAGCGACTCCGAGGCTGCCCACCGCGGCGACGCGAGCCCCGCACGATCCCGAAAGAGGGAAGGACCGATCCCCGGGTCAATAAACACCACCGAGCCACCCGCCCGCACAGCGCCCAGGGCCAGGACAAACGCCGCTGGGCTGGGACGTACGGAGAACAACATGCGCTCCCCGAGGCCGAAACCATCCTTCTGGAGGTTCAGCGCCGTCGCCTCAATCCCGTCCACAAGCTCACGGTAGGTGATGGTCTGTCCGGGTTTCACTGCTTCCGTGCCACGCCCGCCCCTGATGCGGCGTGCTTTTCCTGGGGCTGTGATGGCGGGGTGTTCCGGGAACCGTTCCGCTGCTGCATATACGGCGGCGATCAGGTCGGCAGTGCCCACTGACTGCCCAACTGCCTCCTCAGACATTCGCCACCTCCAAACTCTTGTATCCCGGAATGAGAACACCTCTGCTGACACGGCGGCTCCTGATGGTCCAGGGTTGCTGAAGATACCGGTCCAGCAGTACGTCCAAGGCTGCGTTGATCTCGGCCATGGCCAACGGCATGCCGATACAGAAGTGTGCTCCCGCACCGAACCAGAGCTGGCGTGCTTGCGGGGGCATGGCCTCTGCCGGATCAAAGCCGCGGAGGCTCTTCGCAGCATGGACGGTGGATAGCAGTATCCTGTCGCCGGCCCGGACTTCCGTGTCCCCAATGACCCCGGGTGCCACTGCATCCCGGATCATCATGGGCGATGGCACCGTGAAGCGAAGGGCCTCGTTGATCACGGCAGGAACGGTTGAGCGCTGGTTGGCCAGTTCCTCAACCCGTCCGCTGTCCGTCAGGAGCGCCACCAACCGCGGAAGGAAAGAGACCAAGGTTTCGGTGCCCACCATGACGAAAGCACTGATGATGCCCATCGCTTCTTCTTCGCTCATCCCGAGTTCCCGGAGCCTCCCGGGAAATGTCCCTGGGTCACTCTCCCGGTAGGCCACCCTGGCCGGTCCTGCCAGGATTCCGACGGCGGAACGTCCCTTCGCGATTTGGCGCGCCGTCAAGGAGGGACGCCCCAAGCGCACAAGCGAGGAAATGGAGGAGCCCAGGTTGAAGAGTTCCTTGTTGGGAAGTCTGCCCGGCGCATCGTCGGGCACTCCCAGCAGCCGGGAGATCACTCCCCCGGCCAGGTCCTTGACGCATTCCACCACGTCCACCGAACGCCCCTCGTCCAGTTCCCTGGTGATTCGCGACTCGAAGGCCGATGCCGCTGGCTCCACTATCCCGGCTACCGATCGCGGCGTGAACAGATCACCCAGGCGTTGCCGCAATTCCTTGTGGTCTTGGCCATCCATGTTCACCAAGGCTTTGGGACCCACCACGGGAGTCCAGAGCGCGCCCGATCCAGAGGGGCCATTCTTGACAAACTTCTGCTGGTCCATCAGCACCTCGCGAACCAGTCCGGCTTCGCTGACCAATACCCCCAGTCCCGGCAACTTGACCACCGGACGGAGGCTCCCCAGGCCTCGAATAATGGGATAGAGCAGCGGGTGGGCGCCCAAGTGGATGCGTCGCTCCCATCGCTCAGCAGTGGCTCCGTCCACCGTCACCGGATATCCACATGTTCGGGACGGTACCGGTGGTCTGCGTACCACGCCAAAGTGTTCTTCAAGCCCCAGGCCTTGACGCGGCGTGAGGAACCGAACACCACAACATCGCGCCGAAGGGCGTAGTTCCTTGTCAGCTTTCTGACCTGGTTGGACAGTGCCCTGTCCTCATGGAGGTCTTCGATCCTGGAACGGGGGAATCCGCCGGAACGGTGATACATATCTGCGGTGATGGCCATGTTGCAGCCCGGGAGCATTTGGTACGGACCCAGATATCCCTCGCCCTTGTTGCCGGGACGAATACGGCCAAAGAATGAGGCCACCTCCACCGCGAGCAACATCATCCGCCGTTCACCGGCGCTGATCCCCTCATCAAGCCTCGGATTAAGCTGACCAGCGATCAGTTCCAGCCCGTCATCGAATGCAGCCATGATCCTGGCAGTCCAATCCGGAGCTGCGAGGCAATCGGAATCAGTGCGGGCCAACCATACTGAGCCGTGCTCCACGCCGAAGCGCATGCCCGTATCCGCCGCCGCCCCCGTACCCTTCTGCCCTTCGATCAGCAGCCGGATGTCCATTCCGGGATGTTCCGCGGCGAACTCAGTCACGATGCTGCAGCTGTCATCTGTGGAACCGTTGTCCACCACCACCACCGTGAAGTCTTTGTGCTCTTGGGCCGCGAGGGACACCAGCGTCTGACGTACCAGTTTCTCCTCGTTCAGCATCGGAACGGCGATACACAGCGGCCTGGTGGGAGCGCTGCTCGCCAGCCTGGCGCTTGCGGGTTCCGGCCGTGAGTTCATGGCCGTCACAGCCGCACCACAGCCATGCCCAGGCTGACGCCGCCGGCCAATCCCACCAACGCGACGAGGTCACCTGGTCCACACCGTCCGCTGTCCATGGCAAGTTTCAGTTGCAGCGGCAGGCTGACCGACGCCAGGTTACCGAAATCCTCCACGGAAGGGACAAGCAAATCAGTAGGAACGCCCGCACGCTCAGCAAAGATCGCCCGGTACGGAGCACTGACTTGATGAACACACACCACTGCGAAGTCCGTCCATGCCAGGTCAAGCCGCTCCAGCGTCTGGTCAAGCACCTCACACCCAAGATCCAGGAACGCGTCCTTCAGCTTTTCACCATCCATGCTGAAATAGCTGGCCTCCGGATCGCGGGGAAACGCGGAACCTCCCGCTGAGAGCGTACCCACAGACCAGTGGCAGCTCCGCGCGGTGAAAGCCATGGACAGGATTCCGGCCGCCCCATCGGGATTTGGCCGCTCCCGGTCTGCTGCCTCAAGCAAAACTGCGGCACCGCCGTCGCTCATGGTGTATCCGGGAAAACTGGACGCAAAAGTCTCAAAATCCGGAACCTTCCACCGAACGGCCCTCGATGGCGATTCACCGGTGGCCACCAGCACGCGGGCATAGCGTCCCGTAGCGATCAGGGAGTCCGCCACTTCGACGCCGTTGAGGAAACTGTTGCAGGCGTTCTTGACGTCCATGACCGGACATGCGAGCCCCAACTTTGCCGCAACCATATGTCCGGTGGCCGGCTCCACCATGTCCTGGCTGGCCGAAGCGAAGATCAAGAGGTCTACTTCCGGAGCCTGCAGTCCACACTCAGCCATAACCTTGGCCGCAGCGTTGGCCGCCAGGTCCGACGCTTGTTCGGTTTCAGCCATGACACTGCGGGAACGGATTCCCGTGACGCGACCGATCAGGCCCTTCGGGACCCGGAACCCCGGACTGCTCTCAGCAATACGCTGCTCGACGGCAGGCGTGTCCAGCCGGGCGGGCGGAAGGTAGACCTCGAGCCCCGAAATCCGGCTGTGCCCAGATAAAGCAGTGTGCATGCGGTTCCCCCAACAGTCAGCCGCTAAACGAAAAAATGGGTGTGTCCCGCACCAATGGTACGGGACACACCCTTGCCTCCAGAGCCGCGCGAAACGGCTATGTGGAAAACAAGCTAGACGGCCTTGGCCGACTCAATCGCGGTCAGGACACGATCGGTAACTTCATCGATACCGCCAATGCCATCAACCTGCGTGAGGATTCCACGCTCGGCATACTTGGCCACAACGGCTTCGGTTTGCTCGTGGTACAGATCAAGACGGTGACGGATCACGGTCTCGTTGTCATCGGAACGTCCGGTTTCCTTGGCACGGCCAAGGAGACGGGTCACCAGTTCTTCGTCGTCGGCAGTCAGCTGGAGCACGACGTCGAGCTCCTGCTGGCCTTCGGCGAGGATCTGGTCCAGGTAATCAACCTGGGCCGTGGTACGCGGGTAGCCGTCCAGGAGGAAGCCGTTCTCCACGTCGCTCTGGCTCAAGCGGTCCCGAACCATGTCGTTCGTGACGCTGTCCGGAACGAAGTCGCCTGCGTCCATGTACTTCTTGGCTTCAATGCCCAAGGGCGTTTCACCCTTGACGTTGGCACGGAAGATATCGCCGGTGGAAATGGCGACTACGCCGAGGCGCTCGGAAATCCGCTCAGCCTGCGTACCCTTGCCCGAACCGGGAGGTCCAATGATCAGCATTCTCGTCATCGCAAAAGCCCTTCGTAGTGACGTTGTTGTAGCTGCGCATCAATCTGCTTGACGGTTTCCAGGCCGACACCCACCATGATCAGGATTGAGGTGCCACCGAACGGGAAGTTCTGGTTGGCATTGATCAGGACGAGTGCAACCAGCGGAATCAACGCTACGAAGCCCAGGTAGAGGGCTCCAGGCAGGGTGATCCTGGAAAGCACGTACTGCAGGTAGTCCGCGGTCGGTTTACCCGCCCGGATGCCCGGAATGAACCCGCCGTACTTCTTCATGTTGTCCGACACTTCTTCAGGGTTGAAGGTGATGGCTACGTAGAAGTACGTAAAGAACACGATCATGGCGAAATAGAGCGCCATGTAGATGGGGTGGTCGCCACGGGTGAGGTTGTTGTTGATCCACTCAACCCACGGGGCCATCTGCTCGCCTGGCGCTGGCTGGTTGAACTGTGAAATCAGCCCGGGCAGGTAGAGCATGGAGGACGCGAAGATGACAGGCACGACGCCGGCCATGTTCACCTTGATGGGAATGTAGGTGCTGGTACCGCCTACTGTGCGGCGGCCAATCATACGCTTCGCGTACTGGACCGGAACACGGCGCTGGGACTGCTCAACGAAAACAACCAACGCCACAGTCAGCAGGCCAACAGCCAGCACGGTGAAGAAGGTGCCGGGACCCTTGCTCTCCCAGATGGAACCCAGTGAACCCGGGAAGCTTGCAGCGATGGAGGTAAAGATGAGCAGCGACATACCGTTGCCCACACCCTTCTCCGTCACCAGCTCGCCCATCCACATGATGAGGCCGGTACCGGCCGTCAACGTGATGATGATGAGGATGGTGGTCATGATGCTCTCATCAGGGATGATGGGCAGGTTGCAGCCCGGAAGCAGTTGACCGGACCGGGCCAGGGACACCAAGGTGGTGGCGTTCAGCAGGCCGAGGGCGATAGTGAGGTACCGGGTGTACTGGGTCAACTTTGACTGTCCCGAGGAACCCTCTTCGTAGAGCTGCTGGAACCGGGGAATGACCACCCGGAGCAGCTGCACGATGATGCTCGCCGTGATGTAGGGCATGATGCCCAAGGCAAAGACTGAGACCTGCAGCAACGCGCCGCCGCTGAACAAGTTAACCAGCTGGTAGATGCCCTGCGAGGTGTCACCGGTGTTCAAGCATTGCTGGACATTCTGGTAGTTCACACCAGGCGAGGGGATAAAAGCTCCCAAGCGGAAGATTGTGATGATTCCCAGCGTGAACAACAACTTGCGTCGCAAATCAGGCGTCCGAAACGCCCGGCCGAATGCGCTTAGCAAGCGTCCTCCTGAGTAGAAAGTACAAGGATGTGATCGGGCTCAATGAAACCCAACAACCGAGTCTAACTGCTTGTGACGCCGTCGTAATAATCGAGAGTCCACAACCACGAAAAAAATCCCGGTACACAGGGCCGAAGCCCCGCGTACCGGGATCCTTTTTACAACGGGCATCTGCCCCACTGGCTCTTAGAGAGCGGTGGTGCTTCCGCCTGCTGCAGCAATCTTTTCCGTAGCACTGGCGGAGAATGCGTGGGCCGTAACATCAACCTTGACGGTGATGTCGCCGGTGCCAAGCACCTTCACGGGCTGGTTCTTGCGAACGGCACCCTTCTCAACCAGGGACTCAACGGTGACAGCGCCACCTTCCGGGAACAGCTCGTTGAGCTTCTCCAGGTTGACAACCTGGAACTCAACCCGGAACGGGTTCTTGAAGCCGCGCAGCTTCGGCAGGCGCATGTGCAGCGGCAGCTGGCCGCCGGCAAAGCCAGCCTTTACCTGGTAGCGGGCCTTCGTACCCTTGGTACCGCGACCAGCGGTCTTACCCTTGGAGCCTTCACCACGACCAACACGGGTCTTGGCGGTCTTGGCACCCGGGGCGGGACGCAGGTGGTGGACCTTCAGAGCGTTCTGCTTCTCAGCAGTCTCTGCGGCGGTCTTGTTCTCTGCCATTACTTCGCCTCCTCTACATTCACGAGGTGCGGAACCGTGTTCAGCATTCCAACGGTCACGGCATCAGCGGAGCGGACAACAGTGTGTCCGATGCGCTTGAGTCCGAGGGACCGAAGGGTGGCGATCTGGTTCTGCTTGGCGCCAATGACGCCCTTGATCTGGGTGATTTCCAACTTGGCGTCGGAGGGAGTCAGGTTCTTAGCCATGACTAAACACCTGCCTTCTGGTTCTGGAGCGCGCGCACCAGAGCAGCAGGAGCAACCTCGTCCAGCGGCAGGCCACGGCGGGCAGCCACGGAAGCGGGCTCTTCGAGCTGCTTCAGAGCGGCAACGGTCGCGTGAACGATGTTGATCGCGTTGGAAGAACCGAGCGACTTGGAGAGGATGTCGTGGATGCCCACGCACTCCAATACCGCACGGACCGGGCCACCGGCGATAACACCGGTACCGGCGGAAGCCGGACGCAGCAGGACTACGCCTGCAGCAGCCTCACCCTGCACACGGTGCGGGATGGTGCTGCCAACGCGGGGTACGCGGAAGAAGGACTTCTTGGCTTCTTCAACGCCCTTGGCGATAGCAGCGGGAACTTCCTTGGCCTTGCCGTAGCCTACGCCGACCATACCGTTGCCGTCACCGACGACGACGAGAGCGGTGAAGCTGAAGCGACGACCACCCTTGACGACCTTGGCAACGCGGTTGATGGTGACAACGCGCTCTACGAACTGGCTCTTCTCAGCCTCACGACCGCCGTCGCGGCCACCACGGCCACCACGGTCGCCGCGGCCCTGGCCACGGTCGCCGCGCTCGCCACGACGTCCGCCGCGGCGGTCATCGGCAGCGGGTGCGGTCTCAGTTGCTTCAGCAGCTACAGCTTCAGTCACCTGAATGTCCTTTTCGTTATTTTCAACGGTCACAGTGCCAGCCCACCTTCGCGAGCACCGTCAGCGACGGCGGCGATGCGGCCGTGGTACTTGTTACCGCCACGGTCGAAGACAACAGCCTCGACGCCTGCAGCCTTGGCACGCTCTGCAACGAGCTCGCCGACGCGCTTGGCCTTGGCAGTCTTGTCTCCGTCGAATGCGCGAAGGTCAGCTTCCAGGGTGGAAGCGTAAGCCACGGTTACACCCTTGCTGTCATCGACAACCTGGACGAATACGTGACGTGCCGAACGGTTGACGACCAGACGAGGACGTACAGCCGTACCGGTGATGCGCTTGCGGATACGAAGCTGGCGACGGCTGCGTGCAGCAGACTTGCTCTTGTTCGTACGCTTCTTGTTAATTGCGATGGCCATGGTTTACTTACCAGCCTTTCCGACCTTGCGGCGGATGACTTCGCCGGCGTAACGGACACCCTTGCCCTTGTAGGGGTCAGGCTTGCGCAGCTTGCGAATGTTGGCAGCAACCTCGCCGACCTGCTGCTTGTTGATACCCGAAACAGAGAGCTTGGTCGGACCCTCTACTACGAAGGTGATGCCTTCGGGTGCAGAGACGTTAACCGGGTGGCTGTAGCCCAGAGCGAACTCCAGGTCAGAACCCTTGGCCTGAACGCGGTAACCAGTACCAACGATTTCAAGCTTCTTCTCGTAGCCCTCGGTAACGCCCTGAATCATGTTGGCGATCAGGGTGCGGGTCAGGCCGTGCAGCGAACGCGAGTTGCGCTCGTCGTTCGGGCGGGTGACCGTCAGGGTGTTCTCTTCCTGGGTAACCTCGATCGGGCTGGCCACAGTGTGGCTCAGCTCGCCTTTGGCACCTTTGACGTTGATGACGGAGCCATCAAGCTTGACCTCAACTCCGGCAGGAACGGTGATGGGGAGACGTCCAATACGTGACATTATTCTCTTCCTTTCCCGTTACCAGACGTACGCGAGGACTTCGCCGCCCACGCCCTTCTTGCCGGCCTGCTTGTCAGTCAGGAGGCCGGAAGAGGTGGACAGGATTGCGACACCCAGGCCACCCAGCACGTGCGGCAGGTTGGTGGACTTCGCGTAAACGCGGAGACCCGGCTTGGAGATGCGGCGGACGCCAGCGATGGAACGCTCGCGGTTCGGACCGAACTTCAGGTCGATGGTCAGCTTCTTGCCAACCTCGGCGTCTTCTTCCTTCCAGCCGGCAATGTAGCCTTCTGCCTTCAGGATGTCAGCAACGCGTGCCTTCAGTTTGCTGTACGGCATGGACACGGAGTCGTGGTATGCCGAGTTTGCATTGCGCAGACGCGTGAGCATGTCTGCGACAGGATCTGTCATAGTCATTTGGGCTATAGCCCTTCCTCGTACCGGTTTCCGCTGCGCCGGCTCTCAAGAGCCTGCGAAGACGGACCTGTCACGTAGTTAGTTTTCGGTCTTGAACGGGAAACCAAGCGCCTTGAGCAGCGCGCGGCCTTCGTCATCGGTCTTGGCGGTGGTGACGACCGTGATGTCCATACCGCGAACGCGGTCGATGGAGTCCTGGTCGATCTCGTGGAACATAACCTGCTCGGTCAGACCGAAGGTGTAGTTGCCGTTGCCATCGAACTGCTTGCCGTTGAGGCCGCGGAAGTCACGGATACGCGGCAGAGCCAGCGAAACCAGACGATCCACGAATTCCCACATGCGGTCCCCACGCAGAGTTGCGTGTGCACCGATCGGCATGCCTTCGCGCAGCTTGAACTGTGCGATTGACTTGCGGGCCTTGGTTACCTGCGGCTTCTGGCCGGTGATCAGGGTGAGGTCGCGGACAGCGCCGTCGATCAGCTTGGAGTCCTTGGCGGCATCTCCAACACCCATGTTCACTACAACCTTGACCAGGCGGGGAACCTGGTTGACGTTCGCGTAGCTGAATTCCTCCTGCAGGGACTTCTTGATGGTCTCTGCATACTTGGTCTTCAGACGCGGAACGATCTTCACTGGAGTCTCGAGAGTCTCAGTCATTAGATGTCCTTCCCGGTGGCCTTGGACACGCGGATACGGACGGTCTTGGTAGCGCCATCCTTCTCAACGGTGTCGAGACGGAAACCAACACGGGTCGGCTTCTTGGTCGACGGGTCAACCAGAGCAACGTTGGAAACGTGGATCGGGGCCTCAACGACCTCAATGCCACCGGTCTTGGTGCCGCGCTGCGACTGACCGACCTTGGTGTGCTTGGTGACGCGGTTGATTCCCTCTACCAGCACGCGGTTGGTGTCCGGGAATACGCGCAGAACCTTGCCCTGCTTGCCGCGGTCTCCGCCGCGTTCCTGCTTGGCGCCGGTGATGACCTGAACGAGGTCACCCTTCTTGATCTTAGCCATGGACTAAAGCACCTCCGGGGCCAGCGAAACGATCTTCATGAACTTCTTGTCGCGAAGTTCACGACCAACCGGGCCGAAGATACGGGTACCGCGGGGGTCACCGTCGTTCTTCAGGATCACAGCTGCGTTTTCGTCAAACTTAATGTAGGAACCATCCGCACGGCGGCGTTCCTTCTTGGTACGAACGATGACAGCCTTGACGACGTCACCCTTCTTTACGTTGCCGCCAGGGATAGCGTCCTTGACGGTAGCGACGATCACGTCGCCAATGCCTGCGTAGCGACGACCAGATCCACCGAGAACGCGAATGGTAAGGATTTCCTTAGCACCCGTGTTGTCGGCGACCTTGAGTCGCGACTCCTGCTGAATCAATTTCTACTCCTTGCGTCGCGCCGGTTCTCAGACCGAAATCATGCATACGGAATGAGCCTTGCGGAACGGTTGATCGGGGTGTCTCTTGACCTGCCTGGATTTTGCCAGTACAGGCCTAAACGCCCGTGCCACAAGCATCAGCTTCCCTTGCAGAAAACTCTGCGCGGGGCAGTATGCAGCGGCACGATTGTTTACGAGGTAGTTGACGGCGCACAAGTGGCGCCATACAAACTCAATATCCTAGCACGTTTACGGCCTGAAGCCGAAACGGCCGGAGATGCGGAAAGGTCCGCATTCCCTAGGGAACACGGACCTTTCCAGTGAATCACTGCCAGGCATGCCTGGCGTTGGATTTACTTGGCCTTCTCGAGGACCTCCACCAGACGCCACCGCTTGGTAGCGGACAGCGGGCGGGTCTCAGAGATGAGAACGAGGTCGCCGATGCCGGCGGTGTTCTCTTCGTCGTGAGCCTTGATCTTCGAGGTGCGGCGAATAACCTTGCCGTACAGAGCGTGCTTCACGCGGTCTTCAACCTGAACAACGATGGTCTTTTCCATCTTGTCAGAGACAACGTAGCCGCGACGCGTCTTACGGTAACCGCGCTGTTCAGCGCTGGCTGCTGTTTCCGTCACAGTTTCCTTCTCGCTCACTTGGCGTCCTCTCCAGCTTCAACCTCGGCCTTTTCAGCCTTGGCAGCCTTTTTGGACTTCTTTTCTTCCTTGGCTTCCACAACCGGTGCGGCAACCTCGGCACGAATGCCCAGCTCGCGCTCACGGAGAACGGTGTAGATGCGTGCGATGTCCTTCTTTACCGCACGCAGGCGACCGTGGTTCTCCAGCTGTCCGGTGGCGGACTGGAAACGCAGGTTGAACAGCTCTTCCTTGGACTTGCGGAGTTCTTCAACGAGACGCTCGTTGTCGAAACCGTCCAGCTGTGCGGGTGCGAGATCCTTCGACCCTACTGCCATTTCTATTCACCACCTTCGCGACGCACAATGCGTGCCTTCAACGGGAGCTTGTGGATTGCCAGGCGCAGGGCCTCGCGAGCTACCTCTTCATTGACACCGGAGAGTTCGAAGAGAACCCGGCCCGGCTTGACGTTTGCGACCCACCATTCCGGAGAACCCTTACCGGAACCCATACGGGTTTCAGCAGGCTTCTTCGTCAGCGGACGGTCCGGGTAGATGTTGATCCAGACCTTACCGCCACGCTTGATGTGGCGGGTCATCGCGATACGGGCGGACTCGATCTGGCGGTTGGTAACGTATGCCGGGCTCAGAGCCTGGATACCGTACTCACCGAAGCTGACCTTGGTGCCGCCCGTAGCAGCGCCGGAACGACCCGGGTGGTGCTGCTTACGGTGCTTGACTCGACGTGGGATAAGCATTTAAGCCTGTCCTCCTTCTGCTGCAGGAGCAGCAGCTTCAGCGGCCGGTGCTTCAACGGCAGCGGGTGCTGCCTCAGCTGCCGGACGGTCGTTACGACGACGGCGGTCGCCACCCGGGCGGCCCGGACGGTCTCCTGCACGGCCACGGGACGGAGCAGCAGCTGCCTGCTGAGCCAGTTCCTTGGCAGTTACGTCACCCTTGTAGATCCAAACCTTCACACCGATACGGCCGAAGGTGGTCTTGGCTTCGTAGAAGCCGTAGTCGATGTTCGCGCGGAGGGTGTGCAGGGGCACACGGCCTTCGCGGTAGAACTCCGAGCGGGACATTTCTGCGCCACCCAGACGGCCCGAGCAAGCAACACGGATGCCCTTGGCACCCGCACGCTGTGCGGACTGCATTGCCTTCTTCATCGCACGGCGGAAAGCCACGCGGGAAGTCAGCTGCTCAGCGATGCCCTGGGCAACAAGCTGTGCTTCCATCTCGGGGTTCTTGACCTCGAGGATGTTCAGCTGAACCTGCTTGCCGGTGAGCTTTTCGAGCTCGCCGCGGATGCGGTCTGCTTCAGCGCCGCGGCGGCCGATAACGATACCCGGGCGTGCCGTGTGGATATCCACGCGGACACGGTCACGGGTGCGCTCGATCTCGACCTTGGCGATGCCGGCGCGCTCCATGCCGGTGGACATGAGCTGACGGATCTTGATGTCCTCGCGGACGAAGTCCTTGTAACGCTGTCCGGGCTTGGTGCTGTCAGCGAACCAGTGCGAAACGTGGTCGGTGGTGATGCCGAGTCGGAACCCGTGCGGGTTTACTTTCTGTCCCACTTAGCGAGCCTCCTCTTTCTCCGGGGTTGCGACAACCAGCGTGATGTGGCTGGTCCGCTTCCTAATGCGGTAGGCGCGGCCCTGGGCACGCGGCTGGAACCGCTTCATGGTCGGGCCTTCATCAACAAATGCTTCGGTGATGAAGAGGTCGCTGTCGTCGAATGCAACGCCGTCACGGTCCGCGAGGACACGTGCGTTGGCCATTGCCGACTGAAGTACCTTGAATACCGGCTCCGAAGCTGCCTGGGGGGCAAACTTCAGAATTGCCAGAGCCTCATTCGCTTGCTTACCACGAACAAGGTTGACGACGCGCCGGGCCTTCATAGGCGTTACGCGGATGTGACGCGCAATAGCCTTGGCTTCCATTGCTTTCCTTCTCTCGTCTAAGACGTAAAGTCAGGCGCCTAGCGGCGCTTGCCCTTACGGTCGTCCTTAACATGGCCGCGGAATGTCCGCGTGGGAGCGAATTCGCCGAGCTTGTGCCCGACCATCGACTCTGTGACAAACACCGGGATGTGCTTGCGTCCGTCGTGTACGGCGATCGTGTGCCCGAGCATGTCGGGGATGATCATCGAACGGCGGGACCAGGTCTTGATGACGTTCTTGGTGCCCTTATCGTTTTCCCGTGCGACCTTCACAAAGAGGTGCTGGTCAACGAAAGGACCTTTTTTCAGGCTGCGTGGCATGTGTCCAGGCTCCTATCGCTTGTTCTTGCCAGTACGGCGGCGACGAACAATAAGCTTGTCGCTCTCTTTGTTCGGACGGCGGGTACGGCCCTCAGGCTTGCCGTTCGGGTTAACCGGGTGACGTCCACCGGAAGTCTTACCTTCACCACCACCGTGCGGGTGGTCAACCGGGTTCATGGCTACACCACGGACTGTCGGGCGAACGCCCTTCCAGCGCATGCGGCCGGCCTTGCCCCAGTTGATGTTCGACTGCTCGGCGTTGCCCACCTCGCCGACGGTTGCGCGGCAGCGCACGTCAACGTTGCGGATTTCACCGGAGGGCAGACGCAGCTGGGCGAAACGGCCTTCCTTGGCAACGAGCTGTACCGAAGCACCTGCGGAACGAGCCATCTTGGCGCCGCCACCCGGACGCAGTTCAACTGCGTGGATTACGGTACCAACCGGGATGTTGCGCAGCGGCAGGTTGTTGCCCGGCTTGATGTCAGCGTCGGGACCAGCCTCGACGAAGTCACCCTGGGACAGCTTGTTCGGAGCGATGATGTAACGCTTGGTGCCATCAACGTAGTGCAGGAGTGCGATGCGAGCCGTGCGGTTCGGGTCGTACTCGATTTCGGCAACGCGGGCGTTGATGCCGTCCTTGTCGTGACGACGGAAGTCGATCAGACGGTACTGGCGCTTGTGCCCACCACCCTTGTGACGGGTGGTGATCTTACCGGAGTTGTTGCGGCCGCCAGTCTTGTGCAGCGGACGCAGCAACGACTTTTCCGGAGTCGATCGCGTGATTTCAGCAAAGTCGGCTACGCTCGAGCCACGACGGCCCGGGGTAGTCGGCTTGTATTTACGGATTCCCATAATTTATTTCCTCGTTAAAGTGGTCTCCGCTACGCGAGCGGACCGCCGAAGATGTCGATTGTGCCTTCTTTGAGGGTGACAATTGCACGCTTGGTGCTCTTGCGCTGACCCCAGCCGAATTTGGTGCGCTTGCGCTTACCGGCACGGTTGATGGTGTTGATCGAGTCAACCTTGACCGAGAAGATCTTCTCGACGGCCAATTTGATCTCGGTCTTGTTCGAGCGAGGGTCCACCAGGAAGGTGTACTTGCCTTCGTCGATCAGACCGTAGCTCTTTTCCGAAACGACGGGTGCAAGCACGACGTCGCGCGGGTCCTTGATGGTGGTTACGCTCACTTGGAGGCCTCCTCGTTCTTTGCCTTGTCAGCGACGAACGCCTCGAAAGCAGCCTTGGTGAAGACCACGTCGTCGGAGACAAGCACGTCGTAGGTGTTCAGCTGGTCTGCGTACAGAACGTGAACATCCTGGAGGTTGCGCACGGAAAGTGCAGCAACATCGTTGGCGCGCTCGATTACGACGAGCAGGTTCTTGCGCTCAGTGACGGAGCGCAGCGAAGCCAGTGCGTCCTTGGCGGACGGCTTGGTGCCGGCTACCAGTTCAGCGATGACGTGGATGCGGCCGTTGCGGGCGCGGTCAGACAGGGCGCCACGGAGTGCAGCAGCCTTCATCTTCTTGGGGGTGCGCTGGCTGTAGTCACGAGGGGTCGGACCGTGGACAACGCCACCGCCGGTCATGTGAGGAGCACGGATTGAACCCTGACGGGCGCGGCCGGTGCCCTTCTGCTTGAACGGCTTGCGACCTGCACCGGAAACCTCGGCGCGGGTCTTCGTCTTGTGGGTACCCTGGCGTGCAGCAGCGAGCTGTGCGACGACGACCTGGTGCAGCAGCGGCACGTTGGTCTGGACGTCGAAGATCTCTGCAGGCAGGTCTACCTTGACAGTGCTAGTCATTGAACTAGGCTCCCTTCACGGCGGTGCGTACGAGTACGACCTGGCCGCGGGCGCCGGGGACGGCACCCTTGATAAGGAGCAGCGACTTCTCAACGTCAACAGCGTGAACCGTGAGGTTCAGCGTGGTGTGACGTTCGGCGCCCATGCGGCCGGCCATTTTCAGGCCCTTGAAGACGCGGCTCGGGGTGGATGCGCCACCGATGGAGCCAGGCTTACGGTGGTTCTTGTGGGCACCGTGGGAAGCGCCAACGCCGTGGAAGCCGTGACGCTTCATAACACCGGCGAAGCCCTTACCCTTTGAGGTGCCGACGACGTCGATCTTCTGGCCGGCTTCGAAGATCTCAACAGAGAGCTCCTGGCCCAGCTCGTAGGATGCGGCGTCTGCGGTACGCAGTTCGACGACGTGGCGGCGAGGGGTGACGCCAGCCTTTTCAAAGTGACCAGCCAGCGGCTTGGTGACCTTGCGGGGGTCGATCTGGCCGTAGCCGATCTGTACGGCGACGTAGCCATCTACCTCTGCGTTGCGCAGCTGGGTGATGACGTTGGAGTCAGCCTGGACAACAGTTACCGGGATGAGCTTGTTGTTCTCGTCCCAGACCTGGGTCATGCCGAGCTTCGTGCCCAGCAGGCCCTTTACGTTACGGGTTGCGGTCATAGTCTCTCAGCACCTCCCTAGAGCTTGATTTCGATGTTCACGTCTGCAGGCAGATCGAGACGCATAAGCGAGTCGACGGCCTTCGGCGTGGGGTCGATGATGTCGATCAGACGCTTGTGAGTACGCATTTCGAAGTGCTCACGGCTGTCCTTGTACTTGTGAGGAGAGCGAATTACGCAGTAAACGTTCTTCTCCGTGGGCAGCGGCACCGGGCCGACTACCGTTGCGCCTGCGCGCGTGACCGTCTCAACGATCTTCCGCGCTGAAACATCAATGACCTCGTGGTCATATGACTTCAGCCGGATGCGGATTTTTTGTCCCGCCATGTCGCCTGACTCTCTTTCAGCTAGTGCTGCTCTAGTTAGGGCTGCTCTGTTTACTTACCTGTTGATGTGGCCGCCGAAGCGTTTGAGGATTTACCACCACACGCCGCACAAGCTGAATCCGGATATTCCGGGTTCCTCAACCTGCCGGCGCACCGACCCCCGCGGTCGGGCGTGTCGCGATTTCCACGCAGACTCGACCGCATTCCATGGGGTTCAGGGTTATGTTTGGGCTTCCACCTGGACCCTGACACCCGGCATTATCCGGATCGGGACACGAAGAAGCGCTTGAACAACTCATCCAGTATGGCGGAAATATGAGGCAAAGGCCAATCGACGGTATAAGCGCCCCTGCAGGACCATTGCCCGGGCGCCTGCGCCTGAGGAAGATGGGTGCATGACCGTCCAGGATTCAGGCTCAGTGGAAGATCTTGCCGCGCGCCTGCGTCCGGGTTTCACTCTGGGGGTGGCGTCGGCGGCTTTCCAGATTGAAGGATCACTGACCGCTGATGGCCGCGGCCCTTCAGGCTGGGATGCCTTCGCGGAAAAGCCAGGAGCAATTGTCGACGGCGACTCCCCCACCGTGGCGTGCGACCATTACAACCGCTCCGATGAAGACATTGCCTTGATGCAGGAGCTTGGCGTGGATTCCTACCGCTTCTCGCTGTCCTGGCCACGGATCCAACCCGGCGGCAAGGGCTCTATCAATCAACGCGGCCTGGACTTCTACGATCGCCTCATTGACAAACTCCTGGCCGCCGGCATCTCCCCCATGGCTACCCTGTTCCACTGGGACACCCCCTTGGAACTGGAGCATGCAGGCGGGTGGATGAACCGCGACACTGCCGAGCGCTTTGCTGTCTATTGCGCCGCCGCTGCAGACCGGTTCGGTGACCGTGTTGATCACTGGGTCACCATGAACGAACCCGTGTCAGTCACCGTGCAGGGGTACTCACTGGGAGTGCACGCCCCCGGCCGGCAACTGCTCTTCGATTCCCTGCCTGCCGCACATCATCAATTACTGGGACACGGAATGGCGGTCCAAGCCTTACGGAACGCTGGAGTTAAGGGGCAGATCGGGGTGTCCAACATGCACTGCCCCGTCGAGTCCGCCAGTAACAGTCTCGGCGACCGGCTGATGACGCAGGCGCTGGACCTGATCCTCAACCGGATCTATGCCGATGCGATACTGCTCGGTCAATACCCCAAGCCCCCCTGGCCCATGAAGCCGTGGTTCCGCTCACTCGGCACCATCCACGACGGCGATCTTGAACTGATCAGCCAACCTTTGGACTTCTACGGCCTCAACTACTACTACCCCGTGAAGGTGGCAGCAGGCCCGGGGCCTGCGGAGATCCCCACCGGAAAGTCACCGGAGATGAGCGAGGTTCCCTTCCACCTGGCCGCCTACCAGGAGTATGAAACTACCGGGTTCGGCTGGCCCGTTGCACCGGAGTACCTGGCGTTGCTGCTGCGCCAAATGAAGGACCGGTACGGGGACGCTCTTCCCCCGGTGTACATCACGGAAGGCGGAGCAAGTTTTCCCGAACCACCGCACGTTGACGGCCCCCTCCAGGACACCAACCGCATTTCCTACCTGGCTGAGCACCTCGGCCACGCCCTTACAGCGACAGGCCCCGGCGGTATTGCCGAGGATGTGGATCTGCGCGGCTACTACGTCTGGACGCTGCTGGACAATTTCGAATGGGCAGCCGGCTACTCACAGCGTTTCGGGTTGGTCCATGTGGACTTTCACACCCAGGAACGGACTCCCAAGGAGTCCTACTACTGGTTGCGTGCACTGGAGCGGGCCCGCTCCCACGAACCGTAGGACCCCTGGCTGGCCCAGTCCTGCTAAAACGGCGGGTTACTTGTTCTTGTTGGCACGCCTGATGCGCTTTGCGCGTTCAATCTCGCTCCGGAAGTTCTTGCGGCCCCACAGCACCCCGCCACCGATGGCGGCAATGACTGCCAGGAAAATCAGGAATTCCATACTGCGCTCCTCTTCGTAGACTGCAAGATTATCGGATTCCGTCCCTGTCCTGCCCCCACGGGGCATGGCCGGACGAAGCACCGCCCGGGTAGGCGTCGTCGGGGTGAACACTGTCCGGTGAAGCATTGCCCCGGTTGACGCCGTCGGGGCTGGCGCTGCCCGGCGCATAGTTTTGCGGCGGAACCCCACCCGGCGCATAGTTTTGCGGCGGAACCCCACCCGGCGCAAAATTCTGCGGCGGAACCCCACCCGGCGCCTGCGGCTTCCGGTTCAGGCGCCACACTGCCAGGACAATCAACGCCAGGGCAACCAGCGCAAGCATGGCGAAAGCGTACGAGCGCAGCGCCCACATGACACTGAGCGCAACGCCCAAGGCACCCCACCACACCATGGCCCTTTCAGCCAGCAGCAAGCCGGCGACCAGAAGTACCGCGTGGCCCACCAGCACATACAACTGCTGCGGGGCAGTTCCTCCAGAGATGGTCCCCAAGGATGTCAAAGACAGGGCGCCCGCGGCAATGGCCAGCCGAAGCAGGCCTTCGCTCCGCTGCCTTCGCATGTAGCGCAGGCCTGCTAAAACAGCCCCGGCAAAGACGTACCACTGAACAGTCCAGAACCAGTCCGCTCCGGTGTCGCCCACGAACAGGACCGCGCGCTGGAGGGCGGCTAAAGAAGCCAGCGCCGCAATTTCTCCAGCAAGCCACTTGCTGTCTGGTAATTCAACGACTACCAGCGCACCGGTCGCGACCACCAGGACAAAACCGACCCATGATGTTTCATCGCGGATCAGTCCAACGGCGGCCGACGACGCCAGCGCCACGGCTGCTGTTCCCGTCAGGGCGTTTCGCCTCAGGGGTTCCCCGCCGATGGCTGCTCCCCCGAGCCGTTTCGCCGCGTAAAGAAGCACAGCTGTTCCAACACCGCCCGCCAGCCAAGGTAAGTAGTCGCTCCACACTCCTGGCGCCATGTCCCTCAGCAAACCTTCGACGGCGGGAACGGCGCCAACCAGCATGGACGGCGCGGCACCGATGTAGAGGGCGGGCAAGTGCTCAACGTGCGAGGCAGCGAACAGCACTGACGCAAGGACCAGCACCGCGAGCCCAGTCAGGGAGTAGGACACGGCAAGGGTCAACAGACCACCGGTAACAACGAACGTCATTGCCGCAACGAACCAGAACCAGCGCGCCGCAACGTTGCCGGCGGCACCATGTCCGGGACGGACCGTGGCACGCACAACCCGGACAACCACGAGCACGGCGGCGAGCCCCAGGAGCACCACCGGTACCTGGGCCCTATCCAGCAGTGCCTGGTACAACCAGGTGCCCGACGGGAACGTCAAGAGCGGACCGGAAGCAATCACGCCGCCGAGCACGGCAGGGATACTGAAGTATTGGATTCCCTGGATGCCCAGAAGACGCCATGCGATGACAGCCGAGGCCGCAGAGAGTCCCAACTCGATAAGGAGCACCCAACGGCCGCCGCCGTCGTAGGTCCCTGCCAGCAGGTAAGCCGCGGGCAGCACGAGCTGGGCAGCCAGAGTAGCCCACACCACGGCCTGCTGGAAGGCGATGTCCACCCGGCGACTCTTCTGGATCCAGGTCACAGCATGCTGCAGCACGAGGACCACAGCCATGGTCATGGAGACGGTGGTGGTCGACTCTGAAAGGTCCCCCACCAGAACACCAATGAAGGCCAAAGACAAGACACGGAGTCCCAGCATGTAGGCGCCCCGTACTAAACGTCCCTTTGCCACTGCCACCATGAAGCCGCTATATGCCGCGAAGAGTCCAAGCAGGATTTCCACATCCCGCACACTTCCGAGCCGTAGAGCCAGAAGCAGCACCAAGGCCGCCGGTGCGAAAAGCCATGCAGCCGGATGCCGGCTCAGGACTACACTGCAGACAATTGCCGCAAGTGCCGTCGCAATTGCTGCAACCCCAGGCTGCCAGCCTCCACGCAGGAATTGCTCCCCCGAGGCAGTGGAAACCGTCAGGACTGTGGCTGCTGCGGCCATCACGGCTACCACCGCGCCGGCGTCGACCACGGAAGCGTGGGGGAAGCGCCTTCGGCTGCTTTGCCGCAGGGGAAGGACCAGCTGCAGGGCCCCCGCTGCAGCTACGACCAAGGCCACCGTCGGTAGCTCGCCAGCCACGCTGAAGCTCCATCCATGCCGTATCGCGTCAAAGTAGGCTGAACCGGCCAAGACGGTACCCGCAGCCCGTGCAAGCCACCAATAGGACTGGCGGTGGAAAGAGGCAGTAATTCGCAAGGCGGTTGCCGCTAAGTAGGCGACCCCTACCAGGAGGACCACGTTGCCCAGTGCCATCGACACCGTGGCCGAAGCCACCACGCCTGCAACGAGGGCCGTAGCCGGGGCAAGGACCTCGCCCAGGGTAGGGTGCCAGGACTCGACGCCAGCCTTGACCTGCCGGGTGGGCGGGAACATCAAAACACCCGAGGCTACTCCGGCGAACAACACCAACAACACGGCGGTCGCCACGTGGGGATGTCCTGCAGCGCGGTCCATGAACGGCAGGACGAGCAAGCCCGCCACTGCCAGCCCGCCGAATCCAGCAAGGCTCGCCCGTGGAACAAACAGGTGGACTCCCGAACGTTCAAACCCGGCGCTGGCCACTTCCTGAACTGCAGCTGCAGCCACGAGAGCCACCAAGGCTATGGCAATCCTGTCCGGGCTTTCCGCAAAGACGCCAGCAGCTGCGGTAGGCACGGCCGCCGTCACTGCGATTCGTGCTGCAAGGACCAATGGCTGGCGGAAGGCAGCCGGATGAGCAGCCGCCCGCACTGACCAGTACAGGGCGGTGGACGCCAGGAGCGCCGACATCGGCCACGCGTCCAGCAGGCCCATGAACGGCAGGGACACCGCGAGAACGACGCCGGGCGCAAACTCTGTGCCGTTGCCCAGCGTCCAGCCCACCACCATGGCGGTCACCATGGTGACAGCGAGCGGAACGTAGACGGGTAACTCGTAAGCCCCGAGGGCCAATACCACCGTCAGGATGGCTGCCGTCGCCAATTGCAGGCCCAGGCAGGACAGGGCGTCTTGCCAGCCGTGACGCAGCTTCATTCGTTCTCCCCCGAGCGCAACCCCCAGGGACTGGACTCCACAGCAAATGACCGCGGCAAACATCACTGCACTGATATCCGCGGTGCCGTCCCACACCACTCCCAGCAGGGCCAGCGTCAGCGCTGCGCGCGCACCATAGGCGTGTTGCAGCCTGTACCGGGCCTGTGGAATGAAGGCCATGACGGCGAAGTACATGCCGCACATCAGCATGACCAGCGGGTAATCACCCTTGGACAGGAGGTGTGGCGTGACCGTGACCGCAAGCGCCACCAACGGGACCACATAGGGATGGAGCACCATCAGCGGACGGACATAAAGCGGCGGCAACCACCGCGGACGAATCAGCGCACCCAGGGTCAGGACAATGGCGACTCCGATCAGCGCCGTGAAGTACCAGACCAAAGCGCCACCCAGCACGGAAACTCCGGACCACGCGGTAGAGACAACGAAGCTGAGGGAAAGGAAAGCCAGGACCTTGTTGTCCAAGCGAACCGCGGTGTAGGCATAAACAGCTGTTCCCAGCAGTGAGGTGACCAACCACGCGGCAGGACCGTTGGGCAGCACAAAGTTGTACATGGCAAGGCCCGTCACGGGAATGAGCGCCAAACCCGTGCCGACGAAGGCAACTGCGGCTGGACGCAACCGCGGCATTTTGGCATGGATGACCAAGCCGGCAACGTAGAAGAGGGTGGTGATGAAGCAGATACCCGCAAAGCGGAAGAGTGCAGGGAGGCTTGTCCCCACGAAGAGGGCACCCGCGGCGACCAAAAGAAGACTGGCTACGTAGAGCGTGATGTTGATGTTCTGTTGGTCGCGCTTGGCCTTGCGCGCCGCGGCCGCCTCGGGAGTTTCCCGCCGAACCGGCACCTGCTGGCCTGCTGCCCACTGTGGCTGTGCGGCCATGGCGGGACGTTGCGCGACTGCGGGAGGTTGAACGCTCGACGGCGGCACCGGGGCCTGCGCTGGGAACGGCGCGGCCACGTGCGACGGTGGATGCACGGACGGCGGCACGGGGGCCTGCGCTGGGAACGGCGCGGCCACGTGCGTCGGTGGATGCAGTGGTGCTGATGCAGGCGTCCCGGCGGGCCCTGCACCGTAGGTTACGGGAACCGGAGCGGCAGGTGGCTGGGGTGCCGACACCCCTGCAGCCTGCATCTTGGTCTCGGCGTCGCGCCAGCCGGCCATGTGACCTGCGAGAAAGCCTGCCTGGTAGGCGCGCTGCTCAGCCATGGCTGTGGTAGCGGCGGCACCCGCGGCATCCTTACGGCCCCGGCCACGAGCGATGGCACTGCTCACTGCCGCTGTCACAACAAGGAGTATCAGTACTAGCAGGACTTCCATGGCTTCTCCTTGATGTCACGGGAATCTGGCATTTCGCCCGCGTTTATCCAATCGATAGAGTAACAGTACCAAAAAGAACCCCACCGCCGAAACGGTGGGGTCCTTCTTGAATGACTGCCGGCTGGGCCGGAAGGTCACCGATTTACAAGTAGTGACTACTTGATGATGCTGGTGACACGTCCCGAACCAACGGTGCGGCCGCCTTCGCGGATAGCGAAGCCGAGGCCCTCTTCCATAGCGATCGGCTGGATGAGCGCAACGGTCATCTCAGTGTTGTCGCCAGGCATAACCATTTCCGTGCCTTCCGGCAGGGTGATGACGCCGGTTACGTCCGTGGTACGGAAGTAGAACTGCGGGCGGTAGTTGGAGTAGAACGGGTTGTGACGTCCGCCTTCGTCCTTGGACAGGATGTAGACGTTTGCCTCGAAGTCGGTGTGCGGGGTGATTGAACCCGGCTTGACGACAACCTGGCCACGCTCGACATCGTCGCGCTTCAGACCGCGGAGCAGGAGGCCACAGTTCTCGCCGGCCCATGCTTCGTCGAGCTGCTTGTGGAACATCTCGATACCGGTAACCGTGGTCTTCTGGATCGGGCGGATGCCAACGATCTCAACCTCGGAGTTGATGGCGAGGGTTCCACGCTCGGCGCGGCCCGTAACAACGGTGCCACGACCGGTGATCGTGAAGACGTCTTCGATCGGCATCAGGAACGGCTTGTCGCGGTCACGTACGGGGTCCGGAACGGACTCGTCGACTGCTGCCATCAGGTCCTGGACGGACTTGACCCAAACCGGGTCGCCTTCCAGAGCCTTGAGGCCGGAAACGCGAACAACCGGAGCCTCATCGCCATCGAAGCCCTGCGAGCTCAGGAGCTCACGAACTTCCATTTCGACGAGGTCGAGGAGTTCTTCGTCATCAACCATGTCGGACTTGTTCAGTGCGACCAGCAGGTAGGGAACACCAACCTGGCGGGCGAGCAGAACGTGCTCACGGGTCTGAGCCATCGGACCATCGGTTGCAGCAACCACGAGGATTGCGCCGTCCATCTGGGCAGCACCGGTGATCATGTTCTTGATGTAGTCAGCGTGACCCGGGGCGTCTACGTGTGCGTAGTGGCGCTTCTCGGTCTGGTACTCCACGTGGGAGATGTTGATGGTAATACCACGCTGGCGCTCTTCCGGAGCAGAGTCGATCGACGCGAAGTCGCGCTGCTCGTTGAGATCCGGGTACTGGTCGTACAGCACCTTGGAAATGGCGGCAGTCAGCGTCGTCTTACCGTGGTCAACGTGACCAATGGTGCCGATGTTGACGTGCGGCTTAGTCCGCTCGAACTTTGCCTTTGCCACAGGTTCCTCCTAGAACGATTTCAAGTGAAGTGCTCCTCGGCCGCGCTTTTCGCGGCAGAAACTTTAGCAAGTCTACTTGGGGGCTTGGTTTTGGTGAAATTGCAGATTCAGGAACCAATAGTAGTTCCTCGAGCCTGTTTGCGCAGGGGCCGGGCTGCGACTGTCGCCGCAGCCCCGCCTCACGCGCTTAGATGCCTTCCCGATACCGGAATTGCATCCGTTACCGGGAGATTACTCGCCGCGGGTTTTCTGGATGATCTCGTCGGCAACTGCCTTCGGGACCTCCGCGTAGCTGTTGAACGTCATGGAGTACACAGCGCGACCCTGGGTCTTGGACCGGAGGTCACCGATGTAGCCGAACATGCCGGACAGCGGAACGTGTGCACGGATAACCTTCACACCTGCTGCGTCTTCCATGGACTGCATCTGGCCACGGCGGGCGTTCAGGTCACCAATAACATCACCCATGTATTCCTCAGGTGTGCGGACCTCAACATCCATCAACGGTTCAAGCAGAACAGGGTTCGCCTTGCGTGCAGCTTCCTTGAAAGCCATACGGCCGGCGATCTTGAACGCCATTTCCGAGGAGTCAACATCGTGGGACGCGCCATCAATCAGCGTGGCCTTGATGCCGACAACCGGGTAACCAGCCAGGACGCCGTCGTTCAGTGCATCCTGGATACCAGCGTCAACGGACGGGATGTATTCACGCGGAACGCGGCCACCAGTGACCTTGTTCTCGAATGCGTACAGTTCGCCGGAAGCGGTATCCATGGGCTCGATCGCGATCTGGATCTTTGCGAACTGACCCGAACCACCGGTCTGCTTCTTGTGCGTGTAGTCATGACGCTCGACTGCGCGCTTGATGGTTTCGCGGTAAGCAACCTGCGGCTTGCCAACGTTTGCCTCGACCTTGAATTCGCGGCGCATGCGGTCCACCAGGATGTCCAGGTGGAGCTCGCCCATGCCGGCGATGATGGTCTGGCCCGTGTCTTCGTTGAGGGAGACCTGGAAGGTCGGGTCCTCAGCGGAGAGCTTCTGGATGGCCGTGGAGAGCTTCTCCTGGTCACCCTTGGTGTTGGGCTCGATGGCAACCGAGATCACGGGCTCCGGGAAGCTCATGGACTCGAGGACGATCTGGTTGTTGGCATCACACAGGGTGTCACCCGTGGTGGTGTCCTTCAGACCGATGGCTGCGTAGATGTGGCCGGCGGTAGCGCCCTCAACGGGCATTTCCTTGTTGGCGTGCATCTGGAACAGCTTGCCGATGCGTTCCTTCTTGCCCTTGGTGGAGTTAACCACCTGGGCGCCTGCCTCAACGTGACCGGAGTACACGCGGACGAAGGTCAGCTGACCGAAGAACGGGTGCGCAGCAATCTTGAAGGCGAGGGCCGAGAACGGCTCGTCAGCAGAGGGCTTACGGGTGAGTTCCTTCTCTTCGTCGCGAGGATCGTGACCGATCATCGGCGGGACGTCGAGCGGGTTCGGCAGGAAGTCAACAACAGCGTCAAGCATCGGCTGGACACCGCGGTTCTTGAAGGCAGAACCACAGAACACCGGGTAGAGCTCGGAGTTGATGGTCATCTTGCGGATGCCGGCCTTCAGTTCCTCAAGGGTGAGTTCTTCACCTTCGAGGTACTTCTCCATGAGCTCTTCGGAAGCCTCGGCCACAGTCTCTACGAGCTGTGCACGGTACTCTTCAGCCTTGGCCTGGAGGTCCGCCGGGATTTCCTGCACTTCGTAGGAAGCGCCCATGGTGACGTCACCCTTTGCGTCGCCAGGCCAAACCAGGGCGCGCATTTCGAGGAGGTCAACAACACCGATGAAGTCGTTCTCAGCGCCGATGGGCAGCTGCATAACCAGCGGCTTGGCACCAAGGCGGGAGATGATGGTGTCTACGGTGAAGTAGAAGTCAGCGCCCAGCTTGTCCATCTTGTTGACGAAGCAGATACGCGGAACGTTGTACTTGTCAGCCTGGCGCCAGACAGTCTCGGACTGCGGCTCCACGCCTTCCTTGCCGTCGAACACTGCCACTGCACCGTCGAGGACGCGCAAGGAGCGCTCAACCTCAACCGTGAAGTCAACGTGGCCCGGGGTGTCGATGATGTTGATCTGGTTCTTGTCCCAGAAGCAAGTCACGGCGGCAGACGTGATGGTGATGCCGCGTTCCTTTTCCTGTTCCATCCAGTCAGTCGTCGAAGCGCCGTCGTGCGTCTCGCCGATCTTGTGGTTCACACCCGTGTAGAACAGGATGCGCTCGGTAGTGGTGGTCTTGCCGGCATCGATGTGGGCCATGATGCCGATATTGCGGACCTTGTTAAGGTCGGTAAGCACGTCCTGTGCCACGGGGTCTCCCTTTCGGATGGACTACACGTTCGCCGCCGGCTCAGTGAGCCGGCGGCGTCCGGAAAGTTTTTACCAGCGGTAGTGTGCGAAGGCCTTGTTGGACTCGGCCATCTTGTGGGTGTCTTCGCGACGCTTCACAGCGGCACCAAGACCATTGGAGGCATCCAGGATTTCGTTCTGGAGGCGCTCGGTCATGGTCTTCTCGCGGCGGGCCTTGGAGTAGCCCACGAGCCAACGCAGAGCGAGGGCGGTGGAGCGACCCGGCTTGACCTCAACCGGAACCTGGTAGGTAGCGCCACCAACACGGCGTGAACGTACCTCGAGGGAAGGCTTGACGTTGTCCATGGCCTTCTTGAGAGCGGCAACGGGGTCGCCGCCGGACTTGGCACGTGCACCTTCAAGTGCACCGTAAACGATGCGCTCTGCGGTGGACTTCTTGCCGTCGACAAGAACCTTGTTGATCAGCTGAGTGACCAACGGGGAGCCGTAAACGGGATCGGAAACTAGCGGCCGCTTCGGGGCCGGACCCTTGCGAGGCATATTACTTCTTCTCCATCTTTGCGCCGTAACGGCTGCGAGCCTGCTTGCGGTTCTTGACACCCTGGGTGTCGAGTGCGCCGCGGACGATCTTGTAGCGGACACCCGGAAGGTCCTTCACACGACCACCACGGACGAGCACGATGGAGTGCTCCTGGAGGTTGTGGCCAACACCGGGGATGTAGGCGGTTACTTCTACGCCACCGTTGAGACGCACACGTGCCACCTTACGGAGAGCCGAGTTCGGCTTCTTGGGGGTGGTGGTGTAAACGCGGGTGCAAACACCGCGGCGCATCGGGCTGCCCTTCAGCGCGGGAGCCTTGGTCTTGGAGACCTTCGGCGTGCGGCCCTTGCGGACCAGCTGGTTAATCGTAGGCACTTTCGTGTTCTCCGTTGTTTGATCTCTGCCCCCACACACAGGCGCCAGCCTGTGTAAACGTGGGAACTTTGGCGTTGCTCGTGCAGCCGGCCGAAACTCCGGTAGGCGTGCAAAAGTGCGGCATTCGTTGCGCATGTTGCCCGCAACCCGGAAACAGGCTCCACCCAGCACCATGAGAACAAAACCAAAATGATGCTGCGGCGGCCTTCATCCACTGCCACACAGAACAATTACCAAAAGTCTAGCACGGCTTGATCTAGGGCCTTAATCGGGTGTATGGAGGAGGACGACGACGGAGGCCAGCTGCCGCCGTCGTCCTCCACTCCCCCGGGACGCCTCGAAAAGGACCATTAACAGGCCAGGCCCCGCACTCGAAAGTGCGGGGCCTGGCCTTTTGGCGTCAACTCACGGATCAGCGGAAGTCGTTACCGAGGTCGTAGTCATCCAGCGGGATGGCGTGGAACTCGGGAGCTCCGTCGCCGCCCAGTGCGTCATAGGAGAAGTCGGTGAAAGCGCTGGGGCCTGTGAACAGGCTAGCCTTTGCTTCTTCCGTCGGCTCCACAGTGACCTCTGTGTAGCGGGGCAGACCCGTACCAGCCGGGATGAGCTTACCGATGATGACGTTTTCCTTGAGGCCGAGCAGAGGATCGCTCTTACCTTCCATGGCCGCCTGCGTCAGGACGCGGGTGGTCTCCTGGAAGGAAGCTGCCGACAGCCAGGACTCGGTAGCCAAGGAGGCCTTGGTGATACCCATGAGTTCCGGACGACCCGAAGCCGGGGACTTGCCCTCGGACACGACGCGGCGGTTCTCGTCCTCGAAGCGGGCACGCTCTGCCAGCTCACCGGGGAGCAGGTCGGAGTCGCCGGATTCGATGACAGTCACGCGGCGCAGCATCTGGCGGACGATAACCTCGACGTGCTTGTCGTGGATACCAATGCCCTGGCTGCGGTAAACACCCTGTACTTCGTCCACGAGGAACTTCTGAGCAGCACGCGGACCCATGATGCGCAGAACCTGCTTCGGGTCCACCGGACCGTTGATCAGCTTCTGGCCAACGCTGACGTGCTCGCCGTCTTCGATGAGGAGACGTGAACGACGCAGTACCGGGTAGGCGATCTCTTCGGAACCATCGTCCGGAGTGATAACCAAGCGCATCTGGCGCTCGGACTCTTCGATGGTGATGCGGCCGGCTGCTTCAGCAATCGGTGCGACACCCTTCGGAGTACGGGCTTCGAAGAGCTCCTGGATACGGGGCAGACCCTGGGTGATGTCGTCGCCACCGCCGGCGGAAACAGCACCACCGGTGTGGAACGTACGCATGGTCAGCTGGGTACCGGGCTCACCGATGGACTGTGCGGCAATAATGCCCACGGCCTCGCCGATGTCAACGGTCTTGCCAGTGGCCAACGAACGGCCGTAGCAAAGAGCACAGGTGCCGACCTTGGACTCACAGGTGAGTACGGAGCGGACCTTGACCTCAGTGATGCCTGCAGCCAGCAGCTGGTCGATGACGACGTCGCCGCAGTCGGTGCCGCCAGCAGCCAGGACGTTGCCCTGGGCATCGACGACGTCGACAGCCAGCGTACGTGCGTAGGCGCTGTTCTCGACGTTCTCGTCCAGGACGAGCTCACCGTTGGAATCCGGTACGGCGATCGGGGTGACCAGACCGCGTTCGGTACCACAGTCCTCTTCGCGGACAATGACGTCCTGCGAAACGTCCACCAGACGACGGGTCAGGTAACCCGAGTTGGCGGTACGGAGAGCGGTATCGGCCAGACCCTTACGGGCACCGTGCGTAGCGATGAAGTATTCCAGCACCGACAGGCCCTCGCGGTAGGAGGACTTGATCGGGCGAGGAATGATCTCACCCTTCGGGTTGGCCACAAGACCACGGATACCCGCGATCTGGCGGACCTGCATCCAGTTACCACGTGCACCGGAGGACACCATGCGGTTGATGGTGTTCATCGGGGAAAGGCTGTCACGCATCGCCTGGGCGATTTCGTTGGTGGCCTTGTTCCAGATTTCGATCAGTTCCTGGCGACGCTCGTCGTCGTCGATCAGGCCCTTGTCGTACTGGCCCTGGATCTTGGCAGCCATGGCCTCGTAACCGGCCAGGATGGCAGGCTTGGAGGTGGGCACCTCGATGTCGGAGATGGCAACTGTGACACCCGAACGGGTGGCCCAGTAGAAGCCGGCGTCCTTCAGGTTGTCCAGCGTTGCCGCCGTGACAACCTTCGGGTAGCGCTCTGCGAGGTCGTTGACGATCCGGGACAGTTCGCCCTTGTCGGCAACAGCCTCAACCCAGGGGTAGTCCTCAGGCAGCGTCTGGTTGAAGATGACCTGCCCAAGGGAGGTCTCAACGAGAGCCGGCTGACCGGGCTCCCAACCTTCCGGAGCTTCCCACCCTGCGTAAGGCACAAAGTCATCCAGACGGATCTTTACCTGGGAGTTCAGGTGCAGATCACGGGCGTCGTACGCCATGATGGCTTCCGAAACCGAGGAGAAGATACGGCCTTCGCCGGCGGAACCGACGCGCTTGGTGGTCAGGTGGTACAGGCCGATGATCATATCCTGCGAAGGCAGGGTCACCGGGCGGCCATCGGACGGCTTCAGGATGTTGTTCGAGGACAGCATCAGGATGCGGGCTTCGGCTTGGGCTTCCGGGCTCAGCGGCAGGTGGACTGCCATCTGGTCGCCGTCGAAGTCAGCGTTGAAGGCGCCACAAACCAGCGGGTGAAGCTGGATTGCCTTGCCTTCCACAAGCTGCGGTTCGAAGGCCTGGATGCCGAGGCGGTGCAGGGTAGGTGCACGGTTGAGCAGCACCGGGTGTTCGGTGATGATCTCTTCCAGCACGTCCCAAACCTGCGGACGGTAACGCTCGACCATGCGCTTTGCCGACTTGATGTTCTGGGCGTGGTTGAGGTCAACCAGGCGCTTCATCACGAACGGCTTGAAGAGCTCCAGGGCCATCTGCTTGGGCAGACCACACTGGTGCAGCTTCAGCTGCGGGCCAACAACGATGACCGAACGGCCGGAGTAGTCAACGCGCTTGCCGAGGAGGTTCTGGCGGAAACGACCCTGCTTGCCCTTGAGCATGTCGCTCAGGGACTTCAGCGGACGGTTGCCCGGACCCGTGACGGGACGGCCACGACGACCGTTGTCGAAGAGGCTGTCAACGGCTTCCTGAAGCATGCGCTTCTCGTTGTTGACGATGATCTCCGGAGCACCGAGGTCAAGCAGTCGCTTGAGTCGGTTGTTGCGGTTGATCACACGACGGTAGAGGTCGTTGAGGTCGGAGGTCGCGAAGCGGCCACCGTCCAACTGGACCATCGGGCGCAGTTCCGGCGGGATCACCGGGACGGCGTCGAGAACCATGCCGAGCGGGCTGTTGTTGGTAGTCAGGAACGCGTTGACAACCTTCAGGCGCTTCAGGGCACGCGTTTTACGCTGGCCCTTGCCGTTCTGGATGGTGTCGCGCAGTGACTCAGCTTCAGCCTGCATGTCAAAGGTCTCAAGGCGCTTCTTGATAGCCTCGGCACCCATGGAGCCCTCGAAGTACAGACCGTAACGGTCGCGCAGTTCGCGGTAAAGGCCTTCGTCGCCCTCAAGGTCAGCGACCTTGAGGTTCTTGAAGCGGTCCCAAACCTGCTCGAGGCGCTCGATGTCGGCGTCGGCACGCTTGCGGACGTTCGCCATCTGGCGGTCAGCCGAGTCGCGGGCCTTCTTCTTGTCGGCAGCCTTGGCGCCTTCACCTTCAAGACGGGCAAGCTCGTCTTCAAGGTCGCGGGCGATCGTGGCGATGTCGCTGTCGCGGTTGTCCACCATCTGCTTCTTCTCGAGGTCGTGCTCGACCTGGAGGTTCGGCAGTTCGGCGTGACGGCTTTCGGTGTCAACGCTCGTGATCATGTAGGCCGCGAAGTAGATGACCTTCTCAAGGTCCTTCGGTGCCAGGTCCAAAAGGTAGCCCAAGCGCGAGGGAACGCCCTTGAAGTACCAGATGTGGGTTACAGGCGCGGCCAATTCGATGTGGCCCATGCGCTCACGACGCACCTTGGCGCGGGTGACTTCAACGCCACAACGCTCGCAAATGATGCCCTTGAAGCGGACGCGCTTGTACTTGCCGCAGTAGCATTCCCAGTCGCGGGACGGGCCGAAGATCTTCTCGCAGAAGAGGCCGTCCTTTTCGGGCTTGAGCGTGCGGTAGTTGATGGTTTCCGGCTTCTTGACCTCACCGTAAGACCATCCGCGGATGTCTTCCGCGGTGGCGAGGCCGATCTGCATGAGGCCGAAGGAGGATTCGCTGGACATATGGTCCCTGTTCTCTCTTGTTCTCTAAATTCTGAAGTCTTGGTTACGGGAAGAGGGAGTTGTTCCGACGGACAGCTGGTGAAGCTGCCCGCCGGAACAACTGCTAGACCTCTTCTACGGAACTGGGCTCTGCACGAGACAGATCGATGCCCAGTTCTTCCGCAGCCGTGAAGACTGCGTCATCAGAGTCACGCATTTCGATCGTGGTTCCGTCGGTGGAAAGAACCTCCACGTTCAGGCACAACGACTGCATTTCCTTGATCAAGACCTTGAAGGACTCGGGAACGCCAGGCTCAGGGATGTTCTCGCCCTTGACGATGGCTTCGTAGACCTTCACACGACCATGGATGTCATCCGACTTGATCGTGAGGAGTTCCTGAAGCGTGTAGGCAGCACCGTAAGCTTCGAGCGCCCAGACTTCCATTTCACCGAAGCGCTGGCCACCGAACTGAGCCTTACCACCCAGCGGCTGCTGCGTGATCATGGAGTACGGGCCGGTGGAGCGCGCGTGGATCTTGTCGTCCACCAGGTGGTGGAGCTTCAGGATGTACATGTAACCGACGGAGATCGGGTCCGGGAACGGCTCGCCGGAGCGGCCGTCGAACAGACGGGTCTTGCCGGAGGAATCGATCAGGCGGTCGCCGTCGCGGGTCACGTTGGTGGAGTCAAGCAGACCAGTGATTTCTTCTTCACGGGCGCCATCGAACACCGGGGTGGCAACGGTGGTCTGGCCGGTTTCACGGGGCAGGTTGGGCAGGTTCTTGACCCACTCCGGCTCGCCTTCGATCTTCCAACCGGTCTTGGCAACCCAACCGAGGTGGGTTTCCAGGACCTGTCCAACGTTCATTCGACCCGGAACACCAAGCGGGTTCAGGACGATGTCAACCGGGGTACCGTCTGCAAGGAAGGGCATGTCCTCGATCGGGAGGATCTTGGAGATAACACCCTTGTTGCCGTGACGGCCGGCGAGCTTGTCGCCGTCGGTGATCTTACGCTTGGCTGCAACGTAGACGCGGACCAGCTGGTTCACGCCCGGGGGCAGTTCGTCGTCGTTGTCGCGGTCGAAGACGCGCACGCCGATGACCGTACCGGACTCGCCGTGGGGCACCTTCAGGGAGGTGTCACGCACTTCGCGGGACTTCTCACCGAAGATGGCGCGCAGCAGGCGCTCTTCCGGGGTCAGTTCGGTTTCACCCTTAGGGGTGACCTTTCCGACCAGGATGTCGCCTGCTTCAACCTCGGCACCGATGTGGATGATGCCACGCTCGTCAAGGCCTGCAAGGACTTCCTCGGACACGTTGGGGATGTCACGCGTGATTTCCTCGGCACCAAGCTTGGTGTCGCGGGCATCAATTTCGTGCTCCTCGATGTGGATGGAGGAAAGGACATCCTCAGCAACAATGCGCTGGGACAGGATGATGGCGTCCTCGAAGTTGTGGCCTTCCCATGACATGAATGCCACGAGCAGGTTCTTACCGAGGGCGAGCTCACCCTGGTCCGTTGCGGGACCGTCAGCAATGATGCCGCCAACTTCCAGGCGCTGGCCTTCGTTGACCAGGACACGGTGGTTGTAGCAGTTGCCCTGGTTGGAACGGGCGAACTTGTTGATGCGGTAGTTGGTCTCCGTGCCGTCGTCGTTGATCATGACAACGAGCTCGGCGGAAACCTCCGTGACCACGCCTGCCTTCTTCGCGATGACAACGTCACCGGCGTCGACAGCTGCTGCGCGCTCCATGCCGGTGCCCACGAAAGGAGCCTCGGAACGGACCAGCGGCACGGCCTGGCGCTGCATGTTGGCACCCATGAGTGCACGGTTGGCATCGTCATGCTCAAGGAACGGGATCAGTGCGGTTGCCACGGACACCATCTGGCGCGGGGAGACATCCATGAACTGAACGTCTGCAGCGGGAACCAGAACAGGCTCGCCTCCACCACCACGGGCACGGACAAGGACGGTCTCTTCGGAGAACTTCTTGTCAGCATCCAGCGGAGCGTTGGCCTGTGCGATCAGGACCTCTGCTTCGTCATCGGCCGTCAGGTACTGGACTTCGTCGGAAACGACGCCCTCGGAAACCAGGCGGTACGGCGTCTCGATGAAGCCGAACGGGTTGATGCGGCCGTAGGATGCCAGCGAGCCGATCAGACCAATGTTGGGGCCTTCAGGGGTTTCGATGGGGCACATACGTCCATAGTGGGACGGGTGAACGTCTCGAACTTCCATGCCTGCACGGTCACGGGACAGACCACCCGGGCCAAGTGCCGACAGGCGGCGCTTGTGGGTCAAACCCGAGAGCGGGTTGTTCTGGTCCATGAACTGCGAGAGCTGGGACGTTCCGAAGAACTCCTTGATGGCTGCCACAACGGGACGGATGTTGATCAGCGTCTGCGGCGTGATGGCCTCGACGTCCTGCGTGGTCATGCGTTCGCGGACGACGCGTTCCATGCGGGAAAGACCGGTGCGGACCTGGTTCTCGATCAGTTCGCCCACGGCGCGGATGCGACGGTTGCCGAAGTGGTCGATGTCGTCAACGTCGACGCGGAGCTCGTGGTCTTCGCCGTCGCGCTTGCCCATGAGGGTCTTCTCGCCGGCGTGGAGCGCAACGAGGAACTTGATCATGGCAACGATGTCTTCAACGTGCAGGACCGAGGCTTCCTTGTCACCAAGGGAGCGGTCGATGCCGAGCTTGCGGTTGATCTTGTAACGGCCAACCTTGGCAAGATCGTAGCGCTTGGCGTTGAAGTACAGGTTGTCCAGCAGGGACTGGGCAGCCTCGACTGTGGGCGGCTCGCCCGGACGCAGCTTGCGGTAGATGTCCAGAAGCGCGTCTTCGCGGGTCTCGGTGGCGTCCTTCTCCAGCGTTGCACGCATGGAGTCGTACTGGCCGAACTCTTCCAGGATCTGGCCTTCGGTCCAGCCGAGGGCCTTCAGGAGAACGGTGACCGACTGCTTGCGCTTGCGGTCGAGGCGAACGCCGACCTGGTCGCGCTTGTCGATTTCGAGTTCGAACCATGCACCACGGGACGGGATGATCTTCGCAGTGAAGATGTCCTTGTCACTGGTCTTGTCAGCGGTGCGCTCGAAGTAGGCGCCCGGCGAACGGACCAACTGGGAGACAACAACACGCTCGGTGCCGTTGACGACGAACGTTCCCTTTTCAGTCATGAGGGGGAAGTCGCCCATGAACACGGTCTGCTGCTTGATTTCGCCCGTGTTGTTGTTCATGAACTCGGCCTTGACGTACAACGGTGCCGAGTAAGTGGCGTCACGGTCTTTGCATTCGGCCATGGTGTACTTCGGGTCAGCGAACTCCGGCTCGGAGAAGCTCAGGGACATGGTGCCCTGGAAGTCCTCGATGGGGGAGATCTCTTCGAAGATGTCGGCAAGTCCGGAGGTGGTGGCGACGCTGAGGTCGCCCTCCTCGACAGCCTTCGCTACCCGCGCCTGCCAGCGTTCGTTTCCGACGAGCCAGTCAAAGCTGTCCGTCTGCAGGGCGAGAAGATTCGGAACATCAAGCGGTTCATGAATCTTTGCGAATGAGAGGCGGCGGGTGGCACCATCGGTGCTTGCCGTGTTAGCGGTTTCGTTATTAGAGGTGCTCGAGGCGACCAAGAGGGATCCTTCCACAGACCTTCAGGCGTTTTCAGATCTCCCCCGTTTGCATCCCGCAGAGTGCTCCGCAGGATACTTATTCCGGTTCCGCTATATGACCCGGACCCAGTCCACTCATTGGCTATGCACGTTAAGGAACGGCACGTCAATGGCGCAGCTGAGAGGTAAAGCCCACCGCTATATGAAGGCTGAAGGTTAACAGGGAAGACGCAAATATCTACAATACGGCAAAGCAGCCTTCCTGTCTACCCCAGATCGTCCGTGATTGCAAGCACCGTTGCTGCAGGCACCTAAGCCGCAGGCGCCACAGCCATCCAACCAGCGCCTCAGCGGAATTCCCGCCCGCCAACGAGCCCCTGCGAAGAGATGGAATGGAGAGGAAGGCACAACCGTTGAAGAGATAGGCTGGCGCACGCCCCGCGATAGCCTTGCAGCACCACTCCCGGATCGGAAGAGAGACCATGACCAACTCCGCTGACGACAATGACGTTGTCATCCTTGCCGCTTCCCGCACCCCACAGGGTCGGCTCAACGGGCAACTGGCGGGCTTTACCGCCGTCGACCTTGGTGCACATGCCATCACCGCGGCCCTGGCCGCCAGCGGCGTGAAAGCCGAACAGGTGGACGCCGTGATCATGGGGCAGGTGCTCCAGGCCGGAGCGGGCCAGAACCCGGCCCGCCAAAGCGCTATTGCCGCGGGCGTTGGCTGGAACATCCCTGCCCTGACCATCAACAAGGTGTGCCTCTCCGGGCTCACTGCCGTCATTGATGCCGCACGGATGATCCGCAGCGGCGACGCCACCGTAGTGGTGGCTGGCGGCCAGGAATCCATGACCCGCGCACCGCACCTCCTGCCCGGTTCCCGGCAGGGCTGGACCTACGGTGCCATCCAGGCCTTGGACGCAGCGTCCCACGACGGACTCACTGACGCCTTCGACGGACAGTCCATGGGCTTGTCCACAGAAAGCAAGAACCTGACCCTTGGCATCGACCGCAAGGCACAGGACGAGGTTGCTGCCGCTTCCCACCAGCGTGCCGCTGCCGCCATCGCGGATGGAACGTTCGACGTCGAAATAGCTCCAGTGAGGGTCAAGCAGCGCAAGGGCGATCCGCTGGTCCTCAGCACGGATGAAGGCGTCCGCCCCAACACGACAGTGGAAACCCTGGCGCCGCTCAAGGCCGCGTTCGCTACGGACGGGACCATTACGGCAGGAAACTCCTCTCCGCTGTCCGATGGCGCCTCCGCGCTGGTGCTGACCAGCCGCCGCTTCGCCGAAGACAACGGCCTGGATTACCTGGCCGTAGTAGGAAAGCCCGGCCAGGTAGCCGGCCCGGACAACTCACTGCATTCCCAGCCCTCCAACGCCATAGCCCAAGCGCTAAAACGGGCCGGCTGGACGGCAGAGGACCTGGACTTCATTGAAATCAATGAAGCGTTCGGCTCCGTGGCCGTCCAATCCCTCAAGGACCTGCGTTATCCGCTGGAGAAGTGCAATATCCATGGCGGCGCCATTGCCCTGGGCCACCCCATCGGGGCATCCGGCGCACGGCTCGCGCTGCACGCAGCCCACGAGCTCAAACGCCGGGGGACGGGCAAAGCCGCAGTGTCGCTGTGTGGCGGTGGCGGCCAGGGTGAAGCCCTTCTTTTGTACCGCGACTGATGGTAGAAGCTGGGCTGATTTTGGATCGAGGACTGATGGGAAACGTCGTGTATGAACCTGTGACGGACGGTGCTGAGAGGTTCCTGTCCGATGCTGCCGCCCGCGGACTGGACGTTGACGTCGTCGAGCGTCCTGCAGCGCGCAGCCTCGAAGAAGCTGCCGGGATCCTGGGCATCAGCCCGGCTGACATTGTGAAGTCGTTGGTGGTCAAACACCGGGATGGCAGCTTCCTGTTCGCACTGATTCCCGGGGACCGCCAGATCTCGTGGCCGAAGCTGCGGGCACTGGTGGGTGTCAACAAGCTCTCGCTCCCCCACGCCGACGTCGCCTTGGCCGCCACTGGATACGAGCGGGGAACCATCACGCCGTTGGGCAGCACCACGCCCTGGCCCGTGTACGCCGACGCCACCATCAGTGGGCGTCGCATCTCCATGGGCGCAGGTGCCCACGGCCGGAGCGCGTTCGTGGACGCGGACGCCCTCACCGCCGCACTGGGCGCAGTAGTAGCGGACATCAGCGAACCCACCTAGCGCAATTGAGCGCGTTTTGAGCCGTCAGAACGCGCTCAACTGCTTACTTGGGTGCGGTTAAACGCAGGAAGCCCCGCCCGGTTCCTTTGTCGGAACGGGGCGGGGCTTCCACAAGCAAAACGAGTTACTTGAGGGTAACCGTTGCGCCAGCTTCTTCGAGCTGAGCCTTTGCCTTCTCGGCAGCTTCCTTGGTGGCGCCTTCGAGAACAGCCTTCGGTGCGCTGTCAACCAGGTCCTTGGCTTCCTTGAGGCCGAGGGAGGTGATGGCGCGAACTTCCTTGATCACTGCGATCTTCTTGTCGCCAGCAGCTTCGAGAACGACGTCGAATTCGGTCTTCTCTTCAGCAGCTTCAGCAGCACCGCCGGCAGCGGGGCCGGCAACTGCAACAGCAGCAGCCGTAACTTCGAAGGTCTCTTCGAAGAGCTTGACGAACTCGGAGAGCTCGATGATGGTCAGTTCCTTGAAAGCTTCAATGAGCTCTTCGTTGCTGAGCTTCGCCATGGTGGCGTCCTTCCATTAGTTGGCGCAGATGCGGACCAGGCCGCTCCATGCACCGGAGTTTGATTGGGGGGAGAACTTAGTTCTCTTCGGTTGCAGCTTCAGCGGCTTCGGCCGGAGCCGCAACCTCTTCAGCAGCAGCCTCTTCAGCCGGAGCTTCTTCAGCGGCCGGTGCAGATGCGCCGCCCTCTTCTTCAAGCTTGAGGCGCAGGGCGTCGATGATGCGGGCAGCAGCGGATGCGGGAGCCTTGAGGACACCAGCAACGCGTGCAAGCTGCAGTTCGCGGGACTCGAGGGCTGCCAGTGCGGCAACTCCTGCTGCGTCCAATGCCTTGCCTTCGAAGACGCCGGTCTTGATAACCAGCTGCTTGTTGGCCTTGGCAAAGTCCGTCAGGCTCTTGGCAGCAGCAACAGCGTCACCCTTGATGAAGGCGATTGCAGTAGGGCCGGCGAGCTGATCGTTGAATGCTTCAACTCCAGCTTCCTTGGCTGCAATGGCACTCAGGGTGTTCTTGACGACCGAGAACTTGGTGTCCTGGCCGAGCGCAACACGCAGTTCCTTGAGCTGTGCAACAGTGAGCCCGCGGTATTCGGTCAGGACAGCCGCGTTCGATTCCTTGAAATCGTTGGTGATCTCTGCAACTGCGGAGATCTTGCTAGGCGTTGTCATAACCCTCCTTCCGGGGAATAAAGCCGGTCTTCCGGGTCCCCGCTCACGAGAGCTAAAACTAAAAAACGCCCCGCGCAGATGCACGGGGCTTGGCTCAACACAGACTGAATCCATGGAGACTTGCTTCGTTCACCTGCGCCGGCCGCCCTATGTTCAGGGTCCTTCGTCAAGGAACTCACTTTAGCCTCAAGGGCGTAGCTGCAGAATTGAGCTTCGCTCGAAAGAGTGGATTCCCATCAACCGACGGTCTTTGGTAATTCAAGGTTACGGGAGAGTGTTCCCCAAACCAAATCGGCGGCCGACTAGTCCGACGACGTCGTGTCCTTGCCCCGTCCGGGAAGTTCCTTCTGCCAGAGTCCGGTGACGCCCGCCGTCGTAAACCCCAACTGCTTGTTCACTGTGAGGAGGTAGCGGTTCTCGGGCGCGTTCCACGTGTAGATCACCCGGGCATCGGGGAACTGCTCGCTGAGCCGTTCCATGTTGGCCACCTTGATCAGCAGGCCCAGCTTGTTGCCCCGGTGTTCCTGGAGGACCAAGGTGTCGTCTTGGAAAACCACGTCCTGGCGGTGCGCCAGGACGCTGATGGTGGTCAGGCCCACCAAGCGCCCGCTCTCACAATGCTCGACGGCGGTGACCACCGTGCGCCGGCCCTGCGCCAAGGCGGCGTCTTCAGTGTCACGGAGGACGACGGGATCGAACACCATGCCGCTTGCCTCGACCTCGGGTGCATCTTCGTCACCCTCATCGCGGACCACCTCGCCGGCAGCATTTTCCAACGCCGCCACAGCTTCCAGCCACGGTTCAGGGCAACGGTCCGTCCAGTGGTGCAGGACATAGCGGCCACCGTTGGCTTCCTCGGCCTCCACCTGCAGATCGCCCACGAGTTTTGAGTCGAGGGGCAGGACGCAGGAGCTGAACTGCTCAATGTGTTGCAGGGTGTAGCCGGCACGTTTGGCAAAATCCACTTCCCTGCTGCTCACTGGAATAAAGCCCGCACCGCTTCCAGGGATCAGCTGGTCCTCGGGGACCTCAGTCAGTGATGTTGCAGGATGGTTGGTGTCCACCAGAATCATGGTCCTGCCCTCTGCCCGGGCCAGTTGCTCGGCGGCTTCAAGCAATTGCCGTCCGACGCCCTGGCTTTGATACTCAGGCAGGATATCCAATGTGAATTCGGCCAGGTCCATGTTGTCTGCCAGGGGCAAGGCAATATCCACGGTGCCCACAATGGCGCCATCCACCTTGGCCACCAGGATGATCTGGCGCTCATAGGGATCGGAGAACTCCAGCAGCTTCTCCAGGGGGGTATAAGCGAGGTCGTCGCTCCCCCAGGTCTCCATGCGTACCCGTCGGCCTACTTCCACAGCGTCCAGGAAATCAGCGGCGTCGGGGCTGTCCAGGGTGTCAGGCACCCACAGCTGCTCGACGTGAACGGTCTTTGCCTCGTCTACAGTCATCCCAGCCGTTTCTGCCATTCGCCTTCAAAGCCGGAGGGCTTGAATCCCAGGGCGATATTAATGGCCAGCATATGCCGGTTTTCATTGGCGTTCCATGTCATCACCGACGTGGCGTCAGGCCAGAGCTCTCCTGCGCGACGAAGATTGCCGATCTTGACCAGCATTCCCAAGCGGTGACCGCGGTGTCCAGGGGCCACCAACGTGTCCTCCTGGTAGATCACGGCGGGCAGCGCGGCGCGATGCGTCAGGACCGTGTAGGCAGCCAGCTCACCAGTGGAGTCGTGGTGGGCAACCGCCACCACCGGGTCAACACCGCCAGACCTCCATGTGGATTCCTCCTGGCGTACCCGGGCGGCATCCCAGTCTTCGCCCTCCCAGCCCAACCCGGCGATGGGCACTTCTGTGCTCATGAGGCTCTTGAGGCGTGCGAAGGCGTCCACCAGATGGTCCGGGCACCGGTCCCGCCAGGCTATGACGCTGTACCCGGCGGCCCGCTGCGTAGCCTCAGCCTCGAGGTCCCGCAGAATCTCCTCCTCAACAGGGAAAGGCAGCGTGCTGTTGGTTTCCACCTGTTCCAACGTGTACCCATGATGGAGGGCGAACTGAGTTGATGCGGAATCCAGCGGGACACCGCCGGTGCCGGACTTGGCCTCCAGAAACCGGGTGCGATCCGTGGCCGGCCCGAGTGGCTCCTCGCAGTACCCGTCAAAGGAGATGCGGTCTCTTCCGCGTGCCAGTTCCTCCAAAACGCCCAGGATGGCGGACCCAAACCCGCGCCGCCGGAAAGGCGCGGCGACCAGGACGTCCACGCCCGCCGTCGTCGTGTTTTCACTCAGTGGTAGTGTCAGCGTCCCGCGTCCCACCACGGCGCCATCAAGATACGCCAGGAACACCTGCCGCTCCTCGTACTCACTCCCCCGCCAGAAGACAGCTGCTTCAGCCAACGTGGGGCAACGGTCCCGGTTGCCCCAGAGCTCCAGCTGGTGGGCAATGTCGAGCCCATGGAACGCCTGGAATTCCGAGTCATCCGCACCGGGCTGTCCTGGCACGCGGATCCGTTCTACGGTTAGCCCGCCCGGGACGGAAGAGTTCGACGACGACACGCACCACAGCCTACGGCCCACCACTGCCGGTGAACAGGGAACAAGGCAAGAAAAAGGACCGCCCGGCATAGCCGGACGGTCCTTTATCAGAGCCAGTGCTCGCGAAGCTTATGCGTCGGTGAGAACCTTGGTGACGTTCGGGTCAACGGTGATGCCCGGACCGAACGTGGTGGCAACGGTAGCCTTCTGGATGTAGCGGCCCTTGGAAGCGGACGGCTTCAAGCGAAGCACCTCTTCCAGTGCAGCTGCGTAGTTCTCGGCCAGCTTGTTGGCGTCGAAGGAAACCTTGCCGATGATGAAGTGCAGGTTCGAGTGCTTGTCGACGCGGAAGTCGATCTTGCCACCCTTGATGTCGTTGACAGCCTTGGTGACATCCGGGGTAACCGTACCGGTCTTCGGGTTCGGCATCAGGTTACGCGGGCCGAGGACCTTACCGAGGCGGCCAACCTTGCCCATGAGGTCAGGGGTTGCCACTGCGGCGTCGAAGTCGGTCCAGCCGGCTGCGATCTTTTCGATCAGGTCATCGGAACCAACGAAGTCGGCGCCGGCAGCGATTGCTGCTTCAGCCTTGTCGCCGGTTGCGAAAACGAGGACGCGGGCGGTCTTACCGGTGCCGTGCGGCAGGTTGACGGTGCCACGAACCATCTGGTCGGCCTTACGCGGGTCAACGCCCAAACGGAAAGCTACCTCAACGGTTGCGTCGAACTTGGAAGGGTTGGTGTCCTTCGCGAGGGTGATTGCTTCGATCGGGGCGTAGACCTTGTCTGCCTCGATCTTGGCTACGGCTGCCTCATATGCTTTGCTGCGCTTTGCCATGCTGCTGTTTCTCCTTGTGCAGTTGTGGTCTGCGGACCGCGCTGGGCCCTGCCACAGTCGTGGATCCGGCAAGGATCCTGCGACATTTCAAATGTTTCAGATGCCGGTTGCCCGGCGGGTGAAGGCCACAAGGGCCTTCGAAGACTACTAGCCTTCTACGGTGATACCCATGGAGCGGGCGGTGCCGGCGATGATCAGGGCAGCAGCCTTGATGTCGTTGGCGTTGAGGTCTTCCATCTTGGTGGAAGCAATTTCCTCGACCTGTGCCTGGGTCAGCTTGGCAACCTTGACGGTGTGCGGGGTAGCTGAACCCTTGGCGACGCCTGCAGCCTTCTTGATGAGCTCTGCAGCCGGCGGGGTCTTGGTGATGAAGGTGAAGGAACGGTCTTCGTAGACCGTGATTTCCACCGGGATAACGTTTCCGCGCTGGGATTCCGTTGCAGCGTTGTACGCCTTGCAGAATTCCATGATGTTGACACCGTGCTGGCCAAGCGCAGGACCGATCGGCGGGGCCGGGTTAGCGGCACCTGCCTGGATCTGCAGCTTGATGAGGCCGGTGACCTTCTTCTTGGGAGCCAATGTAGGGTCCTTCTCTCAATAGCTTCCTGGGACACAGGAGCGCGTCCCAGGTTTTTGGCCGCCATGGCGAGGCGGCCGGCCGCTCCCGAACTGCTAAGCAGGCAGGACTGGAGCGAAATTTTGGAATCAGCTAGATCTTGGTGACCTGGTTGAATGCGAGCGTCACCGGGGTTTCGCGCTCGAAGATCGAGACCAGGACCACCAGGGTCTGGGACTCGGGCTTGATCTCGGAGATCGTTGCCGGAAGGGTCTCGAACGGGCCCTCCTTGACGATGACCGACTCGCCGACCTCAAAGTCGACGGCCACGGGAGCCTGGTTCTGCTTGTTGACCGGCTTACCCTGCTCTGCCTGCTCTTCCTCGAAGACCGGGGCGAGCATGGAGAAGACCTCGTCAAGGCGCAGCGGCACGGGGTTGTGGGCGTTGCCCACGAAGCCGGTGACGCCAGGGGTGTGGCGAACGGCGCCCCAGGAGGCGTCGGTCAGGTCCATGCGGACCAGGACGTAGCCGGGAATGCGCACGCGGTTGATGACCTTGCGCTGCGCGTTCTTGATCTCGACGACCTCTTCCATGGGCACCTGGATTTCGAAGATGTAATCTTCCATGTCCAGGGTCTGGATGCGGGTCTCAAGGTTTGCCTTCACGCGGTTCTCGTAACCTGCGTAGGAGTGGATGACGTACCAGTCACCTTCCTGGCGGCGCAGCTTGCCCTTGAATTCTTCCGCCGGATCGGCCGGAGCTGCAGCAGCAGCGGCTGCCAGGTCGTCGCCGTCGGACTCTTCCGAGGCGTCGTCCTCGTCTGCAACATCGCCGGACGCGTCATCAGATTCGGCGTCGACGTCAGCTTCGAAGTCCTCTTCGGATTCATCGGCGTCGGCAGATTCGGGCGCAGCAGAATCAACCTCGGACTCTTCCGCAGCCTCAACTGCAGCGCCCTCAGTTTCTTCCAGCTCAGTCTCGTTTACCTCGAGCTCCTGCTCAGACACTTGGTCTCCTGCTTCCTCATTGCCTAACATGCCTATTTAAATGGCTCAATTCCGCAAACCCCGCAAAATTCCTGAAGTACCAAGGAATTTCACACAGTTTGCGGACAGATCCGCTTAGCGGTCCGTAGCGCCTGACCCACCGAAGACCCAGCTGACTCCCGTGCCGAAGGCCAGGTCCAGAAGGGTGACGATGAGCATCATGATGGCCACGAACACCAGCACCACGAGCGTGTAATTGATCAGTTCCTTGCGGGTGGGAGCAACGACCTTCTTCAGTTCACCAATGACCTGGCGGACGAAGAGAGCAATACGGGCGAAGAAGCCGCGATCGGCTTTCTTGGCGGGTCGGCCCTTCGAGCTGCTGGCAGCTGTTTCGGTCACCTGATCCTCACTCACCTTGCAAAGTCGTTGACCCGACTCTGATCAGAGCCATGGTTGCTGCGCATGCCCCGGCGTTTCCGCCGGGACAGCTTGCGCAGGGCAGACAGGACTCGAACCTGCAACCTGCGGTTTTGGAGACCGCTGCGCTACCAATTGCGCCACTACCCTATGGATCGAATCCATGTTTCAGGCCGCACTTCAGCCTGTGGTGCTTTTCAACACCGGTGAACCAGTCTACGCAAGAATTTCGCGATAGTCGAACCGGCCCATTTCCGGTCCACCCAGCCCCAAAAACCTGTGACCAGCATTATCAGTCACAAAGTCCGGCGGGCACCCGGGAGGTCCGCAGAACAGCATAAGGTAGTTTACGTCGAATCCCATCATCCAGCCCACGAGCTGCCTGCGAAGAACGGTACATAGATGTCTGCCGGAACAACTACCGCCCGCATTTCACAGCGAATCTCCGCCATTGCCGAGTCCGCCACCCTTGCCGTTGATGCCAAGGCGAAGGCACTGAAGGCCGCGGGCCGTCCCGTGATCGGTTTCGGTGCCGGTGAACCCGATTTCCCCACCCCGGATTACATCGTCCAGGCCGCCATTGAAGCTGCGAGCCAGCCGAAGTACCACCGGTACTCCCCAGCCGGTGGCCTCCCTGAGCTGAAGAAGGCCATCGCAGAAAAGACCCTGCGCGATTCCGGCTACCAGGTTGACCCTTCCCAGGTGCTGGTGACCAACGGCGGCAAGCAGGCGGTTTACAACACCTTCGCTACGTTGGTGGATCCGGGCGATGAGGTCATCATCCCCACCCCGTTCTGGACCACCTACCCGGAAGCCATCCGCCTCGCCGGCGGCGTGCCCGTTGAGGTCTTCGCCGGTCCGGAACAGGGATACCTGGTGACCGTCGAGCAGCTCGAAGCAGCCGTGACGGACCGGACCAAGATCCTGCTGTTCGTTTCCCCGTCCAACCCCACAGGTGCCGTGTACAGCCCGGAGCAGGTTGCGGAGATCGGCAAGTGGGCTGCATCCAAGGGCCTCTGGGTTGTTACGGACGAAATCTACGAGCACCTGACTTACGACGGTGTGGAGTTCACCTCCATCGCCACCGCCGCTCCGGAACTGGGCGACAAAGTTGTCATCCTCAATGGCGTTGCCAAGACCTATGCCATGACCGGATGGCGCGTGGGCTGGATGATTGGGCCGGCTGACGTCATCAAGGCAGCCACCAACCTGCAGTCGCACGCGACGTCCAACGTCTCGAACATCATGCAGGTCGCCGCCGCCGCTGCCCTCACGGGTCCGCTGACCGCCGTCGACGAAATGAAGGTTGCCTTCGACCGCCGCCGCAAAGCGATCGTCGCCGGACTCAACGCGATTGAGGGCGTTGAATGCCCGACGCCGACCGGCGCCTTCTACGTGTACGCGGACGTCCGCGGACTGCTGGGTAAGGAATTTGAGACCTCGAACGGTCCCGTCCGTCCTTCCACCTCTGCTGAACTCGCCACCCTCATCCTCGACGAGGTTGAGGTAGCCGTGGTTCCGGGCGAAGCGTTCGGCCCCTCCGGCTACGTCCGCCTGTCCTACGCTTTGGGCGACGAAGACCTCGCCGAGGGTGTGCGCCGCATTCAGGAATTCCTGGGCAAGGCCAAGTAGCAGCCAGCCAACGCAAACGCTCTTCCACCGAGGCCGGTGGAAGAGCGTTTTCGTTTAAGGCTCGGGACGTGGGAGCGCGATCGGGAAAGCCCGACGGGAAGCGGGAGGGCGCTAGAGGAGGCGGCGCTCGGCCGCCCACTTGGTGAGCTCGTGGCGGCTGGAGAGCTGGAGCTTCCTGAGGACGGCAGAAACGTGGGTCTCCACGGTCTTGATGGAAATGAAGAGTTCCTTGGCGACTTCCTTGTAGCTGTATCCCCGCGCGATGAGCCTCATGACTTCGAGTTCGCGGGCAGAGAGCTTGTCCAGTTCGTCATCCGCAATATCTGCCGGAGCGGTACCGAACGCATCCAGCACAAAGCCCGCAAGCCGGGGTGAAAAGACGGCGTCTCCATCGGCCACCCTGATCACGGCATCGGAAATCTCTTTGCCTGAGATGGTCTTGGTGACATAGCCCCGGGCACCGGCACGGATGACGGAGACCACGTCCTCGGCTGCGTCCGAAACACTGAGCGCCAGGAAACTGGTGGTTCCCAGCAACGCGGCCGATCCAGCAATGACCTCTCGACCACCACCGCCCAGTCCGCCGGGAAGATGAACGTCCAGGAGCACCACCTCCGGGCGGGCTTCGGCAATGACGGCGATGGCCTGCTCCACCGTTCCGGCTTCTCCTACGACGTCCATGCGGGCATCGAGATCGGCTTTCAGCCCCGACCGGAAGATGGTGTGGTCATCCACGATCACCACCCGCACCGTGCGTCCTGGACCATTCTGGGGGTTGGTGCTCATTGCTTCGCTTCTCCATTCCGGGCTTCGTTGTTCCGGGCTTCGTTGTTGCGCTGTTCGCCCGCGTCGCCGTTGGCGGACGGCAGGGTCAGCCGGACTTCCGTTCCGTCGCTGCTGCTGTTGATGGTCGCTGTGCCACCGTGCCGCTTCATCCGGCCAATGATCGATTCCTTGACGCCCAGCCTGTCGACCGGAACAGCATCCGGATCGAAACCGGGACCGCGGTCCTTGACGAAGATTTCCGTGGTGCCCGCAGTACTCTCCACATACACGGACACCGTTCCGCCGCCATGCCGTGCGGCGTTGAGCATCGCCTCCCGGGCTGCCTGCACCATGGCCTCGTGCCGTTCCGTCATGTCCGTATCGCCCACCGCCACCACTTCTACCGCGTGGCCCTGGGAGTCTTCCACCTCCGCTGCGACGGCTTTGATGCGCTCGGCCAGGAGCCCCGATTCCTTGGCTGCATCACTGAAAAGCCAGGCCCGGAGTTCGCGTTCCTGTGCCCTGGCAAGCCGCACGACGTCTTGTTCCGACCCCGCCCTGCGCTGGATCAGCGCCAAGGTCTGCAGCACGGAATCGTGCAGATGCGCGGCGATCTCGGCGCGCTCCGTCTCGCGGATGCGGCCTGCCCGTTCGGTTTCCAGGTCCTTCCAAAACTTGAGGCCCCAGGGCAACAGGACCAGGGCAACGCCGCCCAGGACGGCCACGGACGCCAGCAGCGCCAGCCACGTCTGCTCCCACGATCCCGAGCCGGACACCATGACCAGAACGCCCGCCACCACCAGCGCCAGGCCGGCTGCCAGCCGGACCCAGCCCCCGGCTTGATCGGCTTTCGTCTTGTCCACCAGGCCGGCCCTGCGCGTTTCGTCGAGCTGCATCCAGGCGATGGCCGCACCGCCCAGGATTGCCGCGGCCGGTATGAGGGTCCCCAGGGGAACGTCGACGCCGAACTGCCGGGCCACCAGGATTGCGGCCACCAGGAGCAGGGCCGCGCCGAGAAGGATTTCCTTGCCATACTGAATGCGCCGTGAGGAGAACCACGATGCCAGGCCTCCCCCACCGGCGCTGTCCGCCCAGTCCCATGCGGCGGACGGACTGCCGAATCCCGGAGGTTCAGCAGCGGGAATAGGACCACGGCCCAGGACGTCGCTGACGCTCGAGACCGGATGCTCAGCAGCTACCCCGGAAGACGGCCCGCCCACCGGGCCGGAACCAAGAACAGGAGTTGCGCCTGCCGCCGATGGTGGACATCCGGCGTCGTATGTTTTCGATGCCTGGTGGCTTCCACCGACTGGCGTGAATCCGGCAGGCGTGGTTCCACCGCTGGGCCCAGGTACCGGCGGCAGGCTCACGGCAGGAGCAATGGGCGACGCCGGACGGCGGGCATTGCGCTTGGCGCTCTCATCCGCAGTGGGAACCATGGTCCACAGCCACGCGTAAAAAGCCACGCCTGCGCCGCCGGCGAAACACGCCAGGATCATGCCAAGCCGGACGAACTTGACCGGCCATCCCAAGTGATCGGCCAGCCCACTGCAGACGCCGGCAATCATGCGGTCGCTGCTGCGAACCAGCACGGGGCGTTGTACAGCGGTTGTCATGTACCAATCCAAACACGGATAAGGGTGACCCGGACTGGAAACAAGCGTTGTTCGGGGGTCCCTCAGGGATCATTCAGGGTATCCCCCAGTAGAGGGAAGGACGGGCGGGCGGCAGGATCGAAGTATGAACGCGAACAGCATGAATCCAGAGGAACCCGGAACGCCAGGCACTGCCGGCACCTCCGGCTCACAGCAAGAGCCCACCGCCGGCGCTTCCGCGGGAACTGGTCCGGAAAACGGAAACTACCCGCCGGCCGGCGCCGCTCCGGCCGCTTCCCAGGAGAACTTCTTCGACTGGATCCGCAACCAAGGCATCCGTCGCGGACCGGACCGCTGGATTGGCGGCGTGGCAAGCGGTGTGGCCCACCGCTTCGGCATCGACCCGCTGATTGTGAGGGGCATCTTCATCGTCCTGGCAGTCTTCGCCGGCGTAGGGGTGCTGCTTTACGGCATTGCCTGGGCCCTCCTGCCTGAGCCCGATGGCCGCATCCACGTCCAGGAAGCAGCTGCCGGCCGCTGGTCCGGAGGCATGACCGGCGCGTTGATCACCACGATCATCGGGCTCCCGAGCCTGGGCCGTGGATTCTGGGGTTGGGGCTGGGACGGATTGCCCGGCCTGTTCTGGACGCTGTTCTGGATGGGTGGCATCTTCTACCTCATCTACTTCCTGGTCCAACGCAACAAGGCTCCGAAGGGAGCTCCACCCATGAGCCAGCAGAACTATTCCGCGGCACCCGGCAAGACCGCCGCGTACGGAACCACCGCAGCCGGAACGCCAGTGGCCTACGGGCCGTCTACCGCCTACGGCGCTCCGGCCGCGAGCAACACAGGCGTCCCTGTCTATGGGGCCGGCCAGCACGGCACAAAACCCCATGGCCACAGCGCCAGCGCCGTACCGCCGTCGGGCCCGTACGCGCCGTCGGGTCCTTACAGCCCGTCCAATCCGGCCGGCCCCCGTCCCCCGCAGGGCCCCACTGGCCCGCAGGACTGGCAGCCCAAGCCCGCCGCCCCCAAGCGCAAGGGGCCCGGGGCTGCGATCGTGGCGGTTTCTGCCGGTGCTGCGTTGTTGGCCGGCGGCACGTTGAAAGCCCTCGACGCCGGGAATGTCATTGAATTGGGCAACTCGGCCAACGCCGTAGTGTGGGCCACCGGCGCCGCAGTCCTGGGCCTGGGCATCCTGGTTGCCGGACTCCGCGGCCGGACCTCAGGATTCCTGGGCTTCCTCGCAGTGGTCGCGCTGATCATCGGCGGAATCTTCAACGTGGTCCCCCGGGACGGAGACCGCTTCACTTTCCACGACGTCAACTGGACGCCCACCAGCCTTGACCAAGCACGGCTGGGCATCAATGTCACCGGCGCCCAAGGACGGTTGGACTTGAGCGAAATCTCCCTGACCCCGCCGCTGATTTCCGAAGTCACCATCCCTGTAGATGCGACCGCCAGCAACGTCACGGTCATCATTCCCGACGACGTGCCTGTGGAAGTCAGGGCGGACATGACCTTCGGCAACCTCAACGAACGCGGCTCGGACCGCGGCGGCCGGCTCCAGGACGAACGGACCCTGTACAACACCGGGAAGCCCGGAGCCAACCTCGTGGTGGAAATCGACGGCACGTTCAGCAACGTGACCATCCAGGAAGGAAACTGACATGAGCACCAACGAGCCAGGCAAGGCGAACGACGCCCAGCCAACAGCGCCGCTGCCCAAGGACGCACGCCCCACCGAAACCCAGCCCACAGCACCTCTGCCCCAGGAAACGCGCCCCACCGAAGCCCTGCCCAAGCCACGGCTCCAGGAAATCCCGCTGACGCCGCCGTTGGAGCGCAGCTTCCAGGTGGAGCACGCGGACGACGACGAACCCCGGCAAGCCCGGATCGGCACCGTGGTGTGGGGGTTGATCGTGATAGCCCTGGCGGCCTTGATCGTCATCTCAACGCTCGGGTGGGTGACACTGAACGGCACCTACGTGCTGATAGGCCTGATGATCGGCGCCGGAGCGGCCTTGGTAGTGGGAGGACTCCTCTCCGCCCGCAAGGGTTCCAAAAAAGTGACCACCACGAAGTGACAAAGCAACCACAACAGGGAAGTCTGTAGCCATGGACAAGTTCTTCAGCATCGTCAGGGGCTTCGGCCTGAAGCGTGGACCGCAACGCTGGCTGGGCGGCATCTGCGGAGGAATCGCGGCAAAGCTCAGGGTGGACGTGGCATACGTCCGGGTAGCATTCCTGCTCTTCTGCCTGCTGCCAGGGCCCGCGTTCGTGATCTACATCCTGGGCTGGCTGCTCTTGCCGGACCAGAACAACAAGATCGCCCTCGAATCGTTCATCAGCCAGCGTTCCCGGTAAGTCCCGGTCACAAAGCACGCGAAGCGTCCCGCCACCAGGCGGGGCGCTTCCTTTGTTTTCAGCCACGTTTCCAATACCGCACGGCCGGGTTCAAAAGTAACCGTTTGTGTCCCACCCCACATGCGCGTCTACAATCATGGGGAGCTCAGCGTGGCGCTCTGCACGTATTCCTCCAAGCCATGAGTGAGCAAACATGAAAATTGGCATTCTTACCAGCGGTGGCGACTGCCCCGGCCTCAACGCAGTGATCCGGGGAGCTGTCCTCAAGGGCATCGCCATCCACGGCCAGGAATTTGTGGGCTTCCGTGACGGCTGGCGTGGTGTTGTGGAAGGTGATGTCATTGACATTCCCCGCACCATGGTCCGCGGTATCGCCAAGCAGGGTGGCACCATTCTGGGCACGTCCCGCACCAATCCGTTCGAAAATGGCGGTGGCCCGGACGTCATCAAAGCCCATATGGAACGCCTGGGCATTGACGCGATCATCGCCATCGGCGGCGAGGGTACTCTGGCAGCGGCCAAGCGCCTCACCGACGCCGGACTGAAAATCGTCGGCGTCCCCAAGACCGTGGACAACGACCTCGATGCCACCGACTACACCTTCGGATTCGATACCGCAGTCCAGATCGCCACGGAGGCCATCGATCGCCTCCGGACCACCGGGGAGTCCCACCACCGGTGCATGATCGCCGAAGTCATGGGCCGCCATGTCGGTTGGATCGCCCTGCACGCGGGCATGGCCGCCGGTGCGCACGCCATCCTGATCCCCGAGCAGAAGGTCAGCATCGAGGAGATCACTGAATGGGTCCAGGAAGCCCACGATCGTGGCCGTGCGCCCCTGGTAGTGGTTGCCGAGGGCTTCGTTCCGGACCACATGGAGTCCCCGCACTCCGAGCGCGGGCTGGACACCTTTGGCCGTCCCCGCCTGGGCGGCATCGCCGACCAGCTGGCCCCTGAGATCGAGGCCCGCACGGGCATTGAAACCCGCGCCACGATTCTCGGCCACATCCAGCGCGGCGGCGTCCCCACCGCTTACGACCGCGTTTTGGCAACCCGTCTGGGCATGGCGGCCATCGACTCCGTAGTGGACGGACGTTGGGGCACCATGGTGGCCCTCAAGGGAACGGATATCTCCCACGTGGGCTTCGAGGAAGCCCTGGGCAAGCTCAAGACCGTGCCGCAGCACCGCTACGACGAAGCATCTGTGCTTTTCGGCTAGTCGGCTAGGCTGAATCCATGACTCTTGAGCCCACGTCCGCTGCCATTATCCAGCTGGCGTGGGCTCGCCATTTGGGGCTCGACGACGACGCTTTCGCCACCGCAGCGGCCCGGCTCACCAACTCGACCACGGACCCCGGCGACCCCGCACTCCGCATCACCCGCGTGGACGAATCAGCCCGGGCGGTGGTCTTCCTGAGGCTCTTCGGAGTTTCGGCACTGGTGGGGCCGCAGTGGGCCCTGGACGCCGCCGTCGGACTTCCTGATACAGAGCTCGCCCAACACGTGACCCTGCTGACCTTGACCCGTTCCCACGGAGGGCACGGGCTGGGATCAACGGCCCTGTTCTTCGCTGACGATTTGCCGTTGCAGCAACCCTCCGACGACCTCACAGTCTCCCAGGGCAACCCGGAAGCCATCAGCCTTGAAGCGCAGTGCCCTCCGGACGATGTCAATGAGGTGGGGCTGCAGGGCCTGGAACACCGGTTCACCATCATGCACCCTGACGAAGCATCGCCCACCCCCGTGGCCTGCGGCGCCTACTCCGAATGGGAAGGCATCCTGGCCAACATGGGCGTTCTGGTGGCACCTCCGTGGCGTCGCCGAGGCTTGGGAACCCTGGCCGCGTCCATCGCTGCCCATGAAGCCCTGGCCGCGGGCCTGACCCTGCAATGGAGGGCCGACGTCAGCAATACCGGGGCACTCGCGATGGCCCGCAGCCTTGGCTTTGCCACGGGCGGGCTCCACGCCAGCGTCCTGCTCGGCTGACTCCCCCGGATTTTTTCGTACAGATGGTGCCCTTACGAGCCTTCTCAAGGGCATCATCTGTACGAAAACCCTAGGTGTTGAGATCAGCCTTGGCGGTTTCCGGTGCGGACCTGCTGTTCCAGCCCTGTACAGGTTTCGCCTTACCAAAGAACAGTGCCACCACGGCACCCAGCAGAATCGCGCAGGCAGGCAACAGGATTGACTGGCTCATCGCCGTCGAGAATCCTGCATGAAGGGCTTCCGGCAGTACACCGCTCATGGAAGCTTCGCCCACCGGAGCACCGGCGGGGGCTGCGGGCAGTTCCGCCGAGAGCCGCGACTGGATCAGGGCAGCGATGGCCGCCGATCCCAGGACAGCACCGATTTGGCGGGTGGTGTTGAAGACACCGGACCCTGCTCCGGCCTGGCGCGGTTCCAGGTTGCGGGTGGTGGCATTGGACACCGGTCCCCAGATGAAAGCGTTGGCAACACCCTGCAGCGCGCTGGGCAGCAGGAACATCCAGATGGGAGTATCCGGTCCCAGCAGGGCAGCGGTCCAGAAGAGGGCTCCTGCCATGCAGAGCAGGCCGAACGAGGCAAAGTATCGAGGATTCGCGCGGTCAATGAGCTTGCCCACGAACGGCGCCAGGGCACCGGAAATAATGGCCATGGGGATCATGAGCAGCGCCGACTGGGTTGGCGTCAATCCGCGGACCGTCTGGTAGTAGAAGATGGTGGGCAGCGGGAACGCCGTCACCGTGAAACCGACGGCCATGATGGTGGTGTTGCCCAGGGAGAAGTTCCGGTCCTTGAACAGGCCAAGCGGCAGCAGGGGTTCCCCGCCGCGGCGTTCAAGGAGCCATTGCCAGAGCACGAAGAGAACCAGGACCACCAGCCCGGTGATGATCAGGCCCCAAACGGTGACGAATCCGGTGACCGTTCCCCACTTGTACGTCTGGCCTTCCTGGATGCCAAAAACCAACAGGAACATACCGACGGCGGACAACACCACGCCGAGGACGTCGAACGAATGCGTGTGGGTAGTCAGTTTCGGTACGAAACGCATCACCAGGATGAAGGCCACGATCCCAATGGGGACGTTGACGAAGAAGATCCATTGCCAGCCCAGGCTGTCCACCAGCACGCCGCCAAGAATAGGGCCAACCAACACGGCCATGCCGGCGGTAGCGCCCCACAGCCCCATGGCTGCACCCCGGCGGTCCGGCGGGAAGATGCGGGTGATGACGGCCATGGTCTGGGGTGTCATCATGGCTGCACCCAGGCCTTGGAGGACACGGGCGGCGATCAACATGGTGACGTCACCGGACAGGCCGCACCACAAGGACGCCAGGGTGAAGACCACCAGGCCTATCAGGTAAAGGTTCTTTGGTCCGAACCGGTCCCCCAACCTCCCGGTGATGAGCAGGGGCACTGCGTACGCCAGCAAATAGGCGCTGGTGACCCAGATGACGGCATTGATGTCCGTGCTGAGGCCCTCCATGATCCGCGGATTCGCGACCGACACGATGGTGGTGTCGATGAGGATCATGAAGAAGCCCACCACGAGTGACCAGAGCGCCGGCCACGGCTTAGCTACGTTTTCCAAGGGATTCCTTTGGCTCGGGTGAAATGTTTGATGGAGCCGGCAGGGGTTCGTCCCAGGGCAGGTGCCCGTTGCCCAACTCCTCGAGGAGGCCGCGGATCCACGCGATCTCCGTTCGGCGCATTGCTTGTTGATACGTGATGTCAATCCAGTACTTGCGGGCAAGTCCCTTGGCCGTCACGGTGGCCTCCGCCCGGACCAGGAAGTCGAGATCGGCGTTGAGCGCCTCGACCCGCTCCTCCAGGAGTTCCTTCACCACGTCCGCAGGGAGGTGATGCGCCTCGGCGATGGCGTGCGGAAACAGGGGGTACTCATTGACGGGCGTGGAGAGCATGGCCTGGAGCCGGGCGTCGAGGGCTTGGTGTCCGGCATCCGTGATCCGGTAGGTGGTCCGCTCGGGCCGGTTGCCTTCCCGGCCTGTTCCTGTGGCCTCCACGAGTCCGCTTTCCTCAAGCCTGCCCACGGCGTGGTAGAGCGTTCCCGGACGTACCTTGACCAGTCTGTCTTCGTGGCGGGCCATCAGTAGTTGATACATCTCGTACGGATGCATGGGTTCCTCTGCCAACAGGGCCAGGGCTGCGACGCCCAATGGCGTCGGATCGGAAATTCTGGGCATGGTCGACCCCTTTCCGTACGTATATTCCACTACAACTATTCCACGTGGAATATATGGGCCGCAAGTAAGCCCGGCCGCTGGGCGACCGGGCTGCCTGGGGGCGGGTTTTCTCAGCCCAGGAGGACCAGGATCTCAGCCCGGGCGAACATGGCCGCAGCCTCGCGCGCGGTGGGGGTTCCGGCGTCGGGGTCTGCGCCTGCGTCCAACAGAATCCGCGCCACGCCCGTGTACCCCTTGAAAACCGCGCCTGCGAGCGGCGTCTGGCCTCGATCGTTGGCCGCATTGACATCAGCGCCGTGGTGGAGGATCAACTGCACTGCTTCCTCGTGCCCGTGGTAGGCGGCCAACATCAGCAAGGAATCCCCCGCCGCGTTGGTCAGCGTGGACGGGGCACCGGCGGACAAGTAGCCACGCAACAGTTCGGTGTTGCCCTCGCGGGCGGCATCGAACAGGGCGTGGGCAAGCGCCAACGTCTCGTCGTCGGCGTTTGTCCCAGGGCTGGCGGGCTCGGAACCTGCGGGTTGGTTCAGGTGGCTCATCGGTGGGGTCCCTTCAGGAATCCGGTCTGGCGCCCAACAACCTGGCCGGCGTCGGGGGCGACGATCACTTCCTGGGCAGCGACGTACGGCTCCTCGCCATCCATCACTGTCAGGGTTTCCTCCGCTGAAACGGACCGCTTCACCACGGCCAAAGCCACGGGTCCCATTTCGAAGTGCTGCGCCACAGATGTCAGGGTACCCACCTTGCGTTCTCCGGCAAATACAACACTGCCAACAGCGGGGAGAGTGTGCTGGGAGCCATCCAACTGCAGGAAGACGAGGCGACGGGGTGGGTGGCCGAGGTTGTGGACACGGGCGATGGTCTCCTGGCCCTTGTAGCACCCCTTGTTCAGGTGGACTGATGTCCGCAGGAGGTCCAGCTCGTGGGGAATCGTCTTCTCGTCCGTCTCGGCTCCAAGGCGGGGACGCCAAGCAGCGATCCGCAGGGCATCGGCAGCCAAAGCCCCCGCCAACGGAAGGCCTTCAACGGCGCTTTCCAGCCCGGCCGCTGGGACGAGGTACTCGAACCAAGGACGCTCAAGCCCGGGATGGGATTCCTCCGCAACGATGCTGTACGCGTAGCCGCCCGGGCTGACATGCGGCCACGGATCCTCCCACACCAAGCGGGAGGCCAGCTGCTCCACTGGTTTGGTGGAGCCCAGCACGGCCCACTGTTCCGAGACGTCCGTGATCTCGACGCGGAGCATGAATTTCATCTTGTTCAGCCACTCTGCCAAAGGCGCGGCTTCTGCGGACTCCACAATCAGCCACGTGGTATCACCGTCGTCAATCACCCTGGCATCGAATTCGATGCGGCCCTGGACACTCAGCATCAAGAGCTCGCTGGCGACTCCGGGCTGCAGGTTGGTGAGTTGCTGCGAGGACAACGTGTTGAGCCAGCTCAGCCGGTCCGGTCCGGACACCGTCACCACCCCGCGGTGCGAGAGATCGACGACGGCGGTGCCGGCTGCCAAGGCACGCTGCTCACGCAGCGGCTCGCCATAGTGGGCAGCGACGCCGGCGTCCAGGCCGGTGTCCTCGACGGCGCCGGGGCGCGACAACAGAGGGCTCGTGTAAGTCATATGTAGTAGAAGTCCTTGCAGCTCAGCAGTATTCCGTGGGTGGAAATAATTAAGGTCAGCGGTATTCCGGGTTTTCGAAGTCGAACCGGGTACCCGCTTTCCATTCCTCCGGCAGGTTGCCGTAAGCCGGGATGCCCCCGGCATCCTTGAGGATTTTGGCCATATGGAGCAGGTTCCAGGTCATGAAGGTGGTATTCCTGTTAGTAAAATCACTCTCAGGACCACCCGACCCTTCGTCCAGATAGCTGGGGCCGGGACCCACGGGACCGATCCACCCGGCGTCCGCCTGGGGTGGGATGGTGAAACCGATGTGCTGGAGGCTGTACAGCACATTCATGGAACAGTGTTTGATGCCGTCCTCGTTGCCCGTGATGAGGCAACCGCTCACCTTGGGATAGAACGCCCATTGGCCGTTGCTGTTCAGCTCGCCCGAGTGCGCATACAGCCGCTCGATGAGTTTCTTGGTTTGGGAGGAGTTGTCACCCAACCAGATGGGGCCGGCTACTACCACGATGTCGGCGTCGCGGACATCGGGGTAGATCCCGGGCCACTCGTCCGTCTTCCAGCCATGCTGGCGCATATCGGGATAGACACCGCTGGCAATGTCATGATCAACGGTCCGGACAAGTTTGGTAGTGACACCCTGCTTCTCCATGATGTCCCGGCTGATCTTGATCAGTCCGTCCGTGTTGCTGGGTTGCGGCGAAGGTTTCAGGGTGCCATTGAAGAAGACGGCTTTGAGGCCCTCGTAGCCTTTCGGCCTGAGGTGGGTGTTCACTTTCTGCTCCTTCCGCTGGCTGCTTGCTGGAACGTCCGGTGAAGCCCCCGGGTCAGGACACCTTGTGCAGGAATGCCGAGGCGTGGGCTTCGAGTGCTTTGCCGCTGGCAGCAACGTCCCAGCGCCACAGGAGGTTCCCGTCCACCAGACCGAAGATACGGGTGGCTGCGGTGTATTCCTTGGAGTGGCTCCCGCGCATCACCATGTCGGTGCTCAGCTGGATCTGGGGTCCCTTGATCTGACCGTAGTAAAGCTCAGTGATGCCACCGGGGTGCGCAATCGACACCGAGATGTCGAAGCCGCCGTCTTTGTTGCGGCGCTCTTCCACGTCATCGGCGGTCTTGAGTACCGGGACGATGTCCGCCGGAATCAGGCCGGGTCCGCCGTCGCCTTCCTGGAGCTTCCGCTCCAGGGCCCAGAAACCGGTCTCGACAGTCAGCGGACGCAACTTTGCGCCGTCGTCGTCACTGAGCCAGGTCTCGGCTCTGTACTGCAGGTACGGCAAGCCGTTATGGGTAAAGGAAACGTGCTGGACGAAATGCTCGGAATCCTCGTCACCGCTGCCGAGCCGGCCGCGGCCTTCCCACTCACCAATGAGCCAGGAAAGGGGGACGAGTTCAGGCGTCAGATCGGTAGGGATCTCAATAGGCACAACGAATACCTCTGTTGGAGAGCAGGACCGGAGAGTTTACTTCTGGCCCTTGAAAAGGCGGTATACGACAAAACCTGCAAACCATGCCATGGCGACGCTGGCCAGGCCAAGGAGAACGAGGAAGAAGATTTCAAATGCGAGTACAGACATGATGCCATCCTAACCGTTAGTAGATGAGTAGTTTGTCTATGAAGTACACCAAGGCCCCCACCGCCCAGACGGGGGCAACGCCCATCCCCACGGCTGCCGGAATGTTCAGGCGGCCGCGCCGAAGGGTGGTCATCCGCCGGAAGGACACCAGGACGGAGCCAACCACCACGCCAACCAACGCCGCGGGAAGTACTGCAATATCAGAGAATACAAGACCAGCGAGAGGACCCATGAGTCCGGCCATGACCACACCCAGCGGAGCCACGATGCGGTCAGGCCATCGGATGATTCCCACCATCAGGGCCACTGCCGCGCTCAGGCCGGCCACCAGGACCATTTCCTTCACTCCGTTGAACCGCGCGCCGGCAATCCACCCTGCGCCAAGGCAATTCAAAAGGACGCCGGCGCAGCATCCGAGAGTTGATTCCAGTCGCTGCGCCTGCCCCGTTCCACGGACAAGCTGGACCACGAAGACCGCCATCACGCCGATGGCAATGAACGCCGGCGTTCCTTCCAGGAATCCAGGGGCCGGAAGGTAGGCTGCGGTCACGGCAGATCCCGCACCGGCCACCCCGATCACCGCCGCCAAGGTTTTCTTGGCAGGGACGCCAAGAAAATGCGGCCAGCCAATCCCCACGGCCGCGGAGGCAGCAATGCCGACGCCCACCATGGCTTCCCGGGAAACGAAGGTGCTGGCCACGATGGCGGTCAGCGCCACGAGTCCAATTACCCCGATGCTCCAAGACTTCACTGTGTGCCGACCTCAATCCGATGCGCCTTACGACCTCTCGACAATCCTGCCTTAACCCGGCCCAATATGTCGTAATTCCGGTGTCCGCCCGTCACGAATCCATGTGTCGCAGGGCACTGATGGGTATACTCAGACTTCAACGGCGCACTGTATTGGCCTTGATCCCGTTACAACGGGCAGAGGCTGCCAATGCGCTGTGACCGGCCGGGAATCTCCGGTTTCGACGCCCGATGATGCGCGTACAGCCCATTGGAGGAACTATGTCGCACATCCTGCTCCTGACGAACAGCACCGGCTCATCGGTGGACATTTTGCCTGCCTTGGAGTTGCTGAACCACCGCGTACACATTCTCCCGGCAGAACCCACGGCCCTGCTTGAAACCGATCCCACGGACATCGTTTTCCTTGATGCCCGCAAGGACTTGGTGGGTGCCCGCTCATTGACCCAACTGCTGAAAGCCACCGGGCTCAGCGCTCCGCTCATGCTCATCCTTACGGAGGGCGGCATGGCTGCCGTCTCCTCGGCCTGGGCAGTGGATGACATCGTGCTGGACTCCGCCGGACCGGCCGAGGTGGAAGCCCGTATTCGCCTCGCCATGGCAAGGGCGGTTCCCGGTGAAGAGGAAACCCAGACGGAGATCCGCGCCGCCGGCGTCGTGATTGACGAAGCGAGCTATACCGCCCGTGTCAGCGGCCAGCCGCTGAACCTCACGTTCAAGGAATTTGAACTCCTGAAGTACCTGGCGCAGCACCCGGGACGAGTATTCACGCGCCAACAACTGCTGACGGAGGTCTGGGGCTATGACTATTACGGAGGCACCCGCACCGTGGACGTCCACATCCGTCGGCTTCGCGCCAAGCTCGGAGTGGATCACGAGAACCTGATCAGCACGGTCCGCAACGTGGGCTACCGGCTCACGCTGGTGCGACTCCCGGATGACGAACTCTCCGAGGCCTGAGCGGCCCCGGCGCCATCCGCAAAACCTGACAACACATGAAAGAGGCCGGAATCCCTGCGGATTCCGGCCTCTTTCATAATCTTGGTGGAGGACATACGGGTCGAACGTATCGAGGCCACCCCACTGGTGGATCCCCCCTGCGCTGGCTTTAGGAAGCTGACTAACAGTGCCGCAAAGCCGAACGAGATATCGAGACTACCTCCGTTCCAGCGGGACTTCAAATCACGGAGCTTGCCCCGGACGTATAGCCTTGCATCATGAGTCACGCGCACCCGGAAAACTGGCCCGTCCTGATCATCGCCGGCGCCTTGGACCCCGATCTCCTCAAGGACGTCAAGACCCTCGCCGCCGCAGCTGAGGAGTCAGACGGAAACCCGCCTTTTTCGGAGCAGACGCTGGTGATGCTGCGGGGCGTCGATTCCGGAGACCACTCGGTCCTGTCCTTGGCCCTTTACGCACCCGACGAAGATTCCGATCCGGCCACGGCTGAAGACCTGGCGGGAATCGCCGTCGTCGTCGAGGCGCCCGACTCAAGCGGCGTGCTGGAGCTGGCCGTCCACCCGAGCTACCGCAACCAGGGTGTGGCCGGAAGGCTGCTGGGCGCCTTGCAGGGCAAGAGGAGCCTCGACGGACTCAGCGCGTGGTCACACGGGAACCACGAGGCCGCCGCCGAGCTCGCTACCCGCTTCGGATACGGGCCGGTCCGTGAGCTGTGGAAGATGCGGCTCATGTCCTCTGCTTCAGCACTGCCCGACGCCGGCCTCCCGGACGGAGTCTCCCTCCGCGCCTTCGTTCCAGGCCAGGATGAGCAAGCATGGCTGGCAGCCAACCGCGCCGCGTTCTCCCACCACCCTGAGCAGGGATCGATGACCCTGGCGGACCTCGAAGCCCGGAAGGCTGAGGACTGGTTTGACCCCGAGGGGTTCCTCTTGGCCGTCAACACCGACGGGGAGCTTCTGGGCTTCCACTGGACCAAAGTCCATCCCCGCCAGGGTCCACACCCGGCGATTGGCGAGGTGTATGTGGTGGGCGTTACTCCGGCGGCGCAAGGGCTGGGCCTGGGCAAGGCCCTGACGGTCGCTGGAATCCAGCACCTTCAGGAAAAAGGACTCCATGCAGTAATGCTGTACGTGGACGCCGACAACCAGGCTGCGGTAGCCCTATATCAGAAACTCGGTTTCGTTCGCTGGGACACCGATGTGATGTATGGACCTTTAACCAAAAATTAACCCGGCGTGATTGCCGGACGGAATGCCGATGACATCTATGATTCGGGCAGCCCAATTGCTTGTAATGTGGGAGGAAACCCCGTCCTGAGCTTAGGAGAACCCCATGCAGCCGGACCCCGTCGGCACCGCCGGATCCACCTCGAAGGGTGCAACCTTGCCCCCACGCTTCGGATCCTCGGAAGTGCCGGCCTCGCGTGCCACCCAGGACCGCATCGATATTCCGGAATTCGCACCGAGCCTGGAGCCGGAAGGCGACATCTCTCCGGACCGTTTCCTGGACCGCGAGCTGAGTTGGCTGGCCTTCAACTCCCGTGTGCTGGAACTCGCCGAAGATCCTGAACTTTTCCTCCTGGAACGTGTCAGTTTCCTGTCGATTTTTGCCTCGAACCTGGACGAGTTCTTCATGGTCCGCGTTGCAGGCCTCAAGAGGCGCATCGCCACGGGCCTGGCTGTGCCCTCCCCGGCCGGGCTGAGCCCCATTGAGGTGCTGGAACAGATCAGCGAAGAGGCCCACAGGCTTCAGGAGCGTCACGCAAGGGTCTTCGCTGAGCAGATCCGACCTGCGCTGGCTTACGAGCACATCCACATCATGCACTGGCATGAACTGGATGAGGATGCCCGCCACCGGATCAGCATCATGTTCCAGGAGAAGGTCTTCCCCATCCTGACGCCGCTTGCCGTGGACCCCGCGCACCCCTTCCCCTACATCTCCGGCCTCTCCCTCAACCTTGCCGTGATCGTCAGCAACCCGATCAGCGACAAAGAGCTCTTCGCACGCGTCAAGGTTCCGGACCAGCTCCCCCGCCTCATTTCCGTGGACGGACCGCGTGCAGGCGCCATCCCGGGCCGCGTAGCCCGGTTTATCGCGCTGGAAGAGGTCATTGCCGTCCACCTGGATAAGCTTTTCCCCGGCATGGAAGTCCTGGAGCACCACACCTTCCGCGTCACCCGCAATGAGGACCTGGAAGTTGAAGAGGACGACGCCGAGAACCTCCTGCAGGCTTTGGAGAAGGAACTGCTGCGCCGCCGCTTCGGCCCGCCGGTACGGCTGGAAGTCACCACGGACATCAACCCGAACATCAAGGCCCTGCTGATCCGGGAACTCGGGGTTGAAGAGTCCGAGGTCTACTCCGTTCCCGCACCGTTGGATCTCCGTGGGCTGTCCGCCATCAGCGCCATTGACCGCGCTGATCTGCACTACCCCAAGCATGTCCCGCACACCTCCCGCTACCTCAACGAGTCCGAGACCTCCAAGGCCGCCAACGTCTTTGCCGCGATGCGTCGCAGGGACATCCTGCTCCACCACCCCTACGACTCGTTCTCCACCTCGGTTCAGGCTTTCCTGGAACAAGCGGCCGCGGATCCCAAGGTGCAGGCCATCAAACAGACCCTTTACCGGACGTCAGGTGACTCCCCCATCGTTGACGCCCTCATCGATGCCGCCGAGGCCGGCAAACAAGTCCTGGCCCTCGTTGAAATCAAAGCCCGCTTTGATGAGCAGGCCAACATCTCCTGGGCGCGCAAGCTGGAACAGGCAGGCGTTCACGTGGTGTACGGCATCGTGGGCCTGAAAACCCACTGCAAATTGTCCCTGGTGGTTCGACAGGAAGTGGACGGCCTCCGCCGCTACTGCCATATCGGTACCGGCAACTACCACCCCCGCACGGCCCGCTACTACGAGGACCTTGGCCTTCTGACCGCGAACGAGCAAGTGGGCGAGGACTTGTCCAAACTGTTCAACCAGCTCTCCGGTTACGCGCCGAAGTCCACGTTCAAGAGATTGCTCGTTGCGCCGCGATCGGTGCGGGCCGGCTTGATGGACAGGATTGAAACTGAAATCCGCAACGCCCAGGCCGGCGTAGCCGGATTGGTACAGATCAAGGTCAACTCGATGGTGGACGAAGCCATCATCGATGCCCTCTACCGGGCCTCGCAGGCCGGTGTGAAGGTTGACGTCGTGGTGCGCGGCATCTGCTCCCTGCGCCCTGGCGTCCCTGGACTCAGCGAGAACATCAGGGTCCGTTCCGTCCTGGGTCGCTTCCTTGAACACTCACGCGTCTTTGCTTTTGGCAACGGTGGCGAACCCGTGGTGTACATCGGCTCCGCCGACATGATGCACCGCAACCTGGACCGCCGCGTAGAGGCGCTGGTGCAGCTGGCCAGCAAGGAAGACACAGCTACTGTCATGGACCTGCTGCGCCGCTATGTTGACGACGGGACCGCCAGCTGGCACCTGGACGATCACGGACACTGGACCAGGCACCACTTGGACCAGGACGGCAAGCCCTTGCTGGACATGCAGTCCTGGCTCCTGGCCTCCCGTTCGCGCCAGCGGGCATCGGCACGGCGGTAGAGGAACCACTTGAACAGCGATACCCCCGTGGCGGATCAGACTGACCACCCCGGCGAGTCGGTGGCGGTTGTAGCAGCCGGCGCCATTCCGTGGCGGATCAACAAGGGTGCCCTTGAGGTTCTCCTCATCCACCGGCCGCGATACGACGATTGGTCCTGGCCCAAAGGAAAGCTCGACGCCGGCGAAACAGTTCCTGAGTGTGCGGCCCGTGAAGTATGGGAAGAGATTGGCCTCCAGGCTCCCTTGGGCATACCACTTCCCGCAATTCACTACCATGTGTCTGCGGGTTTGAAGGTGGTCCGGTACTGGGCTGTCCGGGTCAACGGAACCCAGCTCAGGCCCGACGGCAAGGAAGTGGACAGCGTCATGTGGTGCAGCCCTGACAGGGCCGCCGCATTCCTGAGCAACCCCACCGACACGGAGCCGCTCGAATACCTTGAGAAGGCGCACATCCGCGGCGAGCTGGACACCTGGCCACTGGTGCTGATCCGCCACGCCAAGGCCAAGCCACGGTCCTCATGGACCAAGGCTGAGGGCGACCGTCCGCTGGCAGCGACGGGCCAACGGCAGGCAGTTGCCGTTCAGCGCCTCTTGGAGGTGTGGAAGCCGCAGCGGGTGGTCACCAGCCCCTGGGCACGGTGCGTTGCCACGATCGCCCCTTATGCCAAGGCCAGCGGGGCCAAGGTGAAACTGGTGGAGGCACTCACGGAGCACAGCCACCACCGCTCCCCGAAGAAGACAGCCGCAGCGGTGGAGGCATTGTTCGACAAACAGGTTCCGATCGCCGTCTGCACGCACCGCCCTGCGCTGCCTACTGCGTTGAAACAGCTGGGACAACACATGCCCCAGAGCCTGAAGGCACTCCTTCCTGCCTCGGACCCTTACCTGACTCCCGGCGAAGTGATTGTCTGCCAGGTGGCGCGTGGATCTGAGCGGAAGATTGTTTCCGTGGAACAGGTCAAGCCTTTCGACGACTAGGACCACACGATTCCGGAGCTTGACCCCATGTCTTTTGTATCAAATACTTAGTACATTGATACAAAAGACATGGGGGTCTTGTCCGTGTATGTAAACCTGCCGCCTTTGCTTTTCCTTGGGCCTGCAGTCGGCGCCGTGATCGTTTATCTTTTCCTTCGCCTGCAGGTGTGGTCCAAGCCCGATGCCCAATCCGTTGCCTCGCATGGGCTATGGGTGGGAATCATCGGGTGGATGGCCAGTTCCCTGCAAGGAGCCATGAACGCGGGGATCCTTCGCGTCAATCCCGTCGGGGCAAGCGCACCTTCCACTCCCGAGCAGATCGCCGGCGCACTCGGCTGGCCCATTCTCGCCTGCCTCGCCGTCCATGCGTTGGGTCAACTGAGCTACCCTGCGCCCAAGGCTCCACGCAGATACGCCGAACTGACAGTCCGCAGGATCAGGGATTTCCTCCCCCGAAAACTCGCGTGGACCACCGCCTCGATCTTCGCCTACGCAGCCGTGGTCATCGCCTGGGTGGCTGCGCTGCCTGAGCATATCCCGGTGCTCCCGACTCCCCCGGAGCTTTCCACTCCCCCGGACCAGGCACCGCCCGTGAACAACGGCTACATAGGGCAGGGACAAGAAGGCAGGATCCCCGGTGTGGAACTGGCCGCCTGGCTGGGTGGCGCGCTGTTGCTTCTTGCCGTCGGAACGTGGTTGATACTCCTCCTCATCGCCCGCCGCCGTCAGCTGGAAACACTCGACAGCGACAATAACCGGGTCCTCCGCATCATCGCCACCAACCGCTTGCTCCGGACGGTCGCGACCATCGCCGCAGGGCTGGCAGCCATCGCTGGAAACTTTGCGGCCCAACCGGCCCCCGGCGCCTTATGGCAGTCGTCCTGGTTCAACGCCCTTGGCCTGTTCAACATGGTGGTGCTCCTGATGATGTGGTGGTGGCGGGTTCCTGAACTGCCGTCGCTGCTCAAGGCGGCCAAGACCACCAGTGCCGCTACGCTTCGCGCTGATCCCCGTACCCACCGGGCAGCCCGGCTCAGCATCTCCATCGGTGCGTTACTGGGGGTCGTGGGCGGGCTTGCTCTGGTGGCCGGCTACGCAGTGGTCCTGTTGCCTGCGCAAACACCTGCACCGTGGGCATTTCCTTTGCTGACGGGAACAGTGGCCGTACTCCTCCTGGCAGCCATCGCAGCAGGCGATCTCCTGATCGCCCGGAACTACGGAACATCCGACGCTCCAAACCACTGGCCGCGGCAACCCGTCTCCCGGGGTCTGCTCTCGTTTGCCATTGGCAGCGTCCTGGTACTGGGTGTGGCGATCGCCTTCGCCGTGGCCGGCGAGGTGCAGCCATTTGGGCCCAAGGTCTGGCCGGGAGCAGTTCTCGTCTCGGTGGTGGTGGCGCTGGCCGGCGCCGCGGCCATCCTTGCCGTACGCCGCCGTCGTGGTATCCCGGAAAGTGAGGGAGAGGCCGGCCTGGACGCCGCGTTAAGGGCCATCAGCCTGTACAGGGTCGTCCGGACCTTGGCAGCGTATTGCCTGGGGCAGGCGGCCACGCTGCTGATCAGCACTGGCAACGCCTGGTATGACGTCTTCCCGCCTGCCCTCGGCCCCGGCCCCGATCCGATCGGCCCCAGCCCTGCGATCCCCATCGGCATTGCCTTGGCCATCATCGCGCTCCTCGTGGCCGTGACGCCCGTGCGGAGCTTGTTCCGGACCATCCCACGTGGCGCGCCTGCCAAGCGAGGAGAGCACGCACAATGACTGCCGGGATCACGGTGGACCTGTCAGATCCCGTCCCGCCGTATGAGCAGATCCGACGGCAGCTCAGCTCACTGATCACTGTAGGGATCCTGGAACCCGGGAGCCGCCTGCCCACGGTCCGCAGCCTGGCATCCGACCTCGGCATCGCAGCGGGAACCGTGGCGCGCGCCTATAAGGAACTTGAGCAGGCCGGACTGATCGAATCACGACGACGGAACGGGACTGTCGTCGTCGGCCCGCCCCCGGCGCCCCACGGCACTGTCCGGGCGGACGCTGCGGTGATTGCCGCCGTCGACGGTTTGATCCGGACGGCCCGCGACGCGGGCATTCGTGACGACACTCTCATAGATCTGGTTCGAGGCAGGCTGACCAGTAAGCTGGACTCGTGAGCATCCCCACCCCTTATGAAGACCTTCTGCGCGACGTCATGGCGAACGGCACGCACAAGTCGGACCGCACCGGAACCGGAACGCGCAGCGTTTTTGGCCGTCAGCTGAGGTTCGATCTCGCCGGGAGCTTCCCGCTCATCACCACCAAGCGGGTCCACTTCAAGTCCGTTGCCGTGGAACTCCTCTGGTTCCTGCGCGGCGACTCGAATGTGAAGTGGATGCAGGATCAGGGCGTCTCCATCTGGGATGAATGGGCTGACGCCGATGGCGAACTCGGCCCTGTCTATGGCGTGCAGTGGCGCAGCTGGCCAACCCCCGATGGCGGGCACATTGACCAGGTGTCCCAGCTCATGACCAACCTCGCCGCCAATCCGGATTCACGGCGGCACATCGTGTCGGCATGGAATGTTTCCGAGCTCAAGGACATGGCCTTGCCCCCATGCCACGCGTTCTTCCAGTTCTACGTGGCGGACGGCAAACTGTCCTGCCAGCTGTACCAGCGCTCCGCGGATACGTTCCTGGGAGTCCCGTTCAACATTGCCTCCTATGCACTGCTGACCCGCATGGTGGCGCAGCAACTGGATCTGGAGCCCGGAGAATTCGTCTGGACCGGAGGTGACGTCCACATCTACGACAACCACGTGGACCAGGTTGCCGAGCAGCTCAGCCGTGAGCCATTCGAATACCCGCAGCTCAAGATCCTCCGGAAGCCGGACTCGATCTTCGACTACACGCTGGACGACTTTGAGGTTGTGGACTACCGCCACCACCCCACCATCAAGGCGCCGATCGCAGTATGAGCACTTCGTCTTCCGACGTTCCGGCCCAGCTCCCCGGCGTCATCTTCACGCAGGAAACCGCAGCCCGCATGACCGGCATCGGCATGGTGTGGGCCCAGACAAAATCCGGCGTGATCGGCAAAGACGGTTCCATGCCGTGGCACTTGCCCGAGGACCTGAAACACTTCAGCCAACTCACTACCGGCCATCCCGTCATCATGGGCCGCAAGACCTGGTTATCGTTCCCGGAAAAGTACCGTCCGCTCCCGGGCCGCACCAACATTGTGGTGACCCGCAACGCCGAGTGGGCGTCCACGCCCGAGGCCGAGGGCGCCGTCGTGGTTTCCTCCCTGGACGCGGCCCTGTTGGAATCGCAATTCGCGCCCGGCGGTCAAAAAGTGTGGATCATCGGCGGTGGGGAGATCTTTGAACAATCCATGGGCATCGCCAATCTGGCCGTGATCACCATCATCGATGCTGATCTGGAGGGCGACACATACGCCCCCGAACTCGGTGATGACTGGACCTTCGACGCCGTAGCCCCCGCCGAAGGCTGGCTCACCGCCAAAAACGGCACCAACTACCGGTTCACCACGTGGCGCCGGAACGCAACCCAGGAAAGCCAAGAGAGCTGAGCATGCTGAAGAAACCTGAAACCCTGTTCGTGCTGGGCTATATGCTGCTGCCGCTCTTCGCCCTGATCTCAGCCATCGTGGGACTGACCATGATCCTGGGCGGCAACAAGATAGCCGGGATCATTGTGCTGATCGTCGTCACACAGGTGTTCGCCTTCGGCGCCTTCTTCTCCCTGCGCAAGCGGAAGGCCCTGTTGCTCCAAGAGCACGACGCCGGCACCCTTCAGCCACCGCGCTAGGCCCTCCGGGCAGCTGGGCGGGTGGCGTCGTCGTGCAGTGCGTGCGTGACGTAACCAACAGCGGCTCTACGCCCCGAAAGTTTAGACTGGGGGAATGACTACAGCAGCTAATCCGTCCGTTGGACTGGTCGGTTGGCGTGGCATGGTCGGTTCCGTCCTGATGCAGCGCATGCAGGACGAAAACGACTTCGCCAACATCAACCCGGTATTTTTCTCCACCTCGAACGCAGGAGGTGCCGCCCCGTCCTTCGCTGATGGGGCCGGCAAGCTCGAGGATGCGTTCGATATTGAGACGCTTGCCAAGCTGCCGATTATTGTCACCGCCCAAGGCGGCGACTACACCAAGCAGGTCCACGGCGAACTCCGCAGCCGTGGCTGGGATGGCCTCTGGATCGACGCCGCTTCCACCTTGCGCATGAATGACGACTCAATCATCGTGCTGGACCCCATCAACCGTGACGTCATCGACGCCGGACTGTCCGGTGGTGTGAAGGACTTCATCGGCGGCAACTGTACGGTTTCCTGCATGCTTATGGGCCTCGGCGGACTGTTCAAGAACAACCTGGTGGAGTGGGGCACCTCCATGACCTACCAGGCTGCCTCCGGTGGCGGCGCCCGGCACATGCGTGAACTCCTCAACCAGTTCGGCACCCTCAATAACGAGGTCAGCAGCGAACTGGAAGATCCGGCGTCGGCCATTCTCGAAATCGACCACAAGGTCCTCGCTGCACAGCGCACCGGCGTTGACGCCACACAGTTCGGCGTGCCGCTGGCAGGCTCACTCATTCCCTGGATCGATGCCGACCTCGGCAACGGCCAGTCCAAGGAAGAATGGAAAGCCGGAGTAGAGACCAACAAGATCCTCGGCACCGGAAACGGCACTGCGGGCAAAGACCATATCGCCATGGACGGCCTGTGCATCCGCATCGGCGCCATGCGTTCGCACTCCCAGGCCCTCACGCTCAAGCTGCGCGAAGACCTGTCCGTGACCGAAATCGAGAACCTCCTGGCCAAGGACAACGAATGGGCCAAGGTTGTTCCCAACACCAAGGAAGCGTCCATGGCGGACCTGACTCCCGTAGCAGCGTCCGGGACCCTGGACATTCCGGTGGGCCGTATCCGGAAGCTTGAAATGGGTCCGGAATACATCAGCGCCTTCACCGTTGGCGACCAGCTCCTATGGGGTGCAGCCGAGCCGCTGCGCCGCATGCTCAACATCGTGACGGGCAAGCTCTAGTCCTGGCCGTCCCGAACGTCTTCAACCCGCTTTTCCGTGCTGGGCAGCAGTTGCCGGGCAGCAACGGAAAAGCGGGTTTTCGACGTCGTAGGGTGTGTTCAGCCGGCAGTATCGGCCAACATTCTTCAGCCGGCCATGAATTTCAGGTAGGTCCTGCCCTGGGCCTCAAAGGAACGCCCGGCGGCTGTCCCCAACTGCCCCGCGAAGGGCTCCGGCACCACGCCCACAGAATTCCCGCTCACGGTTCTTGCCCACGTTCCCACCACTTCCCCGCCGGAGACGATGATGCGCTTGAAAACACCGTTCTTGCCCGGCACTACCCGTTCGGCGTACTCGGGTGCCAGTACCAGGCTCCGGTCCTGGTAACCGAGCAGGTACTCATCGAACCCGGGAAGAGCCAGCAACGAGCGTGAGCCGGGGACGCCGTCGTCGAGCATTGCCGCCGCCTCAGGTGACAACCAATAACTGGTGCCGTCCAGCGGCATCTCGACCAGCCGGTCTTGCAGGGTGGTGAGAGCCGCACGCGCTTCAGTGAGCGGCACTTGGCTCCACCACGAAAAATCCTTGATGGTGGCCGGGCCGTGGCTCCTGAGGTAGCGGAACAGCAACTCCGCGATGCCCTCCTCACGGCCAAGGTCCCTGGACTTAGGTATCCACTCCTCAAATGGCACAAACAGTTGCTGCACGCCCGCCTTCCCGCTGGATGCCGCCATCGGCCCCTGTACCAGCCAGGCGCGCTGGCACAAGCTCCCCAGCAAGTGGATCCCGCGCTGTGCTGTGGTGATCTGGCCGGCTTCCTCAAACGCTTGGAACAGTTGCTCCCGGGTTGCGCCGTGTGCGCCCTCCGTTGCCTTCAGCACCTCCGTGGTTTTGACCGCGATGTCCCTGCAATGGCTGATGTCGTCCTGGGTAATGCCGAGTTCACGATGCCGGCCGGCCACCATGGACATGAGGCGGTCGCTGGTGATGCCCAGAATCCACCGGAGATCCTCGGGGGCCAGGAGGTGCAAGGTGCCGCGCATCGGCCAGGAACGGACCACGGTCCCGGCATCGAGGGCAGCCCTGACGTCCGAGGCACGAGTGCCGGGTACCCGCTGCCCCACGGCCCACAGCGCATGGCCAAGGTCCTGGGCCTGCATGGCCGTCATCCAACGAACCGCATCCGCTACCGAGGGAAAGCCCCCGGCCAACAGGCCTTGGCTGGCGAGCCGCAAACGGCCCATGACGCGCGGACTGGGATTCTTGTGGGCTGCGGGCATGCTTCATCCTAAAAGCACTGGCATGCACAGGGAACCTTGCCGCGCCTCCCAGCCCTCACCCAGCAGCGGATCCTAGGATGGATTCATGCTTTTTGGAGATCTTGCCCCGTTTGTGCGGCCGATGAGCCGGTGGTTGGCTACCGCCGGCTGGTTCTGCACTCTGGTGGGACTTGGCGCCGGGCTGATCGTTGCCGTGGGAACGGGCGTCAGCCTCTCCCCGTCGATGAGGGCCATCCAGACAGCCAGCCTCGTAGCGACTGCCGCAGCCGCGCTCCTCATTGGAACCGCCGCAGCCAGCCAGCCCGTTTCCGACCGCGACGACGACGCCCCTGAACCTTGGTTCTACCCGGCGGCCGCCGCACAGGTCCGCAGCTTCCTCCTCGGAGCCATCGTCATGCTCCTGGGCTTGGTGGGCTTCGCCGCTGCCAGTCTGTACATGCCCAGCGGACCATCGCCGCAGAGTATCGCGTTCAGCCAGATCTTCCTGCTGGGCTCGGTTAGCTGCGGGCTGACGTTCCTGTTGCTCAACAAGATCCTGCCGCTTGCAGAGCGGCGTACACGCTAGGATTCCATCCCGGCGCTTCGCCGAGGGGCTGGATCTCGACCGAAAGACCCCCCTCATTCCCCCGAGAGCTCACCCCTCGAGAGCTGCGTTTGCCTTAGAACGAAAGGCCGATCAGCAGCGGTTCCGGGTGCAGTTCAATGCCAAAACGTTCGACGACGCCGGCCCTCACCTCGCGCGCGATGGCCACCATATCCGCAGCCGATGCTGTCCCCCGGTTGGTGATGGCGAGGGTGTGCTTGGTGGACAGGGATGCCCTGCCGCCTGAGACACTCGATTCCTCCAGCCCGAAGCCCTTACCGAACCCGGCGTGGTCGATTAACCAGGCAGCGGAAAGCTTGATGAGTCCGTCCGTGCCGGCGGGGTACTTGGGCGCGTTATCCGGCAACCCTGCAGCGCGTTCTGCCTCCACGATCGGGTTGGTGAAGAACGAACCCGTGGAATAGGTGTCACGGTCTGCTGCATCCAGGACCATGCCCTTGGATGCGCGGAGCCGGAGGACTTCCCTCCGGACATCGTTGGAGTAGGCGCGCTTGCCTGCCTCCACGCCCAGCACGCGGGCCAACTCCGCGTAACGGATAGGGGCGCTCATCCGTCCCAGCGGCAACTGAAACTCCACTGTCAGCACCACATAGCGGGGCGACCCCTCAACCGTGGTCTGTTTCAGGATGGAGTCGCGGTATCCGAATTTGAGCTCGGAATTGGTAAAGGTCTGAACTGCGTTGCGTTCACGATCCCAGGTCCGCACAGCGGCGATTGTTTGTGAAACGTCGGAACCATAGGCGCCGACATTTTGCACAGGAGTAGCTCCTGTGGCACCGGGAATACCGGAGAGAGCCTCCAACCCGGACCAGGCGTGCAGTACGGAGTGTTCCACCAGCGCATCCCAATTGTGTCCGGCCTGTACCACCACCGAAACACCGCCACAGCTGTCCTCGGAGTTCACGGTGAAGCCGTGGGAGGCAATCTTCAGCACGGTCCCTGGGTAGCCTTCGTCCGAGACCAGAAGGTTGGACCCGCCTCCGATGATCAGGAGTTTCTGGCCCGCAGCGTCAGCCGAACGGACGGCGTCGATGATCTCCGCCTCGGTGCGGGCCTCAACGTAGTTGCCCGCGGGGCCGCCAACGGCAGCAGTGGTCAGTTCGGAAAGCAGTGTTTGGGTCACCTATTAAGCCTAACGGGCTTCCTTGGGCTGGACGGACTTGGCCTTCTGCTGCCCGGAGAGCGGGGCCAGGAAGAAACTGACCACCAGGAGCACCAAGGGCGCCAACAAAGAGTGCAGGATGCCGAAGTGTTCGGCCAACAGGCCCAACAGTGGAGGCCCACAGAGGAAAGCCCCGTAGCCGATGGTGGAGACAACCGAAACCCGTGCAGCGGCGTGGACGGGGTCATCTGCGGCGGCTGACATCCCCACCGGGAAACCGAGCGATGCGCCAAGGCCCCAGATAGCCAGGGCAACAAACGCCAGCCACGGAACCGGTGAAAAGACAAAGAGCGCAAGACCCACGACGGCGGTCGCCGAGCACCAGCGCATCACCACCACACGTCCAAACCGGTCGAGGATGGACGTGCCGGCGAATCGGCCGATGGTCATGAAGGTGACGAACAGTCCGTAACCCACTGCGCCTGCGGCATCGGACTGCCCGTGGCCGTCGGCAAGCGCCAACGCCACCCAGTCCCCCGCAGCTCCCTCGGCCAGTGCCAGGCCGAGGACCAGGACGCCGATCAGGAGGGTTCGGCGGTCACGCCAGGCAAGGGCCACGAGCCGCTTGTTGTCGAGTGGGGCAGCGGCCTTGCCTGGTTCGGGCTGCGTCTCCGGTGACCCGGTGATGATGGGCAGCGGACCGGTGGAGGGGTCCTGGAAAGTGTCCGTTTCATCCGGCCGGTAAGTGTGCGTAGCAGCAGCTGTCTTTTCCGCGCGGAACCAGAAGCCGGCAGTCACCACGGAGGTGGTGACCACAACGCCCGAGATCAGGAAATGCCAGAAGACCGGCATGTGCACCGCGGCAGCCCAGGCACCAAAACCGGCGGCGGCTACAGTGCCGAGACTGAATGCTCCATGGAGGTGCGGCATGATGTGCCGGTCCAACGCGCGCTCCAGCGCGGCTCCCTCAACATTGGAGGCGGTATTCCAACTTGCCGTGCCAAGACCGAGCACCACCAGGCCTGCTGCCACCACCAGCGGACTTGCCGCGATGGACGCGCCAAAGCCCACGGTGACCAAGCCGGCGCCCACCATGCAACTGCCGATCCTCGTGGTGAGTTTCGGGCCCAGCCTGAGCACGATCAGTCCCGAAGCCGAGATGGAGATGAAGGAGGCGACGGTCATGCACATCAGCAGAAGGCCAATGCCGCCGGGCGTGAGATTCAGTCCGTCGCGGATGGCGGGCAAGCGGGACACCCAAGTGGCAAAGGCGATGCCACTGGCCGCGTAGGAAGCAAGAACAGCGGCGCGCCACCGCGACATTTCAGTCGGGGTGGCGCGTCGCGGAGAAGCCTTCAGTTGGTTCAAGAGACCTTCACAACCGCCTGCGATTTCATGAGGACCTTTAGCCCTGCTGCCACAACGGTGAGGTCAATGCGGGCGGTGCGGGCATCGGCGTCGAGCGCTCCCACAACACCGGTGACGTCGATGACGGCGCCGGCCTCATCGGTTCCGGTCGTATCGGCGACCAGCACCGGCTTGGTGAAGCGGGTCTGGTAATCGACGACGGCGGCCGGGTCGCCTGCCCAGTCGCTTACCAACTGCACGGCGGCACCCATGGTGAACATCCCATGCGCGATAACGCCCGGCAACTCTACCGAGGTTGCGAAGGCTTCGTTCCAGTGGATGGGGTTGAAGTCGCCGGAGGCACCTGCGTACTTGACCAGGTCTTGCCGGGTGACCTCGATGCTGCGGGTGCCGATTTCCTGGCCGACCGTCAGTTCTTCGAATGTGGGGCTCATGGTTACTGTCCCTCTCCGCGGACCAGGATGGATGAGGTGGTGGTGGCGACTTTTTCGCCTGCAACGGTGGAAATCTCGGAGCGGGTGGTGATCATGGCTCCCCCGCCCATGGCACGGACGCCGTCCACATGAAGTTCGGCTACCAACTGGTCGCCGGCAACGATGGGGCGGTGGTGTGTGAACCGCTGGTCAGCGTGGACCACGCGGGAGAAGTCGATTCCCGATTCCGGGTCCTCCACCAGCTGGGCATCAGCGCGCTGGGCAACGATGATGGCAAACGTTGGCGGTGCTACGAGGTCGCTGTGTCCCAGGGCCTTGGCGGCCTCCACATCGAAATGTGCGGGATTGTTGGCTTTCACAGCCTTGGCAAACTCGCGGATCTTTTCGCGGCCGACGTCATAAACCTCTGCGGCAGGGTAGCTTCGGCCCTGCAGGTCCGGATTGATACTCATGTTCCAACCCTATCGGGCTGGGAGGGCTTGGAGGCAGCGGCTTCTTTGGGTGGCCGTTACTTCTTGTAGCTCTTACGGATCTTCTGGCCGCGGATGACCAGCCCAGTGACGTGCAGCAGCAGCCCGACGCCAATGACGGGCAGCGACGCCATGGCCAGCCCTTGGTTGCCGGACGTGTTCCCCACGATGGACAGGATGAGCCCGACGGCGATCAACCCCATGGCGCCGAAAACCAGCGCTTTGTAGGAGGTGGAGGCGGTGGCCCAGAATTCGTTCAGCACCGTCCAAGTCTACCGGGGCGTTGCGGCCGGGGTGGTGCGAGGCCCGCTCTGCGCCCTCAGAACACGAAATACCCCGCAGAGCGGACCTCACAACGGGAAGGTTTTGCCGAAGGGCGACCAGGAAAGGGCGTCAGAAAAGGGAGTCCTGCAGCGCCGGGATTGCCGTGAGGTGCGGTCCGAACTCGATCTTGCGGCCCTTCAGCGTGCCCAGGTCTGCCACGAAGCTGCCCTCCACCTCTGCACCCGATGCGTCCGGAAGACCTGCCAAAGCGATGGCCCCGGAAAGTGAGTGGACCCGTAAACCGTGCCCGCCGGCGTCGAACGTTGCCGGGTAAGGGTGGCGACGCCCTTCGTCGGCAGCATCACAAAGCCGGTCCGCCAGCGCGGGCCGGTCCCACTCTTCCTCCACAACGGAATAGCCGGTCATCGCGAGCCCGCCCAGCAAATCGCGCACCCGCCCGGCGTGCTGACGGTTCAACGCCAAAATTTCGACGCCGGCACGCGGCTCCACGAGGCCGGCCACCTTGGAGGCCGAACGAACTTGTTGGACAAGGCCGAGCTCACGCGTGACCATGTCCTCGAGAATGCGGACTACACGGCCGTCCTCGGCATGGGCCACATAGGAAGCGTGCACGGCCCCCTGCTCGGCAAGCCTGTTCCATTTGCGCTGCGCAGAGGCCGTACCCACTTTGGTGGCACCGTTCGCAAAGGTGGCCACGTAGAGCCAGTGCGGCTGCATCAGATAGGCCCGCAGGCCAGTGGGAACGGAGGTGCCGCGATGAAAGTCGTGCATGAGCCGGGAATCGTCGCGGGCAAAGCAGGCCCCGCATTGCTTGCCACGCTCCGCCGGAGAACTGCCACGGCAAGGAACATGCGTGCGGTCCCCCGGACCGTGGACCTTGGTATGGCCCAGGCACCACAGACCGGGGACAACGCGCAGGCCCAGGGCTGAGCCCCGGGCCAACGCAATCTCGCTGAACTCCCCCTCCGGCGCGAACAACCTCAACGCCGGCGATGTGGAGTCCCAAACGACGCCGTGAACCAGCATGCTTACAGGGAAGGCTGGACTCCGAAAGCCACGGCAAGCTTCATGATCTTCTCGGCGCGGCCCAAACGCGGGAGGTCCGAACCGTCGCGGATGACGCGGCCGTTGGCTTCGAAGTCGTTCATGAAGTCGGTGGCCCAGGCGACGTCGGACGGCGTGGGGCTGATGACCTCATTGATCACCGTGGTCTGATCGATGGCCAGGCACAGCTTGCCGGTCATGCCCATGGTCACGGTGATGCCGGTCTGCTCGCGGAGGATGGGGTGGTTGGTGCCGACGGTAGGGCCGTCGATGGGGCCCGGCAGGTTGCCCACGCGGCTGGCGACAACCAGTTTGGCGCGCGGGTAGGCCATGGCTTCCGGGGTAGCCGCCATACCGGTGTCGCGGCGGAAATCGCCGGAGCCGAAAGCAAGGCGGAAAGCACCCTGGGCGCGGGCAATGTGGTTGGCTTCTTCGATGCCGAGGGCGGACTCAACCAGCGCGATCACGGGTGTCTTGCCGTCCATGCGGTGGTAGGACTCGGTGACCTGGTCAGCGGATTCGGTCTTGGCCAGCATCACGCCGAGCAGACCAGGGGTGCCGCGGAGACCGGCGAGGTCGTCGGCCCAGAACGGGCTGGTGGCGTCATTGATGCGGACCCATGCCTGGCCACCGGCGGTCAGCCAGTTAACGACGTTCTCGCGTGCCAGGTCCTTCTGGGAAGGATCCACGGCGTCTTCGATGTCCAGGATGATGGCGTCTGCCCGTGAACCCGCAGATTCGTCAAAGAGCTCCGTTTTCATGGCGTTCACAAGAAGCCAGGAACGGGCGATATCAGCGGGAATGTTGCGGGTAGGCCGAATGGACTCGGCGGCGATGCTAGACGTCATGTATCTACCGTATCCGCCCGGCGGGTCAGAGGGCGAAGAAATACGGCCGGTTGTGAGGATCAATACGAACTAAACCCCATATGACTGTGGGGTCCAACAGTATGAACGTCCGACGACGGTACGCGCCAGTCATGCCAGGCCCACCAGTCGCTGTTGTTCATGCGGCTCAACGCGGCGTCTTTGTGTCCTCCGGTTGCCGGGAATGGCCCAGCATTTCGCCCTGTTTCGGGCTGTTTCGCAGCGTTTCCAGGCGTTACCCCATCGCTTCCCACCCGCCGCCGAAATGGGCTTACATCGTTCCCAAGCCGTTGCACGGGTTCCCAAGCTCTTCCGTCAGCCGGCTACCCAACACCTTCCAACCCATCGAAAGTAGCTCCCATGAAACTGCATCTGCCCCTGCTGAGCGTCGCGGCCGCCGTCGTACTAGCGCTGACGGTGAGCGGCTGCGGCGGCGCTGCCGAAGCTGGACAAACAGGCCAACCCGGTAACGAGGTCAAGGAACTCCGGTACCAGGGCTCGGCCAACAACGTGACCTTTCCGGAACTGGCCGCAGACCTCGGTTATCTGGGTGACCTGAAGCTCAACTGGGTAGGGAACACCACCAGCGGTCCGCAGGACATCCAGTCGGCGGCGACCAACCAGACTGACTTCGGCGGCGCGTTCTCCGGAGCGGTAGTCAAGCTCATTGAAGCTGGCGCGCCAGTCAAAGGCGTGACCAACTACTACGGCTCCGACGAGAAAACCTTCAGCGGCTATTACGTGAAGGCCGACAGCACCATCAAGGAACCGCGTGACCTGATCGGCAAGAAGGTCGCTGTCAACACGCTGGGCGCCCACCACGAAGCCGTCATCAACACCTGGCTGACCAAGAACGGACTCAGCCAGGACGAGATCAAACAGGTCCAGTTGGTCCCGCTGGCGCCGAACGACACCGAGGAAGCGATTCGTCGTGGACAGGTGGACGCCGGAACGCTCGGCGGCGTCCTGCAGGACCGGGCCATTGAAGCCGGCGGACTGCGATCGCTCTTTAGTGACGTGGAGCTGTTCGGCACCTTCGCCGGCGGGCAGATCGTGCTCCGCAACGACTTCATCGAGAAGAACCCGAACACCACGCGCACCTTCACCACAGGTGTTGCGAAAGCGATCAAGTGGGCAGCGGAGACCCCTCGTGACGAAGTCATTGCCCGCTTCACCAAGATCATCGATGGCCGTGGGCGCAACGAAAGCACGGCAAACCTGAAGTTTTGGAAGAGCCCCGGGGTCCCGGACGCAGGGGTGATCAAGGACGAGGACTTCACCCGCTGGGAGGACTGGCTCAACGCATCGGGAATCGTCAAGGACAAGCTCACGCCGTCCAAGTACTACACGAACGAGTTCAACGAGCTCGCCGCGAAGAAGGGATAGCCATGACCGCGAAAATCAGCCTGCGGAACGTCACCAAGGAATTCACGGTCCGGGCCACCAAGACAACCAGCGCTACCCGGCTCACCGCCATCGATTCCCTCAGCCTGGACGTCCGCGACGGCGAGTTCCTCACCTTGGTAGGCCCCAGTGGTTCGGGCAAGACCACGCTGCTGGACTTGCTGGCCGGACTCTCGACGCCGACGTCCGGTGAAGTCCTGGTGGATGGCAAGGCCGTCACCGGTCCCGGCAAGGACCGCGCCGTGGTGTTCCAGCAGTACGCGTTGTTCCCTTGGCGGACAGCGTCGGCCAACGTCTCCATTGGACTTGAAGGAGTGGGCCCGGACGGCAGGAAGCTGAACCGCCGCGAGCGGGCAGCGAAGGCCAGCGAATACCTGGCACTCGTAGGCTTGGCGGGTTTCGAGGACCGCTATCCGCATGAGCTCTCCGGCGGAATGAAGCAGCGCGTGGCCATTGCCCGCAGCCTGGCCTACGAGCCGGACGTGTTGCTGATGGACGAACCGTTCGCCGCTTTGGACGCCCAGACCCGTGAGCAGCTGCAGGATGAACTCCTCAGGATCTGGAAAGCGACGGGCAAGACCATCGTCTTCATCACCCACGGCATTGACGAGGCCGTGTACCTCGGCGAGCGCGTCGCTGTCCTGAGCGCGCGCCCGGGCCGCCTCAAGGAAATCGTGGACATCACCATTCCGGACCGTGACGGCGGCGAGGACATCCGTTCCAACCCTGCCTTCGTTGAACACCGGCACCAGGTCTGGACGCTCCTGCACGATGAAGTCCGCCGTGCCCAGGACGCCGGACACCGCAAGATCCTGCCGGACGGCAGCGCACCTGACGAACCCGCAACCATCACCAAGGAAAGGAGCGCGGCCTGATGACCACCACGCTCATTCATACGAAAGCCGCGTCCACGGCGGGCACCGCGGCCAACCCAGCTGCCGCCGTCGTGCGTTCCCCGCAGGATCCTGCTGAAGGAACGACGCCGGCACCCGGCAAAGTGCGACGGGTCACCGCGGCGGCCGGTTCAATTCTCTGGAAGTCCACGGCCATCCTGGCGTTCCTGGCGCTCTGGGAACTTGGGCCGACGTACTTGGCCAGCCCCTCCACAAGGGTTTTCCTGCCCCCGCTGCACGAAGTACTCCTGGCGTGGGGCAAGCTCTTCGAAGCCGGCACCATCCAGGGCCACATCGCTGCCAGCCTCACCCGTTCCGTGGCAGGCTTCGGCGCCGCACTGGTGGCAGGCGTCTCGCTGGGATTGCTCATTGCCTGGTACGGGCGGTTGAACTCGGTCCTGAACCCTCTGCTGGAGTTGTTCCGCAACACCGCTGCGCTGGCTCTGCTGCCCGTGTTTACGCTGCTGCTGGGCATCGGCGAGGAGTCAAAGATCAGCATTGTTGCTTACGCCGCGTTCTTCCCGGTCCTCCTGAACACCATTGCCGGGGTGAAGACCGTGGACCCGCTCCTGATCAGGGCGGCGCGCTCGCTGGGGCTCAACAGCTTCCGGCTGTTCCAGAAAGTCATTCTCCCGTCCGCCGTGCCCACCATTTTCACGGGTATCCGAATGGCTGGCACCGCATCAATCCTGGTGCTGATCGCCGCGGAAATGGTGGGGGCCAAAGCAGGCCTGGGTTATCTGATCGTGAACGCGCAGAGCAGCTTCCTGATCCCGGACATGTACGCCGGCATTCTTACGGTGTCCTTGTTGGGGCTTGGCGTGAACTTCCTGCTCGTCGCCCTTGAACGGCACTTCTCCCGCTGGCGCACCGCTGTTGGTGCCGACGCTTCCTAGAACCAACCCCGTGGCACCCGCCGCAACCATCACAACAAGTAAGGAAATAACAATGACCGTCATTACCGAAACCAAACTCGAATTCGCCAAGCTGGGCTCCCGCATCGGCGCCGAAATCCGCGGGCTGGACATCAGCGGAGACCTCAGCGAGGACACCGTGGCCCAGATCAGGGCAGCGCTCAACGAGCACAAGGCGTTGGTTTTCCGCGAGGCAAATATCCTCACCGACGAAGCCCAGGTGAAGTTCGCCTCGCACTTTGGACCACTGACCAAAGCGCACCCTACGGTTGCCTCCGTAGACGGCGAGGAGAATGTCCTTCCCGTGGACAGCGAGAACGGCTCGGCCAACAACTGGCACACGGACGTCACGTTTGTAGTCAACCCGCCACAGGCGTCCACGCTGCGCAGCATCGACCTTCCGGCCTACGGCGGCGAGACGCTGATCGCATCCTCGGCCGGCGCCTACCGGGACCTGCCGGAGGAACTGCGCAGCTTCGCGGACAACCTGTGGGCCATCCACACCAATGACTACGACTACTCCGTGCCCAAGAATCTCGAGCACTCCAACGCTGAGGAGCGACGCAAGGAGTTCACGCGATTGAAGTTCGAAACCGCCCACCCCGTGGTACGGGTCCACCCTTTAACCGGCGAGCGCGGATTGTTCATTGGGGGCTTCGCGCAGCGGCTCCGGATTGTGGGGCTGTCCAACACCGAATCCAAGGACATCATTCGTCTGCTGCAGGCGTACGTGACGCGTCCGGAGAACGTGGTCCGGGTGAACTGGGAACCCAACCAGGTAGTCCTGTTCGACAACCGGATCACCCAGCACTATGCACCGGACAACTATGATGGCCAGCCGCGCAAGCTCAACCGTGTGACCATTGCCGGCGACATTCCCGTCAGCATCGATGGAAAGCCCAGCCAGGCCATCCAGGGTGACTCGAGCACCTACTCGGTGGTGGCCCCGATCAGCCTCGCATAGTAGGCGTACTCCATGTGTTGCTGTTCACACCCCACTGAGTCGCACTGGTGCGCGTTTTGAGACTTTTGTAACGCGCACCAGTGCGACTCGGTTGGGTTAAATCGGGGTTAGGGGATGTTGTTTCCCCGGGCAGCCACCCACAGGCCGTACCACTGGGCACGGGTCATGGTGGCAGCCACGGAGGCGGCGTCGGCGCATGCCGCAATCCGGGCGGGATGGGTGGTTCCCACTACCGGAGATATCCTGGCCGGGTGCTTCATCAGCCAACCCAGCAGTACTGATTCCGGCGTGGTGTTCTTCTCCCCCGCCAACAGTTCCAGCATCTCCGCTACAGCCGACTCAGCCGGCGAGAGCTCCTCGGACTTCGCCCCCGTGTATCGCCCTTGCGCCAGCGAGCCGTATGCCTGCATTTCAATTCCTTTGGCCATACAGTGCTCCAAGGTTCCATACGGAAAGCTGTACCCCAGCCCCTCCGCATGGTTGACCAGCACACCGCTCTCCAACCAGTCCCGGCGCAGCAAACTCATTTCCAACTGGTTTGCTACAAGGGGCGCCTCCAACTGGTCCTGCAGGAACGCGATCTGCGCACTGGACATGTTGGACACACCCAGTTGCCGCACTTTGCCTTCCGCCATCAACTGTCCGACGGCGTCCGCCACCTCGCGCGGGTCCATCAGCGGATCGGGGCGGTGCAGGAGCAGCACGTCCACGTAGTCCGTTTGGAGCCGTTTCAGGCTCCCGTTGACCCGGTCGAGGATGGCTTCCCGGCTGAGGTCGTAGTGCGTCTCCAGCCCGCGCTCCCCCAGCCTGATGCCGCACTTGGTTTGCAGCTGGATCTTTTCACGCAGGCCCGGCGAGCGGGCCAGGACTTCACCAAAAACAGCCTCGGACTTTCCACTGCGGTAGATATCCGCATGATCGAAAAGCTCAATCCCGACACCCAGTGCGGCGTCGACCACCGCGGCGGCCTGATCGACCTCAGCTGCGCCATAAGACGTGCCGTCCCACGGACCGCCGAGTCCCATACAGCCATAGATGAGGCGTCCCCGCCCGTTCGCATTCGTCATAACTTCAGTATTCTGCCGCAGCGCTTACGCGTTGCTGACAACCCATGCAGTGGTGTCGGACGGCAGCTTGCCGTTCTCCAGCGGACCGCTGGCGACCACCACGTCACCTTCAGGCAGCTCAACAGGTTCGCCGCCGAAGTTGGTGACGGTGTGCCAGCCACCGGGGCGGCTGAAGTGCAGCAGGTCCTGGTTGCCGGTTTCCACCCACTCAAGTTCCTCAGCCGTCTGGAGTTCCCTGCGCAGGCCCAAAGCCTTGCGGTAGAGCTCCAGCGTGGAACCGTCCACGCCTTCCTGGGTGGATACGGCGTAATCCTTGAACCACTCCGGTTGCGGAAGGTGCGCCTTGCCCGCGCCGAAGCCGAACGACGGACCTTCCGCGGTCCATGGCAGCGGCACGCGGCATCCGTCGCGCCCGATCTCCACGCCCGGGTTGCGGAAGAACGACGGGTCCTGGCGTGCAGAGTCAGGGATTTCCGAGACTTCCCGCAAGCCGAGCTCTTCACCCTGGTAAAGGTAGGCCGAGCCAGGGAGCGCAAGCAGCAACAGCGTCGCGGCGCGGGCCCGACGCAAGCCAAGTTCGACGTCGAGCTCTTCAGGCGGCGCGCCGGCCAGCAGCCAGCCCTTGCCATCCTGGCCCTTGGGCTTGTTGCCGGTAATGTCCTGTGCCGCATTGGTTCCCTGTGCAACGGAGCCGCCCTTGGGCAGGCCGTACCGCGTGGCGTGGCGGACGACATCGTGGTTGGAGAAAACCCACGTGGACGATGCACCTGATTCCTTGGCTGCCACCAGGTTGTCCGTGATGATTTTCCGGAAGGATGCAGCATCGAAGTCGGACTGCAGGAGATCGAAATTGAACGCCTGGCCCAGTCCTTCGGGGCTTGCATAGCGGGCACGGCGGGACTCGTGGACCCAGGCCTCGGCGACAGCCGTACGGGGCGGGTTGTACTCGTTGAAAAGCTTGCGCCACTCCGCGTAGACCTCGTGAACTTCATCGCGGTCCCAGAACGGGTGGGAACCATCGGTGAAGCCATCGGTTCCGTGGGCCTTGGCTTCGAGGTCGGCCTTCATGGGCAGCGGCTCGGATAGATCCTTGGCCATGCCGTGGGCTACATCGATCCGGAAACCATCAACACCGCGGTCAGACCAGAAACGGAGGGTCTTCAGGAAGTCCTCACGGATCTCCGGGTTCTCCCAGTTAAAGTCCGGCTGCTCCTTGGCGAAAATGTGCAGGTACCACTGGCCAGGAGTGCCATCCGGCTCGGTGATGCGATCCCAGATGGGGCCGCCAAAGACGGAGTCCCAGTCCGACGGCGGCAGCTCGCCGTTCTCGCCCCGGCCGTCACGGAAGATGTAGCGCTCGCGGGCAGCGGAGCCCTTCGGCGAAGCCAACGCTTCCTTGAACCACTCATGGCGGTCGGAGGAATGGTTGGGGACGATGTCCGCCACGATCTTGATGCCGGCGGCGTGCAGGGCTTCAACCATCTCGTCGAAGTCCTCAAGCGTGCCCAGCTTTGGATCCACATTGCGGTAGTCATCTACGTCGTAGCCGCCGTCAGCGAGCGCTGAAGGGTAGAACGGGCTCAGCCAGACGGCGTCGATACCCAGTTCCTTGAGGTAGGGAACCTTGGCTGTGATGCCCTTGATGTCGCCCAGTCCGTCGCCGTTGGCGTCGTGGAAGCTGCGGGGATAGATCTGGTAGACAGCCGCTTGGCGCCACCAGTTGGGGTCGGCCATGCGATCTACGTCGGAACGGTGTGCCTGAGTGGCGGAGGTGCTCACGAAACTCCTTTGATTTAGTATCTAAATTTATATCCCGGACCAGTATGAAACGGCCGGACGTCGCAGGTCAACAGGCCTAGCCCTTTACGGCCCCCTGGGTAACCCCTGCCATGACCCACCGCTGGGTGAACAGGTAGGCGATAATCGCCGGGGCCATCGCCATCAGGTAGGACGCGAAGGACACGTGGTAGTTGTTGCTGAACTGGGTCTGGAACAGGTTTTGCCGCACGGGAAGAGTCTGCAGGGACGGATCGGAGATGATCAGCGACGGCATCATGAAGTCATTCCACGCATACAGGAAGGCAAAAATTCCCACGGTTGCGCTCATTGGCGCCAGAAGCGGGAAGATCAGCTTCCAAAAGGTCTGCCAGGTGGTAGCGCCGTCGATCCTTGCACTCTCCTCCAACTCCATCGGGATGGACCGGAGAAATGCGGTGAACAGAAGGACGCTGAAGCTTAGCTGGAACATGGTGGCCAGCAGGATCACACCGAACGGATTGTCCAGGCCCAAGCGGCCCGTGAGCTGGATCTGCGGCAGCGCCACCACTGGGAAGGGAATGAACATTGCTCCCAGCAGGTAGAAGAACGAGTACCGGAACAGTCGGCGCTCCCAGTTTCGAACGATCGCATAAGAAGCAAAGGCCGCCAGGATGATGGTGGCCACCACGGTTCCGGCAGTCACCAGCAAGGACATCGCGGCGCCCACAGGGAAGTTCGTCAACGTCCAGGCCTGGACGAAGCCGTCAAAGCTGAAGGGGGCAGGGAAGGAGAAAGCGTTGCCGTCCACCGCCTGTCCCTGGGTTTTGAACGCCATGGAGACGGTGACATACAGGGGAAGGAGAACGGTCACCGCGCACAAGACCAGAATGGTGGTGGCGGGCCAATTCACCCGTTCGACTGTGGAGCTGGATTTCTTGGTCATCGATTCATTGGTCATCACAGTGCATTCCGTCCGCGGGTCAGCGAAAGCTGTACGAGAGAGATCACGATGGCCACCACGAAGAAGATCGTCGCATTGGCCATCTGGTAGGCGTAGTCGCCGCCGTTGAAGCCCGAGATAACAGTCATCGCGATGCTTCGGGTTGAGGTTCCCGGACCACCGTTGGTCAGGCCGACGATGATGTCGTACGCATTAAGGAAACCCTTGAAACCAAGAATGATGTTGATGACCACGTAGCCGGACACCAGGGGAAGCGTGATCTTCACCAGTTGCTGGAACTTGCTGGCGCCGTCGATTTCCGCGGCCTCATACACATCCCCCGGCACCGCCACGAGACCGGCGATATAGATGAGCAACGCCCCCGGTACGGCCTGCCAGGCCGTCACCAGCACAATGGCCACCCAGGCGAGATCCGGATTGGCCAGCAGGCTGCTTTCCAACCAAGGGATCCCGGCCGCAGTACCCAGCGACGGCAGCGAGTTCGAAAAAAGGAAGTTGAAGACGTAGGCAATGATGATGCCCGAAACCACCATCGGAATCACGAAGATGGTCCGCAGCGCCGACTTCATCCGGATGCGCGACGTCAGCCCGACGGCGAGGAGGAAAGCCACCACGTTGACCGCGATCACCGTCACGATGGAGAACCCGAAGGTAAACAGGTAGCTCTGCAGGATCGCGGGATCACTGAAGATGGCTATGTAATTGGTCAGGCCGACGAACTCCCAGTCCCCGATTCCAATGGAGTCAGTGAAGCTGAAGAAGATGCCGATGATGCCCGGAATGGTGATGGCCAAGGTGAACAGAACAAGGCTGGGCACCAGGAAAAGGTAGAAGATCGGCTCAACGCGCCGCCGGTTTTCCCGTTTTTGGGGACTCTGCGCTTGGCGGCTCTGTCCATGGCGGCCCTGCTTGGACGTGGTTGGGGTGGTGATGGTGGACATGAATCTGACTCCCTATGGTCTGCACTACTGGCGGAAGGCCAGGCGCGCCCAATCTGCGTCGAGGGTGCGGAGGGTGGATGCAGGGGGTGCGCCGAACACCATAGCCTGCGTGTAGTTCATGATGGGGATGGTGCGGGGAACGAGCACCGACGGACCCTGGTAGACCTTGGCGTCGTTGTAGTACTGCACCATCCCCTCAATCCGAGGGTCGGGGACATTCGCCGTCTCCTTGGTAGGCGTGAATCCCAGCTGCGACTGGTTGTAGGTATCGATCACCTCAGGGCGGTACAGATATTCGAGGAAATCACGCGCAGCGTCCTTGTGCTTGGACGCTTCCGGTATCCAGGCCGCGAGGTCCACATTGACGCGAACACGCAGGTCCTGGGGATCGTCCGTCATCGGCAACGGAAATGTGCCGAGCTTCAGATCGGGGGCGGTCTTGGCGATCTCGCTGAACGCCCACGGCCCCTGCAGGTACATGGCTGCTTTGCCTTGGGAGAACGCGAGGTTGCCGTCACCGTAGGCCCGGCTCGCGGCGTCCTTGTTGACATAGCTCGTGGCGAGCTTCAGCATCTTGGCTACTGGTTGCTCGAAGTCCTTTTGGAAGGAAACCGACGATTCCGGACCCACTTCGGTGCCTTCAGCAGCGAGTTTGCCGAAGAAGTCCAGGGTGTCCACCTGACCGCCCACAGCATAGTCGAACCACCCTTGGGCTATGGTCCAGTCATCCTTCCAAGTGGCATAGAAGGGTGTAACTCCAGCCGCCTTCAGCTGGTCGCATGCGGCGATCAGTTCGCTCCAGGTGGTGGGCACCTTGATGTTGTTGGCCGCGAAGATCTCCTTGTTGTAGATCACGGACGATGCCATCACGGAATAGGGAAGGGCGCTGGTCCGGTCCTGGTAGGAGCCGTACTGGTCCATGAGCGGTTGGAGATCCTCCCGGATCCTGGACGCGGCATCCGTTCCGGACAGGTCGCTCAACGCGCCGCGCTGAACAAAGCGTGACGTCTCCATGTTGTAGTTTGCGAGGGCAATGTCCGGCGGATTTCCCCGAACGAAACTGGCCGACACAACATCCACGCCCGACGTGTCCAGGACAACCTCGGTGTCGTTTTGCGAAGCGTTGTAGTCGGCAACGAGCTTGGTCATGAAACCAATGGCTTCACGTTTGCTGAACGTAAACCGGATGGTCTCCTTGCCCTGGTCTCCAGTGCACCCCGTGAGGAGGCCAGCCAGCAGGGCCAGCCCCAGGGTCACCGCCGCCAGGCGTTTCTTGCGCGTAGGTTTCACAGACCCCGTGGTCCTTTCGTCGTGCGGACCTCAGCGGCCGCCGTGCCATCGTGAGGCGGTCACTGACCACCGGTTCCGAAGTTTAGATAGGAGATAAATTTATGACCTATCGCAAGTTTGAGTGACCGGCGCCACAGGGTCAAGCTTTTGAACGAAATCCGCCGTCATATAAATTTATGTACTAAATTTAGAGAGATCGTTCTATCGTTCCCGGCTGACCGCCCCAAGAGTTCGGAGTACCCCATGCTGACTGGGACTGCACCATCAACCCAGCTGGTGCGTCGGGTCAACGCCAGCGCAATGCTCAAGGCAATGCGTGGCGCCGGCGTCCTCACCGGGACGGAACTCATGGATTCCACCGGCCTCTCACGTGCCACGGTCATATCGATCTGCGACGAACTGGTCCGCCTCGGCTGGCTGCAGGAACTTGAAAACCAGCGGGGTACGGGCGAATACGTCAAAGGCAGGCCCGCACGCCGCTTTGTTTTCGACGACGGAGCGGCCAGCGTGCTGGGCATCGACATCGGCGCTACCAAGATCACCACGATCGTGGCCAATATGGCCGGGACGGCGTTGTCGCAGGTCACCATGCCATTCCGTACGTACAACGTCCCGGCTGACGAACGGGCCGACGTACTGGACAGGATCGCCGCAGAGGCCTTGAAAAAAGCCGGCGTGGCTGCGGATTCCGTTCTCGCAGTGTCGGTCGGAGTGGCCGCCCCGGTCAGCCGCGATGGCGAGGTACTCCGGGCCCAGGAATTCTGGAAATCCTTCGATGTCCGCCGGATCGTGTCCGAGCGGCACGGCTGGCACGTTCTTCTGGAAAACGATGCCAACCTCGCGGCCCTCGCTGAGCGGTGGCTAGGGACCGCGCAGGGAGTGGACAACCTTGTGGTCATGCTGGCGGGTGACCGGCTGGGCTCAGGCATCATGGAGTCCGGCCGCCTGCTCCACGGGCAGCTGGGTGGCTTTGGTGAATTGGGATATCTCGATCACGTAGACGGGGTGGGTGACACCTACGGCATTGCCCACTACGCCGCGCTGTGGGGACGGGAAGCCATGGACAGCAATCCGGCAACGACGCTGCGGACGCTGTGCGGCGGGAATCCTGAGGCCTTGACTGCTGAGATGGTTTTCACTGCAGCCGCGGACGGAGACGGCCCCGCCCGCACGGCCCTGGATCGCCTGGCCCAACGCATGGCCCGGGTCATCGGTTCAGTCAGTACGTTGGTCAACCCGGACCTGGTGGTCATAGCCGGGGCCGTGGCGGCCTCGGCCCACGCACTGATTCCGGGCATTGAAGAGAAGATGACGGAGTTCACCTTCACTCCCCCGCGCCTGGCAACCTCACCCCTGGGCGATGGGATCGTGTCCCTCGGCGCGATCCGGCATGCACTGGATTATGTCGAGGAACATGCCCTGGACCTCTACCCCGCGTCGCTGCCGAAACACGAGGCTGCCAGCTGACCGCTTCTTGCCGCTCGGCCCGGCAGGCGGCCAGTCCGGAATTCGGCTAGTCCGGCATCGACATGGTGCGCAGGTCCAGTTGCCTCAGCACGCGATCTGCCACTTCCGGGTCAGTACCGAGCTCGTTCCGGGCCGCCACCACTTCCTGCCGTGCAGCATCCAACGCGATGGTCTGCACTGCGATGGACAACTCCCGTCCGCGCTTGCGCTTTTCAGCGACCGACTCGTTCTGCAGGGTGCCATCGAGCAACTCCGCATGCAGCCTGCGCATCTTTTCCTTGACCAGCGCCACCTTCTCCGCCGGGAGTTCCTTCATCAGGTCGTGGTCCTTCAAGGCGGCGACCGCAGCCGACTGGGCGCGCTTGGCGAGGACCTTGGCGGCATCCTGCTCGTGAGAACCATCCTCGGTGGCCTTCAGCACCCGCATGAGCCATGGCAAGGTGAGGCCGGGAAGCACCAGGGTTGCCAGGAGAACGGCGCAGGCAATCACCAGGATCTCGTGCCGGGCCGGGAAGTCACTGCCATCCGGCAGGGTCAAGGGAAGCGCCAACGCCAACGCCAACGTAGCCAGGCCGCGCATGCCACACCACGTCAGGATCAGCACTTCCTTGGGTGAAGTGGGCTGCAGGAGGTTCCTGCGCCTCCGGGCCGTCAGGGCAAGCAGGCCCAGCCACAAGAACCGGACGACGAACACCAGGATGCAGATAACCACAGCCATGCCGATCATCCCGAAGATCGCAGTCCCCTCGTCCCGGATAACGTGGCGGATTTCCAGCCCCACCAGGCCGAACGCCAGGCCTGTGGCAAGCAACTCCACCACATCCCAGAACGCCGTCCGTGTGATGCGTTCAGCGGCGTCCTGCGGCCGCGTATGGCGCTGCAACTCCAAGGCGGTGACGACGACGGCCACCACACCTGATGCGTGCAACTCTTCCGCGAGAATGTAGGCGGCGAACGGAACCACCAGGGTGACGGCACTGCGGGCCACCATGGACGTGACCAACGTGGTGATGAACTTGGTCAGCCAACCCATGGCGATGCCGATCACCACAGCCAGCGCGGCTCCGATGACGAACTGCGGGATGACCTCCGGGCCCACTTCCTTCCCGGACATGGTGGCGGCCACGGCAGCCTGGAAGATGACGATGGCAGCGGCGTCGTTGAAAAGCCCTTCGCTTTGCAAGACCGTAATGAGGCGGCGCGGCATGTGGACTCGGCCGGCTACCGACTCGACGGCAACGGGGTCCGGCGGGGCCACCATGGCACCCAAAGCAATGGCCGCCGGGATTCCGATGCCCGGGATCATCAGCCAGGCAGCACCGGCCACTACTGCCGTTGACACCACCACCAGAGCTACGGCCAGGAGCAGGAGCGTCCGCCACCGTACCCTGAAGACGGCCCACGAACTCTTCTGGGCCGTTGCAAACAAGAGCGGTGGAAGGAAGATCGGCAGGATCAGCTCAGGCGAGATCTCAAACTCAGGGAAGCCCGGAATAAAGGTCAACGCCACAGCCAGCAGAAGCATCAGGACCGGGTACGGAAGCCGGAGCCGGTCCCCCAGGCCCACTGCCACCACCGTCGCTAGCAGCAACCCGACAATGAGCGCCAACTGATCCATGCTCCTGCTTCCCCAGACGTTGTAAGGCCCTCCCCCGGACAAGGCCGAAAAAGTTCCCTACCAACATATCCCGGGAGTGCAGACGGTCCACGCGGAGTGACGCGTCGGGCGGCGCCTCCTTTAGAGGGTCAGTCCTCCGTGAGGGCATCCACGACGTCGTCGGTTCCATCCTTGAACATGATGGTCCGACGGATGGTCCCCGGCAGTTCCAGGACGGCCGCTGCCACCAAGGCGACGTTGGCCCTGGAGGTCTCCGTGCCATTGCCGGGGTTGGCAGGATCCGTTTCGATCAAACCTGTGGCTGGCTCGTCCGTCAGAGTTCCCGGGCCCAGGACTGTCCAGTCCAGGTCTGTAGCGCGCAGGTAGTCGTCCGCTGCCGCCTTGGCCTCCGCGTAGGCAAAGAACGGGTGGTCCTGGGGCACGCCGTGATCCTTGGCAGCCCCGATGTAGGAGACCATCACGTAGCGCTTGACGCCGGCCTCGGCTGCAGCGTCCATTGAACGGATGGCTGCATCACGATCCACAGCATAGGTCCTGGCCGGGTTCCCTCCGCCGGCACCGGCAGACCAGACAACCGCGTCATGGCCCTTGAGCGCCCGGGCGAGTTCGGCCGTCGTCGAATGTTCCACGTCCAGCACCTCAGCCGAGGCGCCAGTCTCCGTGACATCTGCCACATGGTCGGCATTTCGAATGAAAGACGTGACGTCGTGACCTTCGCCACTAAGAATGCGGGACAGATGCAAGGCCACTTTCCCGTGGCCGCCAATGATTGCGATTCGGCTCATGGACCCATTCTGTCTCACCAAACGAAAAAAGACCCCGCAGGCCAATGCTGCGGGGTCTTGCTCTGTAGCGGTGGGGAGGCTCGATCTCCCGACCTCACGATTATGAGTCGTGCGCTCTAACCAACTGAGCTACACCGCCACGAATGAGAAAAACCTGTGTCAAGCCGGTCAAAACCGCCTTGACACAGGCCCTCATCCAGAGCCCCCCACCGGAATCGATCCGGTGACCTCGTTCTTACCAAGAACGCGCTCTACCACTGAGCTAGGGGGGCAACGAGTAAATACTCTACCGGACGTTTTCAGAAGCTACAAATCGGCGAAAAAACGCGGAAAAACGGCGTCGACACAATTTGCGAAGACGCAGTTTTCCTGATCCATATTTTGCGTCGCCAGCGTTCGCCGTTGCCCCTCTTGGCGGTTCGCATCAGGGTAGTCGAAGCACTTGTCCCGGGTAGATCCGATCCGGATTGGGGACGGTATCAGCATTGGCAGCAATCAACGCCCCCAGATCCACCCCGAACTGGGCAGCGATCCCGCTCAAGGTGTCTCCCTGCTCCACCACGACCTCCGTGACCCTTGGGGCCACGGGTCCTGGCTGCCCGGCCACCGCAGCAGCTTCAGCGGCCGCCTCCTGCGCCTGCGGCCGGACTTCCGGGGCGTCGGGTTCCAAGCCCTCCTGACGGGCCTCCCGGGCTGCTGCGGCGTCCGCGGCAGCCTGTTGTTGGGCCGCTTGGGCTGCCGCAGCCTCGGCGGCCTCCCGGTCAGCTGCTGAAACCTCGACGGCGGCCGCATCCTCCGCGGCCTGGCTTCCGGCAGATGGGGCTGCCGGTGCTGTTGGAGCTGCGGCCTCGGCGGGAGCTGCCTCGCGGGCAGCGGACCCATCATCGTCCCTGTGATCCTTGCCGCCGTGCAGTAATTGATCGCCGCGTCCCTTGTCACCAAGGCCAAGGTTTTTCTTCAAGTTGTCCAGCAATCCCATGGAGCACCCTCTTGCGTTCTGCTTGCGTTCTGCTTGCTTCTGCCGTGCCTCGATCGTACGGCCGGTCGGGGCCGCAGGGAACCCGGTCCCCCACGGAACACCATGCAACGGGATCGAGTACCGACGTTAAATGCCGCAGGGGGCCGGCTCGAAAGCCGGCCCCCTGACGGGAACTACTGAGTGTCCAGCATGTGGTGGTGTTTACCACCAGGAAGTGTTTACCACTTGCCCTTGCGGTTGAAATCGCGGTGTCCGCCTTCGCCGCCACTGCGGGGCTTGCGGGCGCCGTCACCGTGGCCGCCGAAGCGTGATCCGCTGGCCTGGCCGCGGTCGCGGTCGCCGAAGCTGCCTGCGGTGCGCTCGGAGCGGTCGCTGTAGGAGCGGCCACCACGGTCAGCGGAGGTACGCTCGCCGCCTTCGGACTTGCGGAAGTCCTTCTTGAATCCGCCGGCGCCCTTGAAGTTTCCGCCGCCACGGTTTTCGCGGTCGCCATAGCCACCGCGTCCACCGGCGCCACCACCGGAGTAACTGCCGCGGTCGCCGCTGGGCTTGCGTCCGTTGTCCAGTTCGAGGTGGATCAGCTCGCCACCGATGCGGGTGCGGGACAGTGCGCGCAACTGCTCGGGGCTGAGGTCTGCCGGGAGCTCCACCAGGGAGTGGTCCGAGCGGATGTCGATGCCACCGATCTGTGCGGAGGAGATGCCGCCTTCGTTGGCAATGGCGCCAACGATGGAACCCGGCATGACGCGCTGACGGCGTCCGACGGCGATCCGGTAGGTGGCGTTGCCCTCGGTGAGGGCGCGGGTGGGGCCACGGGAACCGAAGCCGTCCTTGGAGCGCTCACGCTTCTGGTACTCGGGAGCTGCAGGCAGTTCCTTGACCAGCAACGGCTGTCCACCCTGTGCCATGACGGCCAGGGCAGCTGCGATCTCGGCTGCGGGAACGTTGTGCTCTTCCTCGTAGGAGGAGATGAGGTCGCGGAACGCTGCAACATCCTCGGACGCGAGGGTCTCGGTGATGCGCTCAGCGAACTTGCCCAAACGCAGCGTGTTCACGGTCTCGGCGGTGGGCAGGTGCATCTGCTCCACCGGCTGGCGGGTTGCCTTCTCGATGGAACGCAGCAGGTACTTCTCGCGCGGCGTCATAAAGAGGATGGCGTCACCCGAACGGCCTGCACGGCCGGTGCGGCCAATGCGGTGCACGTAGGACTCGGTGTCGTGCGGGATGTCGTAGTTGATGACGTGGCTGATGCGCTCCACGTCAAGGCCACGGGCAGCGACGTCGGTGGCCACGAGGATGTCGATGCGGCCTTCCTTCAGTGCGTCGACAGTGCGTTCGCGCTGCTGCTGCGGGATGTCGCCGTTGATGGCGGCAGCCTGGAAACCGCGGGACTTCAGCTTGTCGGCGAGGTCCTCGGTAGCCATCTTGGTGCGCACGAAGGCGATCACGCCGTCGAACTCTTCAACCTCGAGGATGCGGGTCAGGGCGTCCAGCTTGTGCGGGCCCATGACCTGGAGGTAACGCTGCTTGGTGTTGGCGCCCGTGGTGGTCTTGGACTTCACCGAGATTTCAGCAGGGTTGTTCAGGTACTGCTTGGACATGCGGCGGATCTGGCCCGGCATGGTGGCAGAGAACAGCGCAACTTGGCGGGTTTCCGGAGTCTGCTGGAAGATCTGCTCAACGTCATCGGCAAAGCCCATGCGCAGCATTTCGTCAGCTTCGTCCAGTACCAGGTACTGCAGTTCGGACAGGTCCAGGGAACCCTTGGCGATGTGGTCGATCACGCGGCCGGGGGTACCGACAACAACCTGGGCACCGCGGCGCAAGCCGGCCAGCTGCGGGCCGTAAGCCGAGCCACCGTAGACCGGGAGGACAGTGAAGTCGTCAATGTGCTTGGCGTAGGAGGTGAAAGCCTCGGCAACCTGGAGGGCCAGTTCACGCGTCGGGGCAAGGACCAGTGCCTGGGTCTTGCGTGAGGGGCCGTGGAGGTCGTGGAGTTCAGCCAGGCGGGACAGGGCAGGAACAGCGAAAGCTGCGGTCTTGCCGGTACCGGTCTGGGCGAGGCCAACGACGTCGCGGCCTTCGAGGAGCAGCGGGATGGTGGCGGCCTGGATGGGTGACGGCTTCTCGTAGCCGACATCCTGAAGGGCGGCCAGAACGCGGCCGTCGATGCCAAGATCGACGAAGCGTACGCCTTCTTCTTCCTCTTCTTCTGCCTTGGGGGCAGGAGCTTCGGTGAAGGTGGGGGCTGCAGACTCAGCTGCAGCGTTCTCGACGGGGGCAGCGGCAGCAGCCGGTGCTTCAGCTTCGGCGGGCGCGGTGGTCTCTGCTGCAACAGCGGACTCAGCGGACTCAGTGGTCTGGGCGTCGAAGTTTTCGTTGAGATTTTCGGTCATAGGGGGAAATTCCTCATCCATAGGGCAGTCGGCGCGGCCCGGTTGGGCTTGGCCGCATTACTCGTCGCGAAAACAGGCAAAGTGCCCTGCTTTCGCAAGAAGTCCGGCGCTATCGCAATCCCATGGCAGGACTTCCCGCTGCATCTCTTGGCTGCTATCCCAGCAGTCTGTACAGCGTTTTCTTTAGCCGGCTCTCCCTATGAAAATGCCCGCACACAATTGCGGGCCCCAACACTTACCAGTCCTGCCTCAAGAATTGGGCAGGATAAAGGGATTTCCGGAGTGGGGGATATTTCAAGTGTAGGGCACGTGGTGGCCTCACCGCGACTTAAGTCTTGATGAAGGGCGGTGAGCTTGTTCACACTTCGCTCCACCGCTGCCCCGTAGCCCTCAGAGGCCGTGGCGCCGGAGGACGTTCTGGAACTTTGAGTGGTACTCGTCCTGGAGCCTGATTTCTCCGTCGGCCTCTGCGTCCAGCAATACCTGAACGATGTCCGGCGTTGGTTCGCTGAACCACTGGCCCACCGTGATGCCATGCTTCGGTACGAATGTGCGGTGAATGTGGTCCCCGGGAGAAATGGTCCCTGTCCTGATGACGCGGAGGTACGTGCCAACCCGTCCGGCCTGCGTGAACCGCTTCACCCACTGCGGCTCTTCCAGCACCCGTTGGAACGTAGCGCAAGGAACGCGTGGAGACGTCACCTCAAGCTCCACGTCAAGGCCAACCTTCCACCGTTCACCAATCACGGCGCCCGTGGTTTCGATTCCGGACACCCGCAGGTTCTCACCGAACAGACCAGCCGGCACTTCCCGCTGCAGCTCGGCCGCCCAGTAATCGGCATCCTCCTGCGAGTAGGCGTACAGGGCTTGGTCTTCTCCGCCATGATCGAGCCGGTTTGCCTGAACGTCCCCGTGAACCCCGAGCTTATGGACTTTCACCGGACCTTCCACCGCACGTTTGTCCATGGCGGTGACCCCCACGTTGCCGGGATCAGGCAGCAGCTGGTGGACCCGGCAGACGGCAAGGAGGGAGGCGGTGTTCATGGGATCAGTCTACGGACGGTCCGGCGCAGATTTACAGATCTAAGGATCAAAACGGTAGCCCATGCCCGCTTCCGTGTGCAGATGACGAGGCTCTGCCGGATCCCGCTCCAACTTCCGGCGCAGCTGGGCTATGTACACGCGCAGGTATTGGGTTTCCTTGGCGTAGGCCTGTCCCCAGACCTGGGTGAGGATCTGCTGCTGGCTCACCAGCTTCCCCCTATTACGAACCAACAGCTCCAGGATGTTCCACTCCGTAGGTGTCAGCCTGACCTCAGCGCCGTCCTTCACGATTTTCTTGCCTGCCAGGTCCACCATGAAGTCGGTGGTGGCCAGGGTCGGTTCCTCATGACCGGTGACTACACGACGCGAGGCGACCCGAAGTCGCGCAAGCAGTTCATCCAAACCGAAGGGCTTGGTCACGTAGTCGTCCGCACCGGCGTCGAGCGCCTCCACCTTGTCCTCCGACGCGTGCCGGGCAGAGAGCACAATGATGGGCATGCTGCTCCAGCCGCGGATCCGGCGGATGATCTCCACGCCGTCCATATCCGGCAGCCCGAGGTCCAGCACCACGATCTCCACAGGCTGTTTGGCAACTGCCTGCAGGGCGTCGGCACCGGTGGCTACCGACAACGCCTGGTAGCCATGGGCCTGAAGCGTGATCTGCATGGCGCGGGCAATCCGGGCCTCGTCCTCGACGATGAGTACCAGCGTCATTGCGCGCCGCCAGTCCACAGCGGCAAGGTGACCACCATGGTCAGGCCACCACCCGGCGTCGGCTCCGCGGCCAGCCTCCCGCCCATGGCCTCGCAGAACCCCTTGGCCACTGCGAGTCCCAACCCGATCCCGCCGCCGGAAGCGTGTCCGGGCGCCGGCGAATCACCGAAGCGCTGGAACGGCTGGAACATAGTGAGGACTTCCTCCCTGCCCACTCCCCTGCCATGATCCACAATCCGCAGTTCGCCGGCTGGCCGGTCCCCTAATGTGATGCCGGCACCAGCCCGTGCCGTCAGGACCACATCCGATTCCGGGGCATACTTCACGGCGTTCTCGACGATGTTCGCCACCACGCGCTCCAGCATGCCGGCATCGGCCTGCACCGGGGGAAGGTTGGGTGGCAGTTCGTTGCGGAGGCGCTCAGGCGGAAGACCGCGCAGTGCCTGCGGCAGTACCTCAGCCCAGCCAATACCGGTCAACAGCGGATTTACCGCGTCTGCGGTGATGCGGGACATGTCCAGGAGATTGTCCACCAGGTGGTCCAGGCGATCCGCATAGTCCTCGATGGTCTCCAGCAGTTCCCGCTCCACCTCTGGAGGAAAGCTCACGTCCTCCTGGCGCAGGCTGCTGACAGCAAGCTTGATACCGGCCAGTGGCGTCCTCAGGTCATGGGACACGGCGCGGAGAATGGATGTCCGCATCTTGTTGCCCTCGGACAGCCGGACGTTGTCCCGCCGGCTCTTCACCAACTGTTGCCGCTCGCGCACGGCCACCACAAAGGCTCCGAAGGCGGCAAGCAGCCGCTGGCGCTGTGGTGTTAAGGGTCCGCCGCGCAGCAGCAGCGTGTACTGGGGATCGACGACGGCGGCATGGTCGGCGGCGGCATGGGTCACCGGCGGATTCGGACCGGCGCTCGCCAAGACCTGCGATGCGGGAGCCGCTCCGGGCGTGGCTGCCGTCCCCGGGGCCGCGGAGCCCAGCAACGTCACCGCTTCCATGCCAAGGTTGCCACGGACCTTCTCCAGGAACGTCTCCAGGCTTCCATCCGAACTAAGGATCCGGAGAGCCAACTCGCTCAAGGCAGTGGCTTCCGCTTCGGATCGCGCTGCCTCCTGGGCCCGCCTGCTTGCCAGGCCCACCGCGAGCGCCACACCGCAGGCCACTGCCAGGAACACCACCAAGGTGAAAAGCGTGGTGGGATCGGCAATGGAAAGCGAGCCAACCGGATCGGCCGAGAAGTAGTTCAGCAGGAAGCTGCCCAAAACCGCGGCCACCACCGCAGGCCACAAACCACCGATCGCGGCGACGGCAACCGCCACGGCCAACTGCAGCAGCATGATCATGGCGAAGTTACGGAAGTTGAGGATCGTCACCAAAAGCTCGACGGCGGGCGGCAGCATGAGTGCCAGTACCAAACCGGTCACCACACGCCCCCGGCCGATGCCTCGAACCGGCGGGAGCCGGAGCAGCACGCCGTCGTCGCCGTTGCTGTTGGTCTCTGGTGCCGCCATGGCTACATCCTTACACGCTTCCCGCGGTGGGGAGTTCTCCCCATTTACCGCCGTCATCCGTGCCTGCACGGCGCGCAAGGACTAGGCTTGCTCTGAGCATTCCGGTCCGGTGTACCGCCGGACACTTCAACGGTCTATCCAGGGGGATATACATGGGCCCGAAAGACAGCCCTGACGCAGCCGGCAACAACGGCAGCAGCAGGGACAACAACAGCGACTTCGGAGCGGGCAACAACCCGCCCAAACCCCCACCTTGGCAGGTGCCCAAGCCAGAACTCCACCCTGAGCTGTTCACTCCTGTGCAGGAGAACCAGCAACAGGACAAACCGACGGGGAAGCGCAGGAAAGCGCCTGCAGGCGCTGCTCCCAACGCGCCCGGAACCCCTCAACCGGGGCAGCCCCTCCCCGTGGTGGATCCGTTCGCCAAAGAACGCGAACGCGGCGAGGCCGAGGCAGCCAAGAAGAAGAAGCGGTTGCAGCGCCGCACCGTCGTCGTCGGTCTTGGCGTGACAGCACTGTTGGCTGGAACCATTACCGCGATCGTGGCCAGCAACGAGCAGGAAGCTGACTACGCCCAGGTCTGTTTCAACGAGGAAACCGGCGAGCGCGTTGATGACAACGAGTGCAACAACAGCAGCTCGGCCGGCCGAAGCTCCGGGGTCTACGCCTGGTACTTCTACTCCCGCGGCGCCAGCGTGCCTGCTGTGGGGCAAAACCGCACCGCTTACCCGAGCTACACCAAAAACGTCCCAACAGGAGCCAAGTCCTCCACGGGCTACAGCACCAAGGGCGGCACGGTCAGCCGCGGCGGCTTTGGCAGCAGCTCCAAAAGCGGCGGAAGCTCGGGAGGCTAGGCGTGCGTCGACTGCCCTCCGAGCCCAGGCCGGACTGGAAGCAAAAGATCGAAGAGCAGGGCCTGGTTTTCTCCACCACCACCATGCCCGATGGCCGCAAAATCGAATACTGGAACGAATCGGCGTACTACGAATTCACCGAGGACGAAGTGGAGACCCTCGAGAAGACCGCGGAAGACATGCACATCATGTGCTTGGAGGCCGCCAAGTACCTGGCAACCGGAGCCATGGGCGATCTCGGCATTGGGCAACAAGCTCTGGAGCTGGCCGGAGAGTCACTGCTGGCCGCGGATGTGGACGTCTACGGCCGTTTCGACTTCATCTATGACGGCAAGGGCGGCCCGGCGAAGATGCTGGAGTACAACGCCGATACCCCTACCGGGCTGATCGAGGCCTCCGTGGCCCAGTGGTTCTGGCTCCAGGACGTCTTCCCGGAAAAAGACCAGTGGAACGGAATCCATGAGGCCCTGATCCGGCAGTGGAAGAAACTGCAGTTCCGCACCGGCATGAGCACGCTCCACGTGGCGCATTCCGAAGCGGAGGAATCCGGCGAGGACTGGATGACGGCTGCCTACATGAGGGATGTTGCAAGCCAGGGTGGCTGGACCACCATCGGCATCAACATGTCCGACATCGGCTGGGACCCCAACCTGAACCGGTTCGTGGACCTGGACAACTTCATGATCAGCACCATGTTCAAGCTGTATCCATGGGAGCTGATGATGAAGGAGCCGTTCGGGCAACGACTCCTGCAGCGCGCCCACAATCCGCGCTGGGTTGAGCCGGCATGGAAGATGCTGCTGTCCAACAAAGCCCTTCTTGCGGCCTTGTGGCATCTGTACCCCAACCATGAAAACCTGCTGCCGGCCTACCTCGGCGATCCCGGTCCCCTCAAGGAATGGGTGGCCAAACCGCTGCACGGACGGGAGGGCGACAACATCCGCATCCACGCCCCCGGCATTGAAATCCAGCAGCCAGGCGGCTACGGCCGTGAAGGCTGGTGCTTCCAGCAGTACCACTCCCTGCCCGACTTCGATGGCAACCATCCGGTCCTGGGTCTGTGGGTGGTAGATGGCGAATCCGTCGGTTGCGGCATCCGCGAATCGGACGGCCCCATCACGGACTACTTCTGCCGCTTTGTCCCCAATACCATCGACGCCCCGGCGCCCATTGCGCCCCCTGCTACTTCCTACGGAGCTGCACTATGAGCACTGAAACCTCGACGCCGGGTGGCGGTTCAGCGGGCGGCGACCCTACCGCCGTCGTACCTTCAAAAGGCCTTCACGCCGGGATCCTTGACCTTGGCGACTCCGTCATGCTGGGCCTGGCATCCACCGCGCCCGTCTATTCGCTGGCGGCCACGCTGGGGCTCATTGTTGCCGTCAACGGCAACTACACGCCGCTGATCCTGATCCTCGGTTTCCTCCCGGTCCTGTTCATTGCCTACGCCTTCCGTGAGCTCAACAGCGCCATGCCGGACTGCGGCACCACGTTCTTCTGGGCCCGCAAAGCCTTCGGCCCGTGGGCCGGCTGGCTGGGCGGCTGGGGCGTGGCCCTCGCCGGAATCGTGGTTTTGGCCAACCTGGCGCAGATTGCCGGCAAGTACCTTTGGCTCCTGATCGGCGATGGTTCCCTGGCCGACAACACGTGGCTGGTGACGGCCACCGGCGTGCTGTTCATCGTGTTCATGACGTATGTGAACCATCGCGGCATCCGGCTGGGCGAGCACGTCCAACGCACCCTGACCTATATCCAATACATCTCGCTGGGTATCTTCGCGGTGGCCATTGTTTTCCGCATTGCCGGCGGAGCGCCTGAAGGACAGGCGTTCGACTTTGAATGGTTCAACCCGGCCGGCGCATTTGCCGACCCCGGCGCTGTGGTCCATGGTGTGTTGCTGGCGTTGTTCATCTACTGGGGCTGGGACACGTGCCTGGCCCTCAACGAGGAAACCGAAAACCCTGCCAAGACCCCAGGCCGTGGCGCCGTCATTTCAGCCTCCGTGCTGGTGGCGATCTACGTTTCCGTTGCACTGCTTGTGATGATGTACGCCACGATCGGTACCGACGGCATCGGCCTGGGCAATGAGGCCAACCAGGATGACGTCTTCCTGGCCATGAAGGACGTAGTGCTGGGTCCTTGGGGCTGGCTGATCATCGTGGCTGTGCTGGCGTCCGTCCTGTCCTCCACACAAACCACCATCCTGCCCACCGCGCGCGGAACACTGTCCATGGGCGTGCACGGCGCGCTCCCCGCCCGGTTCGGCAAGGTCCATGAGCGCTTCATGACCCCGGGCTTCTCCACCCAGGTCATGGGTGCGGTGGCCGTGGTGTACTACGTAGCCATGAGTTTCCTCAGCGAGAACCTGCTGTCCGATTCCATCAGCGCCATCAGTTTGTTTATCGCGTTCTACTACGCCCTGACCGGTTTCTCCTGTGTGTGGTTCTTCCGCTCCACGCTCAAGGATTCTGCCCGAAACCTGTGGTTCCGCGGCATCCTGCCGTTCCTCGGAGCGCTGTCCCTGACGGCTGCATTCTTCATCTCAGCAGTGCAGATGTGGGACCCGGCGTACGGGGACACGCAGATCTTCGGCATCGGCGGGGCGTTCGTCAGCGGCGTACTGTTGCTGGCCCTGGGTGTTGTGCTGGCCATCGTGTGCCGCTTCGCACCGTCCACCCGAGGCTACTTCACCGGTGAGCGAGCCGAGGCCGGGGTGATACGCGGCGAATAGCCTTGGCGCACCTTCCCGGTTAGTCCTCCAGAAAGGGCCGGAAACCCCCGCGACACGGGTGTTTCCGGCCCTTTGTCTGGTTCTGTGGCTGGAAAGCCGGGACCAACTGGGAAGGAACGCAGGCTCAGCGTTGCCTTGAGGCCCACTGACGCAGACGGGTAGGCACATCCGGAATGTCCTCAATCCGGACTGAGTGGAGCCGGAGGGCAACGAACCAGCAGACGAGGATGGCCACGGCACAGAAAACGCCTGCACTGGACGCCATGATCCATAAACCGGGCGTCTGGACATTCAAGTCAGGCGAACCCAGAACGGTGCCGACGGTCTTTGGCGAGAAAAAGAACACCAGTGTTGAAACAGCCAGCACGGCACTCATCACTACCCGTTGGGCCTTGTAACGGGCCGGTGTTTCCTTGATGGTCCAGGCGAACGCCGGCAGGATGATGGCCATCCAGACCCAGTGGTGGGACCACGAAACCGGGCTGATGAGCAGCATGGCAAGTGCCGTCGTCGAAATGGCAATAACGCGTGCGCCTTGGGCGCTGGCCTCCCTGACCAGCAGAGCCGCCAGGACGACGGTAGCCAATCCCAAGGCGATCCAGGGAGGGGTTACGGCGTCGTGCGGGACGCCGAAGTGCAGAAGGGCGCCCTTGATGGAGAGGTTGTCCACGTAGCCGGCACCGCCGATCCTGGACGTATCGGGGAGGATTTCCAGCCAGAACTGCAAGGACTCTGCAGGCCTCAACAACCAGCCAAGCAGCACCGTGCCGGCAAAGCCGATGGACATGTTCGCCAGCCCACGCCAGTCCTTGCGCATCAGGAAGTACAGGCCAAACACCAAGGGTGTCAGTTTGATGCCGGCGGCAACACCCACCAGGAAGCCCGTGCCCCGGAAGCCCCGCCGCTTGGACAGACCGCCCAGGAGGTCGATGACCATCAGGCCCATGAGGATGATGTTGATCTGCCCGAACGCCAGCGTTTCGCGCCACGGCCCAAGGAACAGGACTCCAAGGAACAACGCGGCGGCTATCCAGCAGTTCTTCTTGGAGGACAGCGCACTCCGAAGATCTGGCTTCGATGACCAGTACCGGACGATGGTGACAGACACCCAGGCCGCCACGGCGACGCCTGCAACGTTGAACAACATGAGCGCCGACGATTGTGGCAATCGGGCCAACACACCAAACACGAGGGCCGCGAACGGCGGGTACGTAAAGGGGAGCTGCGGGCCGCCGGCTGAAGCGACAGTGGGGCCGTACAGGTCCGACGGCGACGTCCCGGACTGGTTCAGGATGCTTCCGCCGAACCAGTAGACGCTGAAGTCCAGGCCTTGCTTGGCCCAGTCGGCGAGCATCATCCATACCGGAACCGCCATCACGGCCAGCGGCAGCAGGCGAAGGAACACCGAGGATGGATGTACCGGCGTGCCCGGTGGTGCGGCCGCCGCCTCGGCCCTTAAATCGACGTCAGGCAGTGCCATGCAAAATCCCCCAAGTTAACCAAATCGCAGAGGGGGACGTGTGCGACCCCCGCCTCCATACTACTGAAGGGGATTCCCCGGCCGGCGGGCTGCATGGTCCCAGCCGGCGGGCCAGCCACCTAGGATGCTGGAATGAGCGATTCAACGACGAACACCTCCGACGTCCTGGCCCTCGACTCCCTGCTTACGGTGGAGGAGCTGGCTCTCCGCGACAAAGTCCGTGATTTCACGGCCCAACGGATCCGTCCCGCCATCGCACGCTGGTATGAGGACGCTCATTTCCCGAGGGAGATCGCCCCCGAGCTGGGCGAGCTCGGGGTTCTGGGGATGCATCTGGAGGGGTACGGCTGTCCCGGCAGGTCCGCCGTCGAGTATGGTTTGGCAGCCATGGAATTGGAGGCCGGAGACTCCGGGATCCGCACGTTCGTCTCGGTGCAGGGTTCCCTCGCCATGACGGCGATCCACCGCTGGGGCTCCGAGGCGCAGAAGGAGCAGTGGCTTCCGCGGATGGCGGCCGGCGAGCTGATCGGATGCTTCGCGCTAACGGAACCCAGCGCGGGTTCGGATCCATCATCCATGACCACGTTTGCCCGTGAAACTGCCGATGGCTGGGTCCTTGATGGCACCAAGCGCTGGATTGGGCTCGCGTCCATTGCGGACGTCATGGTGGTGTGGGCCAACACTGAGGATGGAATCCGGGGCTTCCTTGTTCCCGCCGGAACAGCCGGGGTAACGGCGACGCCGATCGAGCCGAAGCTCTCCATGCGTGCCTCAGTTCAGTGCGACGTAACGTTCGACGATGTGCGGCTGGATCCTGAAGCCATCCTCCCTGGCGCCGCTGGACTTCGCGGACCCTTTACGTGCCTGAACGAGGCGCGCTACGGCATTGCATGGGGTGCCATGGGGGCTGCGCGGGACTCGTACGAAGCTGCCCTGGAATACGCGGGCACCAGGCTCCAATTCGGCCGCCCCCTGGCCGGTTACCAATTGACGCAGGAGAAGCTGGTGAACATGCTGGTGGAGATCCAGAAGGGCACCATGCTTGCCCTTCACCTGGGCCGCTTGAAGGACGCCGGCCATCTTAGGCCCCAGCAGATTTCCCTGGGCAAGCTGAACAACGTCCGCGAGGCCATTAAGATCGCCCGGGAAGCCCGCACCATCCTGGGCGGGAACGGCGTCACCTTGGACTATTCACCCCTCCGGCATGCCAACAACCTTGAATCCGTGCGGACCTACGAGGGCACGGATGAGGTCCACACCCTGATCCTGGGCCAGCACATTACGGGCATCGGGGCCTTCCGAGGCTAAAGCACCCAAGTATGTAACAGCACATGTCGGTTTGAGCCCCCAATGGGACGTTTGCTTACACCTGGTTGGGTCAGGGCTCGGGGAGGACCACCAGCGTGAAATAGCCGCGCAGGCCCTTCACCACGTCCACCTCGTCGGGAGCCAGCAGCCATTGCGTCTGCAGCCCGTCCCACAGGGCTACCAAGGACATGGCAGCCAATTCAGGGTCGACGCCGGGCCGGAGCCTGCCTTCGGCAGCCAGCTCGGCGAAACGCAGCGCGTAGCTCTTCCGAAGACGTTCGAAGCGTTCGGTGAAATACACCCGCCCGGGGTGGGAATCGGTGACGGATTCTGCACACAGGACGATGTACAGCTCAACCACGCCCGGAATGTTCTCGTTGAAGAGCGCCGTCCGGATGACCGAGTCAACCAGGCCTTCTTCCATGTCGTCCGGAAAGGCGTCGCCGGTGATTTCGTCGCGCCGCTCCAGGACTGCCATCAGGAGATCGCGTTTGGACGGGAAATAGTGCAGCAGGCTGGTTTGGCTCAGCCCCACCCGGTCAGCAACATCCTGCAGCGATCCGCCACGGTACCCGTGGGCAGCAAATACCTCGTGGGCAGCATCCAGGATGGTCCGGCGGCGTTCCTCGGATTTCGCGTAGGGGCCCCGCCTCGCTGCGCGGCCCACGTCCTTTGTGGTCATGGCTAGCCAGTGTACATGCGCGTTACAGCCTCAGTGCGAAATTCGAGTGGTTACTCGAATTTTCTGTTACCGTGGTCACACTTGCCTCGGCGGGACCCACAAATCCCGGAGCGCGGCATCGTCAACCTGACACGAAGAGGTGAAGGCTTATGACCCGATTCACGCGAAGACAACTCCTGGGCGCTGGCCTGGGAACAGCAGCCATGGGCTTGCTGACCGGGTGCGCAACTCCTGGAACACAGTCCGTCAACGCTGCCCCCACCATCCCGGCCGCGGGAGAGCCTGTGCGGCTGACCTACTGGGCCTGGCTCAAGGACTTCCAGAACGTTGCGGACGTCTGGAATGCTGCCCACCCCAACATCCAAGTGGACGTGGTGTGGATCCCGGGAGGCAACTCCGGCGGGTACCAAAAGCTCTACTCGGCCTTGGCAGCAGGAGGCGGGCCGGACCTGGCACAGGTTGAATTCAGGTCCATCCCGGAGTTCATGCTGGTGAATGGACTCGTGGACCTCTCGCGCTACGGCGCCAACGACCACGCCCACCTGTACGATCCCACCCTGTGGAAGCAGGTCAGTTACACCGGAGGCGTCTACGGTATCCCCCAGGATGCAGGCCCCATGAGCATGTTCTACCAGCCGGCCATCCTGGACAAGGTAGGTGGCAGCATCCCAAAAACCTGGGACGAATGGGCTGCCCTGGCCGCCGAACTTCGCTCCGTGGACAGCTACCTGGACTGCTTCCCCATCAGTGATGCCTCTCCATTTGCCTCTTTTGCCGGCCAGGCCGGTGCGCAGTGGCTGCGCCCGGAGGAGGATGGTTGGGTCATCAACATGACCGATGACGCCACACTTAACACCGCGCGCTTCTTCGATAAAGCGATCGACGACGACCTCGTCACTACCGCGTACGGCGCCTTCTCCCCGGGCTGGTTTGCCGCTGCCGGCAAGGGCGGGATTGCCTCGACCATCACCGGCAGCTGGGGCGATGCCCTGGTGCAGGGTGTCAGCGGATCCGAAGGAAAATGGCGCGCCGCAGCGATGCCCACATGGGGTGCCACGGGCTTCGGCTCAAGCTACCTCGGCGGTTCCACGGCTGCAGTCCTGGCCAACTGCAAGCACCCTCAGGAAGCACTCGAGTTCGCCGTGTGGCTGACCACGTCCACAGAGGGTATCGACGCCCAGATCAAGCACAGTGGCATCGGCTGGTCACCCAACCCTGACTTCATTGGCACGGCCCGCCAACAGCCCTCGGCCTTCTTCGGCGGCCAGAGATACAACCAGGAAGTCTTCGTCCCCGCCACCCAACAGCAGAACCCGGACTGGTCCTGGTGGCCGGTGACCCAGCAGTCCTTCAACATCCTCAGCGACGGTTTCCGCAAGAAAGCCTTCGGGACGTCGCTGGTGGATTCCATCGCCGCTTCGGAGCAGCAGATCATCACCGTTTTCAAGAACAAGGGCCTCACCATCCGGAAGGAAACGGCATGACGACCACCCGCACCGCACCCACAGTACAGCGTCCCGCCGCCCCAGCACGCGGAGGCAAGCGGAACGGCGCCGCCGCACGTGCACCCTGGCTGCTGCTTGCACCATTCCTTGCCCTCTTCGTCCTCACATTCCTGCTGCCCATAGTGGTGGCCATCATGTCCAGCTTCACCAAAGTGACCCGCAGCGGACTGTTCGGCGAGGCAGGGGTAAGGAGTGAGTTCGCCGGTTTCAGCAACTACGCCCAGGCCTTGGCCGACGGCAGCTTCGTTGCGTCCGTCGGCAGGATGCTGCTGTTCGGCATCGTCCAAGTGCCCGTCATGATCGTCTTGTGCACGGTGCTGGCCCTCATGCTCGAATCAGCCTCGGCAAAGTGGCCGGGCTTCTTCCGCGCCGCCTACTTCCTGCCCTATGGCGTTCCCGGCGTCATCGCCACCATCCTCTGGTCCTTCTTGTATGTCCCCGGCCTGAGCCCCTTGTTCGACGCCGCGAAGATTGTGGGCCTCACCCCCGATTTCCTCGGCGCCAACAGCGTGCTCTGGTCCATCGCGAACATCGTCACGTGGAGCTACACGGGCTACAACATGCTGATCATCGTGGCGCAGCTCAAAGCCATCCCGGTGGAACTCTATGAAGCAGCCAAGGTAGACGGCGCTTCCACCTGGCGCGTGGCGAGGAGCATCCAACTGCCCTTGATTCGTCCGGCCCTCATGCTCACCACAGTGTTCTCCATCATCGGAACCCTGCAGCTTTTCGCCGAAGCACAGGTACTCAAGACGGTCGCCCCCGCCATCGACAGCCAGTACACCCCCAACCTCAGCGCCTACACCACGGCCTTCGCGTACAACGACTACAACGTCGCCGCAGCCCAGTCGGTCATCATCGCCGTGGCCGCGTTCGCCCTTTCCTTCGCCTTCCTCGCACTGACGAACAGGAAGTCCTCATGACCGCCACAGCAACCAAACAACCCACAGCCCCCGTCCGCAGCACACCATCCGCGGGTCCGGACCGCTCCGCCGGACGACGGCGGTCGTCCACCATCATTGTCACCGCCCTCTTGGTAGTCGTGGCGCTGTACTTCCTGATTCCCGTGTACTGGGTTGTCGTGGCCTCCACCAAGTCCACGGCCGATCTCTTCTCCACCAACGGATTCTGGTTCGCCCCGACGTTTTCCCTCTGGGAAAACATCGGCCGTGTGCTCAGCTACGACAACGGCATTTTTGGCCGTTGGTTCCTGAACTCCGCGATCTACGCCGGCGTCGGTGCCCTCCTGGCGACGTACTTTGCCGCAGCCGGGGGCTATGCCTTGGCAAAGTACCAGTTCCGTGGCCGGAACCTGGTATTCGGCACCATCCTGGGCGGCGTGCTGGTGCCGGGCACGGCAACCGCCCTGCCGCTCTTCCTGCTGTTCAGCCAGATGGGCCTTGCGAACACCTACTGGAGCGTCCTGCTGCCCTCGCTGGTATCCCCATTCGGCCTGTTCCTTTGCAGGATTTATGCCCAGGCCACCGTGGATACCTCGCTGATTGAGGCAGCCAGGATCGACGGCGCCGGCGAACTCCGCATCTTCCACACCATTGGGCTGAAGGTACTGACGCCGGCCCTGGTCACCGTGTTCCTGTTCCAGTTGGTAGGCATTTGGAACAACTACTTCCTGCCCCTGGTCATGTTGTCCGACTCGGAGCTCTACCCCATCACGCTCGGCCTGAACAACTGGCTGAGCCAGGTTGACCGTTTGCCCGAATTCTACGAACTGACCACCGGTGGAGTACTGCTCTCCATCATTCCGCTCAGCATTGCCATGGTTGTCCTGCAGCGCTTCTGGCGCGGCGGGCTGACAGAAGGAGCCGTTAAGTAATGACCCCGTCACCCGACGTCAACTACATCACCGATACCGGCCCCGGTACCGGCAAGAGAGTGCCGGCCCGGTCCTGGCTGCACACTGACGCCCCCACCCTGTCCCTCAACGGCCAGTGGCGGTTCCGGTTTCTCCCCGGCGCTCCCGGTACGCCGGGTGGACGCGGAGTCCTTCCTCCCGGGGAGGACATCGAAGCTATTGCTGATGAGGCGTTGGACGACTCCGGCTGGGACACCATCCCGGTTCCGGCCCACTGGGTCTTGGAGGGTGAGGGCCGCTACGGGCGCCCCATCTACACCAACGTCCAGTTTCCCTTCCCTGCCAATGCGCCGCACGTCCCGGACGAAAACCCGACGGGCGATTACCGCCGATGGTTCGAGGTCCCGGCAACCTGGGACGCCGCCGGGAGGACAGTGCTGAGGTTCGACGGCGTCGAGTCCCGCTACAAGGTATGGCTCAACGGCGTCGAAATCGGTGTTGGAACGGGCAGCCGGCTTGCGCAGGAATTTGATGTGACCGAGGTACTCCGCCCGGGACGCAACGTGATGGCTGTCCGCGTCCATCAATGGTCCGCCTCGAGCTATGTGGAGGACCAGGACCAGTGGTGGCTGCCTGGCATCTTCCGCGACATCAGCATCCAGTCCCGCCCTCAGAAGGGCATCGACGACGTCTGGTTGCGGACCTCTTACACCGCCGGCTCAGGCGTGATCGACCCTGAAATCACCGCTAACGACGCCGCTTACCCGGTTCGGCTGTCAGTTCCGGAACTGGACGTCGACGTCGTCTGGGACTCCCCTGCCGACGTCGCCCCGGTGGCGATCACCGCCGTCGAACCTTGGTCCGCAGAGGTTCCGCGCCTGTACAACGCAACGGTGGAAAGCGAAGGCGAGACCATATCGCTGCGCCTGGGTTTCCGTACCGTGGAGATCAAGGGTGACCAGTTCCTGGTGAACGGCCGGCGCGTGGTGTTCCACGGAGTCAACCGGCACGAGACTCACCCGGACCGCGGCAGGGTCTTCGATGAGGACTTCGCCCGGGCCGATCTTGCCCTGATGAAGCAGTTCAACGTCAACGCGATCCGGACCAGCCACTACCCGCCGCACCCGCGCTTGCTGGACATCGCGGATGAGATGGGTTTCTGGGTCATTCTTGAGTGCGACCTTGAGACCCATGGCTTCGAACGGCACGGCTGGGTAGGTAATCCCAGCGACGATCCCGCCTGGAGTGAAGCCTACGTGGATCGTATGGAGCGCACGGTGGAACGCGACAAGAACCACCCGTCCATCGTCATGTGGTCCCTTGGCAACGAATCCGGCACGGGCTCCAACCTGGCGGCAATGTCGGCGTGGACCCATGCCCGGGACAGCGGCCGGCCTGTCCACTACGAGGGCGATTACACCGGCGCTTACACGGACGTCTACTCGCGGATGTACTCCTCCGTTCCCGAAACTGAAGCGATTGGCCGCGACGATTCCGGCTCGCTCCTGCTGGGTTGCTCCGCTGCGGAGTCCGCCCGGCAGCGGAGCAAGCCGTTCATCCTGTGCGAATACGTGCACGCGATGGGTAACGGTCCGGGCGCGATCGACCAGTATGAGGACCTGGTGGACCGTTTCCCCCGGCTGCACGGCGGCTTCGTCTGGGAATGGCGGGATCACGGCATCCGCACCACGACGGCCGAGGGCACGGAGTTTTTCGCCTATGGGGGCGACTTCGGCGAGGTTGTGCACGACGGCAACTTCGTGATGGATGGCATGGTGCTCTCCGACTCCACGCCCAGCCCGGGCCTCTTCGAGTACAAGCAGATCGTCGCACCGATCCGCTTGGGCTTCTCCACGGAAGCGTCCGACGGCGGCACGCGCCGTTACGTCTCCGTCGCCAATCTGCGGCACACGTCGGACGCGTCCGACGTCGTACTGCGCTGGCGTACCGAGCTGGATGGTGTTCTTGCTGCTTCCGGTGAGCTCGATATCGTGACGCCGGCCGGCGGGCAGCTCGCTGCTGGTGATACTGCACGCCTCGCCCTGCCGGAGCCCGCATCCGTGGGAGCCGGTGAGCACTGGCTGACGGCAGAGGTTGTCCTCCGCAAGGACACCCCGTGGGCTGAGGCCGGCCATGTGATCTCTGCGGCGCAGTTCGAACTGACCGAAGCCCGTCCCCGCCTGAGCGCCCCGCGCCCCCTGGCGTCCGCCGAACGTGCGGCTGACGTTGTCCAAGGAACACTTTCGTTGGGCCCTGCCACCTTTGAGGACGGCCGATTGGTCTCACTTGCCGGACTGCCGGTCTCCGGTCCGCGGCTGGAGTTGTGGCGCGCACCTACGGACAACGACGCCGGTGCGGGCCGTGGCAGCTACGACCACGCCGATCCGTGGCTCAACAACGGCAACGGCACCCCTGCCCCGTCCATGGAAGCGGTATGGCGCGCTGCTGGTTTGGACCGGATCACAGCCCGCGTTGAGAAGATTTCTGCCGACGAGTCCGGAGTTGTGGTCCAGACCCGCTATGCCGCTGCAGATGCCGCCCAGTGGGTGTCAGTAGGGGAAAACTGGCAGCTCGCCGGTGGCGAACTGTTCCTGCGCGTGGACATCGTCCCCAGCACGGGCTGGGACATCATCTGGCCAAGGGTAGGAGTGCGATTCGACCTTCCGGGGTCCGTGGACCGGGCCTCGTGGTTCGGCACCGGACCCCGGGAATCCTACCCGGACAGCATGCACGCCACGCTGGTGGGACGGTACGAGGCAGGCATCGATGACCTCACGGTGCCGTACGCCAAGCCGCAGGAATCGGGACACCGCAGTGCTGTCCGCTCGCTTGACCTGCAGCAGGCCGGGCAACCCTGGCTGACGCTCGATGCCATTCCAGACTCCCGTGGCCGCTTGCCCGGGTTTACTCTCTCCCGGCACACAGCGCAGGAGATCTCGGCAGCTGGTCACCCGCACGAGTTGCCGGAAAGCAAGGGCAGCTTCCTCTACCTCGATGCTGCCCAGCACGGCCTCGGATCCAGGGCGTGCGGACCGGACGTTTGGCCGGAGTATGCGTTGCGCCCCGAAGCCCGGACGCTGACGTTCCGGATCACTGACGGCCAGTCGGGCTGACGGAGCGTTGCGGGGCCCGCTCTGCGTCCTTCCCGGTGGGGATGGCACGCAGAGCGGGCCCCACAACCAGCCCCAGGCAATATCCAGTCAGGAAACCGCCACAGGCTCCTTCTTCACGGCGTCCTTCCGGATGGTGGCACTGATGACCGCAGCCACGGTGCACATGGCAGCCGCACCCAGCCACGCGTAGTTGTAATGTCCGGTGGCATCCCTGATGAAACCGGCCAACAGTGCTGCCACTGCGGCTCCAAGCTGGTGGGCGGCGAACACCCAACCGAAGACCACGGAGCCGTCCGCACCGAAGACTGAGCGGCAGATAGCTGCGGTGGGAGGCACGGTGGCAACCCAGTCGAGCCCGTAGACCACCACGAAAATGATCATGCTCGGCTCCACGGTCGAGCCCAGCAGCAACGGCAGCACCAGCAACCCGATTCCCCGGAATTGGTAGTACACCGCCAGCAGCACTTTGGGGTTGAAACGGTCGGTCAGCCAGCCGGAAGCAATGGTCCCCACGATGTCAAAAATCCCGACGACGGCCAACAAGCCAGCCGCTGTGGTTTCGGGCATGCCGTGATCGTGCGCCGACGGAATGAAGTGCGTGCCGATCAGTCCATTGGTGGTTGCTCCACAAATCGCGAAGCCTGCCGCCAAGGCCCAAAAGGTGCGGACTTTGCTGGCCCGTTTAAGCACCTGCAAGGCACGGACAGCCGCGTTCGCGGAATCCTTTGTCGCCGGCGTGGTTGCTCCGGCGTCGGCTGCCTGGGTGTCAGCTTCGTGCGCACGAGGCTCCCGCACGACCGGTTCCTGGGCGCCGTACGGCAAGACCCCGACGTCGGCGGGTGAGTTCCGCAGCCAGCGCAGCACCAGCGGGACCACGGCGAGCGCACCGGCGGCGATGAGGAGCGAGGCCCCGCGCCACCCCGGGTTCTGGGCGAGCGCGGCGATGAAGGGAAGGAACACCAGCTGCCCGGCGGCACTCCCGGCGGTCAGTATCCCGATCACCAGTCCACGGCTCTTGGCGAACCAGGTGTTGGCGATGGTGGCCGCGAACACGAGGGCCATGGAGCCTGTGCCGAGGCCGATCAGCAAACCCCAGGTCAGCAGGATCTGCCAGGACTGGTTCACGAACACGGTGAGGGCCGACCCCAAACCGATGAGGCACAGCGCCAGAGAGGTCACTTTGCGGATGCCGAAGCGTTCCATGAGCGCTGCCGCGAACGGCGCCGTCAGGCCAAACAGGACCAGGTTGATGCTGACTGCCAGCGACAACACCGTTGTTGACCAGCCGAACTCCTCCTGTAACGGAACCATGAGCACGCCGGGTGCCGCACGGAATCCTGCTGCCCCCACCAACGCCAGGAAGGCCACCGCTGCCACGATCCAGGCGGGGTGGATGCGTCTGCGTCTGCCGGTGGGAGCACCCGATGTTTTGACCTGGGCTGTCTTTTCGGGCGGGGTCATGCGGGGATCTCCGTTTCAAGGGAAGAAGGTGGGCGGGTTTCCGGCGCGACGGCCAGTGGAAGCGGATGCTCGCTGCGCGTGAAGCTGTGCCAGCTGGTGTTGGCTGCGGTCAGGTTGGTGCCGCAGTGAGTGCAGGTATCGGCGGAGGATGTTGCCTGACCGCAGTCCGTGTGGACCACCTCCATGTGGGACACCTCATTGGGTGCGTCCAGGTTCTTCCCGGCCCATATGATGATGGCGTTCAAGACGGGCAGTGCGTCCTCGCCTCTGGCGGTGAGGACGTATTCCTGACGGGTGCGGGTGCCGTCGTGATAGGCGCGCCGGGCCAGCAGACCCGACTCAACCAGCCAGCCAAGCCGTTTGCTGAGGACGTTGTCCGCAACCCCCAGGCGTTGCTTAATGGCCTCGTACCGGCCGTTGCCGAAGAAGATCTCGCGGAGGACCAGGCTTCCCCAAGGGTCACCAAGGACATCGAGCCCGCGGGCCAGGCTGCACGTGCGGGCGGACCAGTCGGAGCGAAGAGGCATGGGGTCAAAGTAGCTGACTTTTCTCAAGAAAGCCAGGTGCCGGCCCAAGAACATGCCATTGAGCCAAGTAGTACCCACGTCGTTTCGTAGAAAAGACGAGTAGCCACCACGGGTGCTCAAAGGTCCATCGGGTTCTTAGAATCGAAAGTGTCTGGGGATTCCTGAATATCCGTTCCGGCTTTCACAGCGGATCCACTCCCGCTTGGAGTTCCCATGACTCTGCAGGGCGAGCCACAACCGCACACCGCGCCGCCGACAGGCCAACCCCTCCGGTCCGGCAGGGCAGGGCCGGGCAGTCCCCTCAGGGCCTTGGTGCTGGCCGGCGCCATGATCGCAGCCATCACCATGACGCCGCCGCTGTCCGGTCAAAGCGCTGCTTCGGCAACACGCCAGGAGTTAGCGCGCCCGGAATCGTCCACGGCACTCGAAGCAGCATCGTTTGAGCGGCACGTCGCACCCGCCGTCGTGACGACATCGGTGGAAAGGGACACGCCCAAGGAAGCACCTCCTGCCCCAACGTCACCGTCGGCGGCACCGCAGGTTGCCGCCCCGGAGCAGGCTGACGTTCCTCCGGCTCCAGCGCCCGAGCCCCCAGCCGCTCCCCCAGCTGCCGCGCCCGTGCCGGCTGCCGCCGTCGTGATTCCACCAGCGGAATACGTTGCCCCCGTCAGCGAACCGGTCCCGGCACCCGCCAAGCTGGCCGCCCGGACCATCTACATTGCCGGGTCGGGCGGGCAGGAGCTGGTGGACGCGTGCATCGGCCCGGTCCATTACACCCCCACCGACGCCTTCGCGGTGTTCATCACCGAGCACGACTACTGCGGCGGGTGGGACCGGTTCTCGGGCATCGTCGTGGGCCAAACGGTCACTCTGGCTGGCTATGGAACCTACACGGTGAACGCTCGCGGACAGGTTCCGCTGGGCGGGACCACCAGTGACGTCTCGGCAGTCTTCGGCGGCTTTCCCAAGGCCGTGTTGCAGACCTGCATCCCGGGAACCAACCAGATGCTGGTGATAGCCCTCAACTAGGCGTGGGCTGAGCGGATGCCATGTGATCTGCGCGACACACCCCGCCGGTTTGCCCCTGTTTCACCCGAGGTTCACCCTGGCTGCTTAGGCTTACCCGGTCACCTCTGACCACGAAAGGCACTCCTGAATGTCCTCGAATTCCCCTGAAATGGTTAATCGTTCAACCCAAGCGCAAGGGTTCTCCCGCCGCGGCTTCCTCGGCACGGCAGCTGCAGCGACGGCGCTGGCGGCCACCGGGTCCCTCCTGCCGCCCTCGGTTCAGGCCGCCATGGCTAAGCCAGTCCCACCGGGAAGCCTGCAGTCCATCAAGCACGTCATTGTGCTCATGCAGGAAAACCGCTCCTTCGATCACTACTTCGGCTCATTGCGTGGGGTCCGCGGCTACGGCGACAAAGCCGTCGCCCGCCTGCGCAACGGCAAGTCCATGTTCGAGCAGCCGCGCGCCACGGGCGAAACAGTGCTGCCGTTCTCCCTGCGCAAAGCAGCCGAACTCGCCGGGAGGCCGGGCACGGATATCCAGTACCTGGGCGATCTGGACCACTCCTTCAATGGCACCACCACGGCCTGGAGCAACGGCTGGTGCGATCAGTGGATTCCCGCCAAGAGCGCTTCCACCATGACGTTCTACGAGCGCCAGGACATTCCACTGCAATACGAGCTCGCGGATACCTTCACCATCTGCGACGCCTACCACTGCTCCGTCAACGGTTCCACCAACCCCAACCGCAACTACCTCTGGAGCGGCACCACGGGTAACGAGCCCGCCAGCACCAAGCGTGCCGTCACCAACGCGGCTTACGGCTACGACCACGGCGGCTATGACTGGACCACCTACCCTGAGCGCCTGGAAAAGGCGGGCGTCTCATGGAAGATCTACCAGGACTGGGACAACTTCACGGACAATGCTGTGGAGTACTTCACCACGTTCAAGGCGATCGGCCGCAAGATGCTTGCCTCGGTGGATGGGAACCTCCGCACCACCGAAGAGTTCTACGACCAGCTTCAGGGCAAAACACCCGCTGATCAGGACCGCCTCCTTGCCCAATTGGAGCAGGGCCGTGCCACCCTCACTGACACCGAACGAGCACTGTTCGACAAAGCCATGTGGCGTGGCCGTCCGGACACACTCCTGGAGCGCCTCAGCACAGACATCACCGAAGGCACCTTGCCGCAGGTCAGCTGGCTTGTGCCGTCAGCGGCCGACTCCGAGCACCCCGGCGCCTCAACACCGGTGGGCAGCGCAAACTTCGTGTACCGCTTGCTGGATACCGTGGCCAGCAACCCGGACACGTGGGACAGCACAGCGATTTTCCTGAACTTCGACGAGAACGATGGCTACTTTGACCACGTCCCTCCGCCCGTCCAGCCGCGTCCGGCATCGGGAGAGTCCACCGACTGGACCACCGCCAGGCCCATCGGCCTGGGACCGCGTGTGCCCATGACGGTAGTTTCACCCTGGACAGTGGGCGGTTACGTCAGCTCGGAAGTGTTCGACCACACCTCCGTGCTGCGCTTCCTGGAGCGTTGGACCGGCGTGGAGGAACCGAATATTTCCCCGTGGCGACGCGAGGTCTGCGGTGACCTGACCGGTGTCTTCGACTTCACCTCCCCGGGCACTCCCCCCGACCTTGACCACCCGGGCGCAGTGCCGGCCAAAATCAGCCGCTGGCGCCCGAATCCCCCGGCCGTGCAGGTGGCCCCGATGCAGGAAACCGGCAGTCGCCCGGCCCGCCCGCTCCCTTACCGGCCGCAGGTTTCGGCCACAATCCAGTCCGGAACAGGTGCCGCCGCGCTGACGCTGACGCTGACGAACACGGGAACCCGATCCACCCACTTCACCGTGTACGGCTACGCCGGCGAGGTCACCGAACCCCGTCACGTGGACGTGCTCGGCACCCAGAAGGTGGACTTCCCCGTCAACTCCGGCGCGTTCGACGTCGTCGTCACCGGCCCCAACCGGTACCAGTACGAACTGAAAGGCACGACGACGGGTGCCGCGTCCGGCGTCGACGTCACCGTGACAGGCCGCCGCGGCAGGAAAGCCGTGGAACTGGAAGTACGCAACGACGGCAAGGCAACAGTAACCGTGAAGCTGGAGTCCCTGCAGTACGCGGAGAACAACCAGACCGTGAAGCTGAAGGCCGGGCACACCAGGAAGATTGGCTGGGACACTCTGGAAGGTTGGTACGATCTCCAGCTCACCTCCGCCGATGATGGGTCGTTCAGGAGGCGCCTGACCGGGCGTGAGGAAGACGGCCGGGAGGGTATTTCAGGCTAGGCGCATAAGGGTGATCCGGCCCTTGTCCGCCCCACCCACCGTAGAGCGGTGAGGAGGGCGGCCAAGGGCCGGATTCATTGCTACGCGGATGGGCTCGCGGGCTACTTCCGGGTCCGCGAGGGATGGTAGGCCACTGCCCAATAGACCAGCATGGCTATTCCGCACACCACGCCAAGGGACGAAATCATGAGCTGCCACTGGGTCTGCGGGTCCTTGCCCCACTCCGCAGCTCCGGCCCAGACGGCCAGGTTCTTGGGTGTCATGAAGAAGGCAACCGTGGAGCAGGCCGCGATGATCCATCCGGCGGTGCGCATCCGGCCGGATCGCGAGGGTACCCGGTGCATGGCAAACGCCATGCTGGGCAGGGCAACGGCGACCCACACCCAGTGGTGCGACCAGGAAACCGGGCTGATCAGGAGCATCAGGATGGCGGTGGCCGAAACGGCGATGAAGTTCTCGTCGGCGTCCACGGCCCACTTGATAATGAGCCCCGCAAGGACCACCAGCCCCAGGGACAGGACCAGCCACACCACATTGGTGAAGGAAGAGTCCGGCATGCCGAAGTGCAGGAGCAGGCCTTTGACGGACAGGTTGTCCACGTACGCCGGTCCGCCGATCCGGCCGGTGTCGGGCAGGATCTTGGTCCAGAAGTCCACGGAAGCCTGCGGCAGCACCGCCCAGGCAAACGCAATGGATCCGAAGAAGCCACCAGCCATCCACCCCAGTGCTTTGAAGTCGCGGCGCACCAGGAAGTACAAACCAAACGCCAGCGGGGTCAGCTTCACTCCTGCGGCCAGGCCGATCAGGAGGCCTGCTGGCCATCGGATTTCACCTGCGCGGACTTTCCCGTACAGGGCGAAGTCAGCCAGGATGACGCCCATCAGGATGATGTTGATCTGCCCGAAGACGAAGGTATCCCGCCAAGGCCCCAGCAGCAGGATGGCCCCTGCCCCCACCAAGGCCGTGGTTCGGAAACGGTAGTCGGCAAACGCTGAGCGCCAGCCCGTCAAACCGAAGTAGTGCCGTGCCAGCCAAGCAGCCACCACTCCCGCACCCACCAAGGCAGCGAGGATGAAGACCAGGCTGCTGGCGAAGAAGCCCATGGCCGCCAAACCCGTGAAGAGCAGCGCGGCGAACGGCGGGTAGGTAAACGGCAGGCCCTCCCGGACAGCGTAGAGATCGCCGCCTTCCAGGACTTTGCCACCGCCGTAGAAGTAGACCTCAAAGTCGTTCAGCGCCGGCTCGTAGTCCGTGTAGAGGAACCACACCGCCACGGCGAGGGTCAGCGCACCCGCCGCGGTGAGGATCCAGCCCCGCTGCGTGGTGGGAGCCGCCGTGTGTGAAGGAGAAGCCACAGTGTCAGCCGTTACTGATCTTGGCAAAGGCCTGCTCAAGGTCGGCGATCAGGTCCTCGGCTTCCTCGATCCCGCAGGAAAGGCGCAGGAGGTTGACCGGAACAGCGAGTTCGGTGCCCTTCACGGAGGCGTGAGTCATCTCCGACGGGTAGTTCATCAGGGACTCGATGCCACCCAGGGATTCGGCCAGCGTGAACACCGAGGTGGACTCGGCGACCGTGCGTGCCGCTGCCTCGCCACCCTTGAACTGAACGGAGACCATGCCGCCGAACTTCTTCATCTGCTTCGCTGCAAGCTCGTGTCCAGGGTGGTCCGGGAGGCCCGGGTAGAGCACCGCTTCCACCTCGGGACGCTGCAGCAGCCACTCAGCCACTGCCTGTCCGTTGTCACTGTGACGGTCCATGCGAACGCCCAGTGTCTTCAGTCCGCGGGTTGTGAGGAAAGCATCCATGGGACCGGAAACCGCACCGACCGCGAACTGGATGAAGCCGATCTTCTCCGCCAACTCATCGTCCTTGACCACAATCGCGCCACCCACGACGTCGGAGTGGCCGCCGATGTACTTGGTGGTGGAGTGGACCACCACGTCAGCACCCAGGGCAAGCGGGGTCTGCAAGTAGGGAGACGCGAAGGTGTTGTCCACCACCAGGAGGGCACCGGCGTCGTGCGCTACAGCGGCGAGGGCCTCAATATCGGTGATCTTCATCATCGGGTTGGACGGCGTCTCCACCCAGACGATCCTGGTGTTGTTCGCGGCGACTGCTGCTGCCACAGCGTCGAGGTCCGACATATCCACGGGGGTGTTGCCTATGCCCCAATCGCCCAGGACCCGGTTGATCAGGCGGTAGGTGCCACCGTAGGCGTCGTTACCCAGGACGATGTGGTCACCGGGGCGGGCGATCGCACGGATCAATGAGTCCTCGGCAGCCAGGCCCGAGCCGAAGGAAAACGCTGCGGTACCACCTTCGAGGGCGGCCAGCTGCTCCTGGAGGGCGTCGCGGGTCGGGTTGCCGCCGCGCCCGTACTCGTACCCGGACCGCAGGTTGCCGATGCCGTCCTGGGCATAGGTGGAGCTGAAGTGCAGCGGCGGCACCACAGCACCGGTCCGGGGTTCGAAGGCCTGTCCGGCGTGGACGGCGCGCGTGTTGAAGCCGGCGTTGTTGGTGGCAGACATGGAAGCTCCTCTTGGGTCGTTGGACGATTGGATAGGCGCCGGGGCGGGGCGCTGGCGCCTAGTTGCTCAGGTACGCCAGAAGGTCGTGGCGCGTCAGGATACCTACCGGGGCGCCCGCGAAGGTCACCATGACGGTATCGACGTCGGACAACAGCTCGCGCGCGGCTGAAATGGTTTCCAGTGAGCCGACAACGGGCAGGCGCTCCCCCATGTGTTCGGAGACCTTGTCCGACAGCTTCGCTTCGCCACGGAACAATTTGCTGGTGAGGCTTCGCTCGTCCACGGCTCCCAGGACTTCGCCCATCACTACGGGTGGTTCCTGTGAGAGGACCGGGATGTGGGAGACGCCGAATTCGTTCATGATGTTGATGACATCGCGGACGGTCTCGTTGGGGTGGATATGGACCAGATCCGGCATCTCGCCCGTCTTGGACTTGAGGACCTCCCCCACGGAGGACTCTTCACCTCCGGAGAGGAAGCCATAAGAGCGCATCCACTGGTCGTTGAAGATCTTGGCCAGGTAGCCGCGGCCGGAATCCGGGAGGATCACCACCACGACGGCTGACTCGTCCAGGTCCTTGGCAGCCTGCAGTGCAGCCACCACGGCCATACCGGACGAGCCGCCCACCAAGAGGCCCTCTTCGCGGGCGAGGCGGCGGGTCATGGCGAAAGAGTCGGCATCGGAGACGGCAAGGACGGCATCCGGAACGGAGGGGTCGTAGTTGCCGGGCCACATGTCCTCGCCTACGCCCTCCACGAAGTAGGGCCGGCCGGTGCCGCCTGAGTACACCGAACCTTCGGGGTCCGCCCCGATGATCTTGACCTGGCCGCCGTCGGACTCTGCACGGTCCGCGGAGACTTCCTTGAGGAAGCGGCCTGTGCCGGTGATGGTGCCGCCTGTTCCGGCACCGATGACCACGTGCGTGACCCGGCCGTCGGTGTCTTGCCAGATTTCCGGGCCAGTGGACTCGTAGTGGCTGCCTGGTGCGGCGGGGTTTGAGAACTGGTCCGGCTTGAAGGCGCCAGGAATCTCGCTGACGAGGCGGTCGGAAACGCCGTAGTAGCTTTGCGGGCTGTCAGGAGCCACGGACGTTGGCGTGACAACTACTTCGGCGCCGTACGCCTGCAGGACGGCGCGCTTGTCCTCGCCCACCTTGTCCGGCACGACGAAAATGCACTTGTAGCCCTTTTGCTGGGCTACCAGCGCCAATCCGACTCCGGTGTTGCCGGACGTCGGCTCAACGATGGTTCCGCCCGGCTGGAGCCGGCCGTCCTTTTCCGCATCCTCGATCATCTTCACGGCGATCCGGTCTTTGATGGATCCGCCGGGGTTGACGTATTCGAGCTTCACCAGGACGGTGGCTTTGATGCCCTCCGTGACGTGGTTGAGCTTGATGAGCGGCGTATTGCCGATGAGGTCCAACACGGACTGGGCGTACTTCATAGGTACAAAGTTACCGCCTGCCAGGTGCCGGGCTTGCTTCGGCCCCTGGCTACGTGCCGGCGGAGGTGTCGGTCTGCCACACACCCATGACGTTGCCCTCAGTGTCCTTGAAGTAGGCATACCAGCCCATGGTGGGAACGGCGTCCTTGGCCTGGACCACGCTGCCACCAGCAGCCTCCACCTGAGCCAGCGCTGCGTCAATGTTGTCCACGTCGATGGTGAGCACAGGTGTCTTCAGCGCGTCCGTCCGCGGGAACAGTGCCCCGTTGATCGCTCCGGGCTCCTTCGGCGTGCCGGTCTGTTCGTCGGAGGGTGCCGTGATGGCAATGGTGTAGTCCATCCCTTGCATAGGGCTGAGGTTCCAGCCGAAGGCGCTTTCATAGAAGGTGTTGGCACGGTCTTTGTCATCCGTAGGAATCTCGAAATGCACTATTGCGGCCACGATTCGCGCTCCTTGTACCTGGGATATGGCGCGGCCCACCCACGCCACATCAGGGAGTCTAGACCCGGGCGGCCGCCGTCGTAAGGGGTTCAGCCAGATGATTGTCAGCCGGACGTGGGACCATGAAAACATGACCATCGCAGACGCTCCGCCCGTTGTTGCGGCCGCGGCAGACGCAGCCGTGAGGTGGCATCCGGGCGGTGCCTTCCGCTTGGACCAGACCATGTTTCCGCTGATGCGCGGCAACGCCGATCCGTCGTTCGCCACGCACGCCAACGGTTTCTGGATGGCCTTCACCGCAGCTTCGGGTCCGGTCACGGTGAGGCTTTCCGCAGGCGGTGTGGGCCCCGATTCGTTTGTGGACGCCCAGGCGTGGGGACCCGGGGCCCAAGACGCCATCGCCGGAGTGCCACGCTTGCTGGGGGCCCATGACGATTGGTCGGCCTTCGACGAGCCCGCTTTCCATGCCACGCTTCCGCGGCGTGTCACAGAAGCACGACGCCGGAACCTGGCTTTGCGGCTGCCCTCCACCGGGCGCGTGGTTGACTCCCTGGTGCCCACCATTTTGGAACAAAAGGTCACCACCTTGGAGGCACGCCGCGGGTACCGGTACTTGATGTATCGCTACGGAACGTCCGCCCCGGGCAGGGCCCCCGCGGGACTGTTGGTTCCTCCCACTGCCCGGGAATGGCTGGCCGTCCCATCGTGGGAGTGGCACAAAGCCGGAGTTGGACCACAGCGCTCGGCGACCGTGATGCGGGCGCTGCAGTCCGCCGTCGCGCTTGAACGGCTGGCCGGCCTGGACTCAGCGCAGGCGAGCGCCAGGATGCAGACCATCCCTGGGATCGGCATCTGGACGGCGTCCGAGGTGGTCCAACGGACGCATGGCTGCCCCAACTCGATTTCCGTGGGCGACTACCATCTGGCCTCGTACGTGGGCTACGCCCTGACGGGTCGGAAGACGGATGACGCCGGCATGCTGGAACTGCTGGAACCGTGGTGCGGGCAGAGGCAGAGGCTGGTCAGGATGCTCTATTTGAGCGGCTTCCGCAAACCCACTTTCGGGCCGCGGATGACCGTTCAGGATCATCGCCGGCACTGACTTTTCATTGCGGACGGGAGCTGTCCGCAGAGCCGTGGACTGACCGAAGTCACGGGTATAGCGTGACGTCTACGAGCCATCACCAGCCCTCCTTGGAGCCACCGTGATCCACACGAAAAAACTCACCAAGACGTTCACCGTGAAAAAGGAAACCGTAGAGGCCGTCAAGGGCGTGGACATTGACGTGGGTCCCGGCGAACTGGTCGCTTTCCTTGGCCCCAACGGGGCTGGCAAATCCACCACGTTGCGCATGCTCACCACCCTGCTGAAGCCCACCTCCGGTTCAGCCACCGTTGCCGGCGTAGACGTCGCCAAGGACCCCGCCGGCGTTCGGGCACGGATCGGCTACATCGGCCAGGGCAACGGAGGCGGCCACAGCTACCGCGTGATCGACGAACTCATCATGCAGGGCCGCTTCTACGGGATGAACACCACCGATGCCAAGGCACGCGCCGAAACCCTCATGGCTTCCCTTGACCTGGCCGATCTCGCCAAACGAACAGTCATCAAGCTCTCTGGCGGCCAACGCCGCCGCATGGACGTGGCGTTGGGATTGATGCACTCCCCCGGGTTGCTGTTCCTTGATGAGCCGTCCACCGGGATGGACCCACAAAACCGCGCCAATCTGTGGGAGCACATCATGCGGATGCGCGAGGAACACGGGACCACCATAGTGCTCACCACGCATTACATGGACGAAGCCGATTCGATGTCCGAGCGCGTGATCGTGATCGACCACGGCACCATCATCGCGGACGACACCGCTGCCCGGCTCAAGGCGAACCTGGCCGGGGACCTGATGGCCGTGGAAGTTGCGGCCGGTTCCGCGTCAGAAGTCCGCGGCCTGTTGGGCCGGGCCGCGGCCGAGGGCGACATCCAGGAAAATACGTACGACGGCGTAGTCCGCTTCCGTCTTCGGCTGGCCCACGGTTCCCGGCTGGCGCCCGGGTTGTTGAAGGACATGCACGACGCCGGAGCTCCCGCCCAGTCGCTGGAATTGAAACCACCAACACTGGACGACGTTTTCCTGGAACTCACTGGCCGCAGCCTGCGGGAAGGAGCTGAAGTCTGATGATTGAACATGCCGTGGCGCCGGGAGTCGCCGTGCAGGAGCGAGGTGCCGGAAGCATCGTGACGGACACCTGGTTCGTGTTCTGGCGGGAGATGCTGCTGCCCCTGCGGGATCCGTTCTCGCTGATTTTCTCCCTCATCCAACCGCTGGTGTTCCTGGGTCTCTTCGGTCCGCTCCTTGGTGCGGCGGTGGGCGCCCCGGCTTTCGGCGGCCAGTCCACCCTCCAGTGGTTCCTGCCGGGCGTGGTGGTGATGATCGCCCTGTTCGGTACCTCCATGACCGGGTCCAACCTGCAGTATGAGCTGATGACCGGCTCCTATGAGCGGATCCTTGCCACGCCATTGTCACGGTCCTCTCTCATGATCGGCAGGGCCCTGAAGGAGTGGGCTCCCTTGGTGGTGCAGGGCTTGCTGATCTCCGTGGTGTGCATTCCGTTCGGCTTCGTGTTCCATCCCCTTCATGTGCTGCTGGGGTTGGTGATCCTGGGCATTTTCGGCATCGGACTCGGCGCGTTGTCCTACGCCTTGGCCCTTGTGTCTCAGAACAAGGAATGGATCTTCTGGGGCGTCCAGCAAACCTTGCTCTTCCCGCTCATGATCCTGTCCGGGATCATGCTGCCCATTGAGGCGGGGCCGGAGTGGATGAAGGTGGCCAGCTTGTTCAACCCCCTGACCTACCTCGTCAACGCCGAACGCGAACTCTTCTCCGGGACTATTGGCATGGACACGTTCTGGGGGCTCGTGGCCGCTGTGGTGACTGCCGGCGTCGGACTTGCCGTGGGAATCCGGACCATCAGCCGGAATACCAACTGACGGCCTGTTCCCTATAGGTGTAGGCGCGACACCGCTTCCTGCCGCATGTCCACCTTCCGAACTTTGCCGGAAACCGTCATGGGGAAGCTGTCGCGTACATCCACATAGCGGGGAATCTTGTAGTGCGCCAGCTTCCCGCGGCAGTACTCGGCCACGTCCCCGGCGGTCAGGGCCGCAGCACCGGGCTTGAGGATGATGCAAGCCATGAGTTCCTCACCGTACTTGTCATCCGGAACGCCGATCACCTGCACGTCCTGGATGGAGGGATGCAAGTACAGGAATTCCTCGATTTCACGCGGGTAGATGTTCTCGCCACCGCGGATCACCATGTCCTTAATGCGGCCTTCGATCACCACGTACCCGTCTTCATCCATGAGGGCGAGGTCGCCGGTATGCATCCATCCTTCGGCGTCGATCGCTTCGGCTGTCTGGTCCGGCTGACCCCAATAGCCGCTCATCACCGCATAGCCCCGGGTGCACAGCTCACCGACCACGCCCCGCTCCACCACCTCTGCCGAGCCGGCCGACACAATTCGGCTCTCCAGGTGCGGCATGGTCCGTCCCACCGTGCTGGTCCGGTGTTCCAGGGTGTCCCCGGCACGGGTCATGGTGGACACGGGCGAGGTCTCAGTCATGCCATAGCAAATGGCGACGTCCACCATGTGCATCTCTTCGATGACCCTGCGCATCACTTCCATGGGGCACAGCGAGCCGGCCATGACGCCGGTCCGCAGCGTCGAAAGATCGTAGGAGCCAAAGTCCTCCAAGGCCAGTTCCGCAATGAACATGGTGGGCACCCCATACAGCGACGTCCCGCCGAAGTCCTGCACCGCTTCCAACGCCGCCGACGGATTGAATCCGCGGCTGGGGATGATGGTAGCCGCACCGAAACTGAGGGCATTCAGGTTCCCGATCACCATGCCGAAGCAATGGTAGAACGGCACCGGAATCACCACGCGGTCGCGTTCGGTGTAATTAAGGAGCCGGCCAATGGAGTGTCCGTTGTTGAGGATGTTGTGGTGCGTCAGCGTCGCGCCCTTGGGAAAGCCCGTGGTGCCCGAGGTGTACTGCAGGTTGATGGCGTCGTGCGGGTCAAGTTCGGCCATCCGGTCCCGTACAGCGGAAGGCCCGACGCCGTCAGCCCGGGTCAGGAGTTGGGCATACGTCAGTTCGTGATTGGCTTCCGGTTCGCCCCCGGCCAACTCCTGCCCGGGGCTTCCCGGGAGGAATACGATCTCCCGGAGTTCCGGACAGTTTCCGGCCGCATTCCTGGCCATGCCCACATAGTCGCTGTTTTTGTCTGAAGGCGCAGCCACCAGCATCCGCATGCCGTTCTGCTGCACCACGAATTCCAGTTCGTGACTCCTGTAAGCGGGGTTTACGTTGACCAGTACCGCACCGACCTTGGCCGTTGCGTACTGCAGGATGGTCCACTCGGCGCAGTTGGGGCTCCAGATACCGATCCTTTCACCCTTGGCCACACCCACAGCGAGCAGTGCGCGGGCGAGGCGATTGACGTCGTCGTTCAGTTTTTCGTAACTCCAGCGGCGGGCGTCACCGCCTGGCATCGCGGCCGCTTCAATCAGGGCGTCCCGCAAGGGGAATTGTGCGGCGATGCGCTCAAAATTAGCGCCGATGGTCTCTTCGAGCAGCGGGACGTCAGTGTCTCCGGCAGTGTAGGACAACATGACGGAACGCTACCAAGGGACGGGGCGCAACAGAACCGTAACCACCTCCAGCGGGGCCGTGTCCTGCCGGTAGGGTTGGATCCATGAGTGCACCTATTGACCTGCAGGCCACGTTCATCCCCAACGAGGGCGAGTTCTTCCGCGTGAAGCTCGCCTTGGAAATCGCCATCGACGAGGTTGTGAACGAGCCCGGCTGCATCCGCTATGAACTGACCGAGGCCACTGAGGAAAAGCTCGTCCTTACGGAGCGCTGGGAGTCCGAGGAACTCCTCGAGAAGCACTCCAAGGGGATCGCCGTACAGGACCTGAATGAGTCCCTTAGCGCCTTGCTGGCTGAGCCCGTCAAGCTCGAACGGCTCTGACCGCCGCCATACTGCGGGAACGCTTTAAAGCACCGAGGTCGCCGGACATTTCCGGCGACCTCGGTGCGTTTCCGGCGGTTTCAGTGTTTCAATCCGCCGCTCGTTCCTAGTTTTCCTGAGCCTCGGCACGCGCTTTGGCAACGTGGGCGTGGACCTCGTCCATGTCCAGGCCCTTCACGGCTTCAATGACCTGCTCAAGCTGCTGGCCGTTGAGGGCGCCAGGCTGCGAGAAGACCAGGACCTTTTCGCGGAAAGCCATGAGCGTGGGGATGGACGTGATACCCGCTTCGGCGGCCAGTTGCTGTTCGGCCTCGGTGTCCACCTTGGCGAAAACGACGTCGGCGTGCTTGTCCGAAGCTGCCCCGTATGTGGGCGCAAACTGGCGGCACGGGCCGCACCATGCAGCCCAGAAATCCACCAGGACAATGTCGTTGTCCTCGATGGTCGATGCGAACTGTTCTCCAGTGATGTCAACTGTAGCCATGCTTCCACGGTACGCGACCCTGCCCGCTAAGTCCCGTGGAGGGGCGCCCTGTTCGCTTCACGCGTTACCGGGAATAAAGCCCGGTTTCCCTTACTTGCCCAACACGTACTTCAGTGCGGACGCATACAGCGGCGCCACCTTGTTGTGGCCGGTCTGGTTCATGTGGGTGTCGTCGAGGTAGTTGCCTGCGGCTCCCGCAATGGTCGCCGTACCGGCCATGGAAATCCGCGGCCAACCGCGAAGTGCAGCTTCGCGGGTCACCAGGCCATCCACCCACCGGCGTTGGACGTGGTTGGAGTCATACCGTGACAGCACGCCATTGACCAGGATGGTGCTGCGGGGATACTTGCGCCGGAGTTCGTCCCACAGCCGGTTGGCCTGGGACAGGATGGCTGCATCCGTGGCGCCGATCCTGGCGTCGTTGCCGCCCAGGGTTACCACTACCAGCCCGGGGTTGCCCTGCGGCAGGAGGATCCGGTCCTGCGCCAGCGCGTCAGTCGCCGAGCCACCCCCGACGGCGGGACTTCCGGAAACGTAGCCGAGCCCGCCAATGCTGCGGACTACCTGGCGCGGGTAACCGGCCCCGCGGGCACCTTGCTCGCCCCAGGAATCCAGGTCCAGTTGGGAGTCACCCAGGAAAACCACGGTGGATGCGTCAACAGCTTCGGCCGAGTAGAGCTCCTCCGTAACGTCGTTCCAGATGGTTTCCAGCTTCTGGAAGGCCACATGGGTACCCCGGCCGTCAGTCCAGGTATCGCGGACGGGCCAGCCGAACTCACCAGGGTTGGCGGACCACACCCTATAGGTAGGGTGTCCAACAATCCGCGCACCGGTGGACGGCCCCCACACCAGCCAGCCGTTGACGAACTGTTGCACGAGTCCACCGGCACGCGGAAGCTTGTCCGTGAGCGGGAGCCCCAGCTGTCCGGCCGCTCCACCCAGCGAGTTGTAACGGTTGTGGACATCGCCATGGGTGGTGGAATGCGCCCCAGTCGCCGCGGACCAGTAGACCGTGCCGCCCTGGAAGAGTTGGTAGACAAAGGTGTTTTGCCGGACTTCCTCGCCTACCGGATATCCGAGGGCGCCGTTTTGGCCTCCTGTGGAGGACCAGTAGCTCCGGATGGCACCCGTCAATGCCCGGGCACCGGTGGCTGGCGACCAGATGATTGTTCCGCGCTGGTACTGCTGGGATGAGCCGCCATTTTTCAGCCCCAGGGCTTCATCCGTGGCGGGGTACCCCAGCTCGCCTTCTTCCATCCCGGCTTTCCGCCATCGTTCACGGATGGCGCCCATGGACGGATGTGCCCCGGTGGCCGGTGACCACACCACAAACCCTCGTTCAAACGCCTGCCAGGCGCCGCCGTCGCGCAGTCCCGTACTTTCCCCCGTGACCGGGTAGCCCAGATAACCGATTTCAAAGCCGGCACGGCCCCAGGCCAGATGGATGGATCCGCTGGTCCGCTGCGCACCCGTTCCCGGCGAGTACGTGATGGCGCCGCGTTCATACGTTTGCTTGGACCCTCCGTTGCGCAGCCCAGTGGTGGTGTCGGTCTTTGGGTAGCCGTGAAAACCGGATGGGCCACCGGCAGCCCACCACGACGTACGGACTGGTCCGTTGACCACCACGCGCGCTCCGGTGCGCGCGGACCAAGCGATGTCGCCGCCGGCAAACCGCTGCACGCAACCGCTGGTGCTCCCGCTGCCGGAACATTCCTCGGCACTGGTGGGGCGGAGCAGCACGCTTCGTGCCCATGCGCTGGTGTTGTACAGGGTGCCGATCGCGCCAGTGAGGGGCGGCGTCGAGGTCTCCGTCGGAACCGTCACCGGGACTGGAGCTTGGGCAGGAGCGCTGAGGGCGGGAGCGGCTTGCGCGGGGAGTGCCGCACCCAGCGCGCCGGGAACCAGCAGCGCCACGGCTGCCGCGCCCAGCAACCAACCCCGCACCGGCCCCACGGCCGTCTTGTCAAAGCCCACTTCGCCAACCCCCACCTGCTGCCCCATCAATATCACTGAGGCAAGTATCTGCGACGCCGGCACACTCAACACCGGCGACCCAGCCAATGGTGCCACATCGTTATGACCCTGCCACTTGATAGACATTGAACAGGTGTTTAGTGTTTGAAACATGCGTTCAAGCGCAGAGGATCTCACCACCCGGGCCCGCATCCGCGACGCCGCCATCGGACTGTTCGGCCGCGATGGATTCGCCCGCGCAACGGTCCGGGCAGTTGCCTCGCTGGCCGGGGTCAGCCCTGGCTTGGTCATCCACCATTTCGGCAGCAAAGAGGGCCTCCGCGCCGCCTGCGACCAACACGTCCTCGCCCAAACAGCCAGCCAGGGCCGCGAGAAGACCCACCCAGGATCAACACGCCAACTGATCCAGGACTACCTCAACAACCCGGGACAGTATGCCCAGGAGATCGCCTACATCCGCCAATCGCTGGGTGACGAATCCGAGGCCGGCGATGCCTTCTTTGATGCTGTAGTGAGGCAAACGGAGGACATCATCAACGCCGGAATCGCGGCGGGAACCATCCGGAAGTTCGACGACGTCCGGTCCACCGCCGTCGTGATTGCCTCCAACAGCTTGTCCATCCTCATGCTGGGCAGGCACCTCTCAAGGACGCTGGGCGAAGTCACTCCGGAGCCCCACGGAATCGGACCTGGGTTGCTGCGGCAACTCACACTGCCTGCCCTGGAGATATATACCCACGGTTTCTATACCGATTCGCGGTTCCTTGAGGCGGCCCGCGACGCTTTGCAGCAAGATTCCATCAACCACGGAAGGGAGCATGCCCCGTGACCCAGGCAATCGTCGTCGAGGGTTTGCGCAAGATGTTCGGTCACCGCGAGGTCCTTCACGGACTGGATTTTGCGGTGGAAGCCGGGACGGTGTTCGGCGTCATCGGCCCCAACGGCGCCGGCAAGACCACCACCATGCGCTGCCTGCTGGACATCATCCGGCCCAGCGCGGGTTCCATCTCGGTACTCGGACAAAATCCCCGCCGCGCGGGCACGTCCCTCCGACGCAGGATCGGCTACCTCCCCGGCGAGCTCCACTTGGAGAACCGCACCACCGGCCGCCGCACGCTGGAGCACTTTGCCGCCATCAGCGGCCCCGTAGACCCTCACCACGTCAACGACCTCGCTGACCGCCTGAACCTGGATCTGGACCGCCAAACCCGGAAACTCTCCAAAGGCAACAAACAGAAGCTGGGGTTGCTGCAGGCCTTCATGCACCAACCCGAACTCCTGGTGCTGGACGAACCAACCAGCGGCCTCGACCCCTTGGTCCAGCAGGTTTTTCATGCCATGGTCCGCGAGGCAGTGGCCGCAGGCGCAACGGTGTTCCTCAGCTCCCACGTCCTCAGTGAAGTCCAACAAGCAGCCGACGCCGTCGCCATCCTCCGCGACGGCGAAATCGTCACCGTGTCCACGGTGGAGGCCCTGCGGATGGCGGCCGTGCGGCAGCTCCGGTTCAACAGCACCGGTACCGCAGCGAACGACGTCGGGGCGCTGCTGGCCCGGGTGCCGGGCATCGCCAACGTCGTGGTGCGCGAGCTCCCGGCCGACGGCCACGCTGCCGGGACAGTGGTGGCAACGGCGACGCTTTCCGGGCACGTCCAGCCCCTGGTCCAGGAGTTGGCGCGACTGGACCTGACGGACCTCGTCCTGGAAGAACCGGACCTCGAAGAGGCCGTCCTGACCTTGTACACCGGTGGCGTTGACACCGAATCCGCTGCTGACACGGGCGACGCCGGTTCGGCTGACTCTCATCGTCGTGCGGAAGGAGCGCACCGTGCCTAGGATCCTGCCCCTTTTCACCAAGGCCCTGACCGATTCCTGGCGCTCCACGCTGGCTTGGGCGTTGGGCCTGGCGGCGGCCTGCATGCTGTACCTGCCGCTCTACCCCTCGATCGGCGGCAGCGCGCAGATGCAGGACCTGATCAATGCGCTTCCCGCCGAGATGACCAAAGCCCTGAACTACGATCAAATCGCATCAGGCCCCGGCTACACCCAAGCCACCATGTTCGGCCTGATTGGCTTCCTGCTGATGTCCATGGCCTCCATCGGCTGGGGCGCGGCAGCAGTGGGAGGAGACGAAGAATCGGGGCTGTTGGAGCTGACTCTCGCCCACAGTGTGACCCGCGTGCAGGTGGTGCTGGAACGCGCCCTCGCCATCCTGGTTCGGATCGCGTTCCTTTCCGTCCTCGTCTTCCTGATGGTGCTGGGATTGAATGGGCCTGCGCAACTGGGCATCGACGTCGGACATCTCGCCGGGGCGGTGCTGCTGTTCGCCGCTCTTGCCCTTCTCAGCGGAACGGCGGCCCTCTGTGCGGGAGCAATGACCGGCCGGAAGATATACGCCGTTGCCGCGGGTGCCGCCGTCGCTGTCCTCGGGTATGTTTTCAACGCTGTGGGGAGGCAAAGTCCCGACGTCGAGTGGTTGCTGAATCTTTCGCCCTATCACTGGGCGTATGGCAACTCCCCTGTGACCAATGGCGCCGACTGGGGAGCTGTCGCCGGGCTCTTCACAATTTCGGCAGCCCTTATTGCCCTCGGTGCCGTGGCGCTGCGGCACCGTGATGTGGGTGTCTAGCTCCAGACGTGCGGGGCGGGGCGACGCGCTCCGGGCAGTGCATTGTTCTCTCGCCACTCATGGATCCATTCGGGCAATTCAAGGCCTGCTGGAGGCGCACCGAACTCCGCGATGATTTCTTCCTGGGTGACGGGTCTGCCCTTGGCTACCAGTCGCGTGGCAATGTGCGCACGGGCGTAGATTTCACCGTCCACCACCATCCGCTGTTCAAAATAGATGGCCTTGGTATCCAGGCCGATGATGCGGGTCTCAATGGTGTAGCGCTGCCACAATTGCAAGGATTTGCGGAAAGCGATGGTTTCGCCGGCAGCCACCGGGCTCCACCCCTTCTTGCGCATCTTGGCCCAAATGCCACTGCGGACCATGAGGTCGAAGCGGCCGAGGTCCATCAGCGAAAAGTACATGCCGTTGTTGACGTGCAGGGCAATGTCGATGTCCGTCGGCAGCACTTTCAGGGGGAGGGAGGACTCCTCCCAGACACCCAGCGGCGAGCGCTTGGAGGAAGTGAAGAGCAGCATGAGGGTGCGAAGAAGCAGATGCATGCCCACAATGTTACCCATGGGTAACTTCCCGCGAAAGGCGTGGACCGCATGATGGACAGGCCAGTAGTCCATGACCTGCTTTATGTCCAACGTTTGCACTAACGTTTACCGCTGGTTCATCAAAGACATGCAGAATATCTGAAACTCATCTGATGAATGACCATACAAGGGGGACCCTTTGAGCACGCTGCAAACCACCAGGCCACAGGGCCAGGTCTGGCCCGAACTTTCACGCCACCAGAACGTTGTCCTCCAGGACGCCCGCGGCAACCGCATCGAGGGAACCATCGACGGCATGACCGAGGACCGCAGCACGCTGTGGATCCAGCTCAAGGGCGGCCTCGGCAGGCAGTTGATCCACCACCTCGACGGATACTGGCTGGAGACGCCCGCCGCCTGAACCTGCACGGTGCGGGCTCCTCCTGTACGGGCTCGTCCTTGAGTCCCGTCCGGCTGGGGCGCCTGCGGTGGCTAGTATTCCCCTATGACACAAGCGCGATACCGGGACCTGGTGGAATGGCCCCTCATGGGCACCGCACTGATTTTCCTCACTGCCTATGCGTGGCAGGTCATCGGCAGGGTGAACGGCGCCGCTGCGGTGCCGTTCGAGATTGTCCTCTGGATTACCTGGGGCATCTTCGCGCTGGACTACTTCGTCAACCTGTGGCTTGCCGAAGACAGGATGCGGTGGTTCCTCTGGAACCTGCACGAACTCCTGATCGTGGTGCTCCCCTTCTTCCGGCCCTTGCGGCTGCTGCGGTTGGTCACTTTGCTGTCCGTTCTCCAGCGCACCGTGGGCGAAACTCTACGCGGGCGGGTTGCCACCTACGTGGCAGGAGCGGCGGCGATGCTCATCCTCATCGGCGCACTGGCCGTACTGGATGTCGAACAGAATGACCCCGGCGCCAAGATCCTCAATTTCGGTGACGCCGCCTGGTGGGCCGTCACCACCATCACCACTGTTGGCTACGGAGACCTGTATCCCGTGACCCCCATTGGAAGGATCGTGGCCGCGGCCCTCATGATGAGCGGCATCGCGGTGCTGGGTATTGTCACAGCATCCATCGCTTCCTGGCTGGTTCAACGGATTGAGGAGAACGCTGAGGGCGTTGCAGCGGCAGCGGAAGTGAAGGCCGCCGCGGCCGAGGAACCCGTTCGCGCGGAAATGGCTGACCTGGTGACCGAGATCGCGGCGCTGCGCATGGAGATCGCCGAGCTCCGGGAAGCCGCGGCGGTCAGGCAAACCACGGAGTTTGGGCGGGAGCGCGAGGTCTAGGCGCGGCATTCCGCTCGAACACGTACCTTCACCACCTACTTTGGAAGCCCAGATGCCATGACACGCCCTGTATTGCGGCGAGTCGCCGGGTAGCTTCGGTCAAAGTGGGTGATGGCGGCACGGCCGGACCCGCGTTCGTTCAGATCCCACTCGGCGCAAGAGCGAACAACAGCCCGATTCCCCGGCAGGAATCCGGCGCCGGGAACTCCCTGGAAACACAAAAAATCCCCGGAACCAGTGGTTCCGGGGATTTTCTTTGGGTGGCAGATGAGGGATTCGAACCCCCGTAGGCGTTGCCAGCTGATTTACAGTCAGCCCCCTTTGGCCGCTCGGGTAATCTGCCGAACTTCAAAAGAAGATCACTTTCGGAGACCGTTTCTTTTAGATCCGGTAACCGAAGGCAGAGACAACCTTACAGAACTTTCTGCGAAGAATCTAATCGAGGGAAAACGCCCGGGATTTCGCGGTATGTCAGACTTCCCCGAGGATCCGGCCGGCGAGTTTCGCTTCGAACTTCTCGGCCTGCTCGGCGGTGATCTGGTTGAGTTGCACCGCCCGCAGCAGGTCAGCGTGCACTCCGTCCATGCGCGCGGTGGCATCGGGTACCGGGCTCAGGACGATCGAAGCCGCAACAGCCGCGGCCGCAACAGCACTGGCTGCGGCAACTGCAGCCGTGCCAAGGGAGCCCGCTGCTGCAGACGCGGATTTACTGATGGACTGGACGGCCTTGCTGCTCATGCTGATCCTCCACTATGCGTTCTTCCAACTGGTACAACTCTCAACCGGCAGCCTCAGTTCCAACCTTGCATGTGCTGTGAGCGAACTGTGAATGCGCTCCACAGCCCCAAGCAGCACCTTCCGTACTAGGCTGGATGCCAGACCAACCCGCCCTCACAGGGCCCCCAACCTAAGGAGAGTCATGGCAGGCGAATCCACATTCGACGTCGTCAGCAAGGTAGACAAGCAAGAGGTCGCCAACGCACTGAACCAGTCCCAGAAGGAAATCGCGCAGCGATACGACTTCAAGGGCGTTGGCGCGGAGATCGACTTCAGCGGCGAGAAGATCCTCATGAAGGCCAACTCCGAGGACCGCGTCCTTGCTGTCCTGGATGTTTTCCAGTCCAAGCTGATCAAGCGCGGCATCTCGCTGAAGTCCCTGGACCAGGGCGAGCCCTTCCCCTCCGGCAAGGAATTCCGCCTGGAGTGCACCATCAAGGAAGGCATTGCCCAGGACATCGCCAAGAAGATCAACAAGATCATCCGCGATGAAGCCCCCAAGTCCGTCAAGTCCCAGATCCAGGGCGACGAACTCCGCGTGACCTCCAAGTCCCGTGACGACCTTCAGGAAACCATGAACATCCTGAAGAAGTTCGAAGAGGCCGACCTGCAGTTCGTGAACTTCCGCAGCTAACACGGATTTGGCCGCGTGACTACTGGGCAGCGGTGTCCGCAGTCCGCACAAAGTCCGCAGAATCACCGAGGACCGCAGCGATCAGCCTTGATCCTGCGGTCCTCGTTTTGTCTTCAGCAGTTGGCCACAAGTGCGAGTAGGTATTCAGGGTGATCGAAGGCTGTGCGTGCCCCAGCGCTCGCTGCACGGTAACGACGTCGCAGCCATCCGCGATGAGGCCTGACGCATAGAAGTGCCGCAAGTCGTGAAGCGTGAATGTGCCTATGCCTTCAAGCGGCAAGGTCCGGCCCTGCGCCAACTGATCCGGGCATGAAAAAGGGCTGCGATCTTCAGCGACTACGGCCTTGGAGGAGAAGGCTGTCCTCATCGAGGTTGCCCGCTGCGATTCGTTCGCTGACTTGTCGGTAGGCGTCCTGGATGAACTCTTCTAGGTCTTGCCGTCCGATGCGCCAGACGTTGCGGCCACCGATTTGGATGCCTTTGAGCTGGCCGGTCTTGAGCATGGCGCGAATCTGAACCTCACTGGTCGCCAGTTCCTCGGCATCCTGTTCGATCGTCAGGAAACGCGGGCTCGGCTTATCGTCTTCAGGCATGCCAAGAAGGCTATCAACAGTGAGAACGGCTAGTGACCGACAGTAAGGACTGAATGGCGGACATCAGGTCTGGTTGCCTCGTGGAGTTATTGCGTGGGGTCTTCTCGAACGACTAGGCCTTCGTCTCCGGGGAGTACTTTGCCTTGTTTACGTTCTGCTTCGTCTTCGTCATTCAGTGTAACTGCGTCGCCCAGTGAGCACGGGGCAGTAGCACCTATGCTGTACGACTTGTCAGATGCATCAGTATCGAACTCAGCCCGAAGTACGGGACCGCCCTCTGCGAAGACGGTCGGGTGTGTCGTTGGATTCACGGTGCGAACGGTCATGCCCAGGGATTTCCAATACTCGGCTACGCGTTTGCCGTCTTCAACATGGTTCGTTCCTTGGGGTGCCCAGCGGTCGTAACCATAGCTGGCTCCCTTCTCGCCCGACCCTAGGGAGCACTCCTGCGCCCACGCGACGCCGTTGCGGGGCCACCAGCCGGTCACGTCGAGCTGTTTGGTGGTGTTGATGACGAGTTCGACCGCCCGGTCCCGCCCTTCCCTTGCGCTGATTGTCTTTTCCGGTGTCGCTTTGTCTGACATTGTCGCGTTTGGCTCCTTCTCAGCGCAGGCCGTTATTGTCATTCCCATCATTAGCACGGCCGTCACGGCCGTGAGGATCCTAATATGCGTCTTAACCGCTGGCATTCGACATTCCTTCCAGTAGGGCCTTCTGCAGATCAGTCGGCCCTAGCGGGACATACGGGGTGATCTTCTCGGTTTCTCCCCTGATTGCCCAGGCTACATTTTTTAGAGACTCTGTTCGCTCGTCAAAATATCCGGCCTGTTCGCCACCATCAGACATGAGACCGTTGTGGTCGGTGACGGGCCGTCCGGCGTCGCCGCCGGTATCAGTGCCGAAGGCGTGGGAACCAAACTCCGGTTTTATCGGGTTCACGTGGTGGTCACGGCTGTTTTCCCGGCCAGTCCAGGCCCACTGGTCACCGCTTTCGGTTTCGCCAGGTATCTTGTCGCGCGCATGACCGGAGTATACGTGTCCTGCGTTGAGGTCAGCGGCGGTATGGACGTTATCGGGCAGCCCTGCCGAGCCGAGAGTGACGAAGTTATCCACCTTGATACCCGGCTGCGTCAGGGCCACCGCGGCAGTGGTACTCCCGTACGAGTGAGCCACAATATTGAGTTGCGGCGCGCTCTCACCGCGGACTGCAGACAGGCCACCGAGCGCCCCGGCGAGCTTATGCCCACCCGCTACTGCTCGATTCACGTCAAGAACGCCGAGGTTGAAGTTGTTATCCAGTGCGGGCGCGGGTGGGGTCTCGTACCCAATCCAGGACACCACAGCGCTTCCTTCTGGAAGCAGGTTATGTAGGTTTTGGGCTGCTTTCGTCCACCCCGTCATGTCACCGGTGGTGGTATTCATGCCCGGAACCGCGTAGGTGACACTGCTCGCCGTGTCGAGATCGCCGATCGACACGGATGCCAAGGGTGGGTTGTCCTGAGTGAGCGAGATGAGATGCCGCTCGCTGGTGCTGCCGTGTGGACCTTTCAGGGCGTCTCCGATGTTGTGGAGCACGTCGAGTCGTTTCTGCAAGTCAGTGAGTGATTTCCTCATCACGGCCACCACGGGAGGCACCTCACCGTAGGCCACGGGAGTCTCATCGACGAGAGCCTGCATTTGGGCGATTTGGGCCTTCACATCGGTTACGGCTGCCTTAAGCGCGGTTTGGTTGGCGTGGTCACGGGCCTTGTAGGGCATTCCTTCCAGGTTTCCGAAGACAGTAGGGAGCTTTGTCAGCAAGAGGTCCTGCCGTACCGAAAACTGGGTTTTGGCGCCCGGGGGTGGGTTCAGTCCCGTCCACCACGAGTGGATCTCGGTTGGGTTTATCAACTGAAGCTGTGACTTTAGCGCTGGAGAGGCCGTCAGCATGGCGGCGAGCTCCTGCGCGGGCAGGGACGAGAGCGCATGTAACAAATCTTGGTCACTCAACGGCGTGAGACCAGTACGGGCCAGGTCGAGCGCACCATGTGAGAGGGATCCTCCGCCGGCGGCAGCGAATGCATCAGCGATGTGTTCAATCCAGTAAGCATCCGCTTCATTCTCGCTCAAGAGCCGCTCAAAACCGCCAGGGAACGAGTTCGATCCGAGCAGAACCCAGGAGCACGATGAGGTGAAGGACACCCACGCGGTGCCCAACTGCATGAGATCCTGCTGCATGCCTGTGTTAGACGCTCTGGCTTGGGCCACGAACGTGCGTAGATGGTCCGGAACGGCAGAACTTTTCCCGTTCGAGGATCCTCCCCCTGAGGTGCGGTTGCGTTGTCTTGGAGAGAAGACTGCAGAGATAGTTGGAGGCGCGATCGGCGTCTCAGAGGGTTATTTGCTGCCCGGGAATACGGACAACACCAAGACCACGGGCGCCACGGATGGTCCCATCCAGGTCAGTCCGGCAGTGCGGCTACATCGGCGACGGGCTGTTCGCGTAGTCCGGGCGTGACCGGTTCACTGTGAACCTAGGAAAGCGGGCGGCCGGCCATCCGCTCCAAGCGGCTGATCCGTTCCTTCATCGGCGGGTGGGTGGAGAACATCCGCCGCATGCCGCCACCCCGGAACGGGTTGGCAATCATCAAGTGCGACGCGTTGACGAGCTTCTGGTCCTGCGGGAGCGGCAGCTGGGTGACGCCGGACTCGATCTTGCGCAGGGCTGAGGCGAGTGCCAGCGGATCGCCGGTGAGCTCGGCACCGTCCTCATCGGCGTCGTACTCCCGCGTGCGGGAGATGGCCATCTGGATGAGCGAAGCCGCGAACGGAGCCAGCAACGCCATGGCGATGGTGGCCAGCGGGTTGGCGTTGCGCCGGTCCCCGCTGCCGAAGATCAGCAGCATCTGCCCCACGGACGTAATGACTCCGGCCACTGCAGCAGCCACCGACGAGGTCAGGATGTCGCGGTTGTACACGTGCATCAGTTCATGCCCCAGCACTCCCCGGAGTTCCCGGGCGTCCAGGAGGTGCAGGATCCCTTCGGTGCAGCACACGGCGGCGTTCTTGGGGTTGCGGCCGGTGGCAAAGGCGTTGGGGGTCATGGTGGGCGACAGGTAGATCCGCGGCATTGGCTTGTTGGCCCTGACGGAAAGCTCCCGAACGATCTGGTACAGATGAGGAGCCTGGGATTCAGTGACCGGGTAGGCGGCCATGGACCGGATGGCGATCTTGTCGCTGTTCCAGTATCCGTAGGCGGTGGTGCCGACGCCGATCAACGCCATGATCCAGATGGGCGTGGTGCTGCGCGTTCCCGCTGCGATGAGGGCGCCCAAACCCAACAACACCGCCCACAGCACGCCGAACAGTGCCGCCGTCTTGAGTCCATTGTTGTGTTTGTGCACGGTGGTTCTTGCCTCTTCCTTCGACTCCAGCAGGGGTTCTGTACGGATTAACGCCGACGCCGGTCGTCGTGTTCCGCTCCCAGCCTACGGTGGTGGGGTGACCGGCACTGCTACGGCACCGGATGTTTGGCGTCGTAGGCAACGAACCCGGGTTGGAGGCGCGAAGCCAGCCACGCCAGGACGATGCAGAGGAGTCCACCTATCAGCAACACTCCGCCTTCGCTGAGGAACTGTGTGACACCTCCGGCCAGCATGTCCCCCACTCTCGGTCCCCCCGCCACCACCACGATGAACACGCCCTGCAGCCGTCCGCGCAGATGATCCGGGGTGGCCGACTGGAGGATGGTGGTGCGGAAGACGGCGCTGACGGAGTCTGAAATACCGGCAAGGGCACAGCACAGGGCTGCCGGAATCAACCAGGGAGTCACGCCGTCGCGGCCTGAATCGCCTGCGAGCAGCACCACCAGCCCAAAGCCGGCAATGGATGCTCCCCAGCCCACCACGGACCACACCACGGCACTGCCCTGTTTTCGTACCCGACCCAGCGGGCCGGAAAACAGGCCGGCGAGAAAAGCCCCGACAGCCGTTGACGCAAGCAGTACGCCCACTGTGGCTTCGCCTCCGCCGATCATGACGGCGCCTATGGCAGGCATCAGAGCACGCGGTTGGGCGCAGATCATGGCGATGAGATCGATGATGAAGGTCATGCGGACGTTGGGGCGGGTACCCAGGAAGCGGAACCCCTCCACCACGGATCGCAGGCCCGGCCGCACAGCGTCCTTGGACGGCGGCAAAGGCGGGAGCTTGAAGAGGCCCCAGAGGGCGAACGTAAAGCTGATGACATCGATCGTATAGGTCCAGCCGAAGCCGATGGTGGCCACCAGAACGCCTGCCAGGAGCGGTCCGGCAGTCATGGACAGGCCGAAGGTCAGCATGCTCAGGGCGTTGGCTGCAGGGAGCAGGTCCTTGCGGACCAGCAACGGAATGATGGCGCTGCGGGCGGGACCATTGATGCCCTGCGCTCCACTTTGGATGGCCACCAAGGCGTAGAGGATCCAGATGTTGCCGATCTCCAGCCATGCCTGCAAGGCGAGCCCAGCTGTGGTGGCCCAGAGGACAAGGGAGGCGATGATGGCCACTTTGCGGCGGTCATAGGCGTCCGAAATGGACCCACCGTAGAGTCCGGCGATCACCAGCGGGACCAGCGCGAAGATACCAAGAAGGCCCACATAGAAGCTCTCCTGGGTGAGCCGGTAGACCTCCAGGCTGACCGCCACCAACGTCAGTTGGGTACCGATGGCAGCCACCGATGCACCCAACCAGAGCCGCCGGAAGGCAGGGCTCTCCTTCAGCGGAGTGATGTCTGCCAGTAGTTTCGCCACCGTCCTACCTTAAACGAGCCTTCCGCCGCCCGCGTTCCGCCCCATTTGGGCTCTCCCGCCCGTAGCGCTCCGCTTGGTAGGCTCACCCGGGGGAAGGAGTTGACATGGTTGCATCGCGACAATTGCTGTACCGTTCGGCCTTTTGGGAGATCGCCAGGCCACGTCACCCCCTCACCGCCGGGCATGTGCTGATCAGGCTCTCGGATCCCTCAACAGAGTTCGCACACCCGTCAGCCGCCGACTGGCTTTTTTGCCACGGCCTGGTCCGTGCCGCTATGGCCAACGTCCTGGGCGTCACCCGGTGCGCCATCATGTTTACCCACCAATGGCACCCCTTGGGTTCAGCAATCGGGGAGCCGGTGGCGGAATCGTCGACGCCCACCTTCCACCTCTTCGGCCGGTGGGCCGGAGAAACCACGACGCCGGGACAGCAGCTGTCGCTTCCGGCGCACCGCCGGAAGGGCGAACCGGACCACGATATGGAAGCCACCGACGCAGCCATGCGTGAGGCACTGCGGCTGGCGCGGCCGGAAACCATGGCGGGCTTCGACGCCATGGCGCGTTCCGGCGTCGAGCCTTATTCCGGGCCTGAACCGCTGGTCCGGGCTGTGGACGCGGGTCCCCGCCATACGGTGATTCAACCCGTCAGGAAAGTGGCGGCCATCAGCGAGGTCAGGCCGGTCGAATTGCTGGCGATGGGTGCAGCCCTGACCGCACTCCCCCAGGCCGGCGGCTTCAGCGGTGTCAGTTGCGTGGCTCTGGAAGGGGCGAGCCCAGGTCCCCCTGTTCGGGTCCATGCGGTGCGCAGATCAGCTGCCGAAGACGTCAATCCCTTGGAGGACCTCTTAAATTTGCCTGAAGTTAGCCTTGCCTTATTGTGAACTCCTCAAAATAAGTGTTTCAATGAATGCATGACAGATCACACAGCCGAGCAAGCAGAATGGGCAGCCGCCCTGCATGCCCACGGCCGGCGTGTGACCAAACAGCGGCTGGCAGTGCTCGCCGCAGTCCAGCACCATCCGCATTCTCCAGCAGAAGGCATTCTTGCCGCTGCCCGCAAAGAGCTTCCTGAACTGACGGCGCAGTCCGTTTACGTGGTTCTCAGCGACCTGACGGACCTGCAGATGTTGCGACGCTTTGAGCCTCCGCACTCCCCGGCCCTTTACGAAACCCGGGTGGGCGATAACCACCACCACGCCGTCTGCATCAGCTGCGGCAAAGTGGAGGACGTCGATTGCGCCGTGGGACACGCACCGTGCCTCACCCCGCACTGGGATGAGAATTCCAAGCCCATGACCATCCAGATCGCAGATGTCCTGTACCAAGGCGTCTGCCAGGACTGCCAGTCCAAACAACAGCTTCCCGTAACTTCCGTAACTCAGAAATAAGAAAAAGGAGAACAATGACTGCCATTTCAACAACCCAGTCAGGTGCCCCCGTTACCTCCGACGCGCACTCGAAGTCCGTCGGCGCTGACGGTGCCATCATCCTCACCGACCACTACCTGGTGGAGAAGCTTGCACAGTTCAACCGCGAGCGGGTTCCGGAGCGTGTAGTGCACGCCAAGGGTGGCGGCGCGTTTGGTACGTTCAAGACCACCTCGGACGTTTCGGCCTACACCAAGGCAGCCTTCCTGCAGCCGGGCGTCGAGACGGACATGCTGATCCGTTTCTCCTCCGTTGCCGGCGAGAACGGTTCTCCCGATACTTGGCGTGACCCCCGCGGTTTCGCCGTGAAGTTCTACACTTCCGAGGGCAACTACGACCTCGTTGGCAACAACACCCCCGTCTTCTTCATCCGCGACGGCATCAAGTTCCCCGACTTCATCCACTCCCAGAAGCGCCTCCCGGGCAGCCACCTGCGTGACGCTGACATGCAGTGGGACTTCTGGACCCTCTCCCCCGAGTCCGCCCACCAGGTCACATGGCTCATGGGTGACCGCGGCCTCCCGGCTTCCTGGCGTGAAATGCAGGGCTACGGCTCGCACACCTACCAGTGGATCAACGCCGCCGGCGAGCGTTTCTGGGTCAAGTACCACTTCAAGTCCAACCAGGGCGTCAAGACCATCACCGGTGACCAGGCTGAGCAGCTTGCCGGCTCGGATGCGGACTTCTACATCCGCGACCTCCAGGAAAACATCGCCGACGGCAACTTCCCGTCCTGGGAACTGCACGTCCAGGTCATGCCTTACGAGGACGCCAAGACGTACCGCTTCAACCCGTTCGACCTCACCAAGGTGTGGCCGCACTCTGACTACCCGCTGATCCACGTGGGCACCATGGAGCTGAACAAGAACCCGGAGAACTACTTCGCGCAGATCGAGCAGGCCACCTTCGCGCCGTCGAACTTCGTACCGGGCATTGCCGCTTCCCCGGACAAGATGCTGCAGGCCCGCATCTTCTCCTACGCCGACGCACACCGTTACCGCGTGGGCACCAACCACGCACAGATCCCGGTGAACCAGCCCAAGAACCAGGTCAACAACTACAGCCAGGACGGCCAGGGTCGCTTCCTGTTCAACTCCCCGTCCACCCCGGTGTACGCACCGAACTCCGTTGGTGGCCCGGCCGCCGTTGAGCCGACGTCGCCCGCCGGTGGCTGGGAGAACGACGGCGAGCTCACCCTCTCCGCCCACACCCTGCACGCTGAGGACGACGACTTCGGCCAGGCCGGTACCCTGTACCGCGAGGTCTACGACGACGCTGCCAAGGCCCGCCTCCTGGACACCATCACCGGTGCTGTTGGCGGCGTGAAGAACGCCGACATCAAGGAACGCGCAATCCAGTACTGGACCAACGTTGACTCCGATCTTGGCGCCAAGCTCCGCGCCAACCTCGGTGCAGGCCAGACCGAGTCCGACGCCGAAGCAGCCAACAAGCTCTAAGCGTCTTTGCTCTACAGCATTTCGAGGAACACCCCGTTGCGGATCTTCTCCGCGGCGGGGTGTTCTTTTTGTTTTCCACATAGCTCTTCTGGCCTATGGCTGGGCCGTTGGTGGGGTCCATAGGATCCTTACATGAGCACATTCGAAGGCATCCCTGGTGCCGCATTCCGCTTTTACGCCGAGCTTGAAGAGAACAACAACCGCGAGTGGTGGCTTGAACACAAAACCACGTACGACGCCGAGGTCAGGGAGCCGATGACAGCTCTCCTTTCAGAGTTGGAGCCGCAGTTCGGGCCAGCAAAGATCTTTCGTCCCAACCGGGACATCCGGTTCTCCCAGGACAAGTCACCGTACAAGACTGCTCAGGGGGCCTTTGCCGCCACACAGGAGGGCGTTGGCTACTACGTCCAGATCAGCGCCGATGGCTTGCTGATCGGCGGGGGCTACCACTCCCACACTCCGGCGCAGCTGGCGCGCTTCCGGGCTGCTGTGGACGCTCCGGACAGTGGGGAAGAACTCCAAAGGATTGTTGAGGCTGTGGCGGCGGCAGGCTTCACCATTGAGGGCGAGAAGCTCAAGACCGTTCCGCGGGGCTTTGACAAGGACCATCCGCGCGGGGAGCTGCTCAAGCACAAGTCCCTGTCAGCGGGCGTGGAGGTGGGTCAGCCTGCGTGGTCGTCCACTCCCGCAGCCAAGGATGAGATCGCTGCCCGTTGGGAGGTGCTGAGGCCTTTGGTGGAGTGGGTGGGTACGCATGCGGCACCGTAACGTCGAAGCGCCCGGAAACCAATGGCTTCCGGGCGCTTCGTGGAGCTGGCGACTGCTGCTGTCTGACAAGCTGCCGCGATTGGTTTAGACCTTCGTGTAGCTGTCTTCGTCCTCGTCGCCGTCGACCCGGCGACTTTCCGGAGCGCCGTTGACGGAGGCCTTGGCCGCAGCGAACTTCTCGTTCAGGCGGGAGTTGCGCTGGCCGTAGGCGAAGTAGATGGCCATGCCAATGACCAACCAGATCGCGAAGAAGATCCAGGTTTCAACAGCAAGGTTGGTCATGAGGTAGAAGCAGAGCACTGCGGAGACCCACGGCAGGACCTTGCCGAACGGGACACGGAAGGCTGGCTTGAGATCCGGACGCTTCTTGCGCAACACCAGGATGCCCAAGCTCACCATCACGAACGCAGAGAGCGTTCCGATGTTGATCATTTCCTCGAGCAAGTCCACCTTGGTGACACCTGCCACCACGGCCACCGCTGCGCCACAGATGATCTGCAGGCGGGCCGGAGTGGAGCGCTTTTCGCTGGTCTTGGACAGTGAGCGTGGCAGGAGTCCGTCGCGGCTCATGGCAAGGACCACGCGGGACAGGCCCATGAGCAGCACCATGATCACGGTGGTCAGGCCCACCAGGGAGCCGAACGCGATGACCTTGGCAGCATCAGTGTTGCCCACGGCCTCAAAAGCTGTGGTCAAGGTGGGGTTCTTTACCTCGGCCAACTGCGTGTAGGAGACCATTCCGGTCAAGGCAAGGGAGACCAGGATGTACAGCAGCGTCACTACCGCAAGGCCACCGAAGATACCGCGGGGAAGGGTCTTCTGCGGGTTCTTGACCTCTTCTGCCGAGGTTGCCACTACGTCGAAGCCGATGAAGGCGAAGAACACCAAGGCTGCGCCGGCGAAGACGCCCAGAGTTCCATACTGGGCCGGAGCGGCGCCCGTGAGGAAGCCGAAGAAGGACTGCTTCATAACGTCCGCGACACCGGAGTCGGTGGGCTCGGAGGCTGGAATGAAGGGGGTGTAGTTGGAGAACTTCACGTAGCTGAAGCCAACCACAATCACGAAGAGCACCACGGCGATCTTGATCAGCGTGAAAACGTTGCCGACGCGGGCGGACAGCTTCGTCCCCAGCACCAGCAGCACGGTGAAGATCGCAACAATGAGGAAAGCACCCCAGTAGAGGTCAACACCAGCCACCTGGATCGACGGTGGCATCTCCACGCCCATCAGACCAAAGACCGTACTGAGGTAGATGCCCCAGTACTTGGCGATCACAGCAGCTGCGGTGAAGAGCTCAAGGATGAGGTTCCAGCCGATGATCCAGGCGAGGACCTCGCCCATGGTGGCGTACGTGAACACGTAGGCGGAGCCTGCCACGGGGATAGCTGTGGCGAATTCGGCGTAGCACATGATGGCCAAAGCACAGGTGACAGCGGCGATGGCGAAGGAGATGGTGACGGCCGGGCCGGCAAAGTTTGCAGCAGCCTTGGCGCCAACCGAGAAGATCCCGGCGCCGACAGCGACGGCGACGCCCATGATCATGAGGTCCCAGGTGCTCAGGCTGCGCTTGAGCTTGCGACCGGGTTCGTCAGCATCGGCGATCGACTGCTCGATCGATTTGGTCCTGAAAATGTTCATAAAAATGCCACATTCTGGATGGGAGTGGTATAGGACTCATCAAGAATAGTGTCCGGCCAATGGACGGCCATATTTATCCCAGATAGTGAGACGCCTACAGAATTCCCGTGACAGGTGTGGCTGGTGTGATGGGGGCACGTTGCGCCGATCACACCAGCCAGCCACCCTAAATGCTGGGCACGTCCCAGTCCATGAGTGTTGAGCGGATCAGGAATCGCTTCCCTTCGGGAGACTCAACGGAGAAACCGCTGCCCCGGCCCGGAACCACATCCACGGTGAGATGGGTGTGCGACCAGTAATTGAACTGTTCCTTGGACATCCAGAACTCGAGAGGCTGTGGCTCGCCGCCGGTCCCAATGTCGAACCTGCCCAGGAGGACATCGGAGTCACCGGTCAGGAACTCCCCCGCCGGATAGCACATAGGAGCGGAGCCGTCGCAGCAACCACCGGACTGATGGAACATGAGCGGTCCGTGCTGGTCCCAGAGTTTCCGCAGGAGTTCCACGGACACCGCGGTGAGCCCTACCCGGGAGAAATCCTCCCCGGGCAGGGTCACCGCGGCCTCCAAGCTGGTGTTGTTCATCAGAACTTCAGCACCACGCGGCCGTCGATCTTGGCGTGCTTCATCTCGTCAAAGACCGCGTTGACCTCCGAAAGCTCCCGGGTGGAGACGGTTGGCTTGATCTTCCCTTGGGCGTAGAACTCCAGTGCCTCCTCAAGGTCCTGGCGCGTTCCCACGATGGAACCGCGGACGGTCAGGCCCTTGAGGACGATCTCAAAGATGGGCGCCGGGAAGTCTCCGGGCGGCAATCCGTTGAACACGATCGTTCCACCACGACGAGCCATTCCAATGGCTTGTCCAAAGGCCGAAGGATGCACAGCCGTCACCAGGACTCCATGGCAACCGCCGGTTTCCCGCTGAATGACTTCCGCCGGATCCTCGTGCAGGGCGTTGACTGTCAGCTCTGCCCCATGTTCGCGGGCCAGGGCCAGTTTGTCATCGGCAATGTCCACTGCTGCTACCCGGAGTCCCATGGCCACCGCGTACTGGACTGCAATGTGTCCCAGACCGCCGATGCCGGAGATGGTGACCCACTGCCCCGGCCTGGCCTCGGTCATCTTCAGGCCCTTGTACACGGTGACGCCGGCACACAGCACCGGCGCAACTTCCACCGGGTCGGAGCCTTCCGGGATCCGCGCCGCAAACCGGGTGTCCACCAGCATGTACTCGCCAAACGAGCCATCCACGCTGTAGCCACCGTTCTGCTGGGACTCGCACAAGGTCTCCCACCCGGTCCGGCAGTACTGGCAGTCACCGCAGGCAGACCACAGCCAGGCATTGCCCACCAGGTCGCCGACAGCAACATCCGTGACGCCCTCACCTAGGGCCACTACTTCTCCCACACCCTCATGGCCCGGGATAAACGGCGGTGTCGGCTTGACTGGCCAGTCGCCTTCGGCCGCGTGCAGGTCGGTATGACATACCCCCGACGTAATGAGACGGACCAGCGCCTGGCCGGGACCCGGCGTCGGCCTTTCCACTTCTTTGATCTCGAGGTCGGTACCGAACTTAGTGACGACAGCAGCTTGCATGGTGGTCATTGACGATCTCCTTTGATCTGAACGAATGATGGGAGTTTTTGTACAGCTGATGCCCTTAAACCAGCTCCATAAGGGCATCTGCTGTACAAGGACTCCTAGAAGAAGCCGAGCTTGTTCTCGTTGTAGCTGACCAGGAGGTTCTTGGTCTGCTGGTAGTGGTCCAGCATCATGGCGTGGTTCTCACGGCCAATACCTGAGGACTTGTAGCCGCCGAACGCAGCCCCTGCCGGGTAGGCGTGGTAGTTGTTGACCCATACGCGGCCAGCCTGGATTTCCCGGCCTGCGCGGTAGGCGACATTTCCATTGCGCGACCAGACTCCGGCCCCCAAACCGTAGAGGGTGTCGTTGGCGATGCCGATGGCGTCGTTGTAGTCGCTGAACTTGGTGACGGACACTACCGGGCCGAAGATCTCCTCCTGGAAGATGCGCATCCGGTTATGGCCCTCGAAAATGGTGGGCTGGACGTAGTAGCCCCCTGCCAGGTCACCGGAGAGCTCGGCGCGGGCACCACCGGTGAGCACCTTGGCACCTTCCTGCTTTCCGATGTCGATATAGGACAGGATCTTCTCCAGCTGGTCATTCGATGCCTGCGCACCAACCTGGGTCTCGGTATCCAACGGGTTGCCCTGGATGATCTTGTTGGTGCGGGCCACGACGTCAGTCATAAAGGAGTCATAGATGCCTTCCTGGACCAGCGCACGGGACGGGCAGGTGCAGACCTCACCCTGGTTGAAGGCAAAGAGCGTGAAGCCTTCCTGGGCTTTGTCGTAGAAAGCGTCGTTCTGGTCCGCAACATCGTCAAAGAAGATATTGGGGCTCTTGCCGCCCAGTTCCAGCGTGACCGGAATGAGGTTGTTCGACGCGTACTGGCTGATCAAACGGCCAGTGGTGGTCTCACCCGTGAAAGCGATCTTGCGTATCCGGGAGCTTGAAGCCAGCGGCTTGCCTGCCTCCACACCAAAGCCATTGACCACGTTCACTACACCGGCCGGGAGGAGATCTCCGATGAGTTCCATGAGGACCAGGATGGATGTGGGTGTCTGCTCGGCGGGCTTGAGCACCACGGCGTTGCCGGCGGCGAGCGCGGGTGCCAACTTCCAGACGGCCATAAGAATGGGGAAATTCCACGGGATGATCTGGCCAACAACGCCCAGCGGTTCCTTAAAGTGGTAGGCCGTGGTGTCCTCATCAAGCTGGGAGAGGTGGCCCTCCTGGGCACGGACAGCGGAGGCGAAGTAGCGGAAGTGGTCGGCGGCCAGAGGGATGTCGGCGTTGAGGGTTTCGCGGACTGGCTTGCCGTTGTCCCAAGTTTCCGCGACTGCGAGCAACTCCACATTCTCGTCAATGCGGTCGGCAATCTTGTTGAGGATTGCCGCGCGCTCGGTGGCGGAGGTCTTTCCCCAGGAAGGTGCGACCTTGTGGGCTGCGTCCAACGCCAGCTCGATATCCTCGGCGGTGCCGCGGGCAACCTCGCAGAAGGCCTTGCCCGTGACGGGGGTGATGTTTTCAAAGTAGGCACCCTTGACCGGGGCAACCCATTCGCCGCCGATCCAGTTCTCGTAGCGGTCCTTGAACGTGACCTTCGAACCCTCGGCACCCGGCTGTGCGTAAACAGTCATTGCTAGCTCCTTTGCTGCGAATCACGGTGGCTATCGCCATTGATCCGAGCCTAGGAGCCCCGAGGTTGCAGCTACGTTGCAACCATGTGAGTCAGCTCACGCTGTCATGTCTGTTTCGATCCGTTCAAGGTCAGCGACGACGGCGGCCCGCTTGGGTGAGCGCGGCGGCAGCAGCTTCAAGACGGCAAGGCGGAGGTCGATGTCGTACTTCGCCTCGGGCAGCTCCGCGTACTTCAGCAGCGAATCAACGCTGCCGTCGCTGAGCAGCGCCTCGCGCAGCAAGTGCGAAACCCTTTCACGCAACTGCACGACGCCGGGCGCCTCCGAGCGTGGCAGGACTGCACCCTTGTAGATTTCCAGGGCTATACGGTGGGCGCCTCGCTGCAGGCAGTTGAGGACCTGGCCGGAGTCGGGAAGCAGCTCGACGGGCAAGCGGTAGGGCCGCGACTGGGGAACAGCGTCCGGGCTGAGCTCCTGGATCACTTTGCGGAGGCGCACCATCTCGGCCCGCAACGTGGCAGAGTAGCCGTCTCCGGGGTACAACTGGGCGCAGAGGTCCTCAGCGCTGAGCCCATCAGGGTGGCTGCCCAGGATGGCCAGGATTTCACTGTGCCGTGCGGACAAGGACACCGTCCTGCCGTCAATGCTGAGCAGGGCCTGGTCACGGCCCAACAGTTGCAGGCTGTTGCGGTACAGGGCATGGCCGGAGGTGGCGGCTGCGCTCCGGCGTCGAGGCTTCTCACGAACCGCTGCGGCCAGCGTCAGGCGTTCGATCCGCAGTTGCGCCTGGGCGGCGGCAACTGTTGCCTCCACCAGGGAAAGGGTGTGCGCGGCCACTGCGGTTTCGGTGCCGGTGATGTCCACAACGCCCAGCAACGCCCCGGAGTCGGGGTCATGGAAGGGAACCGCAGTGCAACTCCACGGGTGGACGGAGCGTTTGAAGTGCTCGGCGCCGGAGATCTGGATGCTGCGGTCCAGGGCGAGTGCCGTGCCCGGTGCGCTGGTGCCCACGGAAGCTTCGGACCAGTCGGCGCCGGCCACGAACATCATGCTTTCAGCACGGCGCTGCATCACCGGGTCACCATCCACCCATAGGAGCCGGCCGACGTCGTCGCCCACCGCCACCAACAGGCCGCTGTCATGGCTGGGTTGGACCAGCAACTTCTTGATCACGGGCATGATGGTGGCCAGCGGATGCTGCCGGCGGTATTCCTCCAGCTCGTCCTGGTCCATCGCGAGGGGAGCCTCTGCGACGTCGGGGTTGGCTTGCAGGCTGGCCGAACGCTGCCAGGACTCGCGCACCAATCGGCGGAGCCCCACGATGTCTTGCGTGGTTCCGTCCTGGATGGTTCCGGGACGGAGGGAGTCCAAGCGCTCGTGGCCAATCAGGGCACGCTTTTGCACCAGCGCCGCGGCGTCGCTGCCTGGAACAGGCGGATGGATTGGATTCCTCATCGAACTCCCTGGTAGTCCGCATCAACAGTGCTCTGCACGTGTGGTGGGCGGGACAGTACGGTGAAGTCTAGTTCGGGGAAGGGAGAATGTCAGCCGCGGGAGATCCGGATCATTTCCTCGCGCGGGACAACCTTGATGCGCTCGCGGACCACACCGTCTCCTTCGCCTTCGCCGGCGGAGCGTTCGCCGGCGGACCACTCAGCACCCAGGGCAGCCTCGTGGGCATCCAGCCTGTTCCAGCCTTCCCACGTGGTGTACTCGATTCCTCGCTCCTCAAGGAGATCGATGATGGCCTGCGGATCCGGGTTTTCGGCCGGGGGCAGGTTGAGCCTGTCCTCGAGGAGGAAGCCAATGGTCTCCAGGGCATCGCCCTTGGTGTGGCCGATCAACCCCACCGGCCCACGCTTGATCCAGCCCGTGGCATAGATTCCCGGCACGGGCTCGCCATCGGCACCCAGGACGCGACCGCCGTCGTTCGGTATGACGCCGCGGCGGGCATCGTACTCAAGCTCCTCCAGAGGGGAACCGTGATATCCGATGGCACGGTAGACGGACTGCACCGGGTACTCGATGAATTCGCCCGTTCCCTTAACGTTGCCCGTTCCATCCAGTTGCATGCGCTCGAACTTGATCCCCGAGACCTTGCCGGGAGTTTCCGGCGAATCGAGGATCTCCACGGGGCTGTGCAGGAAATGCAGGTGCAGGCGTCGGGAGGAAGGCTGCTCGGATTCGGCATGCTCTTCCACCAACCAGTTGGTCATGGTGTTGACCATGGTCTTGATCTGGTTGTTGGTCTTGATGGCTTCGTCCGAGGCCTCGTCAAACTCGAAGTCCTCCGGGTACAGGACAATGTCCACGTCCTTGCAGTGGGACAGTTCGCGCAGTTCCAAGGGGGTGAATTTGACCTGTGCCGGGCCACGGCGCCCGAAGACATGGACATCAGTGACCGGAGACTTCTTCAAACCTGCGAAGACGTTGTCCGGGATCTCCGTGACCAGCAATTCCTCCGGGTGCTTGACCAGCATCCGGGCAACGTCCAAAGCGACGTTGCCGTTGCCGATCACTGCGATCTCTTTGGCGTCAAGTGGCCAGTCGCGGGGAACGTCCGGATGTCCGTCGTACCAGGAAACGAAGTCGGCGCCGCCGAAGGAACCCTCCAGTTCGACCCCCGGGATGTTCAGGTCCGCGTCCTTGATGGCACCCGTGGAGAAGATCACGGCATCGTAGAAGGCCCGGAAATCATGAAGCGTCAGGTCCCTGCCGTAAGTCACGTTGCCCAGGAACCGGATATCGCCGCGGTCCAGGACCTTGTGCAACGCGTTGACGATGCCCTTGATGCGCGGATGATCGGGAGCCACGCCGTAGCGGATCAGTCCGTACGGCGCGGGGTATGCCTCGAAGAGGTCGATGCTGACCTCCACGTCGCCGTCCTTGACCTCGTTGGATTTGGTCAGGATGTCCGCGGCGTAAACACCTGCGGGACCTGCGCCGACGATGGCAACGCGAAGCGGACGTTGGGGGGTGGTTGCGGCTGAGTTGGACACCGTTAGCCCTTCCGAAGCAGTGAGCCACGCCGTTGTTGGGGCGCGCAGATTCCAATTCTAGATGTCCACCCCACGCCCGGCCGCTTATATGGCAGGAGTCACGGAAATTCACCAAGATTGCGGAATATTGCGTGCCTACGTGGTGTTGGCGACAATGTGTCGACTCCGGATCAGATAGCTGCCAGCTCTTCCTCTTCAAGCCAGCCCACGACGACGACAGTTGGGGGCGGCGGGCAAAGTACCGGCGGTGTCGGCAAACTTGGCAAGGGTTCCGGCAAGCCAGTACGCAGCGAGTCGACGGCGGGCATCCTCTTCGGTATAGGCGCTTATGGCCTGTGGGGCCTTCTTCCTCTGTACTTCTTCGTCCTGATGCCGGCCAGCGCAGTCGAAATCGTGGCCAACCGGATTGTCTGGTCCCTGCTCTTCTGTGCACTGCTCATCACCATCACGCGGGCGTGGCGGGTTTTCGGTGCCGCGGTGAAGGACCGTAGCGTGTTCGGCCCCCTGGCCCTGGCAGCGGGCCTGATCGCCATCAACTGGCTCACCTACACTTTCGGGGTCACCACCGGCCACGCCGTTGAGACGTCACTGGGCTACTTCATCAATCCGTTGGTCTCAGTCCTCTTGGGTGTCTTTGTACTGAAGGAAAAGCTCCGACCGCTGCAGTGGGCTGCGGTGGGTATCGGCTTCGTCGCAGTGGGAGTCCTGACCTTCTCCTACGGCCAACTCCCATGGATTGCCCTGATCCTGGCCTTCAGCTTCGGCCTGTACGGTTTCGTCAAAAAGCGTGTGGGACCCAAGGTGGACGCCCTCACCAGCCTGAGCGTTGAGACAGTCGTCCTGGCTCCATTCGCGGCCATCACCATGGTGGTCCTGGGTGTGACAGGCGCTGAAACACTCACCACCATGGGCGCCGGCCACTTCTGGTTGCTGGTGGCTTCCGGTGTGATCACGGCCGTGCCGCTGCTCTTCTTCGGTGCTTCAGCCCGCCGTTTGCCCATGACCACCATCGGCCTGCTGCAATACTTTGCCCCGGTCCTCCAGTTCGTCGTGGCCCTGACGGTGTTCAACGAAACCATGACCACGGCCCGCTGGATCGGCTTCTGTGTGGTGTGGTTGGCCCTGATCCTGCTCACCATCGACATGCTCCGCACCACCAGGAAGAACTCCGTGCTGAAGAAGAAGGCCCGGCTGGCTGCTGCGGGCGCCTAAGCGCACTCGCTGTTTGGTCCCATCACGGGCTGTGCAGTTCTGTTCATTTCTGTTGAGAGAGCCGGGACTCGGACATAAGGTTGCGGAAACTTTTCCCACCACGTCCACCTCTCGCCTTCAACGCCTGGTCGCCCTCTTAGCTGCTTGCCGTGGCCCTTCCCACCGCTGGGGAGACCGCCGTCGCATATCTGTTGGGTGGGGGCGTTCCGGGCCGCAGCCTTGAACGGAGCAGTCATGAACTTCGCTGGAACCTCCATGAGCCGCCGGACCCTTTTCCGAACCGCCGGTGCAGCCGCCCTCGCGGGCGCACTTCTTTCCCACACCGGCCCGTCTTTTGCTGCCACCGATCCAGGGTTGCAGGAGCTCATCAACCGCAGGCGGCTGGTGCTGACAGGTGGCCGAAACGCAGCAGACATCCCAGAACTCGCGGCCCAGCTTGAAGGAATGGGCAAAACCGCCGAAAAATGGTGGACGTCCATGGACAAAACCACTGCACGGACCTCGCTGTGGAACGACATTCCGCTGACGGGCATCGGACAGTCCGCAGCAGCCACCGGCAACATGGGGCTGCACTTCAACCGGCTCTACGACATGGCACTTGGATACGCGGTCCAGGGCAACCCCTACGCAGGGAACCCTGAGCTGGCCGCTGACATTGTGGCTGGACTCAAGCTGCTCAGTGACACGGCGTACAAACCGTCAACCAAGGCAGCGGGCAACTGGTGGTTCTGGGAGATCGGTGTCCCCCGAAAGACCGTGGACATCCTGACGCTCCTTTACGCCGAAGTTCCCGAAGCCCTGCGGACTTCCTTGTTGGCAGCCGTCCGCTGGTTTACGCCCAACCCGAATTGGCGCGGCCGTGCTACATCCCTGGCGGAGACCGGGGCCAACCGCGTGGACAAGTCGCTGGCCTGCTGCATGCGGGGCATCTTGGACAACAAACCCGACGAAATCGCCCTGGGCAGGGACGCTTTGAGCGACACCGTCCGCGGCGGAATCAACAGCGTCTTCACCTACGTCACCAGCGGAGACGGCTTCTACGCCGATGGCTCCTATGTTCAGCACTCTTACCTGCCGTACGCAGGAACCTACGGCGTGGTGGCCCTGGCCGGGATCGCCGAGATCATCGCGATGCTCGGAGGCAGCACCTGGGCAGTCAATGACCCCAAGCGCACTGTGCTTCTCGACGCCGTGGAAGACACCTACGCCCCGTTCGTCTGGGACGGACGCATCATGGACACCATCCGTGGGCGTGCGGTCTCCCGTCAGCGCGAACCCGACTACGTCAGCGGCTTCGGACTCATCTCCGCGGTCCTTTTGCTGGCGCCTGGCTGCGACGAGCCCTACCGTTCACGATTCCTGGCTCTGGCCAAGGGCTGGTTGGAACGCTGCGCGGACCAGAAACTCGTGGGGCACCCAACGCAGAGCCTGGCAAAGTCCTTGCTCTCGCTCGGTGTCTTGTCCGATGCCTCCGTGGTTGCCGCACCCGCACCCGTTTACAGCCGTATGTTCGCCGACCAGGACAGGCTGGTCCACCACCGCCCGGACTGGGGCTGCACAGTGAACCTCTCCTCCAAGCGAATCGGCCGCTACGAGTGGGGCAACAGCGAAAACAACCTCGGCTGGTACCAGGGCGATGGCATGACCTTTCTGTACACGCGGACCGATCCGTCCCAGTTCAGCGCTGACTTCTGGCCCACCGTGGATCCTTATGCACTGCCTGGCACTACCGTGAATGACCAGGTACGTGCCAGCGGTGCAGGAGCTGCCGGGACCGGAATCCCCCGCGCGTTCCAGGCCTTCGCCGGCGGCCTCACGGTGGACGGCAGGTGGGGTGTGATCGGCATGGACCATCTCAACCACAACAAGACCCTGTCCGGCCGGAAATCCTGGTTCTTCCTGGATGACGCGGTGGTCTGCCTGGGCGCGGGCATCACCGGCACGGGAGGTACGGCAGTCATGACCACTGTGGAGAACAGGTCCTTCGCCGCAGGTTCAGTGCCGGCTGTGAGGACCGATTCCCGAAATCGTCGGATGGGCGCCGGTGATGCACCCGTTGTCGTGGAGCGTTCCGTGCACCTCGAAGGCCACGGAGGTTACGTGTTCCTCGACGCACCCGGCGTTTCGGGAACACCCGAGGTTGCCGTCGTCAGCCGGACGGGAAGCTGGTTCGACGTCAATTCAGGGGCAGACACCGGCGGCACCACCGATCCCGTCTCCCGGGATTATGTGACCATCACTCACCGCCATGGCAAAGACCCGGTGGCGTCCGGCTACGCTTATATGGTCCTGCCGGCTGCAGGCCACTCCACCACGTTCTCCCAGTCCGCAAACCCCGACGTGAAGGTCCTGGCCAACTCTGCCGGGGTCCAGATGGTGGAAGTGGCCAAGGACAAGCTGGTGATGGCCAACTTCTTCGCGACAGGTTCCGCCGGCGGATACACAGCGTCCGGGCCGTGCACGGTGGCCGCGATGCAGTCCGGGGACAAGCTCACTTTGTCCGTGGCAGACCCGTCCCGGACGCAATCCTCAGTACGGATCACTCTCGATGACTCGGCGAGGTCCACGCTGGTGGATGCCGACGCCGGGGTGTCCCTGGTGAGCGCCAATCCGCTGGTCATCGAGGTCCAACTCGACGGACACGGCCACCAGAAGAACCTGACGCTGGGCAGCTAGGCGCGATCCGCCGTCGAGCGTTCAGTGTTCCCAGCACCGGGAACGTGGGAACCGTGCGAGAACCCCCGGAAAGCTCCGGCGAACACGACGCGTTCCCGCGACCTCGGCGCAGAGACACAAAAGGAGGGCCGGGAAATCCCGGCCCTCCTCAATACAGCGGTAAGACTTACGCGTGAGCCTTGATGGCCGCGGCGAGGACCTCGAGGCCGTCGATCAACAGTTCGTCGCTGATGACCAGCGGCGGGAGCAGGCGGATCACGTTGCCGTAGGTGCCACAGGTCAGGATGATGACGCCTTCCTTGAGGCAAGCGGCAGCTACAGCCTTGGTGAGCTCGGCGTTCGGTTCCTTGGAGCCGGGCTGAACAAGCTCGATGGCCAGCATGGCGCCACGGCCACGGATGTCGCCAACCACGGAAACTTCGCCGGCCAGTTCGCGGAGCTTGCCCAGGGCGAGCTCTTCGATGTGGCGGGCGCGGCCGTTGAGGTCGTGCTGTTCCATGGTGTCGATCGCTGCGAGTGCTGCTGCGCAAGCAACCGGGTTGCCACCGTAGGTGCCGCCGAGGCCGCCCGGGTGGACGGCGTCGAGCAGGTCGGCGCGGCCGGTGATCGCGGACAGCGGGAGGCCGCCGGCGATGCCCTTGGCCATGGTGATGATGTCCGGGACAACACCTTCGTGGTCAACGGCGAACCATTCGCCCGTGCGGCAGAAGCCGGACTGGACCTCGTCAGCGATGAAGACGATGCCCTTTTCCTTGGCCCAAGCGGACAGTGACGGAAGGAAGCCTTCGGCCGGGACAATGAAGCCGCCCTCGCCCTGGATGGGCTCGATGATGATGGCGGCAACCTGGTCGCCACCGATCTGCTTCTCGATCATGGTGATGGCGCGCTTGGCGGCCTCGGCACCGGTGATCTCCGGGTTCTCTTCACGGAACGGGTAGCTCATGGGCATGCGGTAGACCTCGGGCGCGAACGGGCCGAAGTTGGTCTTGTACGGCATGGCCTTGGCGGTGAGTGCCATGGTCAGGTTGGTGCGGCCGTGGTAGGCGTGGTCGAAAGCAACCACGGCGTCGCGGCCGGTAGCCAGGCGTGCAACCTTGACGGCGTTCTCCACCGCTTCAGCGCCGGAGTTGAACAGCACGGTGCGCTTGGCGTGGTCGCCCGGGGTGAGTCGGTTGAGCTGCTCGGCAACTGCAACGTAGCCCTCGTACGGGGTCACCATGAAGCAGGTGTGCGTGAAGTGCGCGGCAGCTTCCTGGACGGCAGCGACGACGGCGGGGTCGGACGCGCCGACGCTGGTCACGGCGATGCCGGAGCCCAGGTCAATGAAGGAGTTGCCATCGACGTCGCGGATGATGCCGCCGTCGGCGTCTTCAACGTAGACAGGGACGCCCGAGGCGACGCCGGCAGCAACGACGGCGGAGCGGCGCTCGGCCAGTGCCTGAGACTTGGGGCCGGGGAAGGCGCCGTTGATGTTGCGCTTCTGCTCGATGCGGTACGAGAGTTCGTTCGCGGTGGTGGTCATGGGGTGGTTGCCTTTCTGGGAAATTCGTACGGGTTATGCGAACGCGTTATGCATCGAGTGCAGACATGACGTGCTTGATGCGCGTGTAGTCCTCAACGCCGTACATGGAGAGGTCCTTGCCGTAGCCGGACTGCTTGAAGCCGCCGTGCGGCATCTCTGCCGTCAGGAGGATGTGGGTGTTGATCCAGACCGCACCGAAGTCAAGGTCGCGGCTCATGCGCATGGCCGTGCCGTGGTCGGTGGTCCACACGCTGGAGGCCAGTGCGTATTCGACGTCGTTGGCCAGTTCGAGTGCTTCGGCTTCAGTGCTGAACTTCTGCACAGTGATGACCGGACCGAAGGTTTCCTTCTGCACGATGTCATCGGTCTGCTTGGCGCCCGAGATGATGGTGGGTTCGAAGAAGAAGCCCTTCTCGCCTGCGCGGTGGCCGCCGGTTTCGATCTTGCAGTTGGCCGGGAGGTGCTCTACTACCGAAGTGACGGCGTTGAAGTGGTTCACGTTGTTCAGCGGGCCGAAGTAGTTGTCTTCGTCGTTCTGCGAACCGGTGTGCAGGGTCTTGGTGTGTTCCACCATGGCTGCCACGACGTCGTCGTGAACGGAGTCCTCCACCAGCACGCGGGTGATGGCGGTGCAGTCCTGGCCGGCGTTGAAGAAGGCGAATTCGGCGATGGCCGCGGCGCTCTTCTTGATGTCGGCGTCCTTGAAGACGATGGCCGGAGCCTTGCCGCCAAGTTCCAGGTGCGCACGCTTGAGGCCCTTGGCTGCTCCGCTGGCGACAGCGATGCCGGCGCGGACGGAACCGGTGATGGAGACCAGGCCCGGGACCTTGTGGTCCACCATCATGGCGCCGGTTTCACCGGTGCCGAGGACTACGTTGAGGACGCCGGCCGGGAAGATCTCGCCGGCAAGGCGTGCCAGCACCAGGGTGGACTCCGGGGTGGTGTCGGAGGGCTTGAGGACTACGGTGTTTCCGGCAGCCAGGGCGGGGCCGATCTTCCAGATGGCCATGAGGAACGGGTAGTTCCACGGTGCAACCTGGGCCACGACGCCGATCGGTTCGCGGCGTACGTATGAGGTGTGGCCCTCGAAGTACTCGCCGGCGGACTTGCCTTCCATGATGCGGGCAGCTCCGGCGAAGAAGCGGAGCTGATCTGCGCCTGCGGCGACCTCTTCGGAGGCGATCAGGGATCGTACCTGACCGGTGTTCCGGTGCTGGGCGTCAACGAGTTCGTCGCTGTTGGCTTCCACTGCGTCGGCGAGCTTGAGAAGCATGAGCTGGCGCTGGCCGGGCGTGACGTGCTTCCACGTCTTGAAGGCGTCGGCTGCTGCGGTCATGGCAGCGTCGACGTCGGCCTGCACCGAAATCGGCGACTTGGCAACGATCTCCCCATTGGTGGGGTTCACGATGTCCAGAAGACCCGTACCTGCCGGCGTAACGAATTCGCCGTTGATGAAGTTCTGCAAGGTTTGAACCACGGTGTGCAACCTCTTTCGGTGTCTGGGCATGGGTTTTAGCTGATCAGAGCCTATGCCAGGAAGGGGGTGCAAGGAATAGCCAGCTGCACACACAAGAACCCCTCGCTTAGTGCGCTTGACCAGCGCCGGGTTACGCTTTAAAGCATGGCAATGTCCCTCGCTTCCCTCCTCGCTGTTCCCTCCCTGAAACTCCGCCAAGCCGGCCTCGCCGAAACCACGTGGAACCAGGACATCAGCTGGGTTGCCGTGACGGAACTGGAAGACCCGCAACGGTTCCTCAGTGGCGGAGAACTGGTCCTCACCACAGGGTTGCGGCTCAAGAGTGCTGCCGACCAGCGGCGCTTTGTCCGCCAGGTCCAGCGTGCCGGCGCAGTGGGCATCGGATTCGGCATCGGCCTCACGCATGAGGCCGTCCCGGAAGCCCTCATTGCAGAAGCCAACCGCTGGGGCCTGCCGCTGGTGCAGGTGCCCTACGAAATTCCCTTCATTGCCATCGGAAAGCTCGTGGCCGAGTCGCACTCGGCCGACCACTACTCCAACCTGGAACGGCTCCTCGCCGGGCACCAGATCCTGGCCCGCTCGCTCCTTACCGGTGGCGGCCTCAACGAACTCCTCAAGCAGCTCGGCAGCATGCTCCGCACTGAGGTCGTGCTCACCCAGTTCAGCGCGCAGCTCTACAACAGCGTGGCCGGGAAGCCGGCCCCGACGGCGGATGGCTGGGCTTCGTATCCGATTCCCACCGGCCGCAGGGATGCCTGCACTCTGTGGCTGAAGCAGCCGTTCGTGGATTCAGGAATTGTCAGCTACGCGCAAAACCTGATCAGCGTGGAGCTCAACAACATGGTCAAGCAGCGGCAATCCCAGCGGGCCATGGCCGGCCAGGTGCTGGACGACGTCATCCACGGAACCCTGGAGACCATCGAAGCCGCCCGACGCTTGGCCGGTGTTGGCATCAACAGCACCAGGAAGAACGTGGTGCTTGTTGCGGAGTCCGCGGCGCACCACAAGCAATTGGTCAGCATTTCGCTGCCCCAAGCGCTGGAAGCCGGCGTCAGCGCCGTCGTCGGGAAGGACCTGGTCACGGTCATCAGCGACGACGGCAGTTCTGCCACTGCCTTGGCCAAGAGCCTCAGCGATCACCTTCAGGAGGCCGGAATCCATGCCGTGATCGGCATCGGCGGCGCCTACACAAAGCCGAACGGTTTGCGCTGGAGCTACTTTGAAGCGCGCGACGCCGTGGCACACGGCTTGCCGGTCAACGAGCCCGAACGCCTCAGCCTGACGTCCCTGTTGCTGGCCAGCGAGGACGTTCCTCTCGCGGACATGGCCAGCGAGTCCCTCACGCCGCTGCGGAAGTTCGACGCCGCTCACGGGGCCGAGCTGGTGGCCACGCTGGAAAGCTATCTGAACCACAACGGGTCAGTGGCTGCAGTAGCGGAAGCCCTGACGTTGCACCGGAATACGGTGCGGTACCGACTGGCACAGATCACCGAGCTAACGGGCTATGACCCCTCCCAGACGCCGGACCGGGTGCAGCTGTGGCTGGCGTTGGCGGTGCAGCGTTTGGGCTCGCGCAACCCGCGCTAAACCCCGCGACCACAAGCGGAGAGCTTCGCCACAAAACTCTAGACATTAGACGTCAAACGTCTAACCTTTAGGTATGGCCGCGACGACTCCCCTTACCCCCAGCACTGGAAACATCCCTACTGTTAGCACTGCCCAGGTGGCGCCCGCGCTTTCGGCAAACCCGGCAGTCCCCAAGACACGCGTCGTCGCCGTCGTCGGCATTATTGCCGTGGTGCTCATCGGCCTGAACCTGCGTGCCGGCATCACCAGTGCCGCTGCGCTGTTCCACGAACTGCAGCAGGTCCTGGGCTACGGCGCTCTGGTTGCGTCCATCCTGCCCTCCATCCCGCTGCTGTGCTTTGCTGTCGCAGGCATGGGAACGTCGTGGCTGACCCGGCGCGTGGGGGTCGAGAAAGCCATTGCCATCGCTTTGGCGCTGCTGGCCGGCGGCTTGCTGGTGCGTGGCGTTCCGGTGACGGGCGCCCTCCTCGGTGGCACCGTCCTGGCCATGTCCGGACTGGCGGTATGCAACGTGGCTATGCCGTCGTTCATCCGCGAACACTACTCCGAGCGCACTTCAATGATGACCGGCCTTTACACGTTCACCATGTCCGGCGGCGCCACCTTCGCCGCTGTCGTCAGCGTTCCCTTGGCGCAGGAACTCGGTTCACCCTCCATGGGTCTGGCTGCCTGGGGCCTGCTGGGTGTCGCAGCCCTCCTCGGCTTCCTGCCGATAGTCCTCCACACCCACCGGAACGCCACCAAGACTGATCGGCCGAGGGTGTCCATGTGGCCCCTGTTGCGCACGCGCTTGGGCATTCTGATCACCGCTATCTTTACGTTCCAAGCCTTCCTGGCTTATGCCGTGATGAGCTGGTTCGCCTACATCCTCACCTCCCAAGGACTGAGCGCCTCTGAAAGCGGCCTGCAGTTCGGCGTCATGCAGCTGGTCTCGGTTGCTGCCGGCATGATCCTTCTCGCCTTCGGCTCCCGGCCCGGCATGCTCCGTCCCGCCCTCTATCTCGCCAGCAGCTCCACCTTGGTGGCAATTGCTGCCATGATCTGGCTACCGACGTCGTTGGCGGTGGTTCCTGCCGTGCTGTTCGGTTTCGGTTTGGGCATCTTCCCACTGGTTCTGGTGATCATCAGCCGCAGCGGACGGTCGACGGCGGAAACCACCGCACTCTCCACCATCGCCCAATCGCTGGGATACTTGATTGCGGCAGTCGGTCCGTTCGGCATGGGACTCCTCCACAGCGCCACCGGCGGCTGGGTGCTGCCCCTGGGCCTGCTGTCCATCGTGGCGGTTGCGCTCATGGTTACCTGCCACATGCTGACGAGCAAGCGCACTGCCACCAAGACCGGACCGAGGACTGCATGACCCTGACCCCTTCGCATCGCCCGGCCCTTGCCGAGGAGATCACCGCCAAGTTGCGGGCCATGATCAAGTCCGGCGAATGGCCACTTCAGGAGCGCATCCCTGCTGAGCCTGAGCTGATGTCCACCTTGGGTGTTTCGCGGGGAACCCTGCGCGAAGCCATCAAGGCACTGGCCCACTCGGGCATGCTGGAGGTTCGTCGCGGGGACGGCACCTACGTCCGGGCGAACAGCGAGATGTCCGGCGCAGCCCAACGCATGTACCTGGAGCACACCCAGGAACACATTGTTGAGGTCCGTCTCGGCTTGGATACCCAGGCCGCCCGCCTGGCAACGAAGCACGCCACCGCAGAGGATCTGGCTGAAATGCGCCGACTGTTGGCGCTCCGGCACGATGCCTGGCAGGCCGAGGACTATCCCACGTGGGCCAGCGCCGACTGGGAATTCCATGAGCGGGTCGCCTTGGCGTCAGGTAATCCTTTGCTGCACCAGCTGTATGTTTCGTTTGGCGGGGTGTTCCACAATGACCTCCTCCGGCAGCAGCGCAAGGGCGGCTTCAACGGCATCCCCCGCGAAGGCCATGATGAGCTGGTGGACGCCTTGGAAGCCCACGATCCCGATGCCGCCGTCCAAAGCGTGTACCGGAACCTGGATTACTGCTCGGACCAGGCGCCGCGGTAGCTTCACCTTTTCATGGCGCCGTCTCGATTCCAGCTCCTGCGGCATCCTTGAACCTTGCATTGATCAGGACCACGTTATGCCCGGCCCTGTCCAGCAGGCTGGCGGCAACACTCGCCCGGTACCCCGTGGCACAGTGCACCCAGATCCGGGCATCCGGTAACTCCGTGATCCTCCCCAGGAGCTCGTAGACGGGGATGTTCAGCGCGCCCGCCACATGTGAAACCTTGAATTCTTCCGGGCGGCGAACATCCAGCACCACGTCTTCCGGCTCCCGGCTTTTCAGTAACTCAGTCCAGTCCCCGTGCGGGTAGCTCGCCTGGGGAGACGCCGGTGCCACGGCACCGATGTCCAGACCCGTTGAGTCAGGCCCGACGGCGGCATCCGGACTATCGATGCCGATCCTCGCCAGGTCCCGGATCGCTTTTTCAACATCTTCCACCGGGCCCAGCAACGTGAGCGGCTGGTTCCAGGGAATCACCCAGCCGAGGTAGCTGGTGAAGTTGTCGCCCGTCCCATACTCGAAGCTCACGCTGCCGTGAAGATGGCTGTTCGCGAAGGCCACTCGATGACGCAGGTCCACCACCCACTCCCCTGCCCGCAAGCGACGGCTCAGCTCCACAGGATCAACCGAGTCAGGAACTTCAAGGATTGCCGGGCCGACACCGGCGGCATTGAGCGGACTCATGTGGGCGTAGTACGCAGGGTAGGCCGTGATGTTCTCCAGCAATTCCGAGACGAAATGGTCTTCGTTGGGATCCGTCAGGGCGTGGTTGGACTTGGCCTGCTCGCCGATCGTTGATGATTCCTGGTGGCTTGCGGGGCCGATGGAACAGAACGATCCGAAGCCATGGGTCGGGTAGAGCGCCGCATCAGGATCCGCAGAGTCCACCAATCGGCGGACCGACGAGTACTGATCGTGGGCCAGCTTCGCGGTGTCGTCTGGCGAGACCAGGTCCGTCCGCCCCACCGAGCCGTAGAGCAAGCTGCCGCCGGAAAACACGGCCTCCCGGCCGCCGTCGTGCGTGTCATCCCGGACCACGTACGAAAGGTGCGTGTGGGTGTGACCCGGCGTCGCAACGACCGAAACCGAGAGCCGGCCGATGCGCAGGACCTGGCCGTCAGTGACCGGGACGCGGGTGAAAGAGACGTGATCGTCGGCGTTCACCAGATACGCGGCACCGTGCTTCTCCGCGAGGATCAGTCCGCCGGTGACGTAGTCGTTGTGGAGGTGCGTTTCGGCCACGTGCGTAATCTGCACGCCGGCTTCCACAGCTGCGGCTTCAACCCGGTCAATGTCCCGTTGGGGATCGATCACCAGCGCCACAGTGCCGTCGTGCACCAGGTAGCTGCGGTCCCCCAACTGGGGAGTTTCGATGACGACGACGTCCATGGTTCAGGGTACCGCCGGCGCTTGGAACGGAAGCAGAGGAGCCTACTATGGTGATCCCTGCAACTACCAGGAATCCCCATTGCTACAGGCCTCTTGCGTCACCCCCCCTTTACCTCAGGTTATGGAATCCTGATTCTCTTCATCGCTCGGGGTCTCCTGGGCCCAGAAACCGGTTCCTCGAAATTGCGATGTTCCAAGAAATGAGAATACCGAGAACTGTTGCAGATGCTAGTGAAAATGCCCCCTCTACCAGGCACTGCAAGACAATTGAGTTAGTGCGCTGGCCCAGCTCAGTTTCTGGTTGCCCAATAATGATGGCAATAATCATCGTCATTCCCAATGTGATGGTTGCTCCCCAAAGTGGGGCCACCGAGCCATTCGATTTTTGAGGCGAGAAACGGTTGCGGAAAACCCCCATTGTGACTGCACTGAGAATCACTGCTGCGAGCTGGTATTCCCACGCCGTCCTCGGAACCATAGCTTGAATAGGGTTGCCTAGAAAATCCGTGATGATCCCGTCCTGGGCGTTTCGAATTTGGATCAAAAGGAAACCAAGGGCAAGTACCCAAGCAACTGTAACCATCATCGACCCGAGCGTTCGAATAACGCTGGTGTTGGGCACGTTGCCTAGTCCAATCGGTTAAGAACGAACGCACGCTTTGATGTGCTTCGCGGCAGTTCGACCGTGAGAGGCAAGTCTTCGAGGCCTTCAACCAGGAGCAGGCCGCTTGCCCGATTACTCTTAACCGAGTCTGCCCGCAGGGACTTCGACGTGGGGTTGGCTTCCAGTTCGACATCAGCGGGCACCAGATAAGCGGTAACTCCCTTCGCGTTAGCGGCTGACTGATCGCCCCAGAGATGGAGTGAAAGACCGCTCTCATTGAAGTGGGCCCGTGTCATGCAAGCCGTTCCGATGTTTCCTGCCGGCGCCTCGAGGGATACGACCATGCAGACTTCTGACCGATCAGAACTCACAGCCGCATAGTACGACGCGCTTTCTGTCTTCTTTAGCAGGCGCATGGAATCTGTTGCCAGGTCCGATAAGGCATGGCTTGCGGTTACAGCTGAAGGGGGCAGGTCTATTGCCCGCTGTTCTTGGCCTAACGCAGGGACCAAAACGTCCGGATCCAGCGAACCCTCTTTGGTGGCGAGGGCAGGGGACGCGAAGATGGCCAACGCTACGCTGGAGATCGCGAGTGTGGCAGCGGCGGTCGAGCGTAAGTGCTTTGATGAAAAAGTCATTTGCTACTCCTAAAGGAAGAGGGATCGAAAGCCAGGTCTCAAGTGCAAGCCGGCTTATTGTCGTGACCTGGCACAGTCAACCCCTACTGTCCCTTGAATTTGAAGCCCGTAGCCCCACCAGCAGTCGCCGTGAGTCAAAGCGGCAGGCAAGTGCGTAAAACGGGTACGGGCATGATTCGGTACGTCAATACCTCCATAGACATAACCGCTGTTATCCCCGCGAGTTCGGACGTACAACTTGCCGCCAAAAGTGGAGTTCATGAATCCCTCACCGCCGACATTCGTTCCGCCGTATCCGCTCTCTGCGTGCTGCCCTTGCGCCATTGGTTTCTGAAATGCGTAGTAGATGTCCGAGGCACCATGCGCCGCGGTGGGAACTCCTAGCGGAATCACAACTATCATTGCCATGACAGCAGCGGATTTTAGATTTCCAACCTTCATTGCTCCCCCTGAGAAAGCGGAGACTACGATGTCGCCGTCGTGAGGGAATGTTTACATCTTTCTGATCATTGCACCAGTCAATCATTTCTGGAGTGTTAATAATCCCGAATTCGGAGAAATATCTGGATTTCCGCGTCACGAAAGCGCAAAAGCCGTTTCGCGCATTGCGATCTTCGTGCCGCATGATGTGGCAGCTCTGGTCTTGGCAACCGATGCTGATCCATGCAGAAACGACCCACCCTGGTTGGTCCAGGCTGGGTTATCGATTGATGCTGAACAGATTGGTAGGCGTGGCGAACACATACTTGAGCGGCCTCTACGGGCAACTGCTCGGATAACCAACTAGCTCCAGATATAGCTACTCCCCGAAAGGCAGAACTGATTTCTCAGTTCTGCCTTTCGGGGAGCAGTTAGATGGGATGACCCCCGCGTAGTTTTAGACCTCCGCGGCTACGTCATCGCGGGAAATATTGACCATGTCTTCGCGCGGCACAACCTTGATGCGCTCACGCTTGACCTCAACGCCGTGCGAACCGCCGGCTTCGGTGGCCGCGGCGCCGAGCGCAAGCTCGTGGGCGTCCAGTGCCAGCCAGCCTTCCCAGCTGGTGAACTTCACGCCACGGGCGTCGAGCAGATCCACGACGGCGTCTGCCGCGGGAACTTCGGCGACCGGCAGGTTTTCGCGGTCTTCCAAGAGGTACGTCACGGTTTCGAGGGCATCGCCCTTGGTGTGGCCGATGAGGCCGACCGGCCCGCGCTTGATCCAGCCCGTCGCGTAGAGACCCGGAACGTGCTGGCCGTCGGCGTCCAGGACACGACCGCCGTCGTTCGTGACGACGCCCTTCTTGTGGTCGAACTCGACGTCCGGCAGGGCCGAACCGAAGTAACCGATGGAGCGGTAAACGGCCTGGACCGGGTAATCGATGAATTCGCCCGTGCCGCGGGCGTTGCCCGTGCCGTCCAGCTCAGTGCGCTCAAACTTGATGCCGGCAACCTTGCCGGGGGTTTCCGGGGAGTCCACGATTTCCACCGGGCTGTGCAGGAAGTGCAGGTGCAGGCGGCGGGAAGCGGTGAGCTCGGAGAGGTCCTCGGGCTGCTCGGCGATCCAGTTGGTGAGCGTGCCCACCATGGTCTTGGTCTGGTTGTTGGTCTGAACCTGGCGGTCTGACTCTTCGTCGAATTCGAAGTCCTCGGCGTAGAGGATGATATCCACGTCCTTGGAGTGCGAGAGTTCGCGGAGTTCCAGCGGGGTGAACTTCACCTGTGCAGGGCCACGGCGGCCAAAGACGTGGACGTCGGTGACCGGGGAGTTCTTCAGGCCGGCGTAAACGTTGTCCGGGATTTCGGTGACCAGGAGATCATCGGCGTGCTTGGACAGGACGCGTGCGACGTCGAGGGCCACGTTGCCGTTGCCAAGGACAGCGATTTCCTTGGCATCCAGCGGCCATTCGCGGGGAACGTCCGGGTGGCCGTCGTACCACGAAACGAAGTCTGCGCCGCCGAAGGAACCTTCAAGTTCAATGCCCGGGATGTTCAGGTCCGCGTCCTTGATGGCACCGGTGGCGAAGATGACGGCGTCGTAGTGTTTGCGGAGATCTTCAATGGAGATGTCCGTGCCGTAGTCCACGTTGCCGAAGAAGCGGATGTCGCCGCGGTCCAGGACCTTGTGCAGGGCGTTGACGATGCCCTTGATGCGGGGGTGGTCCGGTGCGACGCCGTAGCGGATCAGGCCGTACGGTGCCGGGTAGCGGTCGAAGAGGTCGATGCTGACGTTGAGTTCGCCGCTCTTGACGGCCTCGCTCTTGGTCAGGATGTCAGCTGCGTAAACGCCGGCCGGGCCGGAGCCGATAACGGCGACGCGAAGCGGACGGTCCGCAGAACCTACGGGGGTGCTAATTGACACGGCTGTGTTCCTTCTTCTTCTCAGTTACTGCGGACGCGGGGACGATTGGGGGTAATGGTGCTGTAGTCGGCGGTCTTGAAATGCTGCGGCGCGAAGGGGCTCACACGGACCACCTCGCCGATCACGATGACGGCTGGATTGGCCACACCGACGGCTTCTGCCTGGTCCGCGATGCTCCCCAAAGTGCCAATGGTGACGCGCTGTTCCGGCAAATACCCGTTCTCTACGATACCTACTGGTGTGTCCAAAGGCAGACCCGAGCCTGCCAGCGCAGCCGCGGAATCCCGCAATTGCGCTACTCCCATGAGCAACACCACAGTGTGATCGGGGCGGGCGGGGACTTCGGACAGCTCTTCATGGCCGGTCACCACGCTGAAGCCCTTGGCCAGGCCACGGTGAGTCACAGGGATGCCAGCTGCCGCCGGAACCGAGATGGCCGACGTCACCCCGGACACCACTTCAACCTCGACGCCGTTCTGCCGGCAGAATTCCGCTTCCTCGCCACCGCGACCCAGGACATAGGGGTCGCCGCCTTTGAGGCGGACCACGCGGTTGCCCTTGAGGGCTTCGTCCACGAGGATGCGGTTGATTTCGAGCTGAGGAACCGGGTGGTGGCCGGGCGTCTTGCCGACCTCGATGACGCGGACGTCCGGGGCAAGTTCCTTCAGCAGCTCGCGCGGGCCAAGACGGTCGGCAACTACGACGTCGGCCTGGCCCAGCAGGCGGCGACCGCGGACGGTGATGAGTCCCGAGTCGCCAGGACCGCCACCAACCAGTGCAACGGAGCCGGCGGGCGTCTTGCCAGCGGCGTCCGGCTTACGGTGGCGTCGCAGCGGAAGGTCGCCGGTTTCAAGTGCGGTGGCCACAGCATTACGGAGGGCCATGGCACGGCGGGGGTCGCCCCCGGCGTTGATGGCGATCTTGACGTCGTCCACCACGGCGACGGCGGGTGTCCATGCGGCTGATGCTTCGTGGTCCGAGGCGTTGACGCACCAGATGCGCTGCGCCTCGGCGTCGGCCGCTACTTGGGTGTCCACAGCGGCAGTGCCAGTGGCGGTCTGAACGAACCAGACGCCGTCGAGGTCTGAAGTGCGGTACCCGCGCTGTTCCAAGGTGAGCAGCCCGGAAGCGGCGAGTCGGTGGAGGTTTTCGGTGGCAACGGGCGCGACGACGGTAACTTTCGCACCGGCGTCGAGCAGTCCCTTGGCACGGCGTTCCGCAACGGGGCCGCCGCCCACCACCAGCACCGGGCGGCCAAGCAGCCGCAGCGCGGTGGGGTAAATGTCCTGTATTGCCATGAAAAAACTGTAGGGCCGCCCCGTAACATGCTTCAAAGGCTCGGAAACACCCGGTAACGCTGGGTAATCCAACGTCACATACTTCCCCGCCTAGTTCGGGGAAACCCTGTCTTTAAGCGTCAGGTAGTAGGCCCGCTGCTCCTTGCCCAGATGCTCGATCGCGTAACGTAACGCCGTCCGGGGCATGGTGGCTGCGTGGTCATCGAGGAAGGCCAACAAGCGTTCGCGGCTGCTACGCCCGGCATCGCGGACCCAGCCGCCCACTGCTTTGTTGATGAGGTCTTCTTTGTCATGCAGCAGTATTTCGGCGATGGCGAAAGTGTCATCCAGCTGGCCTTCCCGGATGAACGCCGAGGTGGCGACGATGGCGGTCCGACGCTCCCACATGTTTTCCGAACGGGCCAGTTGGTACAGCGGATCCCGCGGCTTATCCATGAGCCAGCCACCCACTACCCTGCCGGCTCCGAGGTCCACCAGATCCCAGTTGTTGATGCGGTCGTGCCTCCGCAGGTACAGCTCGTAAAGCGTGTGGCGGCGCTCTTCCGTGGTCTTCTTCTTCTGGGCTTGGAGCGACATGATCTTCACGGCACCTGCGCGTGCCTCATGGATGTCCTGGTCCAGGAGCTTCTCGATCTCCTCCGGGGGCATGGCCGCGAATTCCTTGCTCAGCGTGAAGACTTCGCCCATGCGGACGCCCATGAAGAAGTCACCCTCGGCGTAGTCCCCTTGGCGGGTCTTGAAGTACCGCTGATATTTGGCCTGTTCGACGTCGGACTGCCGGATTCTCAGGCGCTCCAAGAATGCGACGGCGGTGGGTTGGGTTCCCGGCGCAGGCGCAGCAGGCTTGCGGGCCTTGGGTGGTTTCGTGGCCTTTCCGTCCTTGGGGGTCATCCCTCAATAATGCGCCTAAAAAACGGACCAGCCAGTACGGGTGGTGAATTCGTCCAGCGCGGCAACACCTGCCACGGAATTCCCGGATCTTCCCAAGCCCGGACTCCACACGCTGATGGAGCACTTGTTGGGGACCACCGCCACTATCCCGCCACCCACTCCGCTCTTGCCGGGAAGTCCAACCCTGTAAGCGAATTCGCCCGCGGCATCGTAGGTTCCGCAGGTGAGCATCACGGCGTTGATCCTCTTGGTCTGCGCCGGTGACAACAGCAGGGACCCATCTGCCCCTAAACCGTTTGAGGCAAGAAATCTGGTTGCGAGCGCCAGGTCTTCGCACGTCATGGCCAAGGCGCATTGCTTCGCATAGGAGTCCAGGACATCGTCCACCGGGTTTTCCAGGTTGCCGCAGCTTGCCAGGAAGTGGGCCAAAGAAGCATTGCGATGGCTGTTGGCCAATTCCGAACCGGCAACGTGGTGATCGGTATCGATGCTGTCCTTGGTGGTCTCCTGGCGCATCAGGTCCCGCACGGCGTGGGCGGCGTTTCCTGTCAGGCTCAAGAGCCGGTCTGTCACAACTATTGCGCCGGCGTTGATGAACGGATTCCGGGGAATGCCATCTTCGCTTTCCAACTGGACCAACGAATTGAACGGGTTGCCGGAGGGCTCCCGGAACACCCGTTTCCAAATACTGTCTCCATCGAAGGCCAGCACCAAGGCGAGTGCAAAGACCTTGGAGATGCTTTGGATGGAAAAGTCCACGTGGGCGTCTCCGGCCGAATACACCTCGCCCTCACGGGTGGCGACGGATATGCCGAATTGTTGGGCATCCACGGCTCCCAGTTGGGGGATGTAGTCAGCTACGTTGCCTTGGCCGACATGCGGCTGCACGGCCCCGACGATGTCGTCGAGGAGATTCTGGATATCCATGGTTCCTAGCCCTTGGTCCCTGCGTAGGTCCAGAGCCTGATCTGAAGGTGTGCCAGCAGGCGTTCATCCGCTGATTGCAGATCCAGCCCAGCCACTTCGCATGCGCGGCGGAGCCTGTAATGAACAGTGTTGCGGTGGACGGCCAATTCCTCGGCGCATCGGTTCACGTCGCCAAAGAACTCCAGGTAAGTCAGGAGGGTCAATGCGAATTCCGGGTAGCGGCCGCACAGCCGGGTGATTCCTGCATGACGCAGGGTAGTCCGCGATTCCAGCAACTCCAGCAATTCCCTGGTCAGGACCGTCGTTTCCACGTCGCTGTACGAGGCCACGCGCACGTCCGGTGTTGCTTCCATGACTTTGAGGACGCTGCGCACGTGATCAAGGGTGGCGTGCAGGGCGTCCAGGCGCGGAACGATGGGACCAACTGCTGCCTGCACCTGGAAATGAAGGTGGGTGGTGGCATCACGAACGATGGTGTTGACCAGCCGGTTGATGGCGGGGAGGGACTTCAGCGGGTCCACGTCGGGGAGGATGATGGCCGTTTCCATCCCCAACGCCCCCACTACGGCGCCTGGCCGGTAGGCTGCGGCGTGGATTGATGCCACTTTGGAGAGCTCTCCCCTGCGGAGCTGAAGCCCCGCCGCGCTCTGGCTGAGCCCGCCCGCCGAGATCAGGACCAAAGCCGCTGGCTTCGACGGATCGATGCCTGCCGATTGGGCCTGCGAATGGACTTGGGCGGTGCCACTGAGCAGGCTGGACACCCGGTCCTCGCGCATCGACTGGGACTGCTCATTGCGGTGGCGTACCAACTCGATGGCCGCGTGCCGGGCCGCACCCACCATGATGCGGTCCGTGTTGACCGCCAAAGGTTCGGCACCTTCCTGCAACCAGATGTAACCCATGACCCGGCTGCCCGCGTGAATGCCGATCGCCACACGTTCACGAAGACCCGCATCAAGGTTGGCTTCCACATGGACAGGCGCTTCAGTGGCCTGCAGGTGCTTGTAGACCCCTGATTCCTTCAGGAGTTTTTGGTACTTTTCAGGGCCACGCCTCGCCAGGATGGACAGCCGGCGGAGCTCGTCAACGTCATTGGATGCCGGGGAGTAGGCAAGGACCCTGTTGCCCGGATCTTCGATCACCACGTGGCCGTTGGTCAGTGTGGCCGTAGTTTGGGCGATCGCGAACAAGTCGCGGTGAACTGACGTGGGGGTCTCCCCTGGCACATCGTTCTCCCGGACCCGGTCCAGCGCGATGCTCTCGAACTTATCCCAGCGGAGCCCCGGGGCAACAGCCACCAGTCCAATGCCGGTCGGTTGGAGCAACTCTGCTGCGGCTTCCAACTCGCGTTCACTGCCCTTGACAGCAACTGCTGTGGGACGGCCCGCCATGATGCGGCGGAGCGCAGGGAGCGCCGCACGCCCGCGAACGCCGATCAACATGACCAGGGACCCTGGTCGGATCTCGTCGTCGTCTTCAGCATCAACAATGACAGTTTCGCGAACGGTTCTGTTGTCCTCTGCCGGGGCCAGCAGCAACCGGGCGTTGCCGACACCCAGATCTTCCAGGACGTCGCTCAATAAGGTGACGACTCCGTCGTCGTCAATTTCCAGGGCTTTCAACGAAGCTATCGCTTCCTCTCCACATCAGTTTCTTCAGCAGTACGCTTCCTCGCCATTGAGGGCGCCGCCGGTACATGTGCGCAGGCACGCACAGCGAGAAACATTACCGGCCCTCCAGAACACCAGTGTTGTCCCGCCGGCACAAGAGTCGGGCCCCGAATTTGGTTCGCCAGCCAATTTGTTGTCGACGGCAGCGACCTAGAGTTGGTGACTGTCCCACACACCACAAAGACTGACTGCAGCGCGGCCATTTTCAGGCGCAACTGCGAGGCAGCCAGCCCCACGTTGTGGAGTATTGAGCCACCTGTGGTGGCAACGGAGTCAAAGGAGACCCCCGAAGTGATACCCACCCCTGCGTCCACACAAACCCTTCCTTCCCCAACAGACCTGGCTGCCAGTCCGCCGTCGAACGCTTTCGCCCAAGAGGAAACCGGCTACCGCAAGACCCTCAAGCCCCGGCAGATCCAGATGATCGCCATCGGAGGCGCAATTGGTACCGGGCTCTTCATGGGCGCCGGAGGCCGCCTGAACGGGTCCGGACCTGCGCTGGTGCTGGTCTATGCCGTCTGCGGCTTCTTCGCGTTCCTGATCCTGCGGGCACTGGGCGAGTTGGTGCTGTACCGCCCCACGTCGGGCTCGTTCGTTTCCTACGCCCGGGAGTTCTACGGCGAGAAAATGGCCTACACCGCGGGCTGGCTCTACTTCCTGAACTGGGCCATGACCTCCATTGTGGACGTCACCGCCGTAGCCCTGTATGTGAAGTTCTGGGGCCAATATTGGGCACCCATCAACGACATCCCGCAGTGGTTGATCGCATTGATCGCTTTGGTAGTGGTGCTCTCCCTGAACCTGGTGTCCGTGAAGATCTTTGGCGAGATGGAGTTCTGGTTTGCCATGATCAAGGTGGGTGCCCTGGTGACGTTCCTCGTGGTGGGAATCTGCTTCATTGTTTTCGGCGGCCGGACGGACGTTGGCGTTCCGGGCTTCAACGTCATCGCTGAGAACGGTGGCATGTTCCCCATGGGCTCCGTGGCGCCGCTTTTGGCCATCAGCGGCGTGGTGTTCGCCTACGCTGCTGTGGAACTGGTGGGCACCGCGGCCGGCGAAACCGCCAACCCCCACAAGGTGATGCCCAAGGCCGTGAACACCGTGGTGATCCGCATCGGGGTCTTCTACGTGGGCTCAGTCCTGCTGCTCTCGCTCCTGCTTCCCTTCACGTCCTACAAAGCCGGCGAATCCCCGTTTGTCACCTTCTTCTCGCATCTCGGTGATCCGCAGGCCGGAGCCATCTCGGCGTCCGTGATGAACTTCGTGGTCCTCACCGCCGCGCTCTCCAGCCTCAACGCCGGTCTCTATTCCACTGGCCGCATCCTCCGGTCCATGGCTGTGAACGGCTCCGCCCCGCAATTCACCGGACGGATCAGCGCGTCCGGAGTGCCCTACGGTGGCATCCTCCTGACAGCGGCCATCACCCTGGTGGGCGTTGGATTGAACGCCGTTGTCCCCTCGCAGGTCTTTGAGATCGTGCTGGAAATCTCCGCCGTGGGAATCATCGGCGGCTGGGCCACCATCATGCTCTGTCACATCAAACTCCAGCACTGGGTTCGCAGCGGCAAGGTGGTACGCCCGGCCTTCCGGCTGTTCGGAGCGCCTTTTACCTCCTACCTCACGCTCGGTTTCCTGGCCTTTGTCCTGGTCACCATGGGGTTCTCGGAAACAGGTCGCTGGGTGCTGGCCTCGATGCTGGTGTTGGCGCCGCTGCTGATAGCCGGCTGGTATGCGTATCGCGGCCGCATCCGTACAGCCCTGACGTCCTAGACCCCTTTTCAGTTTGAAAGTGAAACACATGAGCACCTCTTCGCCGTCCCCCAGAATCGGCACCCCCAGCAGGGCCTGGCGGTCCCGAGCCGATGCGTGGGAGTTCCTGGGGTACGCCCTCAGGCAGCTCGCCTCGGCCCGATACCAGGAGTCCGGTTTGCTGTCCCAGATCGACCGGACTTTTGCCCTCCTGGCGGCGGTGGAACCCTATTGGGCCGAGCCTGGAGTCAACGCCGTGGCCCAGTTGCGCCAATTAATCGACGACGGCGAACCCCAGGCCGCGCTCCAGCTTCTGGGCGGTTTGTCCCACCTCCCGCTCGCCTCTGCCGGGGAAACAGCTGCAGTGCCGCGCGCTGAGCTCCCGGACGAGGAAGTTGTTGACCAGTCCGAGCCGGCGGAGCGGCCACGCTTTGAGGTCCTGGTGGTGGATACCATTGAGCCCGAAGAAGCCGAGGCGCTCAAGAACACCATGGCTGCGCAGCGCCGCCCTTCGGATGCGTTCACGTACACGGTCAACGTGGTTCCCAGCTATGAGGATGCCTTGGTGGCCATCATGCTGAACCCCGATATCCAGTCCGTTGTTCTTCGCCCGGGCTTCTCCCTCCGCAGCTCCCACCTGTTGGGCAGCGACCTCCGGAGGTTCCTGGCCCGGCATACCTCCGCAGACTTGCAGGACTCGCGACCCATCAGACGGATCCTTGCGCTGGCCGATGCAATTTCCGTGCTGCGGCCGGAACTGGACGTCTACTTGGTGGCAGGGGTTTCCATCGAGTCCCTGGCGGGATCCCTCACCAGGAAGTTCCGGCGGATTTTCCGGCGACAGGATCATCTGGACCTGCATCTGTCACTGCTATCCGGGGTGGCCGAACGCTACGAAACACCGTTCTTCACGGCGTTGCAGGACTACAGCCGCCGCCCGGCCAGCGTCTTCCACGCCCTGCCGATTTCCCGGGGTGCGTCTGTAGGGACTTCACCGTGGATCCGGGACATGGCCGATTTTTACGGGACAAACCTGCTGTTGGCCGAAACGTCTGCCACCTCGGGCGGTCTCGACTCTTTGCTGGATCCGCATGGGTCCATCAAACGCGCACAGGAACTCGCGGCCCGGGCCTTCGGGGCGCAGCGAACCTACTTCGTCACCAACGGCACGTCCACGGCCAACAAGATCGTTCATCAATCGCTGCTTGCTCCGGGCGATGTTGTGCTGGTGGACCGCAACTGCCACAAATCGCACCACTACGCCTTTGTGCTTGCCGGTGCCCGAGTCTCCTACCTGGATGCCTATCCCCTGGACAAGTACGCGTTTTATGGTGCTGTCCCTTTGACCAGCCTGAAGCGGAGGCTCCTGGAATACCGGCGGGCAGGCCGGCTTCATGAAGTGAAGATGGTCACCCTCACCAACTGCACGTTTGACGGCGTTGTCTACGACGTCGAAAGGGTCATGGAGGAATGCCTGGCCATCAAACCGGATCTGGTTTTCCTGTGGGACGAGGCGTGGTTTGCCTTCGCCCGCTCCCATCCGGTGTACCGGCGTCGAACCGGCATGGCGGCTGCAGCCGCCCTGGAAGCTTCCTTCACGGATCCCGCCTACGCCACCCGGTACGCGGAACAGGCCGCCGCCCTTCATGACCCTGTCACCGGCGAACCCGTTGATGACGAAGCCTGGCTCACCACCAGGCTGATTCCGGATCCTGCCAAGGCACGCCTGCGGGTCTACGCAACGCAGTCAACCCACAAAACGTTGACCTCGCTGCGGCAGGGTTCCATGATCCACGTGTATGACCAGGACTTCGCCGGCTCCAACCGGGAGTCCTTCCGCGAGGCATACATGACCCACACGTCCACCTCCCCCAACTACCAAATTCTGGCTTCCCTGGACATTGGCAGACGACAGGTGGAACTGGAAGGTTTCGGCCTGGTGCAACGGCAATCCGACCTTGCCGTGTCCGTGGCCCAAGCCGTGGCCCGGCATCCCCTGCTGAAGAAGTACTTCCGGGTGCTCTCCTCGCGGGACCTCATCGGTCCGCGCTACAGGGAAACCGGCTCCAGCATGCCGCTGCGGGATGGGCTGTCGGAGCTGGAGGACGCCTGGCAGCGGGACGAATTCGTCATCGATCCCAGCCGCCTGACGCTGGACATCAGCAAGACAGGGATCGACGGCGACACTTTCCGCCACAGCTACCTCATGGACGATCACGGCATACAGGTGAACAAGACCTCACGGAACACTGTGCTGTTCATGACCAACATCGGCACGTCCCGAAGCTCCGTGGCGTACCTGATCGAGGTCCTGGTGAAACTCGCTGAAGGTTTTGAGAACCCGCATCCTTCGGCGCGGCAGCGGTCACTTCCCGCCTCGTCCGACGCTCCCCGCCCGACTCCCCCGCTCCCCGACTTCAGCACCTTCGCCGCGCGCTTCCGTACGGACGATTCCTGCGAGGACGGGGACATCCGGTCCGCCTACTTTGAGAGTTACAAGCCCGATTCCACGGTTTACTTGTCCGCGGCTCAGGTGGCGTCTGCCGTGGCCGAAGGACAGGAAGTAATCTCCGCAGGGTTCGTGACGCCGTATCCGCCCGGGTTTCCCATCCTGGTCCCGGGGCAGGTGATTACCCGGCAAACCCTCGAATTCATGGCTGCTTTGGATACGCGTGAAATACACGGGTTCGATCACGAACGGGGGTACCGGGTGTTCGCGGAGCCTGCTTCGTCTTCTGTTCTCGAGCTGGTGGCGGTGGCGTCCTAGGCTTTGGCGCTCCAACCGAAAGCAGGAGCGACGTGCTTGGCGACGTTGCCCAGCAGCTTGGCGTTGTAGTCGACGCCAAGCTGGTTGGGCACTGTGAGCAGGACCGTGTCGGCTGCTTGCACTGCTGCGTCCTTCGCCAGTTCGTCCGCCAGTTGATCCGGCTCACCGATGTAGCTTTTCCCGAAACGGGACAACGCGCCGTCGAGAATTCCTACCTGGTCCTGGCTGTCCGCTTGGGCACGCAGACCGAAGTAGTGGTTGTCGACGTCGTCCACGATGGGGATCACGCTTCGGCTGACGGAGATTCGTGGCTCAAAGTCGTGTCCGGCGGCGGCCCAGGCTTCGCGGAACATTCGGATCTGCTCGGCTTGCAGTTCATCGAAAGGCACTCCCGTGTCCTCAGTGAGGAGGGTTGAGCTCATGAGGTTCATGCCTTGCTCTGCTGCCCAGACTGCAGTCTTCCGGGTTCCGGCGCCCCACCAGATTCTCTGCGGGAGGCCGGGTGACTGGGGTTGGATGGGCAGCAGACCTGTGGCCCCGCCGGAGTAATGTGGGTCCGCTTCGGCCACCCCGTGCCCGGCGATGGCTTTGCGGAACAATGCAGTGTGGCGGCGGGCCATGTCGCCACCGTCCTCACCGTCCTCGGGGACGTAGCCGAAGTTGGCTGCTCCGTTCCGTGCGGGTTCGGGTGAACCACGGCTCACTCCGAGCTGCAGCCGCCCATCACTGATGAGGTCCGTGGCTGCTGCTTCCTCGGCCATGTATAGGCTGTTTTCGTACCTCATGTCGATCACGCCGGTGCCCATTTCGATCCGGCTGGTCCGTGCCGCAATAGCGCTCAGCAGTGGAAAGGGCGATGCTTGCTGCCGGGCGAAGTGGTGCACCCGGAAGAAGGCTCCGTCGATGCCCAGTTCCTCAGCAGCCACAGCGAGTTCGATCCCCTGTTTCAGGGCCTCCCCAGCCGTTGTCACGAGGGAACCGGGGACGCGGGCCCAGTGACCGAAGGAGAGGAAACCGATCCGTTTGTTGTGCATGTTCGGGACAACTCCGCGGAGGCCCGGAGAATTCCACGGAGCCGCTCGTCCAGCGCTCAGCGCTTTCCGACAGTGATTCAGAATCCGTCGAGCGCATTAGGTATAGTGGAGCCGTCGGCAGTTTATCTATTTGATGGAGTAAAATGAATTTCGACACGGGGGTGCCGATCGTTTGATCGGTGCATGTCGAGACGCAGCGCGTACGTTGCAGGATCAACGCGGCGGGCGGGAATCGATCTCGACTGCTGCTCTTACGGAATTCCGGGGCGTGTTCGCTGACTGTTTCCGGGAGAACGTTGCCGCTGAACGGGCGGCCCGTTCGGAGCTGGTCCATATGTTGGAAGACGTTGCCCGTCGGGTACAGGAAGCGAAGAGCGCCGCGGAGGTTGAGCAGCGTCGCTTGGACCAGGTGACGGAGTGGGCGCTTGCCTCCGGTTGGGCGCGTGCTGGCGGCGGTTTTGCAGTGGATGTGGGGCCGCGCCCGTCGATGGAGGCGACTGACCGTCCGGTGGTGAGCGTGGAGACTGCGCGGCAGGGGTTTCGTGTCTGGGCGAGTGGAAGCACTGGTGGGGCGAGTTCCGCTGATCCGGACACCTTGGACTCCGCAGTGTCAACCTTCAGGATCCAGGACGACTCAGACCGAGGCGCGGCCAACAGAGTCAGTGCAGCTGTGTCCGAGTTCGAGGACAAGTGCTCCTGGGCGCACTCTGATCTCGACGCTGTCCGTGGCGGGCTGCGACGGTTCCTGGAAGACAACCATCAGGACGCGACCCGGCTTTCCGACATCGCGTCGACGTTCCGTGCTGCCGGTGGGAGCGGTGACCTCGGGCAGATAACGGTATCGAACGGCGTTCTTGTGCTTGCCACGGCGCCGATGACCTTATCGGGCTCGGCGCTGCTGGGCTACTTGTCCACTGCCTCCGAGGCTGACGTGAAGGCATTGGCCACAATACCCGGATGGCAGCAGACCCTGCGAGGCATGGACCCATCGAAAATCGGGGCTTGGTGGGCGGGCATGAAAACGGGAGCCCACACTGCAGTGAACGAGTCCGGGTTCACGCAGGTACAGGAGCTGCTGCTGGCTGCGGCTCCGGCCATGTTCGGCGCTTTGGACGGGATGCCCGCACTGGCCCGGGTCCGGGCTAACCAGTTGAACGCGCCAAGCCTGCTCCGTGCGGCGGAGAACGACCTGGAAACAGCCCGGAAATTGTCGGGGATCGGGCAAGCCCACCACGACCCGAACCGAACAAAAATGCTGGAAAATGAGGTCGCCTACCTGAAGCAGGTGGAAGCCGGGCAAGTTCAGCTTTACCTCTATGACCGGGACCAGTCCCGGATTGTGCAAATGATCGGCACCCCGGGCCCCGACACACGGCACGTGATCACCTACGTTCCAGGAACGTTCACCGGACTGAACATCTTCTACGAAGGCGGCGTACAGCAGGTCTCGACATACCTCAATAACAACGTGCCGGGGACGGTGGCTTTCGTGTACAAGGATGGGCGGTTCCCCGGGGAAGAGGACACCGCCGGCGGCCCCAACCTCGCGAGAATCGGTGAGGCGAACGATGAGAAACTCGCACGCACGTCCGGGCAGCAACTGGCAGGTTTCGAGACCGGAATGCGTATTGACCCCTACCTGAACGGTGCCGAACAAACCGGCATCGGACACAGCTGGGGCCTGGCGAACGTCACCAGCTCCGAAGTCGCCGGGGCCCGATACGACAAGGTGGTCTCTCTTGCTGGGGCAGGCATGCTCCGGGACTGGAAACCACAGCCAACCACGGAATATTCGAACCTGTATTACTATGATCTGCTCATCCATGGCCAGGGAGTTACCAACCCCGTCACGAAGAGAGGGGTGGTATGGGAGGGAAACAATCCGATTCATCGCGAAGAGTTTGAGCAGCACTACTACCGCGGCCCCCACGACGACCAACTTAGGGCGATCAACACCGTCGAAGAAGGGAACATCCTCATGGAAAACCACAACCTCATTGCCTCCAACATTAAGGACAACCGGGAGGCGCTTCGGGACATGCAAAGCCTGATTAACCGATGAAAATGTCACGCTACACGGCTATCGCCCTATTTTTGGTGACCATCATAAGTCTTTCCGGCTGTACTGGTACGGATATTTCAAGGGAGGAAAATGACTTGGAAACAAACGTGACATGGCAAAGCGCGAAAGCAGATACGCAGAAGACCGCACTCGAGATCGCCGGTCTAATCCCGAAAGACAAAGTCACTTCCGTCCTTCAGAAGGAGACCGGCGTACTCCTGTCGTGCAACAAGACCGCTCACAACTGGAACGGTTGGACAGATATCACGCTGACGGCCGACGCGAATGTGGAAGAAGTTATTAAAGGCCTTGAACTGCACTACAGAGGTGGCAGCTTCGAGGTGACAACTCGAAGGGGAATTGATGGTGACTATCAAGTGCATTTGCTTGGGCCCGCTCCCGGTGAAGGATATCTTATCGGTAGAGGCCTAACCCCAAATGTGATTCGCATTGATTCCGGTTCGCCGTGCTTCACATTGCCCGAGGGCACCTACCCCGGTGGAGATTTTTAGGTCCACATGAACAACCACAACCTCATCGCCTCAATCAACGAGGACAACCTGCAAGTACTCAGAGTCATGCCTGGAATTCTGCCTTGATGAGGGCGCGACACGGCGCCATGGCGTTGTTGTTGGCGGGTGCGATGGTTCTGGCCGGTTGCGCCGGAAGCCCCGGAGGGACACACATCGAACCACCAGTGACCACCGCAACAAAGACACAGGGTGAACCGACGAAAGCTGAACTGACGTGGCAGGAAGCGAAGGCCAAAGCCCAAGCCATGGAATTGGAGATCGCCGCCCTGATCCCGAAAGGCACGGTTGTCTCGATCGATCAAAAGAAGAAGGGCGTGCTGCTGTCCTGCAACAAGACACAGCACAAGTGGAAGGGCTCCACGACCATCACGGTAGCCGACGGAACCAAAATCAATTCAATCGTGAAGGACATCGAAGCCCACTATCAGAGCGGCCTCTTTGGAGTCAGGAACAGGCTCGACATCGGGGGTTCCTATGAAGTTCAAATGATCGCTCGCAGCGGAAGCGGGGAGAACTACATTGTCGCCGAAGGCCTGGCCCCAAACCAGATTGACATCGATTCGGGCTCGCCGTGCTTCACCTTACCCGAGGGCATCTACCCGGGTGGGGACTTCTAAAGCGTAGTTCGCGTGGAGTGGTACAAACTCCACGTCGTCCGGTGCCTGCCCCTTCCTCATTCAGCCCGGCGATAATGCATCGCCACCGCCCCGTTACTGAGCGGCTCGGCCGAGATCAGTTCAAGGCGCCGGGTGCTGGGCAGTCCGCCTTGGTAAAGGGTGGGGCCGTGGCCTGTGATCATGGGGTGGATGAGGAATTTGTACTCGTCGATCAGGCCCAATCGGTCCAGCTCTGTTGCTAGTTTCCCGCTGCCGAGAAGCACCCCCTTGGGAGTCCTGTCCTTGAGTTCCTGAACGGCCGTACCCAGTTCGCCGACCAGCCGGTGGCTGTTCGTCCAGGGGAAGTCGCTCCGCGTTGTGGAAACGACGTACTTGGGTTTTCCCTCCAAGGTGATCGCCCACTCGCGTAGGGCTGGCGGCGCTTCTACTTCGCCGCGGGCAACCAAGGGCCAGTAGACCTCCATCATTTCGTAGGTAGTCCGGCCCCAGAGCATTGCGCCGCTCTGATCCAGGAGACGCGTGAAGTGGGCGTGCGTCTCGTCGTCGGCGATGCCCTCCTGATGGTCCACGCAACCATCAAGCGTGACGTTGATGCTGAACGTTAGAAGGCCCATTCGACGATTCTAGGCTGCGAATGGCAATGGCGCAGCGGAAATCGGAGGAATGCATAGGGGAAGGAGTGCCAACAGAAAATGAATCACTTGTAGATACCCTATGGGGGTATACTGTCACCACTGGAAGTGGACGAAGGTGGTGAAGCATCGTGAGCAAACTGCTGTCCCCTCGCGCTCTTGCCGCCTCCCTCGTGCGGGCGTTGCTTCTACTTCTGGTGACGGCCGTCATTGCAGGCATATTCGGAATGCACATCATCAGCGGTCCGCATGGGGCAGGGGGAACGCATGCGTCTCATGCGGCATCACCTGTAGTGAGCACCTCCTCATCCCACCACGCGCACGGCCCTTCTCATGAGGTGAGCGGTGCCTCGGCTGGCGACGATCACGGCACGGAATTTGGAAGCTGCTCCTGCACTCAGGCTGCCGGTTGCATCCCATCCCTCACAACAGCTTCTCTGAGCGCTCCCCCACCCGGCACGACAGGCGAAGTCACCCCTGCATCGTGGGAACTGCCCACCATTTTTCCGTCCTGGTCCTACCAACCCCACGGTCCTACACCCGGGCAACTCTGCATCAGCCGTACGTGAGCACTGGATGGTCCGGTAACAGCCGGGACCGCACATCCATTCACCATCTGCTGACTACCGGGCGGCTGAATATCACCGCCGCCCGAAATGCAAAGGACTTTTACTGATGAACAGAACTAACTTCACTGTGACCGGAGCGGCTCTCGCAGCTCTGCTTGCCCTGGCTGGTTGCGCTTCCAACCCCGGCTCCGGTTCCATGCCGGGCATGGACCATGGAAGTTCCGGCACCTCCATCAGCCCCTCTGCGAACAGCAGCGACGCCGGGCACAACGCCGCAGACACCATGTTCGCCCAGATGATGATCCCCCATCACTCCCAAGCGGTGGAGATGTCCGACGTCATGCTGGCGAAGGCTGACATCCCGGCCTCGATTACCAACTTGGCCGTGAAGATCAAAGACGCGCAGGCACCCGAAATAGAGAAGATGACGGGCTGGCTGAACAGCTGGAACGTGCCTGTCATGGGATCCTCGGGGCATGGCGGCCACGGCATGGACGGCATGCTGAGCGAGGCGGACCTGCAGAAGCTTAGGGATGCCCACGGTGTTGAAGCGGCCAAGCTCTTCCTCACGCAGATGATCGCGCATCACGAAGGTGCTGTGACCATGGCCAAAACCGAGATAGCCCAGGGCAAGAACCCGGAGGCTGTCCAGCTAGGCAAGGACATCGTCACGGCGCAGGAAGCAGAGATTCGGGAAATGCGGGATCTGCTGACCGGACTCTAACCTCACCGTCTGGTGACGCAAGGGCTCGACGGCGGGAGGTCGCCGTCGAGCCCTTGCCCGCCGTCCGGAAGTCGACCGTTACGCAGCGGCCGACGCCAAGTGCCGAGGGCCTAAAGCGTGTCTGGATCAACAACTGTGGTCGGGTATGGCTTGCCCGGATTGAGAGGGGAGACACTGACGATCTTCCAGCCTTCCCCGGATTTTGACAGTTCAACTTTTTGGTCGTAGGCGTAACCTTCGCTGGGGCCTTGCACGCCGTTCACCGGACCGTGTTCCAGCTGTGTCTGCTCCGAAATCTCTACGTTGGCGCCGGCATCGGTGATGGTGAATTTCTTGATGGTCATCTCCGAGCCGCTGTCCGTCAAAAGGACGCCATAGGGAGAAATGGAGTCCCTGCGTTGGTGGAGTTTTTGGTACTCAAGCTCAATGCGCTCAACTGCTTCCGGAACGAAATCCTTGCCGATGTCTTCCTTGGCGGAAGAGAAGCCACTGACCACTTGATGGTTCCTGCGGTCGATCGCCCGCTCAATGAGGGCCTGGACAGCGGCCTTCGCTTCCGCATCGGGCTGCGGGGGCGGCGCTGCACACGACGTCACGGAAAGCAGTGCAGCTACAGCAACCGACACCAGTGTTCTTTGCTGCATGGTCATGACCTGCCACCCTTCACACGACTCCCGGGAATCGCCTCCCCCACGTGCAAAGGCTGGTGGCAACGTAGCACTTCATTCGGGCCGAAACCAGATCCGGCCGGGAAGGGCGAGTTTTTGTACACGTAATGCCCCTAAGAAGCACTCTTAAGGGCATTACGTGTACAAAAACTCCAATGGTTAGCGGCTGCTGCCCGCCAGCAAACCCCGGCGTTGCAGCAAGCGCTTCTCGATCGGCCCGAAAACGAGGAGCTCGATCAGGATGCCCACGAACAAGATCAGCAGGATCGCGGACATCACGATGGTCATATCGGAGAGCAAACGGCCCTGATCCAACAATGAGCCCAGCCCGAAGCCGATGGTGCCGCCCACTGCGATGATTTCGGCGGCCATGAGGGAGCGCCAGGAGAAAGCCCATCCCTGCTTCAGCCCACCGATGTACCCGGGAAGTGCGGCGGGCAGAACAATCTGCAGCGCCATCTGGAGCCGGTTCGCGCCAAGGACGGTGCCCACGCTGCGGTACTGCGGCGGGATCTGGTCCACACCGGAGATGAGCCCGTTGATGATGGACGGGATAGCGCCCATGAACACCACGAAGTAGACGGTGGCGTCGGTCAGGCCGAACCAGATGATCGCAGCGGGAACCCATGCCACGGACGGCAAAACCTGCAACCCGGAGATCAGAGGCCCGAACGCACGGCGCAAGGGAGCTACCTGAGCCAGGATCAACCCCACGGGAGTAGCGATGACCACCGAGATCAGGAAGCCGATCACACCACGCTGCAGCGAAGTCCACACCGCTTCCTGGACTTTGCCTTCACCCCACATGGTCACGAACTGGGTGAGGACATCCAACGGCCCCGGTACCAGGTCACGCCGCTTGAACTCCAAGGAAACGTAGAACTGCCACGCAAGGATCAGGACCACCAGCGCGGCCACGGGAAGCAGGACACGATTCCACTCAATACCGTGTTTGCGGCCTGTGTCTGACTGGAGGTTATCCAAGCCCGCTTCAAGGTCCCGGAGTTCCGAGGCGTTGCCCTTCAGCGACGGCGAGGTGATGTGCTCTTTTGAATCTGTCACGGGAAGGGTCCGCTCTTCGGTGGTGATGGGGTTACTTGGCATGGCGGCGGATCTCCTCGCGAAGGCGGCGCGTAATGGTTCCGGTCAGCTCCCCGGCCCGCCCCGGATCAGTGCGGTGTTCCTCGGTGACGTCCCATTCGGCCACAACCCGGCCGGGACGCGAGGACAACAGCAGCACGCGCTGGCCGAGTCGGACGGCCTCACGCACGTTGTGGGTGACGAACACGATGGTCCGGCCCGTTTCTTTCCAGATCCGCTCAAGCTCGTCATGGAGAAGGTCCCGGGTGATCGCATCGAGGGCGGCGAACGGCTCATCCATCAACAGCAACTGCCGGTCCTGCGCCAGGGAACGGGCCAACGCGACTCGCTGCCTCATGCCGCCGGACAGTTCGTGGGGACGCTTATCCCCCGCGCCGCCCAAGTGCACCAGCTCCAACAGCTCGGTGGCACGGGCACGCCGACTCGCCTTCGTGCTGGACTTGTCAGCCAACTGCAACGCCAACTCAATGTTGCCCCGCGCGGTTAGCCACGGGAACAGGGCCGCGTCCTGGAACATGAAGGCGGCACCGTCGCTGGGTACTTCAAGGGCGCCCGACGTCGGCGGTTCCAGTCCCGCCATGATGTTCAGCAAGGTGGACTTACCGCAGCCGGACGCACCGAGGAGGGCGACGAACTCGCCTTGCGCGATGGTGGCGTTGACGTCGTCCAGCACCGGGGCGCCGTCGCCGAAGCGCTTGCCCAGGTTCTCGAGTACGACTGGCATGGTCCCGTCCTTCGTGTTGATTGGTAGAGCTGATGCGGCCAAAAGCCGGCCCGCTTCCCCCGCGTGAACCGCAAGGGGAAGCGGACCAGCCCGTTACTGCTTAGTCCTGGCCAAGACCTGCGGCTGAGGTCTTCTTGCCTTCAACCTCGTTCAAGGTGCGGAGGTCGAAGATGCCGTTGATGTCGGCCTGCTGGGTGGTTCCGGCTTTGACACCGTCTTCCAGCAGCTTGTTGTACGTCCCGGCGAGCGGGTCGGTGGTGAACTTGATGTTCTGCAGAGCGCGTTCAATCACGTTGGCCGGAAGGGGCTTGCCTGCCGTGTCCTTCAGGACCGCGTTGATGGTGGTCGCCTTCTCCTCAGCCGAGGCCGAGTTGAGCCAGTTCACGGATTCAACGTGACCCTTCAGGAGAGCCTTCACGGTTTCCGGGTGTTCGGCAGCGAACTTCTTATTCACGATCAAGATGGTGGTGGTGAAGTCACCGTTTTCCCACAGGTCCTTCTCATCAACCAGCACCTTCGCTCCTGCTTCAAGCACCAGGCGGGAGGCCCACGGCTCAGGCAACCACGCGCCGTCGAGCTTTCCGTCCTGGAAGAGCTTCAGCGACTGGGCGTTTTCGGTGGGGTTGATGTTGACGTCGCCGCTGCCATCGGTGTTGGTCTTGAAACCTTGATCGCCCAACCAAGCGCGGAGGGCCACGTCCTGGGTTCCGCCAAGCTGCGGGGAGCTGAGGACCTTGCCCTTGAGGTCGGCCGCGGAGTTGATCTCCGGCTTGACCACCAGCTGGGCGCCGCCCGATGCTGCGCCGGCGATGATGCTGATGGACTCGCCCTTGCTCTTGACGAAGGAGTTGATGGCCGGGTTCGGGCCGATGTACGTGGCGTCGATGGCGCCGGCGTTCAGGGCTTCGATCGCGGCCGGGCCGGCGTTGAAGACCTGCGTGCTGAGCTTGGTGTCGCCCAGTTCCTTGGCGATCAGGCCCTTGCTGGTGCCTACCAGCGCCGGGCCGTGGGTGACGTTGCTGAAGTAGCCGAGCTTGAGTTCAGCTGCAGGCGTCGTGGTGGGAGCCGGTGCAGCCTGGTTGTTCTGCGAAACAGCGGAAGCAACTGCGGCGCCTGCGCCGATCAGCAGCACCAGGCCCACGGCCAGTGCGATCTCAACAGTGCGGCTGCGCTTGGGCTTGGGTGCGGTCTCACCGGCGACGATGCGGGTGGTGCCGGAATCGGGTTTCTGTGACTCGGGGGTGTTCGACATGAGGGTGGGTCCTTATGAATGTGGGATGCGAAGTGGGGGCGAAGATCAGGCCCCGTGACATCGCCCGTCGAGGGCAAGCAAGGACCATTCCGGAGAGGTCATGCCTTCACAGTAAGGACTGTCATATTTCGGCTTCAATCCCGTAGAAATCAAGGTTCACGCAGGTTCACGTGGCGTCATATTCGCCGCGAGTGCTTCAATGTCGCGCGGAGTTGTGCGGCAGCAGCCACCTATGAGACGGGCGCCCCGGTCCAGCCAAACAGCGGCGTTGCCGGCCAGGGTTCCGGTGCCCTGAACGCCCTCCGAGGGAGCCCACGTCTTGGTCACGGCATCGTAAGTTTCGCCCGAATTCGGGTACGCGACCAACGGCTTGTCGGAAGTCTCTTGCAGAGTGCCCAGCGCGTCCGTCACCAGTTCCAGCGGCACACAGTTAACCCCGACGGCGGCCACGCGCGGTTCCGCGCGGAGCAGCGCAGTCACCTGCCCAAGCGGCGTTCCGTCACTGATGTGGCCGCTGTCCCGCAGCGTGAACGTAAACCAGGATTCGACGTCGAACTCTGCCACGAGCGCCAACAGCGCCTCCGCTTCGGCGAACGACGGCAGCGTCTCGCACGCCAGGAAATCAGCACCGGCTTCCACCAGCGCCGCAATACGCGGGCGGTGGAAATCCCGGAATTCCGCGGCAGAAAGCGTGTAGTCACCGCGGTACTCGGAGCCATCGGCAAGGTAGGCGCCGTAGGGGCCCACGGATCCGGCCACCAGCAAAGGGCCGCTCGCAGAACCCTCCGCCAAGGCTTCCTGGCGGGCTTCGTCGGCCAGCCGGACGCTCAACGCCACCAACTCCAGTGACTCCTCCACGGACAACCCGCGCCGCGCAAAACCCTGCGGAGTGGCCTGGTAGCTGGCCGTGATGGCCACGGAGGCGCCGGCGTCGAAGTAGTCGCGGTGGACGTGCTTGATCAAGTGCGGCTGCTCCAGCAGGACCTTGGCGGACCACAACGAATCCTCCAGGTCGCAGCCATGCGCCTCGAGTTCAGTGGCCAAGGCACCGTCCAGGACCAAGTCCTTGCCGGAGGTCAAGTACGTGCTGAGCGTGGTGTTCTGTGGCATGGGTCCTTCCCCAAAAAGAAAACCGCAGCTTGTCCGAAATTCCCGCCGTACAACGTGAGGAGTCGCGAACAAGCTGCGGTTTTGTGACTACGTGTGACCCTAGATGACGTAACGTTCGTCTTCGTGGTCGCCCGGGTGGTCCTTGACCAAGCCGGCGGCAAGGGTGTTGCCGTCGATGGGGTCGATCACCAGGAAAGCGCCGGTGCGGCGGTGGTGCAGGTAGTTCTCCAACGGCAACGGAGCAGAGAGCCGGAGCTGTGCGTGTCCAATGTCGTTAAGCTCCAGGTTGGTCGCCGGCTCCACGTTGAACGTGGCCAGGTCCAGCTTGCCGGTGACGTTCCGGACCAGTGCCTGGACCGTGCGCGTACCGTGCTTCACTAGGACCTTCTGGCCCTCACGGAGCGGCTTCGGCGAGAGCCAAGCCAACGACGCATACAGGTCTGCAGTGCTTTCGCGGACCGTACCTGCAGCTGCGATGGTGTCGCCACGGGCGATGTCGATCTCGTCAGCCAGGCGAACAGCCACCGACTGCGGTGCTGCGGCCTCGTCCAACGACTGGCCGGCGAAGTCGATGCCGATCACCGTGGTGGTGCGCGGCTCGTGGCCTGGGCTGATGACACTCACTTCGTCCCCGACTTTTACGGAGCCCTCGGTGATCTGGCCGGCATAGGCACGGTAATCGCGGTACGCCTCCACATCGAGCCCAGCAGCAACAGCGTCAGGAGCCAAGGCACCCTGCGGACGGATCACCAGCTGGACCGGGAAGCGGAAGCTCTCCAGTTCGGCCTCAAGCTCGTCAGCAGCCGGGAGGGTTTCGAGGACCTCCAGCAGTGCCGGACCGTCGTACCAAGGGGTGCGCTCGGAGCGGTCCACCACGTTGTCTCCGTCAAGGGCGGACACGGGCACCACCAGCAGGTCCGCCACTCCATCGGAACCAAGGCCCAGTTCGCGGGCAACCTTCTGGACATCGGTCTCGATGTCGCGGAAAACCTGCTCGCTGAAATCAACCAGGTCGATCTTGTTCACGGCCACGATCACGTGGGCAACGCGCAGCAACTGCAGCACGGACAAATGGCGGCGCGTCTGCTCAAGGACACCCTTGCGGGCGTCGATAAGTACGACGACGGCATCCGCAGTGGACGCGCCGGTTACCGTGTTCTTGGTGTACTGAACGTGGCCGGGGCAGTCCGCCAGGATGAAGCTGCGGCGGTCGGTGGCGAAGTAGCGATAAGCGACATCGATGGTGATGCCCTGCTCGCGCTCGGCACGCAGGCCGTCAGTCAGGAGGGCGAGGTCGATCCCGCCCTTCTCGCCGCCGAAGCCGCGGTCCGCAGAGGTGCGGGCAACGGCGTCGAGCGTGTCAGCAAGAATCGCCTTGGAATCGTGAAGGAGGCGGCCCACCAGAGTGGACTTGCCGTCGTCCACCGAGCCGGCAGTAGCGAAACGGAAGAGGGTGGTGGGCAGGGCTGTTTCCAGACCCGCAGCCAGTGTTTCGATGCTCATTTAGAAGTAGCCGTCCTTCTTGCGGTCTTCCATGGCGGCCTCGGAGATGCGGTCATCTGCTCGGGTGGCGCCACGTTCGGTCAGGGTGGAGGCAGCGACTTCAACAACGACGTCGGCCACGGTACGGGCATCGGATTCCACAGCACCTGTGCAGGACATGTCCCCCACAGTGCGGTAGCGCACCAGTTTGGTGACGACTTCCTCGTTGGGCAGCGGCTGGGATACTTCGCCCACAGCGCGCCACATGCCGTCGCGGGCGAAAACTTCGCGCTCGTGGGCGTAGTACAGGCCAGGGAGCTCGATGTTCTCGCGCTCGATGTAGCGCCAGATGTCCAGCTCAGTCCAGTTGCTGATGGGGAACGCACGGACGTGCTGGCCCACCGTGTGGCGGCCGTTGTACAGGTTCCACAGTTCAGGACGCTGGTTGCGCGGATCCCACTGGCCGAATTCGTCGCGGAGGCTCAGGATGCGCTCCTTGGCGCGGGCCTTGTCCTCGTCGCGGCGGCCGCCGCCGAACACGGCGTCGAACTTGTTGCGCTGGATGGCGTCCAACAGCGGAACGGTCTGCAGCGGGTTGCGGGTGCCATCGGCACGCTCAGCCAGTTCGCCGCGGTCTATGAACTCCTGGACCGAGCCCACCACAAGCTTCAAACCCAGTCGCTCCACCGTACGGTCGCGGAAGTCGATGACCTCCGGGAAGTTGTGCCCCGTGTCCACATGCAGGACGGGGAACGGAACCTTGCCCGGCCAAAACGCCTTGGTGGCCAAGTGCAGCATGACCACAGAGTCCTTGCCGCCGGAGAACAGCAGCGCAGGCTTCTCAAACTCGGCAACAACTTCACGGATGATATGGATGGCCTCGGACTCGAGGGTGTCCAGTGAGCTCAACCGTTCAGACTTCGGAGCCGAAGCAGCAGATGCCGCCCCGGGAGTGGCATCGGGCCTGTCGTAGCTGGACGCAATGCTGCTTGCAGCATTGCCGTCCAGCGAAGGGGCGGGGGCGGCATCTGCTGCGTAGGCATCCGGCGTTGCGTTGGTTGTGTATGTGCTCATGTGTGTAGTCCGCATTCTGTCTTGTCGGATCCAGCCCAGCGGCCGGCGCGGGGGTCTTCGCCCGGGGCCACTTTGCGGGTGCAGGGCTGGCAGCCGATGGACGGGTAGCCCTGGCTCAGGAGGGGGTTGACGGGAAGGATGTTGTCCTCGGAGTACTCGATCAGCTGATCGAAGGTCCAGTCGACCATCGGGTTCACTTTGACCAGGCCGAAGCCTTCATCCCAGGTAACCACCGGCGTGTTGGTACGTGTGGGGCCCTCGTCGCGACGGACACCGGTGAACCACACTTCGTAGCCGGCCAGCGAGCGGCGCAACGGCTGGACCTTGCGGAGGGCGCAGCACTGCGCAGGGTCCCGGGCGAACAGGTCCTTGCCGAGCAGTCGGTCCTGCTGTTCCACGGTGGTTTCCGGGAGGACGTCCACCACGTTGACGCGCAGATTCGCGGCAACTTCGTTACGGGTGTCGTACGTTTCCTTGAAGTGGTAGCCGGTCTCCAGGAACAAGACGTCGACGCCGGGAAGCTGGTCCGCGACCAAAGCCGGAAGGACGGCGTCGGCCATGGAGCAGGCCACCGTGACGGTGGGCAGCTCAAAGTTGCGGGCCACCCAGGCGATGGCTTCGGTGGCGGAGGCGTTCCAGCCGAGCTCGGCGGCCCCGGCCTCAGCAAGTGCCTTGAGCTCTTCATGGGAACGCAGTGCCGGCCGGGCTGCCGCAGCGGCGAGGTTGGTGATGGTGACGGGATCTGTCATTGGAGATCTCCTTCATCGGCGGAGTGTGCCCACTCAGCGAAGGTCTGGCCCTCGGCGCCAACGGCGACGAACTTACGGACCACACGCTCCACGTAGTCGGGCAAGTCTTCCACGGTGACCTTGAGGCCGCGGACCGTACGTCCCAGACCGGCTTCCTCGCGCTCATTGTTGGCCAACCCGCCACCGAGGTGGACCTGGAAACCCGGGGTGGGGTCGCCGTCGGGCGTTGGCAGCATCATGCCCTTCAGGCCGATATCGGCCGTCTGGATGCGTGCGCAGGAGTTGGGGCAGCCATTGATGTGGAGGGACAGTGCCGACGGCAGCTGCTTGGTCTCCACGAGGTCGGCCAGGCGGCGTTCCAACTCAGCGATGGCCGTAGCGGCCGTTACCTTAGTTTCCACGATGGCCAGCTTGCAGAATTCAATGCCTGTGCAGGCAATGGTGCCGCGGCGGAACACGGACGGCCGGGCGGAGAGGCCCAGGGTGTCCAGTTCGGCGATCAGGGGTTCCACCTGCTCCTTGGCGACGTCCAGGATGACAAGCTTCTGGTGCGGCGTAGTGCGCAGGCGGTAGCTGCCGTGCTTCTCCAGAGTGTCAGCCAACTGAACCAAGGCCTCGCCAGAGGTGCGGCCCACCGTCGGGGTCACGCCGATGAAGAACTTGCCGTCCTTCTGCTCGTGGACGCCAATGTGGTCTCCGGGAGCCGTGGGCTTGGGAGCGGCAGGGCCGTCCGGGAGCTTGAAGCCAAGGTACTCGTCCTCCAGGATCTGGCGGAACTTAGCCGGGCCCCAGTCGTTCATGAGGAACTTCAGGCGGGCCTTGGTGCGCATGCGGCGGTAGCCGTAGTCGCGGAAGATGCTGGTGACGCCCAGCCACACTTCAGCGGCGACGTCGGCCGAGACGAACACACCGAGGCGTTCGGCCAGGCGGGGGTTGGTGGAGAGGCCTCCGCCAACCCAGAGGTCGTAGCCGGCGCCGAGTTCGGGGTGGACAACTCCCACCAAAGCGAAGTCGTTGATCTCGTGCACCACGTCCTGGGACGGGTGGCCCGTGATGGCGGTCTTGTATTTGCGCGGCAGGTTGGCCAGCTCGGGGTCGCCGATGAAGCGTTCGGCGAGCTCGTGGATCAGCGGTGTGGGGTCGATGATCTCGTCTTTGGCGATGCCCGCAACCGGGGAACCAAGAATAACGCGGGGAACGTCGCCGCAAGCCTCGGTGGTGGACAGCCCGATGCCCTCGAGGCGGCGCCAGATCTCCGGCACGTCTTCAACGCGGATCCAGTGCAGCTGGATGTTCTGGCGGTCCGTCAGGTCGGCAGAGCCGCGGGCGAAGTCCACGGAAATCTGGCCGATGACGCGCAGCTGTTCGGTGGTCAGCGCACCGCCGTCGATGCGCACGCGGAGCATGAAGTACTTGTCTTCGAGCTCGTGCGGCTCAAGCGTTGCCGTCTTGCCGCCGTCGATCCCGGGCTTGCGCTGGGTGTAGAGGCCCCACCAACGGAAGCGGCCGTGAAGGTCCGTTCCGTCGATCGAATCGAAGCCCTCTTTGGAGTAGACAGACTCGATGCGCTCACGGACGTTCAGTCCGTTGTCTTCCTGCTTCCAGGTTTCATTGGCGTTCAGTGGCGCGGTGCCGTCAACCTTCCACTGGCCGTGGGGCTTGGCGGCAGGGCGGGTGCGCGCCGGACGCGAGGGAACTGCGGTGTCCGAGGACGCACCGGCTACAGCTGTATCTGTCATACATCGACTGTAGGTGTGGCCAGATTTCGCCAGCAAAGGTCCGGAAATGCTAAGTCACCTAGGGAAACATTTCGTCACGAAAACGCCAGCGGCCTTGTCCGAAGGGCCTGTTTTGTGCAGGTCAATTTGGCCCCTTTTCCGCGTGAATAAAGGTTAGGAGAGCCTTTCCAACACTGCGTCGTACCGTTCCAGCGCGATCTCCGCGAGCACCTTTGACGGCAGCAACGGAGCCGCGACAACGTCCGCGCCGGCCTTCGCCAACTGATCGTGGAAATAGCCTGTCGCCAGCAGGTACGAGGCAATGAAAACCCTGCCTGCTGGTCCGCTCGGTTCGGAGGCGAGTTCGGCAGCGAGTTCGGCACGCAAGGAGGCGACGCCGTCGGGCACTGTTGGCTGGGCGCTGGCACCATAGGCCACCCGCACCTTGTTCGGCAGCAGCTCTGCGAGCAGTCTCGCCTGCTCTTCCGAATCAACCGAGCCGTCCGGAAGGGACGATCCCGCGGCAGCCAGCAGGACGCCGTCGTGCTCCTGCAGCCCCGCCGCGCGCAAGTGCGTGGCCAACAACTCAGCGAGCCGCGGGTCCGGACCCAACGGCCTGGCGGCCACTACCTCGGGGCGGGTCTTGATGGCCTTGGGCACGTCCACCTTGATGTGGAAGCCGGTGGACAGCAAAAGCGGGACGACGACGGCGGCAGTCCCCTCGGGCAGGCCCTCCACCACACCGCCCAGCTCGGGTTCCTGGACGTCGACGTACGCCTCAACCACGCGCAACCCGGGACGGAGGGCTTCAATTTCTGCCATGACCTGACGGATGGCAGCCTGCCCTTCGGCGTTCCGGGTTCCGTGGGCGCAGGCGATCAAAACGGGGCTGTTCATGGGAGCTAGCGTAACGTTGAGCCAGCATCTATTGAGAGTCGCATCCAGAAAGAACCCGTCCACTTGATTTCCATCGACATCGTCCTCCTTTGGCTTGACCTGGTTGGCGTGTTCTTCTTCGCGGTCTCGGGATCCCTGCTGGCTGCCCGCAAACAGTTCGACATCGTTGGCTCCGTGCTCCTCGGCTCCATTGTTGCCCTTGGCGGCGGCGTGATCCGCGACATCGTCATCAACACCGGTCCCCCGATTGCCTTCACTAATCCGGCCTATCTGGCTCCCCCGCTGCTCGCTGCGATGCTGGTCTACTTCCTGTTCTCCTCGGTCCAGCGCTTCACGTCCCTGTTAACACTGTTCGACGCCGGTGGGCTGGCTCTGTTCTGCATCACCGGAACACTGAAGGCCCTGACTGCCGGAATGAACCCCGTGGCCGCGATCCTGCTCGGTGTCACCACCGCGGTGGGCGGAGGCCTGCTGCGCGACATTACAGCGAACGAAATTCCTACGCTGTTTAACGCCCGCGATCTCTATGCGCTCCCGGCGTTTGTGGGGGCAGGCCTCACCACCCTCCTCTGGCATCTGGGTACGTTCACGGGGCTCCATGCGTGCGTTGTGGCAGCGGTTGTTTTCGCCTTCCGCGTGACGGCCTGGCGACGCAGCTGGCACGTACCCCTGGCCGTTCGTGGCTGGCACCGCCCCGGCGCAGGCCCGGGCGCAATTTCGGGTGCCCGGGATTAGCTAGGATAAGAGCATGACTGACATGTTCCTCGAGAAGTTCCGCGCGCTGGTCCCAAAGTATCTCGAGGATGAATGGCAGGAAGAAGACGGCCTCACGCCCGACGAACTGGACGACGCCCTCTCCGATCACTCCTTCACCATCCCTCTGGTCCTGCGCGAGTTCTACCTCGCAATCGGTGGCTGCGAGGACCTCATGGAGGCCTACCACTACTTCTGGGATCCTGAGGAACTCGAGGTGGACGACGAAGGCTTCCTCATGTTCCTTGAGGACGAGGAAGAGCAGTTCACCTGGGGCTTCCGCACCGCCGATCTCGGCATCCCGGACCCGATTGTCTGGCGACGCAACAACGCCCGCGGCCAGTGGAAGAGCGAGGAAGGCACGTTCTCCGAGTTCGTGTTCGACATGTTCGAGTGGGCCTTCAACGACGACGAAGACTAATTCCCCTGGGGCCTCCGTGGCTTCCTCACCCTGTTAGAACGACTTTCAGCCCCTATGTACCCTCTATTGGTTGCATAGGGGCTGTTCTGTGTTCAAAGAAGGTCAGGACGCCACGGAGTTTGAGGTCAAAAAGGAATGGCCCCGGTTCGTTGCAACGTTACGAGTCATACGCTGCACCGAACCGGGACCACAATCTCCGTTCGCATCAGACCCACCGGAGGCATTTAGTGGATCTGTGAATAGCTTATGACAACTCTGTCACATATGCAACTTTCCAGGTCAATGTATTTTTTCGCATCCCGTGATCGATTTACAGCAACGTTGAGTTATCCACATAACGACGAAATGCCTATCCCGGACCCCGGCATGCACGGCAACCATGGCCAGATGGACCTCGTCGAATTCCTCCGTCTCCGACACGGAGTCGCCCGCACACTCGACCTGCAACGAGCTGGATTCACTGAGCGTAAGCTGGCTGCCGCGATCGAGTCCGGGCTGGCCACCAGGTTGAAACGCGGCGTCTACGCTGCCAAGGGGGCAGACCCGGACGTCGTTGCAGCCTTTCGACTGAATGCCAGACTGACGTGCATCTCGGCAGCGAGGTTCTACGGACTGTGGCTGCTGCATAAGCCGCAAGACCTCCATCTCAGCTGCGGCAACGGTGTTCCCGCTCCGGCAATCATTGATCACGCCTCCTGCGCCCATCCCCGGCACCCTTATCTTCCGGTTGCTGGTGTGGCCGATGTGCTGCTGCATGCTTTGAGGTGCCGGCCTGAGCTCGAGTCACTGGTCTTGGTTCAGAGTGCCGTAAGTCAGGCCCTGCTGGGCCCTGACTTTCTCAGGTCAAGACTTCCCGGGAACCGGAATGGACGGGCCCGGCAGATACTCGATCTGGTCTTGCCTCGGGCTGACTCCTTACTGGAAGTCTTGGCGCACACCCACTTTCGGCGGGCCGGTCTCCTGGTCCGCATGCATGTTCAGTTGCCCGGCGTCGGCGAAGTCGACTGCCTTATCAACGGTTCCCTGGTCATCGAACTCGACGGCGGCACTCACTTGGAAGGCAGGCAGGTGAAGAAGGACCAGTACCGGAACAATGCGAGCATGCGAGGCGGCTTCCTTGTCCTTCGCTATTACTACTCCGATGTCGTTCACCATCCGGAAAAGATGGTGGCTGAGGTGCTTGAAGTCCTGAACAACAGGGAAGCCGGGCGTTTCGGACCGTCACGCTGGACGCCAAAGTGGATACCGGCGTCGTGATGTGAGCGGAAAGTGTGGCGTCCTGACCCTCTTTGGGACCACAACAGCCGCTATGCAACCCAATGAGGGTGCATAGCGGCCGTCGTGTGCTCAAACAAGGTCAGGAACCAACGCAAAACTAGCTGCTGCGGTCCACCACAGCATGCGCGAAGTTGGTCAGCGAGGCCTTCACCACTCCCTCGGGCAACGGTGCCAGGGCTGCGACGGCCTCGGCGGACCACTGGCGGGCGATCTTCCAGGACTCGTTGGTGACCGGGTGCTCACGCAAGCCTGCCACTGCCTCAGCCAGGGCGGCGTCGGAGGAGAGGTCGCCGTCGATCAATTCCAGGAGAGCTGTGGCGGAGGCATCCCCTGCGGCGGCGTCTCGGCGGAGCAGCAACACAGGCAAAGTCGGCACACCTTCGCGGAGGTCGGTGCCCGGGGACTTGCCGGACTTGACCTTCACACCGGTGACATCGATGACGTCGTCGGCAAGCTGGAAGGCAACGCCCACCTTCTCGCCGTACTCCACCAGCAGGTCCTCGTAGGCCTCATCGGCACCCGCAAAGATCGCGCCGAGCTGCCCGGAGGCGGCTACCAAGGAGCCGGTCTTGTCCGCGATGACGGACAGGTAGTGCTCCACGGGATCCTCGTCTTCGCGCGGTCCTACGGTTTCGTGGAGCTGGCCGAGGCACAGGCGTTCGAAGGTTCGGGCCTGGATGCCCAGGGCGCGGGAGCCGAGCTCGGACACCAGGATGGAAGCGCGGGCGAAGATGAGGTCACCGGTGAGGATGGCCACCGAGTTGCCCCAGACTTCATGGGCCGTAGGAGCACCGCGGCGGAAGGGAGCGGAGTCCATCACGTCATCGTGGTAGAGCGTTGCGAGGTGGGTGAGCTCCACAACTACTGCAGCCTGGACAACCTCGGGACGTGAAGCATCGCCAAGGTGGGCGCACAGCAGGGTAAGCAGTGGGCGGATGCGTTTGCCACCGGCTTCCACCAGGTGACGCGACGTTGCATCAGCCAGGGGGTCCGAGTTGGAGATGGCTTCGCGGAGTTTCTTTTCCACCCGGGCAAGGTTGGTGGTGATGGCAGGACCGAGTTCGGCGTCGCCGGCTATTGCCGCGAATCCGGCGGGAAGCTGGAGTCCCGTTGCGATCGCAGTGGTGTTGGGAGCAGGCTCAACAGTCTGTGGCAAGCCGTGTCCGGCATGCGTCCAGCTGTGTTCGGCAGAGTTCGTCACGGAATAACCCTAACTAGTTGTTGCGGAAACCGCGGAGTCGGTGCCTGCCGGCGTCAGGGCGCGGGCAGAGGAAGTGTTGGACGTGGCCGGCACCAGCATCTCGAGGACCCGGATCACACGGTCTTCGAAGCCCTTCGCGGCGGGGTCGGTGAGGTTGGCGAGCATGCGGACCACAAAGCGCATCAGCACAGGAATCGGCATCCCGGTCCGCAGGGCTAGCTTCATCACGGCAGGCTTGCCGATCAGGAATGCGAAGGCGCGTCCCAGTGTGAAGTGCGATCCCCACTGGTCCCGCACATAGTCCGCGTACCGCGAGAGGTGCGCGTCGGCGTCGTGCGTTGACCAACCGGCAGAAGCCGAACGCGCGGCACCGTCGATCAGGAACTCTGCCGCGAACCGCGCGGACTCCATGGCGTAGGAGATGCCTTCACCGTTGAACGGGGACACCATGCCACCGGCATCGCCCAGCAAGAGCAGCCCGGGTGAGTAGTGCGGCGTGCGGTTGAAGCCCATGGGCAGCGCGGCGCCGCGGATCTCCCCTACCTGGTTTTCCGGCGTGAAGCCCCAGTCCGACGGCATCCCGGCTGTCCATTCGCGCAGGACCTGCTTGTAGTCGAGCTTGCCGAATTCCTTGGAGGAGTTCAGGATGCCCAGGCCTACGTTGGAGGTGCCGTCGCCAACACCAAACACCCAGCCGTAACCGGGCAGCGGCTTGCCGGATTTGCCGGGAAGTTCCAGCCAGCCTTCCATCCAGTCGTCGTCATGGCGCGGCGACGTGAAGTAGGTTCGCACAGCGACGCCCAGAGGACGGTCGTCGCGCTTATGCATCCCCAGCGACACGGCGGTTCGTGTCGAGTTGCCATCCGCAGCGAGTACGACGTCGGCTTGGAAGTCCCGCGTTTCGCCCGTCTTGCGTCCGGACTCGTCCAGGATCGACGCACGTGCGCCGATGACGCGACCGTCGTCGGCGGTCAAAGCGGAGGTGACGCTGTGGCGTTCAAGAACGACGGCGCCAGCGGCCTCGGCGTGCCGGGCCAACGATTCGTCGAAGCCAAGGCGCGTGCGGATCAGGCCATACGTGGGAAAGTCAGAAACCTCGGGCCAGGGCAGTTCAATGGTGCGACCGTCGGAGATGAGGCGGAGGCCCTTGTTCCGGCGCCACCCGTCCTCCACAGCATGTGACAGCCCAAGCTTCTGGATCTCGCGGACGGCGCGCGGGGTGAGGCCGTCGCCGCACACTTTCTCACGCGGGAAAGAGGTCTTTTCCAGCACCGTGACGTCGATGCCCGCCTGGGCGAGGTAATACGCGGCGGTGGACCCGGCCGGGCCCGCGCCAACAATCAGTACTTTCACGTCGTCCTAAATCAGCAGGCGGTACGGGGTCAGCCGGCCTGTTGGCGCGGTTTGATCTGGCGGCGAAGCTTAGCCACGGGAACACTTTCGCGGTGCTCGGCGGGCTTCTGTGCACGGTGGACGGCGACGATGCCGCCGCTGAGGTTGCGGTAAGTAATGTCGGTCCAGCCGGCATCGCTGAGCCACTGCGCCAGGTGGTCCTGGTCCGGCCAGGCGCGGATGGACTCGGCAAGATACACGTAGGCGTCCGGGTTGGAGGACACCTTGGTAGCGATGGCCGGGAGAGCACGCATGAGGTACTCGGTGTAGAGGTTGCGCCACAGCGGCACTACGGGGTGCGAGAACTCGGCAATGACCAGGCGGCCGCCCGGCTTGGTGACGCGCAGCATCTCCTCCAGGGCCTTGCGGGGTTCCACGACGTTACGCAGGCCGAAGGAGATGGTGGAAGCGTCGAAGCTGTTGTCCGCGAACGGCAGGTTGGTGGCGTCACCGGCGATGAAGTCAATGTCCGGGCGGCGGCGCTTGCCCACTTTCAGCATGCCCAAGGAGAAGTCGCAGGCCACAACGTCCACGCCGGCGTCAGCATAGGGTTCGCTGGAGGTTCCGGTGCCGGCAGCGAGGTCCAGGACCTTCTGGCCAACCTTCACATCCACAGCATCAACCACGATCCGGCGCCAACGCCGTGTCTGCCCCATGGACAGGACATCATTGACGACGTCGTATTTTGGGGCGACATCATCAAACATCGTCGCAACTTCGTCCGGACGCTTTTCCAAGGATGCTCGGTTCACCCTGTAATTGTCTCAGACATTCAGCCGACTTTGCTGCGCTGTAGAAGTCGGCTCAGATTCTGGTTGTCCTCGGGAGTACTGTTGTTCCATCATGACGAGCACGCTCCGCACCTTGACAGTCCCCCTCGATGTTGAATCATCCTCCGGGGGGCTGCCGTCGTTTCTGGTGCGGGACGACGTTCTTTGCTGGTCCCGCCGCGAGGCTGGACTGGTGGGTTACGGCGAGCTGACCCGCTTCAATGCCACCGGGCCCGAGCGTTTCCTTGAGGCCGATATCTGGTGGCGGCACCTCATTCTTGAGGCCGAAATCACTGATCATGTGGAGCTTCCCGGCACAGGCCCGGTGGCTTTCGGCTCGTTCGCCTTCTCCAAAACCTCCCCGCACGTGTCCCGTTTGATCCTCCCGGAGCTGGTGGTGGGGATCCGCGATGGTCGTGCCTGGGCAACCCAATTAACGTTCGACGACGCCCCCCTCACCGAAGCGGGCGTCCTCGCCTCCGTGCACCGCTGGCTGACTGAACCGGAACCGAACGGTGAGGATTCATCGGCAGGCGGGTCCGACGTCGTGCCCTCAGCTGAGGTGATTGCCGCCGACGGTTCCGCCGGTCACCTTAGCCCTGGTTCCCTCAGCGAGGCCGCGTGGATGCAGGCAGTGTCCAACGGCGTGGAGGAGATCCGGGCCGGGAAGCTGGAGAAGCTGGTGTTGGCGCGCGACGTCGTCGCGAACCTTCCGGAGGGCGTCAACGCTGCGGAGGTACTTCGCCAGCTCGCCGCAAGGTACCGCGAATGCTGGACGTACGGCGTGGACGGATTGGTGGGCGCAACGCCCGAGATGCTGATTCAGGTGGAGGGGCGCACCGCGCAGGCCCGTGTGCTGGCAGGAACCCTGGATCGACGTGATGCCGACGGTATGGACGGCTCGCCCATGGAATATGCGGAGCGCGTTCTGGCTGGGTCCGAGAAGCAACGGCATGAGCACGAGATTGCGATCGATTCCCTGACGCGTCAGCTGGCCCCCTTCTCGGAAGCGATGAACTCGCACAGCGAACCTTTCATCCTTGAACTGCCCAACGTGTGGCACCTGGCCTCCGACGTTAAGGCAGAGTTGGCGGACATCGAGGGGCACGTGCCCACGTGTTTGGCCCTGATCAACGCACTGCACCCCACCGCGGCAGTGTGCGGAACCCCGACCCTGGTTGCCGGGGCGTTGATTCGCAAACTTGAACATCTGGACCGGGGCCCGTACGCCGGACCGGTCGGTTGGCTCGACGCCGCCGGCAATGGCGAATGGGGTATCGCGCTTCGCGGCGCGGTGATCGAGGACGCCAACACGGTGCGGCTGTACGCGGGGTGCGGCATCGTCGAGGGCTCGCAACCGGAGGCCGAACTGGCGGAAACGTGGGCGAAATTCCGGCCGATGCTTGAGGCGCTGGGGATCCGCCGCTGAATCTGGGATTCCAGACTGAACCCCCTCGGGCGTGGTTGATAAGCGCGTAAACTTGTTATCCAATAGTGAAACTTCGTTTCCTGTGATGCACATCTCACGTTCGGCGCTACACTAAAACCGACTCAGTTCAGCATCCACCGCAACAAAAGGTAAACAACATGCAGATCTCCCGTTCGGTTCTGTCCGGCACCAAGATTGCCGCTGTGCTCGCAGCCGGCGCACTGGCCCTCACCGCCTGCGGTGGCTCGTCCACCCCGGCTGCCACGGACGCCTCCGGCCTCAAGCTCATCAACGCCGGCAAGCTCACGGTGTGCTCGGACGTTCCCTACGAGCCCTTCGAGTTCCAGAAGGACGGCAAGATCGTCGGCTTCGACATGGACATCGCCGCCGAGCTCGCCAAGGACGTCAAGGCCGAACTCAACGTGGTGGACAGCTCCTTCGAAGCAATCGAGACCGGCACCGCACTGACCGGTTGCGACGTCTCCATCTCCTCGATCTCCATCACCGACGTCCGCAAGAGCGTCATGGACTTCTCCACCCCTTACCTGGATGACGACCTGACCCTCGTGGCCACCTCGTCCTCCGGCATCAGCAACATCGACGGCGCCAAGGGCAAGAAGGTGGGCGTCCAGCAGGCCACCACCGGCGCCCAGTACGCCAAGGACAAGGGAATCGACGCACAGCAGTTCGAAGACTCCGGCCTCCTGGTCCAGGCCCTCAAGGCCGGCACCATCGACGCCGCAATCGGCAACCAGTCCGTCCTGGGCTACGCCATCAAGGACGACTCCAACCTCAAGCGCGTTGAAGACTACGCAACGGGCGAGAAGCTGGGCATCTCCATCAAGAAGGGCAACACCGCCATGACGGACGCCGTGAACGCCACGCTGAAGCGCATCACCGACGACGGCTCCCTCAAGAAGTTCGAGACCACCTGGTTCGGCGAAGCCACCAAGTAGTCCGAGCCCCGGCTCCCCCAGATCCACGCAGGCGGGCCCCGAAACGACACGTTGTTTCGGGGCCCCACCTGCGCAACATGAATGTGAGAACACCATGGCAATGACTGCACGTCAACGAGCCAAAGTCAGTCTGTACGTCCAGGCCGGGATCTTCGTTGTGGCCGTGGCCGCAATCATCCTTGCCGTGGACTGGAAGACGGTTGGCAACAGCGTCTTCAACTTCGCCAAGATCGGCCCGATGTTCCCGGACATCTTCCTTGTAGGCCTCAAGAACACCCTCATCTACACGTTCCTCGGATTCGTGGTGGGCTTGTCCGGCGGCCTTCTGCTGGCCCTGATGAAGCTCTCGTCCTTCCCGCTGTACCGCTGGCTCGCAACGGGATATATCGAGTTCTTCCGGGGTGTTCCCGCACTGCTGGTCTTCATCGCCTTCGGCTACGGCGTTCCACTGGCCTTCGGAATCCAATGGGACGTGAACATCATCGTGATGGTGTCCTTGGGTATGGTGGCAGCGGCGTACATCGCTGAAACCCTCCGCGCAGGCCTCCAGGCGGTCCCCAAGGGTCAAATGGAAGCAGCCCGTTCCCTGGGCATGCCGCAGTGGCGCGCCATGGTTTCGATCGTCATCCCGCAGGCTTTCAAGATCGTCCTGCCGCCGCTCACCAACGAGATTATCCTTCTCACCAAGGACTCCTCGCTGATCTACGTCCTGGGTCTCACAGCGTCCCAGTACGAGCTCACCAAGTTCGGGCGCGACGGCATCTCCAGCCTCGGAGCCGGCCTGACGCCGCTGCTCGTGGCCGGCGCCTTCTACTTGGTCATCACCATCCCCTTGAGCCTCCTGGCACGGAAGTTCGAAAGCCGCTCCGCGCGGACGAAGCGATAGGCAGGACAGTCATGAATAACTCCACTGGGAGCACGTCCGGCGTTCGCGCTGCGGGCGTCGACATCAAAGACCTTCGCAAGTCCTACGGCAGCAACGAGGTCCTCAAAGGGATCTCCCTGACCGTTGAACCTGGTCAGGTAGTTTGCTTGATCGGGCCCTCGGGCTCCGGCAAGTCCACCCTCCTTCGCTGCGTTAACCTGCTCGAGCAACCCAACGCCGGCACCATCAACGTGGGCAAGTTCGAGGCCACCGACCCCGACGTAGACCTCAACAAGATGCGCCAAAGCGTTGGAATGGTGTTCCAGCACTTCAACCTGTTCCCGCATCTCAGCGTCCTGGACAACTGCACCATCTCGCAAACCAAGGTCCTCAAGCGTTCCAAGTCCGAGGCCTCGGACGTAGCGCGCCACAACCTGGAGCGCGTTGGCTTGGGACACCTCGCCGACCGCTTCCCGGACCAGCTCTCCGGTGGCCAGCAGCAGCGCGTGGCGATCGCACGTGCCCTGTCCATGGACCCGCAGCTCATGCTTTTCGATGAGCCCACCTCTGCCCTCGACCCCGAAACCGTGGGCGATGTCCTGGCCGTCATGCGCAAGCTGGCCCAGGAAGGCATGACCATGCTGGTGGTTACCCACGAGATGGGCTTCGCCCGGGAAGTTGCCGACCGCGTGGTCTTCATGGATGCCGGTGTTGTGGTCGAAGAAGGGCCGGCGGAAAACGTCATCAGCGCCCCCACCCAGCCCCGCACCAAGGAATTCCTGCGCCGCGTCCTGGATCCGACGCACATCGGAGTCGAAGAAGCCTAACTTTCTGCCGCGAGGGGTTAGCTCTCGGCGCTTTGGAAGCCCCCAAAGCCCCGAGAGCTAACCCCTCGCTGTCAGGACCTGGCCCACTGCAGCCGAAATGGCCGCCTTTATCCGGGCATGGAGATCCCGCAGGCCTGTCCGGTTTACGCGCACCTCCACAATGGTGCGCCCCTTGAGCGGCGCCTTGAGCGCCGAGGCAAGTTCCGCCGTCGTACTTACCGCTTGATGTCCGACGCCGTACGCCGCCGCGAGTGCCGCGATGTCCACTGAATGCGGGGTACCAAAGAGGCGTTCGACGGCGGTGCCGTAGGCGCCTGAGTCCTCAACGGCCCCGTGCTCGAGGAGGCTGAAGATGGCACCGCCGGCGTCGTTGAGCACCACGATGCGGAGGTCCGGCACGGGTTCGCCGTGGCCGAGGAGCAGTCCCCCGGCGTCGTGGAGGAAGGTGACATCGCCCAGGAGGACCGTCGTTTCGCGTCCGCTGCCCAAGGCAATACCTGTGGCTGTGGCGATGGTGCCGTCGATGCCGGCGAGGCCACGGTTGGCGTAAACACTGGCAATCGGTCCGGTGTGGGGCTGTCCGGCGAGGTCGACGTCGCGGATGCCGTTGGAGGACCCTAGCACCAGCTGTCCGCGGGAATGCTCCCACACGGCGGCCCCGACGGACGGGCCACTGGCAAGGGTCTCCCCCGCGAGCACTCCATCCAAGCCGTGTTGCGCAGCGGCGCCGGCGAGGAGCCAGGAGTCCAACCATTCGGCGGACCCGCGGCCGGCGAATTCTGCAAGCTCGGGAAGGGTTTCGATGGGCACTTCGCGGCGACGGCCAGCCTGGTACCAAGCAACAGGAACGGGTTGGTAGATGGCTGTCTCTACTGATTCGCGTGCCAGCAAGGCGGCCACGGGACGGGACAGAGTGGCGCGGCCAAACAAGACTACGCGTTCGATCGGAGATGGTGATTGGGGCCCGAAGTGCTCCAGCAACACGCGGTACGGTCCCACTGCGTTCGGGCCGAAGCGTGCATTGGACGACGGCTCAGCGAGCAGGGGCAAGCCATGGGCACGGGCGAAGGCCTCGGCCACAGGGCCAGCATCGTGGCCTGCGAGGACCACGGTGCGTCGCTCGGGGAGTTCCCTGGATGCTTCCGGGAGAACCAGTGCCTGAGGGCCGGCGTCGTAATGAAATACGCCATGTCCCTCAGCGGTCGGGAGCGCGTCGCCGTCGGCTGGCACCAAGGGGTCACGAAAGGCAAGATTCACTTGGACAGGGCCTGGCGGGGTGTCCTCGAGGGCACCGGTCGCTGCGTACAGCGCCGTGGCAACAGCTTTTTGGGGATGGTCGCCCGCGGCAACGTCGACGGCGAATCTCACGTGATCGCCGAAGAGGTCCAGTTGGGTGGTGGTCTGGTTCGCCCCGGTTCCGTGGAGTTCTTCCGGGCGGTCCGCGGAAATAACCACCACGGGAACGGCCGAATGGTTGGCTTCCATGACGGCCGGCAGGAGGTTGCCAACAGCCGTGCCGGATGTGGTCACCACGGCAACAGGGGCCTCGGTGGAAAGTGCCAGGCCGAGCGCGGTGAATCCGGCGTCGCGTTCATCGATGCGCACGTGCAGCCGGACGCGGCCCGAAGCTTCTGCTTCAGCGAGGGCGTAGGCCATGGGTGCGGAGCGCGAACCCGGCGCCACCACCACGTGCCGCACACCGCCGTCGAGCAGTGCCGTAACGGCGATCCGGGCGGCACCAATGGATGTCAGAGAGTCCTGGGAAGTCACCGTCCCAGTCTATTGGCGCAGGCGAGCCCTCAATGTTCTCTCACATCCCGGCCCACATCGGACATCCCTCTCTCACATCCCGGCCCACATCGGACATCCCTCTCTAACTAGGGTGTCGCCGTTGTTCCGCACCTCGGGCGCTACCAGTTGTGGCGCAAGCCGCCAGGAACGCGGGAGGTGATAGAGCGTCCGGCTCAAACACGCGGGAGGTGACAGAGCGTCCGGCCCAAGCACGCGGGAGGTGATAGAGCGTCGGGGAATACAAAGTGCTCCCCCACCCGGCAACCCGGGCGGGAGAGCACTCGTCATGCGCAAGGTACAAGAACCTACTTTCGGAAGACCTGTACCACCGCGGGGCGGGGAGCCCGCGCAGCACCCGGAGCGGGCGTAGCTCCGGCCGGGACGTAGTCCGGGAAGAAGGAGTTCTGCGCCGCGAACGAGCCATCCTCACCTGGGTGCTGGACGGCGACGAACACGGTGCGTTCTTCGTCGTGGATGATCGGACCACAGGTTTCAGCGTCGCGGGGAACAGCAAGGAACTGCTCAACCTTGCCGCGTTCCGGTCCCTCAAGGGTGACCTTGAACAGACCGTCAGCGTAGCCAATGGTGCCGGGGGCGCCATCGGTGGAGATCCAGAGGTTGCCCACGGAGTCGAACGCCACGTTGTCCGGGCAGGAGATCGGCGAAACCTTGTCCGCCGGGAATCCGGAGAAGTACGTTGAGGTGTTCTTGGCGGGGTCACCGGCCACCAGCAGCAGGTTCCAGTTGAACTTGGTGCCCGTCTGCTCGCGGCCTTCGGTGATTTCCACGACGTGCCCGTCACGGTTGAGGGTGCGCGGGTTGACCTCGGTGGCCCCTTCCTTGCCCGGCTTGCCGCGGTCTGTGTTGTTGGTGCAGGCCACGTAGACCTTGCCGGTACGCGGATTGGGCTCAACATCTTCGCAACGGTCCATCTTGGTAGGCCCAACCTTATCGGCGGCCAGGCGGGTGTAGACCAGGACCTCCGGGACGGTCATGCCGGGAACTGCGGAGGTGCCGTTGACTACAAGGGGCAGCCATTCGCCGGTGCCGTCGAAGGCGCCGTCGGCGGGAAGCTTGCCGGTGCCATCGATGTCGGCAGGCGAATCGCCCGTGAACTTGGCAACGTAAAGGTCACCTTCGGAGAGCAGGTTCATGTTGTTCTTGCGGGCCTCGCGGGAGTCGCCGGCCTGGTACTTGCCCTTGGAGACGAACTTGTAGAGGTAGTCGAAGCGCTCGTCGTCGCCCATGTACGCCACTACCCGGCCGGACGGGGCAACAATGACGTTGGCGCCTTCGTGCTTGAAGCGGCCCATGGCGGAGTGCTTCTTGGGAGTGGAGGTGGGGTCGAACGGGTCAACTTCAACGATCCAGCCGAATCGGTTGGCCTCGTTGGCGTACCCGGAGTTGCGGGTATCGAAGCGTGGCTCGTCGAGTTCCCACTGGCGGGTGGTTGCCTTGGCGGAGAGACCGTAACGCTTGTCCCCGTCGCTGGTGCCGGGAGCGGCGAAGTAGCCGTTGAAGTTCTCTTCGCCGGAGAGGATGGTGCCCCAGGGGGTGGTTCCACCCGCGCAGTTGCCCAAGGTGCCCTTGATCCAGCGGCCTGCCGGATCATCGATCGTCTTGACCAGGTTGGTGCCTGCAGCGGCGCCCGTCAGTTCGTAGACAGTGTCCGTGAGGAAGCGGCGGTTCAGAGGTGCGCCCTGGACGTAGTTCCACGGCTTGTTCTTGTTCTTGCGCTCGAGTTCCACCACGGCGAGGCCATGCCCGGCCCGGCCGATGGCCCGTGCCTCTGCGGGGTCGAAGCCTACGGGCAGCATGATGTTCTCGTTGGTGTACTCGTGGTTGCTGAAGAGCACGGCACGGCGATCCTTGGAACCCGGGATAGGCAGGATGTCCGTGTAGTCGTTGTTGTACCCGAACTGGCGGGCCTGGGCTGCGGCAGTCTGCGCATTGAGGTCAAAGGCAGGCGAGTCGGCAAAGAGGGGGTCGCCCCAGCGGATGACCGGCTTCCAGTCGAAGCCCTCGGGCACGGTGAAGGCATCCACCGCTGCATCTACCGGCTTGATGGCGGTGAACTTGAGCTTGGACTTGTCGAAGCCCTTCTTGGCAGCATCGGAGAGTCCGTTTCCCGGGTCGGCCACGGCGGCGTCGCCACCGGTCACGGCACCACCGAGCACGATAGCGAGCGCTCCTGCGGCACCGAGGCCCAGTGCGGCACGCCTGGACATGGCTGTTGAAGCGATATCGCGGAAGTAGCCGTTGGCGCTGGTGTTGCAGACATCGCCAGAGCAGGCATTGTCGCACTTCAAAGCACAGGTAACCGCGCTGCGCTTGCCCTTGGTGTGGCCGAGCATGGGGAGCAGCGGAAACGTGCGTCCGGTGGTTTCAGACATGGGGAAGACCTTCCAGAGGTGTACGAGGTTCCCGCTGAGCCTTTCAGCGGAAACCGAATCTGAGAGGTCTCTCCGGTTAAGAAACGGTGAACAAAGGATGCTGGTTTCCCGCCAGGACTGCATGCACCCTTCGAAGCCGGTCCAGCCACCAGTCCCTACGTTCCGCCGAGGCCGCGTACTCCTCCAGCAGCCCGGGATCGGCGACAGCCTCGCGGACGTGGATGGCGCCGTCGTCGGCCACCAAGGGGTCCAGCGTAATATCCGAGGCAAACAGCGATACGGTGCCAAGTCCGCAAGCGTAGGGCAGCGAGGGCAACGCGGCTGCGAGCGCCAGTCCAGCGCGGATGCCCACGGAGGTATCCAGAGCAGAACTGACGACGGCGGGCAGCCCGGCTTGCTCCACGATGTCCAGTGCCCGCCGGACTCCCCCGAGTGGAGCAACCTTGACCACAATGAGGTCCGCGGCGCCTGCCCTGGCTACCCGAAGGGGATCGTCTTCCTTGCGTACGCTCTCGTCCGCAGCGATGAGGACCGGCGTCCCAGCGTCAGTGAGCCGACGGCGGACCTCGGCCAGGCCCTCAATGGTGGGTACGGGCTGCTCGGCGTACTCAAGACCGACAGCCGAGAGCTTGCCCAGCGCCTTCACTGCCTGCTCTACGTCCCATCCTCCGTTGGCATCCACGCGGATGGCGGCCTCCGGCAAAGCATCACGTACTGCGTTTACCCGCGCAACGTCGTCCCTCAGCGACTGCCCGCGCTCGGCAACCTTGATCTTTACCGCGTCCACCCGCCCGAACTGCGTTAGCACCTCCGGGACGCGCTCTGCTGTAACGGCAGGAACTGTCGCGTTGACCGGGATGGTGTCCCTGAGCTGAGAGGGGAAACCAAGCCACCCAGCTTCGAGGGCGGCGGCCAGCCAACGGGAGGATTCGTCGTCGTCGTATTCGGGGAAGGGGCAGAACTCGCCCCAGCCCGTGGGCCCGCGCATAAGGAGCGTCTCGCGCTCCATGATGCCGCGGAACCTCACGCGCATGGGGAGAGAGACCACATGGGCCGAATCGAGAAGTTCTTCGAGTGGGGGAAGCGCAGGCATAGTGCCACTGTACCGGCGGCCTTCTGACCCTTTCGTCGGTCTTTCCGGCTATGTGGACAAGCTACCCAGACCAGTAGTTCCGGACCCTGCCCAAAGCCTCCCCCAGTTGGACGCCGGACAATTCAAGGGAACTTTCCGGCAGTCCCAACGCCTCCCACCGGGCCACCAGCGTTGTGTCCCCTTCCAGCGGCAACGGCCACAACCAGTAGCGGCCGGTGAACTGGACGTAATCTCCGTTGTTGCTTCCTCCGCCTCCACCCAAGGCTGTCAGCACCGGCCCAGTGACGTCGTCGGTGTCCTCGAACGCCGCCGGTCCGTGGATGGCAGCGACCGCCTTGCGTCCGTCCGCAAAAGCGACCCCTAGTTCCAGCCCCGTCCTGGAGTCCAGGCTGGAGCGCGGATTGTTGTAGCACTCCTCTACGATCTCCCGCCATTCCTGCTCGGATTCATCCATGCGTCGAACAGACCACACCAAGTCCAGCAGGCAACCCGTGGAGTAAACCTCCACCAGTTTCAGCGCCACCACCATCCGTTGGCTCTGATAAACAAACCCGCCACCGGGAACCACCCCTGGCAGTTCGTCCGACGGCGGCCCGGCCCACCCCGGCCTGAGCGGCTGCGGTTGACGTGCCTCTTCGGGAGGCTCGGGGAGGTCGTCGAAGAAGCTCATAAACCACTCATACACCACCTCACAGGCGCTGGGGAGAGGCCCATGGCAACCGAGAGACAGCAATCGCGATATTCTCGGAAGACGACTCAATGTGGGGGAGATATGACTCAATCAACACCCGGTTCCGCGACGCCTCCCGGCTGGTACCCGGACCCTTCGGACCCCCGGCTGGTGCGCTGGTGGGACGGCCGCGCCTGGACGGCCCACCAGGCTCCCCACCAGGCTCCGCAGCAGATGCAGTACCAACCGGTTTTCAAGGCTCCGCGTACCCCGATCAGCGAGCAAACACCGGTCTATAACCCTTTCATTTGGGCCATCACCTTGCTGCCCTTGGTCTCGGTATTGTTCATGCTTACCTGGCAGCCGGAGTTCCGCGTCATCACCACGCGTCAAGGCGTCACCACCCTTGACCCCTTCTCGATCTATACGCCGGGGTACTTCCTGCTGATGGCATCGAGCTTGGTGATCTATGGCCTTTCGGTGTTCTTCGCGTACCTGGACTATCAGCGGTTGGCGAGGTCCGGCGTCGTACGTCCCTTCCACTGGGCCTGGACGTTCCTGAACTCGGCGGTCTACGTGATTGGCCGTTCGGTGATCGTCAATAAGGTGGCGGCCAAGCGCGGGCTGTTGCCGGTGTGGATCACCATCGCCGTCTTTGTGATCAGCATGGTGGTGGCCGGCATTTGGACGTCCACCATGATGCAGACCATGATGTCGTCCTTCGGCTCGTCCATGAACACGTAGCGCCACAGGGAAACCTCACACGAGTTAGGTAGACTGCTGTCAACGACCGGAAGGACACTCCCATGAACCGCAAGGCCACTGCGTTGGATGTCGCCAAGCGCGCCGGTGTGTCCAGAAGCGCGGTCTCGCTGGTCCTGAACGGCCGCGGCGATGGAAATGTGGCCAAGGAAAGCCAGGACCGGATCCGGGCAGCAGCGCTGGAACTGAACTACTCTCCCAACGCGATCGCACTCAGCCTGCGCAACCAGCGTTCACGGGTGATTGGCATCCTGTCCGATGAAGTGGTGGTCAGCCCCTTCGACGGCAACATCATCGGCGGCGCGGATGACATCGCCCGCAGCCGCGGCTTTGTCACAGTTGTCATGGACACCGAGCGGGACAGCGCCCGGGACGCCGGCGCCATCGAGACCCTTCTGGACCGGCAAGTGGATGGGCTCATGTACGTCACTGTGGGCTTGAAACCGATCGACGTTCCACAGGGCATGCTCCGTGTACCGTCCGTGTTGGCCAACTGCTACGACGCCCTCCCCCAGCCGCAGCTGCACCACGTTATTCCGGATGAAGTTACCGGCGGCCGCGAAGCTGCCGAGCACTTGCTGCAACTGGGTCACCGGGACATCGCACTGCTGGCAGGAGATGAAGACTCACCGGCCGCGCCACTCCGCGTTCAGGGGTACCGGGATGCGCACGCAGCGGCCAACGTTCCGCTACGGAGCGACCGGATTTTCATGGCCGGCTGGGATATCGATGCCGGCTACCGCGGCGCCATGAAACTGCTCGACGGCGTGTCCCCGGCTGAACGTCCGACGGCCATCATGTGCGCGAACGACCGACTGGCCGTCGGGGTAACGCTTGCGGCTGCACGGCTTGGGCTCAGTGTCCCCGGTGATCTTTCCGTCATGGGCTACGACGACGAAACCCGGATCGCGGACACCATGGTCCCGGCACTCACCACCATGGCGTTGCCGCTGCGGGAGATCGGCCGCGCCGCCATGACCACGCTGCTGGACGCCATTGAGGGAACCGACACCACAGGAAAGGGAACCACCGTGGAAACGATGGTCCCCTGCCGCCTCGTCGTCCGGGAATCGACCGGCCCCGCGCCCACGCGCTGAGACCCCGCGTTGGGGGCCCGCGTTGCGAGGCCCACTCTGCGCCCTAAACCGGGCACCAACCAAGCAAAGCAGGCCCCACAACACAGAACACTCACGTTGCGAGGCCCACTCTGCGCCCTAAACCGGGCACCAACCAAGCAAAGCGGGCCCCACAACCAGCGCACGACGCCGGCCTGCCGCCTATTCGGGAAGGCTCAACTGCCACACGTCGGCAGTTGCGCCGTCGGGCAAGGTGAGCTGCCATTCCTCCCCCGGGGCCGGGTAGGCCCGAAGGGTGGTGGCGACGGAACCGACACGATATACCTCCACGAGGGAAGCGTCGATGAAGATCCGGAGCTCCTCCCCCGCAGCAAGGGAACCCGAGTAGACCATTTGAGCACCGGCACCCGAACCAAGCACCAGCTCCACGGAACCGGAAGCGCTACCCCGAACCAGTACCTCGGCAAACGCAGGCACAGCAACGGAGCCGGCCGCACCTTCAGCCACAGCAGCACCCCGGTACGCCTCAATCTCAGGCGCAGGAGTGACAGTCAGCGCCCCGTCGACTACAGACAGAACGCGGGGATGCGTCAGGACACCCGACCACCCGGCGTCGTCAATTTCTTCCTGGGTGCGGCCACGGCGACCGTCGCGCCCGGGGCCCTCGTTGGCCCACCCCCACAACAGCGCCGCAGGAGCAGGAACAGAAGCAGCAGCAGACCCCGCAGAGTAGGCCAGCTGCACAATCTGCGGTGCGTAGAAGTCACGGCCAAGATCCGCCTTCCCACCCGAGGCCGGGGCAAACACCGGCAACCCCGTGGCAGGATCCGCGGACAGGGAGCCGGTCAGGTATCCCACCCCGTTGGCGTGCTCGTGGTCGTCGCCGGAGAGCCACAGGGAGAACATCATGACCCAGGTGGAACCACCGGAAGAGAGAGGTACCTCCACCAGCTGCGGGCATTCCCAGATCTCGGCCGGCGTATGCTCAGCGGCCACAGGATCAGCAGTGGTCAGCCAGATCCCTTGGTACTGCCAGGAATCCATGTGGTCCACCGTGTACAGCAGCAAGGCCGCGCGCCCGTCGCAGAGCCCTGCACCCTGCATGGCATAGCGGGCACCGTTGAAGCGGAAGATGAAGGGGTCGCGGACGGCGGTTACCAGCGGATCCTCAGGCATGGACGCAGCCACGTGCCCGTTCTGCTCCCACGTCAACAGATCAGCAGAACCACGGGCGATCACCACTTGCGAGTGACCGCCGTGGTCCTTGATCCCGGAGTAAGCGGCGGTGGGCACGCCATCGTCCGAAGTCACTACGCCCGTCCAGCATCCGGCGGAGTCGGGCCCGCCCGCCTGGGGAGAAAGCGCCACGGGGTGCTCTTCCCAACGCACTAGATCACCAGAGCTCACATGCCCCCAGTTGATCTGCGAATGCCGCGCAGACGAGGGGTTGTACTGGAAGAACACGTGGTACCGGCCGTTGATGAAGCTGATGCCATTGGGATCGTTGATCCAGCCTAGCGCCGGCCTCGGGTGGAAGCGCGGGAATGCGGGATCCGGGTGCGTCGCCGCAAGAGCCAGAGAGGAAGAAAGTGCAAGGTCCGTCAACGGAACCCCTTTCAAAAGAGAGTGAAAACTATTTGCCCGTGCCCGCGGTGAGGCCGTCCTGCAGCGCGCGCTGGCCGAACATGAACACCACCAGCGCGGGAATCATGGACAGGACAACACCGGCCAGGACCACGGAAATGCTTCCGGTGCCGAGGTTGCCTTGAAGGGAGACCAAGCCCAGCGGGAGGGTGAAGTTCTGCTCGGAGATGGTCATGATGAGGGGCCTAAAGAACTCGTTCCAGTGGAAGTTGAACGCCAGGATGCCCACGATCGCCAGACCAGGCATGGCCAGCGGCGCATACACGGAGCGGAAGGTTCGCCACGGCGAGGCGCCGTCGATCGCGGCCGCTTCAGCGAGCTCACCCGGCAACCCCATGAAGTACTGCCGCATCAGGAAGGTACCGAACGCCGTCGGGATGGCCGGAATGATCAGCGCGAGCAGGGTGTCCGAGAGGCCCACGCCACGGATCAGCATGAACACGGGCACGATCGTGACCTGCGCGGGCACCATCATGGTGGCGAGCACGATCGAGAACAGGGCGCCCCGCCCCCGGAACTTAAGGTGCGCAAACGCGTAGCCAGCCAAGGCGGCCGTGATCATTTGCCCCACAGCGATCAGACCTGTGACCAGCGCGCTGTTCAGCACCAACAGCACGATGTTGAGCTGCTTGAACACCTGCTCGTAGGAGGTGAAATCCGGGTTCAGCGGAAGGAATGCGGGCGGCAGCTGGAAGGATTCCGACGGCGGTCGCAGCGACGTGGACAGCGTCCACAACACCGGGCCCAGGACGAAGACGGACGCGATCAGCAAGACGACGACGCGGACGGCCACTGACCAGTCGCGTTTCTTCCGCTTCACTACAGGCGCCGTGGTGGTGACACGTTCTTGAATGGTAGTCATGACGGGCCTTACTGGTAGAAGACGAATCGTTTGCTGAGCCGGAATTGCGCGGCGGTGATGGCCATGATGATGAGCGTCAGGATCACACCGATCGCCGAGGCCTCGCCGAACTCAAGTCGCTGGAATGCGGACTCGAAGATCACCATCACGGCTGTGCGCGTCGAGTCGCCGGGCCCGCCGCGGGTGAGGACATAAGGCTGGTCGAACACTTGCAGCGCGTTGATGATAGCCATGACCGAAGCCACCAGGGTGGTGGGGCTGAGCAGCGGCAGGGTCACGAACCAGTGCTTGCGCCAACCCGTGGCCCCATCAATCGACGCGGCCTCATACGTCTCCACCGGAATAGAAGCCAGTCCACCAATGAACAGGAGGAACGAGAACCCGAAGTTCTGCCACACATAAACAAGAATCACGACGGCGGCAGACCCGGTTGGCGTCGTCAGCCACGGGACCGCTGGGATGCCAACGATGGAAAGCAACCAGTTCACCACGCCGAATTGCTCGTTAAAGAGGTAGCGCATGAAGATCGATACCGACGCCGCGGACAGGATCAGCGGGAAAAAGAAGGCAGAGCGGAAGAACACCCTGAGCCAGGCCGGGAGCTTCTCCTGCACCATGATCGCCAGGCCCAGCGCCAGCCCGAGCTGGAGGGCTACTGCCACCACCACGAACACGATGGTGTTCAGGAACGAGACACGGACCGTGGGGTCTTGGACCACCTCAGCGAAGTTATCGAAACCCACGAACGTTGGCGCTGAGATGATGTCCCAGCGGAAGAATGCGAGCGCAATCGAGGCGACAATCGGCAGAAGGGTAAAAATACCCATGCCCACAATGGTCGGGGCCAGGAAGGCCCACGGCAGCCAGCGTTGTTGGACGCGGCCGCGCCTGGATCCTTGTCCGTTCTTAGGGGCGGTCTGGCGACGGCCCGGCTCGCTCCCCGTGCCTGTAGGAGTACTGGTGGCGGTGCTCATGGCTGCCTCCTCAGGGCAATTTCGAGGTCACGCTGCATGGAGGTCAGGGCGTCTTTGAGTTGGCGCTCGTCCCCACTGACGGCCAGGCTGACATTTTTCATGAGGGCGGTTTCGACGGCGGCCTGCTGGGGTGGCGCTGGAATGGGCCCTGTGGTGGGGAACTTGTCCAGGGTGTCGTAAAAGACCTTCCAGTTCCGTGGACCGGTTCCTGAGTAAAGCTGTTCGTTGACCATGGACCGCCGGGCGGGTGTGGTGTTCGGTGTGGGGAAGACGATCTGCATGGCTTCGCGGCTGGAGCTGAACTTCACCCATTCCCAGGCTGCGTCCTTGTCCTTGGCGGTCTTCATGATGGCGTAGCCTGCGGTGCCAAACTGGTGGCGCTGGCTCCTCCATTTCGGGAAGAACTGGACGTCGAAGTCGTTCTCTGTCATCCCTGCTTCGTGGAGGCCTTGGACCCAATAGCCGCCCGCCGGCGTCGTACCTATCCTGTTGGAGGCGAAGAGGCCGATCAGTGCGCTGCCGCCGCCTTCCTCCGGTCGGACACCCAGTCCGTCCTTGACCAGTCCGCGGAGGTAGTCGAAGGATTCGAAGACCCGGGGATCATCGGCGTTGGGTTCCAGCCACTGGTAGCCGCCGGAGCGGAGGCTGCGTGAGGGGTCGTTGGCGTAGAAGCCGTCCCACAGCCATTCGCCGCCCGGGGACTTGGTTTCCTTGAGGAAGCTGGTGTCATTGGCATAAAGCCACGGCACCACTCCACCGAAGAGACGGTTGGTCCAGTAATAGGGGGTGAAGTCCTTGGGGTTGGCCTTCTTCATGGCAGCGAGGGTGCTGCGGAAGTCGGTGTGCGTCCAGTTATCGGAGGGCCGCTCCAGTCCCGCTTTAGTGAGCGCAGCGGTGTTGTAGTACATGTTGGCGGCGTTCCAGTCGATGGGGAGCTGGAACAGGCTGCCTTTGTACATGAATGCTTCCACCAGGCTGGGGTGGACGTCCTCGAAGTATTCCTTCATGTGGTCCGCGTCCCGGCGGAGGTACTCATCCAGCGGATGGGCGAGCTTTTCTGCGAAGAGCTGGGCGCCTTCCGTGGCCACGTAAACCACATCCGGCGGGGTGCCTGCTGCCACCATGGTGAGAATCTTGGTGAAGAAGTCCTTCCAGTCCACAGCCTGGATCGCCTGGACCTTGACCTTTATTTCCGGGTGGACTTTAGCGAAAGCGTCAATGACCTTCTGGCGGGCTGCGGCGTCCGCGGCGGTGCCCATGATGGCGATGCTGAGGCTGCTGTCCCCACGGCCTGGAATATCGGCCCCGGTCAGGCGCGGCCACGACGCCGCGGTGACTCCAACAATTCCTGCGCCGAGGGCTGTGAGGGCACTTCTACGTGTGAATTCACGCAAAGCTCCATTGGTTCCCGACATGTAGATTTCCTTCCCTAACACGTGTTAGGAAGCCTAAACCTGTCACCTAACACGTGTCAACCATCACAGGAATGTTGCAGGGATCTCACTTCGCCCCGCCACGCTAAGGCCGAGCTCACACCGGCCTTACAGAGAACTGTGGCACCCTAGACAGAATGAGTTCCCAGCAATTCCGCACCAGCGGGAGGTCGAGCAAACGGCCGGTTCAACAGCGCGACCCAGGCATCGGAACAGGATTCCTTTTCATCCTGGCCACCATCGCCAGCGTGGTGGGCCTGGCCGCAACGTACTACTTCTTTGTGCGCACCACCATGGGCCAGTTCATCGACGAATCAGCGCTTGTTGAAGCCACCGTGCTGGGCGGAACAGCAGGGAGGGCCTCTACGGAGTTCCTGGACATGCTGCCCATGCTGTCGCTCGCGATCGCCGCCATCATGGTGCTCTTCGTGACCATCGCCCGGCGCCGCTGGAAGGCCGCCGGCATCGCCGTGGCCGCATGCATCGCCGCCAACGTGGCCACGCAGATCCTCAAGTTCCTCATCCCGGACCGGCCCGACCGCGGCGTCCAAACCCTGGAACTGAACTCACTTCCCTCCGGGCACACCACCCTGGCCGCCTCCGCTGCCGCCGCGGTGTTCCTGATGGTTTCGCCGCGCTGGCGCCCCCTGGCCGGGTTCCTCGGCAGCACCTTCGCCGTAGCCACCGGAGTTTCCACGCTCATCAACCAGTGGCACCGCCCTGCCGATGTCGTTGCGGCCTTCCTGGTAGTCGGCGCCGTCATGCTCCCCGCGGGGTGGCTCATCCTCCGCACAGGGACCAGCTGGAACGTGTGGAAGGGATACGGCGAGCACTGGGCGGCATCCCGGCTGTGGGTATGGCTCACAGTCACCGCGCTGGTGGTGGCCGGCATTGTTGCGGCCTACTCACTGCTGCAAGTCATGCCCGGACTGAGCACCGACAGCACCATTGACTACTTCTGGGCCGGCACGGCCTTCATTGTGATCGCAGGCTACCTGTCAGCCCTTGGCGGCACGTGGCTCTTCGGACTGGCGGCGCGGAAGAACTAAACGCTCTTCACGCACGACGGAGACAGGACCGCTAGTCCTCCGGGCCGACTGAATCGAAGAATCTGGGATCCTCCGCGGCCTCAACCCCTCGAAGGTGGGCCTGCTCCCGGATGAAAAGTTGGTCGTCCGCAGTGAGCAAAGTGCCGCCGTGGATGTCCACGGCCCCGTCCTCGCCGGTTTCGTCATTGAAAATGGCCGTCATGGTTCGGGGCACAATCATGCTTCCCGGATTGTCGATGAGCCACTGTTGCGTGTCCGGAGAAAGCTGACTCCAAAATTCCCTGATGTGCATAGTAATCAGCGCTGCCGTTCATTGTTGGGGTGGATTTATGGGACCTGAATGCGCTGCACAATCTCTCTGGATACTGGGGCGGGTCCTCCTTCTTCAGGCTACGCCCCGTCGGGTCATTCCTGACCCGAATGAGGTGACCTTTCTGAACAAGACGTCGACGCAACCCCGTTTGATGCGCTACTGTTAATCCACTCGATGGATAAACAAGGCAACTTCCCAGGAGCACCCATGTCTTCCACCCTCAGGCCCGCCTCAAGCAGCAAGGCAGCAACCACCCAAGTCCCGGCATCCCGCGATCTCGTGGTCGATTTCATTCGCGTCGCCTGCATGTTTGCCGTGGTGGCCGTCCACTTGCTCATGATGGGGATCAGCGTGGACTCCTCCGGCATCGGGGTAGGGAATCCCTTGACGTCCTTGAGCTGGTTCGCGCAGGGTACGTGGTTCGGCCAAGTCATGCCGCTCTTCTTTGTGGTGGGCGGCTTCGCATCGCTCACCTCGTGGCGGAGCCTGCAACGCAAAGGCGGAGACGCCGGCGACTACCTCCGGAACCGCGTGCTCCGACTGGTCCGTCCCACGGTCGCCCTCTACGCCTTCCTCACCATTGCGCTGTGGAGCGCGACGGCGGCCGGGGTCCCGGGCGACCTTCTTACAGTTATCGCTGCAGGCGCCGGGGTTCAGTTGTGGTTCCTGGCCGCATACCTGATCTGCCAAGCGATGGTTCCCACCATGGCGAAGCTCCACGGCCTGGCACCGTACCGGACCGTCGCAGCGCTGGCCGCGGGCGCCGTCGTCGTCGATGTTGTTCGCCTGGGCTTGGAGCACAACCCGTGGGGTTTCGACTCAAATCCGATCGGGCTGCTGAACATGGTGTTCGTATGGGGGTTGCTGCAGCAGCTTGGCTTTTTCTATGCCGATGGATTCTTTGACCGCTTTGCCCGCTGGAAGCTGGTCCTGGCCGCGGTTGCTTGTTATGGAGCGCTGGTCCCGCTGACGGGCGCCGGTCCCTACCCCGTGGACATGCTGACCAGCCAGAACCCGCCCATGTTCCCGCTGGTGTTGGTGGGCTTGGCGCATGTTCTGCTGGTGAAGGCCGTGTACCCGATGTTGCAGTGGTGCGTGCGGGTGGGCTGGGTGCAAAAGGTGATGTTCGTGGTAGGCAGCCGTGCCATGACCATCTATCTGTGGCACCTGCCGTTGATCATTGCCTTGTTCGGGATCGCGCTGGTCCTGCGGTTGCCGTTCCCGCAGCCTGCCAGCACCGAGTGGTGGCTGAGCCGTCCCCTGTTCTACATTGTCGCGTGGGCGCTGGTGTTGCTGGTCTCTACGCCGCTGGTCCGCTTGGAACTTGCCAGCACCGCGCTGGCGCCCGGTGCTTTGCGTCCGCCCATGTGGCGTATCGCGGCTGGAACCGTGCTGGCGATCATCCCGCCCTTCGTGGTGATGAGGCAGGCCCTTGATGTCACCAATGCGACATGGGGTTTGGTCCTGTTGGTGATCGCCGTGGCGCTCGTTACCGGCAAGGTCCCGGACCGGGTGTGGAAGACGCCACGGCTTGCTGAGCGCACCTAAGCCTGACCGGCGCGAAAAACAAGCCTTCACCAGCGGACTCGTGCGGGGTAGATTCTGCGCTACCGCACCCGGCCACCCAACTACCGGGTCCCCACAGGGAGATGCATGAGATGCATACAAAGCACAAACCACGCATTGAGAACCGAACGTCTGCCCTCGCGGCAGGAGTGGCAACGTTCGCCATTCTTGCCGTTGCCATAACGCCACCCGCCCTGGCTGCCAAAGGGACGGACACCCAGGCCCTCCGCGACGCAGTCACTTCAGGAGCCATCATCGGCCACCTCGAAGAACTCCAAGCGATCGCCGATGCCAATGGCGGCACGCGATCTGCCGGTACGGCGGGCCATGTGGCCTCGGCGGAGTACATCGAGGATCAGCTTGAAGCTGCAGGCTTCGTGACACAACGCCAGTACTTCGAATACCTCAAGTTCAACCTAATGGGTGAAGCTTTTGAGCGGCTTACGCCAACCCCACGGACATACACCGAGGACGATTTCGCTGCGATGTCCTACTCCGGCTTCGGGAGCGTCACGGGGACTGTGACGCCGGTGGATATCAATCTCACAGGCGACCGTGCCTCAACCAGTGGTTGCGAGGCTATCGACTTCACCGGATTTGTAGCCGGAAGTATCGCACTCATTCAGCGTGGCACCTGTCCTTTCAACACCAAGGCCGTGAACGCCCAAGCTGCGGGGGCAGCAGGCGTGATCATCTTCAACCAGGGCGACGCCGATGATCGGCTGGGCAGGGTGGATGGAACCCTCGGCGCCCCCACAGCTGACAACCCGGAAGTGACCGTCCCAACGGTAGGTGCAAGCTTTGCGGTCGGTGAGGAACTGGCCGGTCTCACGGGTGCTACTGTGCGGATCGTGGTTGAGGGCAATACCCAGCCGATCGAAACCTTCAACGTCCTGGCAGATACGGCCGGGCGCGCAGACCGCACCGTGGTGGTGGGTGCGCACCTGGATTCCGTCGCTGAGGGTCCCGGCATCAATGACAACGGGTCCGGCTCCGCCGCCATCCTTGAGACGGCCTTGCAGTTTGCGGCACTTGGAGTTTCGCCGGAGAACCGCGTGCGCTTCGCGTGGTGGAGCGGCGAGGAAGATGGCCTGATTGGCTCCGACTACTACGTGGCCCAACTGAGTAAGAGTGACGTCAAGAACCACGCACTCAACCTCAACTTCGACATGGTGGCTTCGCCCAACCCGGTCAGGTTCGTCTACGACGGTGATGGCAAACCACTCGGAACCGCGGGGCCCAACGGTTCAGCCTTGATCGAGAAGGTGTTCCTGGACTACTTCGCCTCTCAAGGTCTAGCTACGGAGCCCACAGAGTTCGACGGCCGCTCGGACTACTTCGGGTTCATCGAAAACGGCATTCCGGCCGGTGGCCTTTTCACTGGTGCTGAGGAGATCAAGACCGCGGAGCAGGCGGCCATTTACGGCGGCACGGCAGGTGTTGCCTATGACCCCTGCTACCACCAGGCCTGCGATGACATCGACAACATCGACGCAGCGGTCCTCGAACAGATGGCCGACGCCATTGCCCACTCCACGCTGGTCTTCGCGGAAACCCAGTCCGCAGTGAACGGCACCGCGAAGGGCACGGGCAACTTGAAGCTCGAATTCAAGGGCAACCAGGCAGTCCGCTAGTAGTTCTGTTGAATGCACCAACGGCCGCAGGGCAGCCCTCACGGGGTTGTCCTGCGGCCGTTGGTGTCGTCGCGTTGGAGAGCAGGCCTAGGTGTCGGAAGCAGCCTTTGCTGGAGCTGTATCCAACACACGCCGTTTCACGTCCTGACGGGTCGTCTCTGCTTGGAAACCAGAGGCAGCGAGTCCTGCCCGCCAGTCACCGCGGCACGTTGCCAATTCCTCGAAGCACGCCCTGATCAGTTCCTTGGGCGGGGGGATGTGGCCATCACCAGTGTCGGGTCCCCACCGGTCCATCAGCATGAAGAGATTCTCTGAGTCACCAACAACATCAACAAATGGCAGCTGGTGCTTCTGGATATGGAACCAGTCCTTGGCGTTCTGAATAAGAGCCACTGTGTGACTGAAGCCCGCCGAATACGCCGGAATAAGGTTATGAGCCACGCTGGCCGGTAATTCGGACATATCTTTGCCGTCCATCTCCCAGGCGTAAGTCATGTAGCGCTCCACCGCCCCAGGGTAGAAACGGGAAATGGATGTCTGCGGATTGACAGCAAGCGCCAGCGATGTTGGGAAGAACCTCGACAAAGCAAGGCTGGCGTATCCGCCAGCTGAACTGCCGAAGAACACCAGATTGTAACCTCCGGTCTCCCTCACAATGCGTCTAACAACGTCCGCCAGGGTCTCCTGAAGGTCGGGCTGCTCTTTTGAGCCCGCATACCAAGCCAGGTTGAAGTCAGTTGATTTGCGGAGGCTGGGATCTGAGATAAAAATACGGTTGACAGGTAGCCCGGCGGTGACTCCTTGCCCCAGGAACCACGGGAGTCGGACGTCTTTTTCGGCCGCTCCGTGGAAGCACACCAAGGTGGTATCGGAATCGGCGGGGACGTTCAGTATTTCAAGCGGCAAGCCCTGGTGCTGGATCTCGATCAGCCCTGCAGGAACCTCTTCAGCGGACAGGAATGAGTGAAGGTCCGGGAAGCTGGATGGCGTCGGGGTATCGACAACTAGGTTTTCAGACACCACGGTAGTCTAGCCGCGGAGGTCGGAGACCCCAGAATCCCGGGACATGACCAGCACACCTCAGTAATTCCGCCGGTGCTTCAATCTGGGAATCGCGACGGCGAACACCACTGCGGCTGCGAAGCCCAGTACGCCTGTGGCCCAGATCCCTGCGGACAGTGAGATGGCGGCCGTCAGCCCGGAAAGCAGCACCGGTCCCCCGGTTCCGCCCGAGTCAGCAATGAAGCGCCAGATGCCTAGGAAGTGACTGCGGCCGTTGTCCGGCGAGAAGTCGGCACCCAGCGTCATAATGAGTCCTGAACTAATGCCGTTGCCGAACCCGATCAGCAGTGCAACCAGCAGCAGCGGCACAAACCCTGCGGTGAACGGAATCAGGATCAAGGCCGATCCCATGATCACAGTGGACGGGATGGCCACCCATTGCCGGCCCTTCCTGTCCATGAGCTTTCCGGCAGGGTAGAACACCAGCATGTCGATTGCGCCGGACAGGCCGAACAACAGCGAGGCATGGGTGGCATCAAGCCCCAAGTGATCCGCCCACAACGGGATCACCACCTGACGCGAGGCACGCAAGGCACTCAACAAGAGAATTCCGAACCCAACGGTCAGGAACACGCCTGCATGGGAGGCAGCGACACTCCGCAGCGTGGACGCTGGAGGGCGAGGGGCGCCGTCGGACGTATCCGGAGCCACTAAATCCGGGATGGTGAGCGACAAAGCGGCAGCCGCCATCATGCCCGCAAAGCCCACCCAATACGCGCCGCTTATGCCCGCAAATTGCATGACGCCGGCCCCAACGAACGGTCCGATGAAGAGACCGATCCTGGTCACCCCGCCCAATGTGGACAGTGCCCGTGCGCGATAGAGAACCGGGACCGCTTCGGTGAGGAACTTCTGCCGGGCAAGGTTGAAGACGCTGGCTGACATGCCCACTAGCGTCATCGAAGCCGCCAGCAGCCACAGGCCGTGCTCCATTTGCGGTGCGAAAGCTGCCGCACCCAGCGCTATCGCGCCCAAGGCTCCGGCGCCTACGATCGACCAACGCTCGCCGAACTTCTCTGTGATGATCGAGGCCGGAATGTTGAAGATCCACGACCCCAGCCCGATCAGGGTCACAATCAAAGCCGAGACCGCCACGGACGCCCCAAGGTCACGCGCCGAGAGCGCTATGACCGGCAGGACCGCCCCCTCACCGATACAGAACAGCAACGCGGGCCCGAAGGCCGGCAGCGCAACGCTGCGAAGGCTGAACTTTTGGTTTGTCTGGGTCTTGGTCATCCCTTTCATCCTAGGACTGTGATTACAGAGGTCGGGGCCAGCATTACGTTGTGCAATGCCTACCCGTGGACCAGTGCGCTCCGCAGTTTGTTGCGGCTCCTGGGTCCGGAGCCGCAACAAACTACATGCCGAGCGGGATTGCGTGCCGAGGACTACCGGCGGTTGACTGCTTCCTTGCGGCGGCTGCCTACTGCCAAGAGGAGACCCATAAGGAGCATGACGCCCGCCCAGAAAACGACGGCACCGTTCAGTCCGGTATTGGCCAGTACGTTCGAGCTCCCGACGGCGGTGGAGGCTGCCGGTGTCATCGCACCCTGGGTGGAACCTGCAGGAACAATTGTGGCGGTTTGAGTGCCGACACCTGCAGTACCGATACCGGTGTTACCACCGGGGACGAGTCCGCCACCAGCAGGCGGGTTCACGGTAGGAGGGTTCACCACCGGAGGCGTAACAACCGGAGGGTTCACTACCGGAGGCGTAACAACGGGAGGATTCACCACCGGCGGATTCACCACCGGAGGCGTAACAACGGGAGGATTCACCACCGGCGGCGTAACAACGGGTGGCGTGACAGTGCCCACCGATCCGCCGCCGACTCCCACTGAGGTGGAGCCGACGCTTACAGGAGCCGTAATCGGAACGATCACCTGGGTGCCTGAGAGGAGTCCATCATTGCCGGAAGTGGTGCTACCCCCCGTGGTACCAGCAGGAGCACTCCCACCGCTGGTTCCGGTGTTCGTAGCTGATGAGTCACCCAACACACCGGCCGAGGTAGAGCCCACGTTCACCGGAGCCGTAATCGGCGCGACGACCTGAGTGCCAGAGCCGATGCCCTCCGAACCATTCGTCGAGGCACCCGACGAGGTCCCACTAGGAGCAGCTGGAGCAAGAGGCGCGGACGAACCGGACGTAGCTGCAGAATCCCCAGCTACACCCACAGCAGTGGCTCCGATGTTAACAGGGACCGATATCGGAGCCACTACCTGAGCGCCGGATGCAATTGACTCTCCCCCCGACGTTGTTGCCTGCGCCGGTGCTTGATCCGGCGCAGGAGCTGGAACTGATGCCGCGGGTGTGGTGGTGGCTGATGAATCCCCCAAAACAGCGGCCGACGTCGAACCCACCGTGATGGGCACCGTCACCGGCGCTACCACTTGGGTTCCCGAGGCGATACTGCCGGAACCGCTGGTCGCAGCGGCCGGCGTCGAACTTGTTGCCGCTGCTGGTGCGGCAGGTGCGGCTGGGCTCGCCGCAGTGGAGCCCCCCAGCAGACCCACTGACGACGAGCCCAGGTTTATGGGCACCGTGACCGGAGCAACTACTTGCGTCCCGGAACCGATGCTGTTGGAGCCATTGGTGTTGGCCGCGGGCGCGTGGCCCGAACCTCCAGCAGTTCCCGGCGCGGACGCCGTAGCTGCTGAATCCCCCAACAGTCCCAGTGAGGTGGCGCCCGCGGAAATCGGCGCTGTTACTGGCGCTATGACCTGCGTTCCGGAAACTAGCCCATCCTTTCCGGAAGTGGTGTCCGCGGCATTGGCCGCGGTTGCGCTGAGGGCAATCATGCCCCCTGCGAAGCATGTGCCGATGAGGCACTTGCGTAAGGTCCTGTTCATGGTGATCTTCTCCTGAAAGTCTTGTTCCTAAAGGCGTCCGTTGACGGATCGCCCCAATAGCCGTCGGCTGCGTTTTGTTGAGCAGCGGGGCTGGGGAACTAGTCAGGAGAGGAGCCGGGATCGAATGAAACCGGCTTTGGATGTTGTTCATCGCTGACCGTCTCCAGGTCAGTGAGGGAATCTGCGGGAATAATCAGTGCACCGTGCAGGAATGCCGCTGCGGGGCTCGGGGGCCCGTTCTGGGAGTTACCTGAGCCGGTTCCCGCGAGTCCGGCAGGCACAGCTCCCGGCCCGGAAGGAAGGTCCGCGGGTTCCGTATGCTCTTGGGTTGACCCAGCTCCAACGGCTTGTACTGAGCTTGCAGAACCCAGCACACGGGATATGGATAGCACCGGCGACGCCACGGTGGCAGTACCCGGAACAATTGCACGGGTGGCTGGCACGGTCTTCACCGCCGCTGGTTCCTGGGTCGCGGTTCCCATTGCGGCCGCCCCTTGCGGTGAACTTACGACGCCGGAAGTCGGCAGAGTGCCAACCCCCGGCGTGACGTCTCCTGCAGGCGCTGCTGGAGGTAAGGATCCGGCGCCTCCAAGCAGAGGCGGAAGAACTGAGCCGACCGGCGGCAAGACTTCATCAACCACGTCAACGATCGGCTGAACAATGGGGTTGGTAACGTCGGTGACGGGTTCCAGGGCAACAGGTTTCAGGGCCTCGTTGACCGGAGGAACAACTGCAGCGACAGTGTGGTCCACGGTTTCCGTCACGGGGACAGCGACTGCCTCCACAACGGTTCCGACAGTCCCTCCCGGGACTACTTGGTTGACCAGCGGAACGGTTCCGACAATTTCTCCTACGGCCCCTCCCACATGCTCCATGAAGGGCGTCACTGCTGGAACGGGAACGGAAGCAGACTGCGCAGGCACTACCGCTTTCACCGGTGCGGGCAGGGCAACGTTCGGGACGGGAACACTGACGGAGTGAGCCGAAGACTCTGGCACTGTGGCTTCTGCAACAGAAGACACAGTGGACGTAACTCCCCCAAGAAGCGAGGGCTTTTCGTCAGCTCCGGTGTCGGCGTTGGCGCCGGTTGCGGAGAGTGTCATCCAGAGCGCCGTGCCGGCTCCAGCGATCATGACTGAGCGGAGAATGTTGGTAGCACGCGGAAAGACGCGTGTGCCCTTCATCTCGACACCCCCAGGTAGTCGCGAACCGAATGGTCGCCTTCATCCTAGGACTGGAGTTACCCAATAGTCCATGGTTGGGAGTCAACAAGGTGACAAATTCGTAAGGAACCTTGTTACGAAGGGTACGAACCTGTTTTTCCTGGTCCAAAGTCAGGGGTACCCAGCGATGCCCTTCCTTGGGCATTGGTTTCCTGAAGCCTCTTGATGAACCAGCGGGACTGCTCAGGGCCGTAGGGAAGGACCGGAATCGCTTTGGTCGCGTCCGACGGCATGTCCCGGATGGACTGTGTGGCCTGACGGACTGCCGTACTCATGGTGTCTGCCATGGTCTTCACAAACTCGTCGCTGGCAGGTTTACCGTGACCGGGAACCAGGAATTCATAGCGGTGGCGGAGGGCGGAGATGTGCCGCAAGGCATCAGCCCACTCTTCAGGATACGAGTCCTCGAAGGACGGGTGGGCGCCCTGCTCCACCAGGTCGCCAACGTAAAGTGTGGTGCTGGTGCCCACCAGGAGGTCGCCGTCGGTGTGCGCCCTGCCCAAGTAGAAGAGTGTGGCCGTGATCCCACCGAGGTCCACGAGCACGGGCTGGTCGTGGACCAATGCGTTGGGAACAACGATGTCGACGGCGTCACCCTCCCCCGCTGCCATCTCGGGTTCGTTGGTGGCCACGAAGCGTCGCTGGTTGTCGGCGTCTTTCTCGATAGCCGCCGCACAGTTGGCGTGCGCCCAGAACTCCGTGACGCCGTCGTCCGCGAAAACGGCGTTGCCAAAGTAGTGGTCGTAGTGGGCGTGGGTGTTCACAACCACCAGCGGAAGCTGGGTCTTTTCGCGCACTGCTGCGAGGATCTCCCGGCCTTGGCGGGGGCCACAGCCGGTGTCGATGACCATAGCGAGTTCAGAGCCCACCACGAGCCCGGTGTTCAGTAAGGACCCCTCGGTTTCCAGGACGTAGTTGTTGGGACCGAGTTCTAGCCAAGCTGACAATTGATTCTCCGTTTACAGTGCAATCCGGCGATGTTCAGGCCTCTACTCTACCCACGGAAAGCTGGGAGGGCGCGGAACCCGCACTATCGCGGCGCACTGATTTACGTGCGGTGTTTCAGAGGATGGCAGTCATGATGTTCCAGCCGGATCCTACTTGGGTGGCATAGATCCAGCCGCCCGAACCGTTGCCGCCGTAGAGGACCAGGTCGCCGTTGCTGGCGCGACCCAAAAGGTCCACAGTGCCGTCTCCGTTGAAGTCGCCCGGAGATTCGATGGCGGTCATGACGTTCCAGCCTTGACCAATCTGGCCAGCTGGGAGCCAGCCACCGGAACCATTACCAGGGTACAGCAGAAGAGCTCCGGAGCCGTTGCGGGCTACGACGTCGGCTTTGCCGTCTCCGTTGAAGTCACCAACGCCCTCAATGGCGGTCATGACGTTCCAGCCCTGACCGATCTGACGGGCAGGAAGCCAACCACCGGAACCATTACCCGGATACAGCCACAGGACACCGGCGGAGTCGCGGGCAATCACATCGGCCTTGTAGTCCCCATTGAAATCACCGGGAGCTTCAATGGCAGTCATAACGTTCCAGCCCGAACCAATTTGGCGGGCAGCAAGCCAACCACCGGAACCGTTGCCCGGGTAGAGCCACAACCGGCCGCTGGAGTCGCGGGCCAGGACGTCGGCATTGCCGTCGCCGTCGAAGTCACCGGGAGCCTCGATAGCGGTCATGCCATTCCAGCCCGAACCAATTTGGCGGGCAGCAAGCCAGCCGCGGTAGCCGTTGCCCGCGTACAGCCACAACCGCCCGCTGGAGTCGCGGGCCAGGACGTCGCTGCGGGAGTCGCCGTCGAAATCGGTGATCTTTCTCCTGTTGACCGGGGCCGTCCCGCCGTACGTGCTGAGTGCCTTGTTGGCGTCAATAAGGCCAGCCCCGCAACCAGCCGGGCACCCCGCCGGAAGAGGCCTGGAACTGGCTTTCAGTTGCTGCTCCACCTGGGCCGGTGTGAGACTGCTGCCCTCGGCCGAGATCAGCAACGCTGCCAGGCCAGCCACCTGAGGTGCCGCCATGGAGGTTCCCTGCATCCAGGCGTAGGCAGATCCGGCGCTGGTGGTTTTTCCGAAGTTGAAGGTAGACAGGATTCCGTTCTTAGCTGCCTGGCTCATGTCGCCGCCAGGGGCTGTGACGTCCACTGCACTGCCATAGTTTGAGTACTGCGCACGGCCGCCGGAAGCGTTGCTGGCGGCCACGGTGATGACGTTTTCGCAGTTGGCCGGGCTTGCATCGGCAGCGGGACGGTTGGAGTTTCCTGCCGAAACCACAACCGCGGCACCCGCGTTGCGGGCGAAGTTAATAGCGTTTTGGTAGGTGGCCGAGCAGGGCTTGATACCGCCGAGGCTGAGGTTGATCACGCGGGCCGGGTTGGGGTTGACCGGCGCGCCGGTAACAGTTCCGCCGGCGGCCCAGATGATGGATTCAGCGATGTCAGAGGTGTAGCCACCGCAGTAGCTCAGGGCCCGAACGGGCAGGATCTGTGCATAAGGCGCAACGCCCGTGATGCCCTGTCCGTTGTTGGTGACCGCAGCGATAATCCCGGCGACGTGGGTGCCGTGCCACGACGAATTTTGGGCGGGGCTTCCCACCTCGCATACACCGGCCGGTTCCCAGTCACCTTGATCGGTGGGGTCCGGATCGCGGCCGTCGCCGTCCCGGGCATCCTCGGCGTAGGAGATCATGTCATAACCAGGCAGGACGTTGGCGTCCAAATCCTCGTGCCGGGTGATTCCGCTGTCCACCACCGCAACAACAACATTCTCGCCCCGGACGTAGTCCCAGGCGCCGGCAGCATTGATGCTCGCAGGACCCTTCAGGTTCCACTGATCCGGGAAGCCGGGGTCAGTGGCATCCGCGGTGGCATGCATGATGTCATCCGGCTCTGCGTAGGCAATGGCGGGATCGGTGCGCAGCGTTTTGACGAAAAGGGCAGACTCGGCGGCGGAAAGCGGCTTGTCCAACTTGATGATGTGCCCGCCCGCGGCGTTCTGGCGGGAGGCCTCGGCCACGGCACCGAGCGAGCTCGCCGCTTTGCCTGCAACATCGCGCACTGCTTTGTCGGTGGACTGGACCGTGGCGTCCTTCATCCCCACGATGAACTGATCTGTGGGAGATTCGGGGGCGGGCTGGAGCAACTGCGGCCCCGCGGGAACAATATCCAGGGTGTCTGCTGCGGCCGGCTGGACGGCCAGGCCGCCGCCGATCAGAAGAGTAGTGAGTGCCAGACCTGCAGCTCTCAGGGACCGGATTCGGGAGTCATTAACCATCAGGGGCATCCTTGGGACGTCGCGACCAACCCTGAGCGGCTGATTGCGGGCAACTGGAGACCACCAGTTGACCCCCAAGGAATTGTAAGCTGACTCCCGGCTTTATGGTGTACAAAACGCAGTTTGTGACTGTTGCGGCGACAGCAACCAGCCAAGGAGCCCGGCCCCCTCAGAGGAAGGGACGAGACGGACTATTATCCAAACCCAAAAAACTCAGCCGACGCGCTCAAACACCATCGTCGCCTGGATCCGGTCACCTCCGCCGATCACTCCCTTGCTCCCGCTGCTGGCGGTGGTAATGGTGTGGAGCCGGTACCCCTTTGCGGCTTGATCGTTGATGGCCTTTTCCAGAGAGGGAAGGTTGCCCGAACCGGCGCCCCACATCTTCTCTCTCAGGATCACTTGGAGAACGACGTACTGCTGCATTGCACCACTTCCTTCTGTCGCTGGACGGTTGCGTGCAAGGCTACTCGACGCCGGCGGAGGCGCAACCACTGCTCCGACGCCTTCTTCTCGACGGCCACCCGGTTTCTGTTGCAGCAGTAGAGGCAGGCTTCCATGATCAGTCGCACCTGACCCGGCATTTCCGGCGCGTTCTGGGAACAACGCCGGGAGCCTTCGCCGCCTGCCCCTCTCCTACTAAGGAGCGCGGAAGGGATCGGCGTCGGGCGATACTTGACTCTGACACTGTGGAAGGCGAGAGAACTGAGTCATGTTATCCATCGGAGCTTTCGCGCAGATCGGGCAGGTGACCCACCGGATGCTGCGGCATTGGGACAACGCAGGTCTGCTCGTGCCAGCCCACGTTGACGAGTTCAGCGGTTACCGGTCCTATGACCCCTCACAGCTTGAGCGCCTGCATCGAATCGTTGCCCTGCGCCAACTCGGCTTCGGCCTAAACGACATCTCGTCGATTCTTGACCAAGGCGTCGAGGCCGATCGCATCGCAGCTCTGTTGCGGATTCGCCGCGCAGAGGTTGAGCAGGAACACCAGATCGCTGCTGGCCGCCTCGTCGACGTGCAACGGCGGCTCCATCTCATCGAGAAAGAGAACCACATGTCCCAGATCGAGATCATCGAGAAGTCTCTGCCCGCTGTCCGCCTCGCAGCCCGCCGCGCGGTCGTAACAGACCAACCTGAGGTCGCAAGTGTCGTGGGTCCCTCCTTTGACGCCGTTTCCCGGATCATCGGCGATGAACATGGAGCTCTGGACACACCAGTCGCGCTGTACGAGACGGTTGACGACGGCCTGCAAATCATCGCCGGCTACGCCTACACGGGCCCCGCCCGCGACGGCATCGAGATCATCGAGCTACCCGGTGTTGAAAATGCCGTCTGCGGCGTCCATCTAGGCTCCATGGAACACATTGCAGAAAGCTGGCAGGCGCTCCACGCTGAGATCTTCGCTCGAGGGCTTGTTCACTCAGGGCCGTGCCGGGAACTTTACGTCCGAGCGATTTCAGATGATCAGTCCGACTGGGTGACCGAGTTACAGCAGCCAGTTCGGCAGGGCTAAGATCCCAGGGGCTCCTTTAACGGCGTCTGGAAGCTTAGGTTTCCGGGGCACCCCCAGGGCATTGCCCGCCGCCCCAGCGTTCCAGCGCAACGATGGCCTCGCGCAAGGCGAGCCCTTTATCGGTCAGCGCGTAGGCCCGGGTGTTGTGCCGGAGTGGCAGGCGGGAAAGTACGCCTGCGGCCTCAAGCTCGCGCAGGCGCGTCGCGAGCATGTTGGTCGGCACTCCCAAGTCGCGCTGCAGATCGCCGTAACGCTGTGGTCCGTCGAGCAGCCGCTCCACGATCAGTAGGGCCCACCGTGCTCCGACGACGTCGAGGGCCGCGGCGAGGTTGCTCACGCGGTCGGATCGGCGTCCGGCTTCATCCAAAACGGTGAGTAGTGGTAGCCGTCGGGGTCGTCGAACTGGCGCTGGTACATGAAGGGGTAGTCGTCGGTGTCACCAATCCTCCCGCCGGCGGCACCTGCGCGTTCGATGAGTTCGTCCACCGCTTCGCGACTGCCGAGGTCGAATGAGACCGTAACTTTCGAGGGGGTGTCGGGTCCGCCGACCAGTTCCTCGGCGCCGCCGACGCTCGCGTACATCTCGCGACTGCCGAGCATGACGTACTGCTCAGGCGCGATCGCGAAGCATGACACGTTGTGATCGGACATCTCAGTGTTGAGGGTCCAGCCAAGGGCGCTATAGAAAGCTGTGGCTCGCTCTACGCTCTCAACCGGGCAAGTAATAAAGAGGCTCATGCGGCCCATACTTGCAAAATGCAAGTGCGGCGTCAATACCCGGGTAAAGCGAACCTGACACGGCAGGTGCACTCCCTACCGAACCCGCCGGTGAACCGCGAACCGGACAACCATCAATGCAACAGGGTTTGGATCTTCTTCAGGTTTGCAAGCCATGCCACATAGTCTTCGTCGTCTTCACCGAGTTCCGCCCACACATCGTGCCCATCGGCCTCAGGATCCTCGATGATGTCCTGGATGGCATTCGCAGCGCTCCGCTTCAGAGCCGCGGGCGGAGTAGGCCTGCCAGCAGCCCACTCGGCCACATGAGGATGAACCTCTATGTCGCTGTTGCCACTCAGGAGGGCCAATACAGCACCGGCGGCAACGATGCTCTCCGCGGAACCAACCGCAAGCGTTTCCTGAATAAAGGGAAATACCTCCGGCGCTTCCTTCAGATCACCAAACCAATCGAGGGCATCGTCATTGCCGAAACTTCCCGTGGACCAAGCACCCATTCCGAACTCCTCTCGTCGTGTGTTCATCATGTCTGAAACGTCCGCCTAAGGACGTTTTTGGTTGAGCTCCATTCCACGCCACTGCTTCTGCAAGAGGAATTGGGCTCGCCGGGCCATAGGCATAGATTCAGCGTCCACCCACCCAGCGGGCAACCCGGAATGGGAGGCCCGCCTGTGGGCAGAACGGAGGAACTGTTCGGGTGGTGAGAGAGCGTCCGGCTCAAGCCCGCGGGAAGTGATAGAGCGTCCGGCTCAAGCCCGCGGGATGTGAGAGAGCGTGCGGGGTGCTACATATCCGCGAGCGCTCCACCCGGGTTCTCGATTGCGTCAGCAACGTACCGGAGGAAGCCGGCCGCGGTTTCGCCGTCGCATACGCGGTGGTCGAAAGCCAAGGTCAGTTCGGTGACCTTACGGACGGCCAATTCACCGTTGACCACCCAGGGCTTGTCGATGATTCGGCCCACGCCCAGCATCGCAACTTCAGGGTAGTTGATGATCGCGGCGGAGCCGTCCACACCGAATACTCCGTAGTTGTTCAGCGTGAAGGTGCCGGAGCCCAGTTCAGTGGGGGTCGCCTTCCCGTCACGCGCGACGGCGGTGAGTCGGCGGATCTCGGCGTCCAGCTCGCGGGCACTCATCTCATGGGCGTTCCGGACGGACGGGACCACGAGTCCGCGGTCGGTCTGGGCGGCGAAGCCGAGGTTGATGCCGCCGAAACCGACGATCTCCTGCGAGCCGTCCGAACCGGTTTCAAAGCGCGTGTTCAAAGCCGGGTACTTCTTTAACCCAGCCGTGACAAAACGAGCAATGAAGGCCAGCAGACCAGGGGTATCGTGCGGTGCGCGCTTTTTGAGTTCGGCCCGCATCTCCAGCAACGCGGTAGCGTCCACGTCCACCCAAACGGTCGCTTCCGGAATCTCCGAGCGGCTGCGGGTCATGTTCGCGGCAACAGCCTTGCGGACACCACGAACCGGCGTCCGCGCAGTCACGGACAGACCTGTCCGGCTATCAACGGCACCCGCATCAGAAGAGGCGGCAACGGGTGCGGCCACCGGAGTGGGAGCAGAAGGCGCAGCAACGGAAGGCGCCGTAATAGCAGCCTCTACGTCCCGCCGCATGATTAGCCCACTGGAACCGGAACCCTCAATCGCGTCGAGGGAAACCCCGTGGTCGCGCGCCATCTTCCGCACGAGCGGAGAGATGACAGCACTGAGCTTGCCAGGGATGCGCGTCCCCGCCACAGCCGGCTCCATCACCGGCTCAGCAACAGGCTCAGCCACTGAAACAGAAGAACCGACGCCGATACCCGCCTTCCGCGGACGCGTCCGGCCACTGGTCGCTCCCCCTGGCGTACCGTACCCAATCAGTACGTTGCCGGAGCCGGCCTTCTCTTCAGTCCGGTAGGTCTCGGCAGCAGCTTCCACGGCCGACGAAACGTCGAGACCCGAGGACACCGGCGAAGGATCAACAGAACCAGCCGGAGCAGGAACAGGAGCGGCAGCGGGCGAAGCCGAACCAGCGCGGGCGATCGAGATCAGCGGCTTGCCGACGTCGAGCGTTTGACCGGCCTCACCGTGCAGCTCGGCAACCGTGCCGGCGTAAGGCGAGGGCACCTCAACCATGGACTTGGCGGTCTCAACCTCGGCGATGGGCTGGTCAACCACAATCTCGTCGCCCACGGCGACGAGCCAGTTCACCAGTTCGGCCTCGGTGAGGCCCTCCCCAAGATCGGGCAGTTTGAAGACCTGCATATCTGAGCTCATGGTCAGTCCTCCCATTGAAGGTCGTCGACGGCGTCGAGGATGCGGTCGACGCTTGGCAGGTAGTAGTGCTCCAGCTTGGGAGACGGGAACGGGACGTCGAAGCCGGTCACTCGCAGGATCGGGGCGGCGAGGTAGTGGAACGCCCGCTCCTGGACGCGGGCCACGATCTCGGAGGACACGGACGCGAATCCATGGGCTTCGGCGATCACGACGGCGCGTCCCGTCTTACGTACGGACGCGCAGACGGTCTCGTCGTCGAAGGGGACGAGGGTGCGGACGTCGATGACCTCAAGTGAGCGGCCCTCCTCTGCAGCGGCCGCGGCTGCGGCGAGCGCGGTGGGAACCGACGGGCCGTACGCGATGAGCGTTGCATCCGTACCGGGACGAGCGACAGCCGCGCGGCCCTCGGTGGAGGTGCCGGCGTCGTGCTCTGCGCGCAGTGCACCCAAGTCCACCTGGTCCTTGGACCAGTAGAGCTTTTTGGGCTCCATGAACATCACGGGGTCATCGGAGTCGATGGCTTCGCGGAGCATGCGGTAGCCATCGGCCACTGTGGCGGGCGTGTACACCTTCAGGCCTGCGGTGTGGGCGTAGTAGGACTCGGAGGAATCACAGTGGTGCTCCACTCCCCCGATGCCGCCGGCGTAGGGCACACGAATGACCATGGGCATCTTGAGCTTGCCCTTGGTGCGGTTGTGCATCTTGGCAACGTGGCTGACGATCTGTTCAAAGGCCGGGTAGGCGAAGGCGTCGAACTGCATTTCGATGACGGGCCGCATGCCGTTGATGGCCATGCCAACCGCCATACCCACGATGCCTGACTCAGCCAGCGGGGTATCGAAGCAGCGTTGTTCGCCGAATTCGGCCATGAGGCCGTCGGTGATGCGGAAGACGCCGCCCAGCATTCCGACGTCTTCGCCGAATACCAGGACGGAGGGGTCTGAGCGCATGGCGTCGGCCATCGCGGTGTTCAGTGCCTTGGCCATGGTGAGGCTCTGCGGGCCGCTTGCTTCGGCAGTGGCCGCTGCGGAAGCGGCGGCGCTGGCGGTGGCTGCGCTGACGTTGGCTGCGGTGGTGCCGTTGGCGGTGGTGGTGACGGTCATTTTGCGCTCTCCTCTCGTGCGAGTTCGCTCGCAAGCAGCTCGGACTGCTCTTTCAGCTGCGGCGTTTGCTTGTCGAAGACGTACTTGAAGAGGTCCAGCGGCTGGACCGGGACGTCCTCACCAAGGCCCTCGCGGAGCTGGGTGGCTACGGCTTCTGCATGTTCGGCGATCCTGTTGCTGGCCTCGTCATCGAGGAGGCCCTTGTCAGTGAGGTAGGACTTCATGCGTGCCAGCGGATCCTTGGCCTGCCATTCAGCAACCTCGCTGTCCGGGCGATAACGCGTGGCGTCGTCCGCGTTGGTGTGGGCCTGCATGCGGTACGTGTGGGCCTCAATCAACAGCGGGCCGGATCCCTCGCGGGCCAGCTTCACTGCGCGGTCCATGACTGCGAGCAGCGCGACGAGGTCGTTGCCGTCAACGCGCTCACCGGCCATGCCATAGCCCACAGCTTTGTGAGCCAGGGACGGCGCCACGGACTGGTGGCTGAGCGGTACGGAGATCGCGTACTTGTTGTTCTGCACGAAGAAGATGACGGGCAGGTGGAAGACGGCGGCGAAGTTCAGGGCCTCGTGGAAGTCGCCTTCGCTGGTTGCTCCGTCGCCGCACATGGCCATGACTACCGTGTCTTCACCGCGGAGCTTGGCAGCATGCGCGACGCCGACGGCGTGCAGCAGCTGTGTGGTCAGCGGCGTGCACTGAATGCCCACGTTGTGCTCTTTGGGGTCGTACCCGCCGTGCCAATCGCCGCGGAAGATGGTCATCACCTCAACGGGGTCCACCCCGCGGGTCATGACGGCGACGGCGTCACGGTAAGTGGGGAACAGCCAGTCGCCGTCGCTGAGGCACATGGCAGCTGCAACCTGGCAGGCCTCCTGGCCGTGGCTTGAGGGGTAGACGGCCATGCGGCCCTGACGGACCAGCGCCGAGTTCTGATCGTTGACGCGACGTCCGACGACGAGCTGCTCGTAAGCGGCCATCAGTTCCGCATCGCTGGGCGTGGGGTACTCGTGGCCGGGCTCGGTGCCTTGCTCGTCATGGGAGCGGAGGGTGCCGTCCGGGTTCACCATTTGGATCTGGTGCCGGGCGGGGAGCATGTAGTCCTCAACGCTGATGCCGAATTTTGTTCGAACGTCAGCGGCGTGGTCCTCTACAGCCGTTTCCGGCGCAGAGTGGTCTGCGTGGATCGTCATTGGTCCGTCCTTCTCTAGCCACTATGTGCTTCCAGTATGTTCCCGAGCCTTGTTTCGTATCCAGCTTTCCGCTGAATCATGGAAGCCCTTTCCTGGAATGGGTATTCTGAAAGACGAATTGCAATTGTGAGCTGGGTAACGTGCCCGTGCTGTAGACGAATTGGAGAGCCAGTGAGCGAGGCCGAGGCGGAGCAGACCGCCGTACCGCTGGACAGTGTGGACCGGGACATCATCCGGGAGCTGACCACCGACGGGCGCATGTCCGTCACCCAAGTGGCCGAGAACGTGCACATCAGCCGCGCCCACGCCTATACAAGGATCGCCCGCCTCACGGGCGAAGGTGTGTTGACCAAGTTCACGGCCCTGGTGGATCCCATCAAAGCCGGCCTTCGGTCATCGGCCTACGTGACGTTGAAAGTTCAGCAGCACTCGTGGCGCGAACTCAAGGAACAGCTGCGCGCGATCCCGGAGATCCACCACATCGCCTTGGTAGGCGGAGACTTTGACGTCATTCTTTTGGTCCGGGCAACGGACAACATTCACCTCCGGCGTGTGATCTTCGACCAGTTGCAGTCCATGGACGGCGTGCAGGATACGCAGACTTTCCTTGTCTTTGAGGATGTTGATACCCGGTAATGCCTCTGGACGGTCCTTTGCTGGGAGGGAGCACCCATTTGGGAACCTTAGACTGTCCCCGTGCCCCTCAAGACTGCCTCCGCCACACGCGCCATTGGCGTTTTCGTGGGGGCATGCATGCTGGCAGCGGTTCTTTGGTTGATCGCCGCGTTTCAATTCTTCTACGACCCTCCGCAGGCAACCCCTCACCGTACTGATGCGATCGTTGTTCTGGGCGGCATGAGCAAGGAACGGTTGCCTGTGGCTCAGAAATTGCAGAAGAAACTGGATATACCTGTCCTCGTGGTGTCGACGACTGGCCTGGCGGGCAACGTGGAGGGCGATGCGCTGTGCGACGAGGATCAGGACGATCCTGACCTGGTGTGTTTCCGCCCCTCACCGCTGAATACGAGGGGCGAGGCCGAAGCTCTTCGCGACTTGATTGCAGACCATGGTTGGAAGTCCGTGACGGTGGTGACGTCGGAGTATCACGTGATGCGCGCCGGCACTCTTATTGAGCAATGCACCTCGGCGGAAGTGCAGATGGTCGGGTCCCAGCCGGACCTTTCCGCTGGCGCTTGGCTGGACCGGTTCGTGGTGGAAACAGGCGGGTTGATCGACACGTGGATGCGACCCGAGTGCTCGAGTAGTTAGAGCCGGGCCCACTGAGTTGGCTGGTATGACAAAACTAGTAACGTCATATCGATCACCGTCGACTTCAGAGTCAAAGCACCTCATATGTATTGCAAACTTTTTGGCTACATGAAGGTTGTGGTCAAGCTATTGAGTTTTGGGGATGCAGCGCGCCATCCTTTTGCCATAGGTCCAAGGTCTCACCCTACGAGCCCAAGGATCCTCCGTGGCCACTTTCAGAGCAGAGCCGACACCTTTTCCTCCCCGCAGATCCCGTCACCTTATAGCCGGCCTTATGGCAGCTGTCGTTCTGGTGCTCGGCATCCTTCACGGGTCCCCGGCCCAAGCTGCAACTTCTCCTGTTTATCCCATCAGCGGTTACTTCATCTATGGCAGCACCAGTGATGCTAACAATTTGAAGAAACTGTCAGACATAAAGTCAGTGGGTGGAGACACCGTCATCACCTTCGGTTCGCTGCTCAAGCCTGCAACGCTGTCGACCATCCCGGCTGGGTGCACAATATCAGGCGTCAACTGTGCGAAGGCCGCCGCGTCCGGGGTCAGCGTGAACCGCTACTTCGTCTACTCGGACAACAGCTCATGGGGGTCCCCGGCCGTTCTGTGTGGCCGTGATAAGACCGTCACAAACGGCACGACAAAATACACCATACTGCTGCTGCCCGTTCAAGGAAGCGGTTGCACTTCTCCTACAAATACCTATGACGTTGTTGTGATTACCGGCGGCCAGTCCTCAATATCTATTTCACTGGGCAAGACAGCCACCAACCTGGGCATGAAGTATTACGCTGGTTTGCCCGCACCGGTCAAGAGAACTGACATAACGTACTTACCCGATCTCTCCTACCAAGCAACATTTTCGCTCTTTACGGCCCGTTTCCTGCTCTATCAAGCGAAAGTCAACGATGTTCCCGGCCTCGCAGGTTTCTACCACCACACGGAGATGCCACTCAGCAATGGGGCCGTCTGGGATGCTGTCCTGAAGGTATACGAAATCCAGAATTCGAGGATTGCCCAGTACCAGCCAACTCGTTCAGCAATTGTCAGCCCGTATATCGACTCGCGTAGCGCTTTCTCCGGCAGAGTCACAGTTGATCAGGCGCGCGAAGCAGTCGAGAACATTGCCAACACTGCGAACGGCGTAGACCTCGCGATCGCAGTCCAGGACGGCATGGGCACCGGCAAGGGTGCTTCATTCTTCGGAAGCGAATCTGGAAACAGCGTCGATCAGTATGCAGCCGCGATAGTGGGCAGCGGCACTTGGGGTTCCAAGTACATGGCCCCAACACGCGAATACTTTGTAGCCCTGGCTGAAGGTGTTGAGGGCACAGGGGCGGAGCTATGGGCAAATCTGGAAGGCATGGCGCCAGCAACTTCGCAGAATCCTTGCAACGACAGCCTGCGCGGTCAGACCACCAAGTCAAGAATGAACAAGCAGCTGCAGCAGTTGGGCAACACTCCAGGAAAGGTCATTTCCTTTATGTGGGACCCGTACTTCACCTGCACTGGAACTTATGCCCCCATGCTCGAGCGCCTCAAGACCACCAGTATGACTCCCGTGATTACCGATTCCATTTTCTATGGGAACGGTGACGTCTTGGTTACTGGTCATAATCTGAGCGGGGGGACGATACAGGTCAAGTGGACCGATGCTTACGGAAGGGTGTTCGACAAGACCGTTACAGCCACGAACTACAACGCAACGTACGGGGAACAACTGGGTATCAACCCACTTCTTGAGTCGGTGACGGCAAGGCTCGGGAGCACCTCCCTGGGCTCGGGCAAGAACTACTTCATCAATGTGACCAACGGTTCAGGAGTAAGGAACGACGCCCTCTACTCCGATCGCGGTTGACCCACCTGTGATGGCGGTCGCTCGCTCAGGCGAGGCGACCGCCATCGCCACGTCGCATTACGGAGTCCTCCTTTGGAAGGCACTTTGCGGCACTCTTCACGTGGTCGGATATGTCACTTGGGCCCTCGAATGCAAGAATTGACTGTAGCCCCGTCTCGTTTCAACGCATCTGAGGAGTGATGAAGTGACGAACTCTGTTTCCAGAACAGCCGCCCTCTCGCCTTCTCCGCGCCACATGCGACGGCGCCGTTTCAGGGGGGATGTTCCCTCAACACTTCTGCCTGGGCATGAGCCCAGGAAGCTGACGGCAGTGCAGGCCCGGCCCACAACTGTCGACCGAACACCATCTCAGCCACAGCCGGCGCTCAAGTTGTCGCCAGAAAAGACCGAGCGGGCCTCCTCGGCCCTCTCGAAGGACGCGAGTCTTCGTCGTAAACGACTGATAGCCCTGGTAGTTGTGACGCTTGTCTCGCTAAGTATTCCGGTTCTGGCACTGACCTTGATGTTTGGCCGCTAAGCGATAACTTGCGTCATACGTAATTAAGGACCTTGAGGGACGGTGCGATAGCATCGGCTGGTCAGCCACTGCCTTTCTCGGGGGAATCCATGCCCATCGTCATGCCAATTTTCGGTACACGTCCGGAAGCCATCAAAATGGCTCCGATCGTGACCGCCTTTCAAGAGTCCGCAGACTTCGAGTGCGTGGTGACCGTCACTGGTCAGCACCGAGAGATGCTGGACCAAGTCAACGAGTTGTTTGGAATCGTCCCGGACCACGATCTGAATATCCTGCAGCAACGCCAATCGTTGTCCGCCATCATGACCCGTACGATTGACGGCTTGGACAAACTTTTTGCGGCCAACAAGCCCGACGCTGTCATTGTCCAAGGTGACACGACTACATCCACGGCCGGCGCCATCGCCGCTTTCTACCACGGCATTCCCGTGGTGCACGTAGAGGCCGGACTCCGGAGCGGTGACCTGTTCTCACCGTTCCCTGAGGAGGCAAACCGCAAAATTACGAGCCAGATCGCCAGCCTTCACTTGGCCCCGACTAGTGTCAGCCGCGGCAATCTGCTGGCCGAGGGGATCTCCGAAAGCGATATCGTCGTCACTGGCAATTCAGTCATTGATGCACTCCTGACCACCGTGGACAAGCACATCCCGTTCTCAGATCCGCAGCTGGAGGAGCTTGCTGCCAGCGGTCGCCGAATCCTCCTGGTGACAACGCACCGCCGAGAGAACCAGGGCGATGCGATGCGTGGTGTTGGACGCGCTCTGGCTCGCATTGCCGAAGCAGAGCCGGAATTGGTGATTGTGTTGCCGGCCCATAAGAACCCTGTTGTTCGCGAAGCGGTTCTGCCCGCACTGGAAGGCAAAGAGAACGTCATCGTCACTGAGCCCTTGGCTTACGGCGAATTCACGCGGATGCTCTCCTTGGCGCACATCGTTCTTACAGACTCCGGCGGAGTGCAGGAAGAGGCACCGAGTCTCGGTAAGCCGGTTCTGGTCATGCGCGATAACACGGAGCGGCCGGAAGCCGTTGACGCCGGAACTGTAACGCTTATCGGCACTGACGAAGAGAAGATCGTCAAGGAAGTTGACCGCCTCCTGAATCAGCAGGACGCATTCGACGCAATGGCCAACGCCGTAAACCCCTACGGTGACGGAAAGGCTGCCGAGCGGACAGTTGCCGCTGTGGCCCAGCTCCTGGGGACCGGTGCACGCATCCCCGATTTCGTAAGCTAATTTGAAACTGCCCTGGCCGGCCTGTCCGGCCAGGGCAGCTACCTATCCGTTGAGGGTAGGCACTCTTGCCTCCGGGCGGCCGTTACGCATTGCCCTGCTCTGTTTGTGACAGTTGCTCCTGGCGGCGCTCACCTAAGATAGTGCTCGAATGTGGCCGTTGCGGGGCAGATAGCCCGATTACGGCGTAAGGAATCGCATGACCACCCACACAATAGATCTCGACGTCGTTCGGCGCCAGACGTTCGGAGAGATGTTCAGGAAGAGGTCAACGGACCGTGCCCTTGCTGACGAGCTCCTCGCCGGTAAGCTCAGCATGCGTCCTCACCCGACGTGGAATTTCCAGGACGGCATCGACTGGAATGCAGATCCGTTCGGGCAACGGAACTGGCGGGCGCAGCTTCACATGCTGCGCTGGTTGGAGCCGGTCCGCAGGGTAGCCATGGCTGGAGACCGGGAAGCACAGCAGTTTTGGCTCCAAACGTGCAAGTCGTGGATTGAAGCGAATCCTCAGTCGGACCCAAAGGCGAAGGACCAACAGGGCAATTTTGTCAGCTATGCATGGGCTGACATGGTGGAAGCGCTGCGTGCCATGGTCCTGACGTTTGGCCTCCCGCTGGTTCAGGAGGGCGAAGATCAATGGCTGGCGGAGTCCATTCATGCACACGGCTTGTGGTTGGCGGACTCCAAGCATCTCGGTCATTCAAATCATGCCCTGCACCAGCACCAGGCCCTTTTCGTCATCGGTTCAGCCCTGGGCAACTCGGAATGGACGCAACTGGCGATACAGCGCCTCACGAGCTTGTTCGAGGAAAACTATGACGAACAGGGCGTAAATGTCGAAGGGGCCATCGGCTACCACAAAAACAACCTTGTGTGGTGGGAAGAGGCCTTCAAGCGTCTGGATGTGGAAGGCGTGCCTCGTCCGGCCTCCGCCGACAGGCTGAATCTCGCCTACCTGGAATTAGCCCACGCCACTAAGCCCGACGGCAATTTCGAACTGATTGGTGATACTGAAGCCACCACTCCGGGAGCGTTGTCGTCCCCCGAATTGGATTACGTGAAGTCGGAAGGTGCTACGGGACAACCGCCCGCCGAGCTCACAAAGATTTATCAGAAGGGGTATGTCTTCGGGCGCAGCGGCTGGGGCGATCACGAACGTGATTTCAAGAAGGAAACCTTCTATTCCCTGTCCTTCGGCAAGGCCAACCGCGTACATGGTCACCAAGATGGCGCTTCCCTGACCCTTCATTCAAACGGCCATCCCTGGTTGGTTGACGCCGGTAAGTACGCGTACAAAAAAGACGCCATGCGCGACTACTGCTTGTCCCGGCTTGGACACAACGTAGTGCAAGTCGAGGACAGGGTATACAACCCCAAGTCCGAAGTGGCCCTCATCCGGTCATTCACCAGCGATGAAGTCGACGACTTCACCTTCGCGGATTCCGGGTATAAAGGCGTCGAACTGAAGAGGCGTGTCGTCTACTGCCGTGGTGGCGAGTTCTTACTCGTCGTAGACAACGTATTCAGTGCCGACGAGGTCTCCGCCAGACAGCGATGGCATCTTGACACGGACACCGCAGTGGAGGATATCCCGGGCGGCCTGCGATTGGATCGCGATGGTACGTCCTCCTTCCTCCTTTGGAAGGGCAACGCGCCTGCCATCTCAGTTGCGAAGGGTTCAGAAGAACCCTTCGACGGATGGATGTCCAGGAAATGGATGGAGAAATTGCCAACCCAGGTTGTCTCCGCCACACAGAGCGGGCGGCGTTTCCGGTTCATCACCATCATTGCCGCGCCACAATCGGGCAACTTCTCTGTTAAGAAAATGGATGCCACCGGCGGACGAATAGCGTTGAGTGCGCTCTCCGGGCGTTACCAGTTCAACCTGACCGTGGAAGAGGATCGCGTTTCGGTCACCCTCGGCGAGGAAGGAACGATTTCCTCCGAACTGGACGACGTGAAGTCAGCTTGGCTTAAGACCATGGACCTTTGCCGCGACGCAAATACCGTGTGGTCAGCGCCCAAACCGGATGACGGCCTGTTCACCACGAGGTACTGGGGCCATTTGAAGACGTGGGTTGCCCAACAGGACAACACCCGAAGTGCGCGGCTGGAAGCTTTGAGTGTTCTTCTCAACCTTCTTCTCGACGCCCCCGATAACTCGAGCGATGATCAGGGCCTGCGTACGGGCATCGTGGATCTCCTGGGGAACGACCTCACTGAAGAAATCGAGCTGAACAACAGCGCTCTGGGCGTGATGCGTGAACCACTGATTGCCTGGTCCGGCGTTGATCTTCGCTCAAAGACCTATGGCCGCAAGATCCAGACCATCAGCTCTCCGAATGAGATCGGTTTCGAGGAAGACGAGAAGTCCAAGATTTACTCCGCCAACCTGGGTGGCCTGGTTCTGCCTTTCGCGGTAGGACGTGGGCCGTCTGATCTCTTATCCGTCAGGTTCCATGGCGCGATCAATAGAACCAAGACGACGTTGCCTTTCTTCCAGGGGCTGACTTCCGAGCTTATGGAAGGGGGAAACCATGCCGTCTTCCAGGACCCCTCACTGGACCTCAACAAGAACATGACCCTCTCTTGGTACCTCGGAGATGGCAGCATCAATGTCCATCGGTTCATGGCCGAGTGCATCCGCAAGCTTCAGCTCGAAACGAATGCAACGCGTATTCTTTTGTCGGGCAGCTCGGGCGGCGGATTCACTGCCCTTCAGGTTGCCGCATACCTCCCCGATTCCGTCGCACTGGTCTTCAACCCCCAAACCGACGTAAAGGAATACTTCCGGACAAGCGCAGATGTGGCTCTATCCACCTGTTTGAAGTCTGACGTCGATGTGGAAGAAGCACGCGCCTTCAGGCTTTCCACGTCCGTGGTCGAAACGTATGCGATGCTGGAACACCTCCCCCGTATCCTCTACGTCCAGAACACAGGCGATACCCACCACGTCACAAAACACCGTAACCCGTTCCGTTTAATGCTGGAGTCCGAACACGGCAACCACGAAGATCGGATCAAATTCGTTGATGTTGAGTGGGGTCCTGGGCACGTGGCCGCCAAGGCCGAGCTTTATGCCCATTTCCGCTCCGCCGCCTTGGAGCAATTTCCGAAAAGTGCCAGTTCATTAATCCACTGATGCAACACTATTGCACCGACCAGATTTCGTTGACTTAGGAAACACGTTGCACATTAACAGAAGACTCAGTTCTGACAGGACCATCGGCCTTTCCGCAGTTGCGGGTTTTGCCTTCATTTTCTTGGGAACGTTGTTAACTCTGCTGCCGCAGGCGGCTTCGACGGCAAGCGCGGTGGTCATCATCGCTTTGTTTGTGGTCGCTCTTGTCGCCATCAGCGTTGCCACCACCGGCCTAGTTGGGAGGCTGAAGGAGAACCGTCGCTTGCAGCGCGAGTCCCAGGCCTCAATAAAGAAGTACTTGCTGACTCTGCAACGGCAGTTGACTGATCTGGGAGAATCCCAGAGCGCCTCGACAGCACAGCTAACCGACCTGAAGAAAGCCCACAACGCCTCCACGGCACAGTTGTCAGATGAGGTCCGAAACTCGACCAGGACACTGCCCTTGCCCACGCCTGAGCTTGAGGCCGAGCACGGGCGCTTGCTGCAACTCGTCGAGGACCTTAAGTCCGAACACGAAGAAAAGGTCCGAGAGGCCGAGGAGCGACACCTCGAACGGCAGTTCGATCTTGTGGCGCTTGACGGGAGAAACTGGCACTCTTTCTCCGGTTCCGAGGTCAAGAAACTTGCTGAGACGCAGTTCAACGCCAAGCCCTTGGCAGTCTACGAGATGCTCGAAGCCCATTCGATCTTTGAGAAGATCAATATGACGTCTCTGCGTGGCCTGGCAAGTGAGCTGCGCAAGCTCGGATACACAGCCAAGAGCCAGCATGTCCTGCGGGTAGTGCTTAGCCGGAAGCACAACGAGAAATTGGCCAGTGCAGTCGCGTTACGCGATGAAGAGGTCAAAATCTTCTCCGGTGCCTTCAAGCCTGAGCCACAAGGACCGTACGAGCACTTTACTCCCAAGCCGAACTGCATTCTGCACGTAGTGGGCAAAGTTCTCCCGACTACACAGTCGGGATATACGCTGCGTACGCACTACACGGCCTTAGCCCAGATCCAGTCCGGGTTGGAAGTACACGTGTGCAATCAGGTAGGCGATGCAGTGAACGCCGACGTAGCCGCGCAGATGGACGTTGACGGTGTCACCTACCATCTCCCGACGGGACCCATCCGACTGAACACTCCCCTGACTACCTGGCTCAGCGCCAACGTCGAGGAACTCGCGCGAGTGGTTGCAGAGGTGCGTCCTGCTGTTCTCCATGCCCACTCTGACTTCTTCAATGCTCTCTCCGCAAGGGCTGTTGGTGACTACTTCGAGATTCCTGTGATTTACGAAAGCCGCGGCTTCTGGGAAGAGTCTTGGCTTTCACGAATGGCCCAAGCCAGCGGTATCGAAGACATCGAGGCATTCAGCAGTCGCTGGGGCGTCCCTGATACCTACGCATGGCGTCGGGAACGCGAGCGTGATTGCAGGGAAGCAGCGGACCATGTGTTCACCCTCGCAGAGGTCATGAAACGCCGAATTACGGCCGAAGGGTGCCCGGAGGACAAGACCTCGGTAGTGCCGAACGCTGTCAGTGGCGACCAATTCCCGGTTCAAACGCGAAATGCCGAGTTGGCTGGCAGGCTTGGCATACAGAGCGACGAGATCGTCATCGGGTACATTTCATCCCTGGTCGAATATGAGGGCGTACCGGTTCTTATCGAAGCCTTCCGACAGTTGCGTGAACGCCTGAGCGTTCCCGTCCGGCTCCTGGTGGTAGGCGATGGACCAGTCCTCGACTCCCTCAAGGCCACAGCTGCGTCGCTCGGACTTCACGATGCTCTCTTCACAGGGCGCGTACCCCACGAGGACATTCTGGGCTATTACGGGCTCATCGACATTTTCGTTGTCCCACGCACGGCAGCAGCTGTGTGCCAGCTCGTCACGCCCCTGAAACCCTTTGAAGCCTTTGCAACGGGACGAACGATTGTCATGTCTGACGTCGACGCGCTCAAGGAAATTGCGGAGGCAAGCGGCTCGGCCGCTCTGTTCCAGGCCGGAAACAGTGACTCACTCGCGGACGTACTCTCCGACCTGGTTTCAAGCCCTGAGACGCGGAGCCAGATGGCGGCAGCCGGCGCGACTTGGGTACGTGAAAGTCGCTCGTGGGAAGCCAACGCGGCTGTCTATAACAACCAGTATGCGAATCTGGCGGCGAATGCAATCCGCGTCTGAATTGCTGTTCCAGCAATTAACGGACGCTGATATTGAAGCACTTCGGCAATGGATCGCTTCAAGTCACCGCCCTGATCTTTCGGACGCAGTTTGGTTCGACAGCTTAATCAGTGATTCCGATTCGGATGTCGCCAGCAACGGCTGGAAGGCCGGAGACTATGGTCGGCTGGATCTCTCGCTGCCCCTCGCCTGGGATACTCTCTGCGCGGACGACAGAAGCTGGGGTTCCCAGCTTCACGGCTGGAAATTCATGGATAGGCCAATTCAGGAGTTTGTCCGTACTGGCGAGAGGATCTACCTTCAATGGTGCTTGGATCGTGCAGTCTCCTGGTCGGAAAGGTATTCTGACCAGGAGACAGACAACGCGATCGTCTGGTACAACATGGCTCTCGGACAGCGCGCCCTTCGACTCGCTGGCCTCATCTATCTGGGGGCAAAAAACGGCATTGCTATCCAGGAACTGCGATCCCTGCTCAGTGCTGTAGACAGGCATAGGCTCGAATTCGCCCTCGAAAGCTCGTTCAATCCAAGCACTAACCACGGCTATTTTGTGGCCATCGGTCAGACAGTACTGGGCGCAGCTCTTGAAGCTGTGCCAGAGATGAGCGGGCTGGCTGAGGAGGGCCGCAGACGGCTGGCAGTCATGATCCGAACACAGTTCCTTCCTGACGGCGGCCACAGCGAGCACTCCCCCGAATATCATCGGATGCTCATGCAATCCTTCCAGATTGCGGTGGACAACGGCCTCATCGAAGATTCCGAACTGACGGGCCGCCTGCGCAAGGCCGCCGACTTGCTGGGCTGGATGATCCAGCCCAATGGTTCGCTGGTCCCGTTGGGTGATACACCGTATGTCAAAATGATAGACGGGAGTCATCCTCTGACACTGAGCCCGGAAACCAACTTTCTGATGTCGGGAGGTTCATTCGGTCAGGCGTGCCCAACAGAACTGGGAGTATTTCCGGACTCTGGCTACGCCTTTGTCCGTTCGCCTCAGCCGCGAGGAGAAGCAGGACAGTCAACTTCGTCTTATCTCGCTTTCACAGCGGCCTTCCACGGGAGAGCGCACAAACACGCAGACGATCTCAATTTCGTCTGGTATGACCGGGGGCAGGAGATATTGGTCGAAGGCGGCCGTTATGGGTATGGGGCACAACTGCCGATAGACTCTCCCCTTCGCGCCGACGGTTTCTATTACGCCGATCCTTTCCGACGGTTTGTCGAGTCCACGATGGCGCACAACACTGTGACCGCCAATGGCAGAGACCACGATCGGCGTCGCGCTCCCGCAGGCTCCGGACTTGGACTATGCAAGCAAGTGGGAGACGTGTTCATCCTGCAAGGGCGCATGGAGCACGGAGGATGGACACACCGGAGGACGGTCGAGTTGAGGCCTGGCATTGGTCTCACCGTCACAGATGACGTGCAGTCTACAGATGCCGTCAAGCGGGACTACCAGGTTTGGTTCAATCTCTCTGGGGCATTGACATTAAGTGCATCCCCTTCTGCCGGGCTCTCTTGGTCTCCAGCCGGTGGAGAGTGGCATCTGACGTTAAGGACGGAACCGGGCGCTTCTGTCCAAGGCCCAGTACGTGAATCCGACAACCCTCTCCGGGGCTGGCGGTCAGTCGAGGACGGAACCCGCGAGGGCGTTTGGTCCGTCTGTTTGGAGGCCAGGAAAACCCGCCACCACGTGTTCAGGAGCATGTTCACCTTCGACAACGTGGACTAGGTACGCCAGAAGGATCTCCTGAGACTGAGACAAATAGGAGCTCTTGGCTCATGAGTGCTCTTAGGAGCGACATGAGAGAGTCAAGGCCTAAAACATCCTGACTTCAAACCGTCCCTCCTCGCCAGGCGTGGAGTATGCGAACATTCAGCAACCCTCATACGAAGGTTGGGGCATGGCGGTGTGCTAAGTCAGTGCTTTGCTTATCCGGCGCCATCAACGTCAGGCGGCCATATTGTGACGGTGCTTCCCGTCTGAACAAGGGACAGGTCTGTTCCAACCGGTAACGTAGGTCCTTGGTAATATCGACCTAACAACTGGGGAACTCATGGGCTCATCTACCGACTACGTGACCAATGAACACGAGGTTGGTTTGCCGCCGCTCCGCATGGAGCGCAAAGCCATCTGGGATTACTACCGCATAGAGTTCTTGCCCAACGGATACCCTGGCCGCCGGACTGATGGTGTGCTCATGGCGCACCCGATCTATGGCCCTTACGTCATCACTGACTATCTGATCCAGTATGGGCTCACCAAGGATCCCATTTTCCTCGAAGCTGCCATTCGGGTCGCTGACATCTCTGTCGCCATGATGGAGCCTTTGCACGACGGCCTGGTATTCAATTACGACGAGGAACGCGCCAAGGTCTCCAGCAAAAAGGGCACCTGGTACAGCGGCCTCACGCAATCCCGTTACGTGGACGTCCTCAGTAAGCTCCTCGCATACCCGGATACCGAACGGTTCCGCGAACCACTGAAGGCTGTCCTGACCAGCTTGACCATCCCCGTAGAGGACGGCGGCGTGGCGCGCTACACCGGCGACGGTGGACTCATTATCGAGGAATACCCGGCAACCTTCCCGAACTGCACGCTGAATGGATGGACCACAGCGACGTGCATCCTGTTGGACGTGGCGAAGGCCACGAATGATGAGGGCGATTGGGAAGTGTTCCACAAATCCGTCCGGGGCATGGAAAGCGTCATCGGCCTCTACGACGTCCCTGAGCTCGCCAACTCTCGCTACAAACTCGAAGGCGACGCTACCTTCCAGCTCAATGCCGTGGGCAGCGACGTGCAAGTGACAGATTGTCAGGTAGTGGTTCCCTCAGCAGGCGTCTTCAATGCGAACGTGGAGGGCGATCAGGCGGGGGAAGCTCTCAAAGCAGGTCCCTTGAGCATTCGAGATGGCAAGTTGGGGCGCATCAAGGTTCGTTTGAGCAGGTTCTCTTGGCCCGCGCCTAACCGACTTTTGATGAAGGTCACCGCTGAACATGCAGCTCAAGTAAAGGTGGCTATTGGGGAGACGATCTATAACCCCTTCGGGAGTGTGCCGAAGATAACCGGTCAGAAGCACCTTAAAGAGTTCGATCTACTGCCCGGAGAGAACCTTCTTGAGGTTCCAGTGCCATGGATTGCTGCGGAGATGGTTGCACACCCCACCAACTTCTCCAAGAAACTCACCGGGCGGCAGTTCAACGTCTATCACTACATCCACATTGATACGCTCACCAAGATCGTGGAGCAGTCTGGCAGCGAGATCCTGGGCTACTACCTCGACAAATGGAGGCACGCTCCGTCATTGTGGGCCGACCATCCGGCGTATCAGGATGAACGCCTCATGCTCGAACGCTTCGACATGCACAAACACAAGTAGCCACAACCAACAAATGCCCCCACCCTGCGGGTGGGGGCATTTGTTATACGGCGCCAAAGAGACCGCCCAGTGGCGTCTGTCCCGCGCGGCGGTGAAAGGTGTAGCCCGAACGTCTGGATGCAACGTAGGGTCCTTACGCGGGAGGCTAGAGCGTTGTAGGGTCACCTTCCATAATCGCCAACACCTCAGGATCCTCCCAGACTATCGGCGCGTATATCTGCCCCAGTTGCTGGATCAACTCAACACATTCGGCGACATCAGATTCAGGGACGCGCTTGAGTTTGTGGATAAACCAGTGCTTCATGAATGTCTGGGCGCGACCCGCTTTGTAGTCCGGCATCAGTCCGACTTCTTCAAGCCAGGCGGCACGAGCCTTCTCCAAGGGAAAGTACTTTTGGTAGAACCGTGGTCCGAGTGTATTTACTACAGAGTTCTCCACCGCACCGTAATAGATGTGGATTGGTACTTCGAGGACGTCGATTCTGCGGGCGTAATGTACCAACTGCTGGAAGAAGAATGAGTCCTGCCCAAGCGCTCCCACGGGCTGCTCAAGGTTAAGGCTCTTAACCCATGCGGAATTGAGCACAGCTGCTTGGATACTCATCGGGTAGAAGTCCAAGCGACTGAGGAGACTTTCCGAGACGTCGTCGCCCTCTACGGGCGAGATGTTCAAATGGCGGCCCAATTTTCGGGAGTTATGGAAGTTCCTGATTCCGTCTGAATATCTGAGCATGTCACCCAGTGCCAGGTCCAGCGATTCATCAACAGCGAGCTGAACGAGCTTCGCATAGCCGTCATAGATCGCTTCATTGTCTGGATCCAAATATGTTATCCAAGGCGCCGTCGACAGTTCCAGCCCTTTATTTCGAGGCCTGGACGCACTACCGGAGCCCGTATCCCCGAACTTAAAGACGCTAACCTGGCTGTACCGCTCCGCTAATTCGTCAAGTATTTGATGCGTGCGCAGGTCGGTCGACCCATCATCAACCAGGATGATCTCCATCTTGGTGAAGATGGACGAACGCTCAAGGGACCTGATGCATTTGTGAAGCAGGAAAGGGCCGTTGTTATGAACGGGCACGATGACGGAAAGTAGCGCTTCGTCCGAAGCCGGCATCGGGTCTGACAGCACCAGAGACTCTTCACGTCCGGTAATGCCCAGCGGATCGAGTACGTAGCCGCTGCCTCGAACGCGGTCATTGCGGAGATACATTTCGCCGGCATCGGACTCGAGCCACAATGCGCCGGCAGTAGGTTCCGGCAACGTCGAAAAGGACTCGTGCTCGGGCATTTTGACTGCGTCAGTGCCGACATTCGGCATGGACTTCGTGACGAAATCAACGTCCGCGTACTTGAACGCGTTAACAAGATCCTCAACATAGGTCGGGCTGTATCTGAACCGGTCCGAAACGGGTACGGCTATATCAAACTCCCTATACCGTTGGCGCAACTGCTCGGGGCTGACTGTTTCAATTCCCCTGACAGTCTGCTCCCGAACGACCCGCTGCAGTTCCTCGGAAGGTGACTCCATGACAGCGCACACCCTCGACCGCGAAGCTCCCGTTGGCTGGCCCGCCGCCTCCAAAATCTCAGCCATGCGATCGTGAGCAAGGTGATCGGTGTAGGCCCGTCTTAGACCTTCCATTTGCACCTCGTAGAGGCTGCTCTTGGACATTCCGTCTAAAACGTCCCGAACGTCTGACGTAGTTTGGGCCGTCAGCACGTTGGGAAATCTGTTGTTGACTCCCACGTTATAGTTCGACAACACCATGGACCCCATGGCCTGAAGTTCAACAACCCGGTTGGCGTACATCGAAGCACTCGAGATAACGGAGTTGAGGTTGATGTTGAAGTCCGAGATCCGCTGGAGCTTCAAAAGCAGATCATGGTCAACGGTGGGCACCACATGCTGAAGGTACTCTTCCGGGAAAAAGTATCTGCTGTTCTCCAATGACCAGTTGCGGTCAATGATCACGAGGTTTCTAGACGATTCGAGGACACCATCGAAGATCGCTTTCGCTCCCGATCGGCGTGCAGGGTATCGCTGTGTATGCCATGAACCAGCGAACAGCACATCCGGGAGACGGTGTCTCCGGGAGTACACCGGTGAGTGGTGATACGGGTTAACACCGAAACTCAATACTCCAATTGAGCTTGCATCCGGGCAATCCCTTGTGTAGTCAGCAACGCTTTCTGCTGCACAGGTGAATACATGATCGGCTGCCTTGGCGATGCTCAGGAACTGGCTATAGTTGGGCGGATCCTCTTTGGAGTAGAAGGCAATTGGCACCCCTTTGGCTCGGAAGTATGGGACGACCTCTTCGAGAAGGAACTTCCTCTTCTTCGATGTGGGAGTCGCAAGCCCTTTCCATTCACCGCCAAGTCCACGCCAGGTACTCGCTATGAGCAACAGCCCGGCATCAGCAGCTACGTCCTGATAGTTTGCCGGAGTGACGTAGCTGAGACTCGCGGTTGAGTCGAAGCTCTTGTAAAGAAATTCATCGGCAATAATCGCGACGTCAACCGGATGGGGCCTGAGGCTTCTCGAACCCAGCGTTTCGGGAATATCCTCCAAAATGGGACGGAGATCCTCAATATAGCCCTGGACGTGTGACGCGTTCCGTCGTGACAGATACTTTTGTTTCGTCGTCGACGGCATTGCGGGTTTGCCAGCGAGTACTGAATCCACGTAGAACTTCGAAGTGTAAAACCCCTGCCGTGAGTCGGACACAGATTGGCAGTATTCGAGTTCTTCCAAGCGCTTCTTAGCCCGCCACAGGCGATTCTCCGTGTCACCCATCAGGCTTTCCCCCGTCCTTGGCGCCTGCGCAGGCGCCAATATTTCAGCTGCAGCGCACCGAGCGCCGAATTGGACAATGCTGCGAGTTTCTTGTCGCGCTCTGCGAGATCTCGCTGGCTGGCAGCATATTTCTCCCGGTACATGTCCAGTTTCAGGCGGGCCGTGAAAAGCTCTTGGCTGAACTGCCGCCGCTCGGCTACCACAGAGGCCATCTCCACTTCCCGCTGGTACGCGTCGCGCAACTCAGCCTGCAGTTTTTCGATCTGGACATTGTGCGCAAGCGCCGCACGGCTAATGCCCTGCCGAATCTGCTCGACGTCCCCGTTGTTAGGGTCCATAAGGTAGTGAGTCTTCCTCTGTGGTAACCGAAGTGCTGTCAGTTGGCGGCGTGGACTGCTGTGGCAGCTGCTTCTACGGTGAGATCCGTTCCCCAGATGCCGCGGGAATCAATTACCGTCTTGCCTGCATAAGCCGCCGGCGAAATGGACTTAAATTCGTCGTGGTCCACCAAAACCACAATGACGTCAGCTTTGGAAATGGCCTCTTCCGTGCCTACGAGCTCCACATTGGATCGGTCCCGAAGAGCTGCGGGAAGGGCCTCCACGTGCGGCTCAACGACCAAGAGCTTGGCCGTGGGAAGCTGCTCAGCCAGTTCAGCTGTGATGCCGATGGACGGCGACTCGCGCAGGTCATCGATGTTTGCCTTGAACGCCAATCCAAGCGTGGCGATAACCGGCGCGGCTCCGACTTCCTCAGCCGCCTTGCGCGCTTTGGCCACAACCCATTCGGGCTTGGCATCGTTGGTGATACGTGCTTGCCGGATGAGCTGAGCTTCCTCCGGGGCCGCAGCCACAATGAACCACGGGTCCACAGCGATGCAGTGACCCCCCACGCCCGGACCAGGCTGCAGGATGTTGACCCGCGGGTGGTGGTTTGCCAACCGGATCAATTCCCACACATCGATTCCGAGCTTATCGCTGATGATAGAGAGTTCATTTGCAAAGGCAATGTTCACATCGCGGTAGGAGTTCTCAACCAGCTTCGCCATTTCAGCCGTCACGTCATCAGTGACCAAGATTTCCCCTTGGCAGAAGACCGCATAGAGGTCTTTTGCCAGTTCTGCGGCCGCGGGCGTAATGCCACCCACAATGCGGTCATTCGTGACGAGTTCGATCATTACGCGGCCCGGCAGAACTCGCTCGGGGCAGTGAGCAAAGTGAATAACAGGGGCACCATTGGCGCCGTCAAGCGAGAGGTCAGGCCTCAGGGCGAGAATATAGTCAGCCATGTGACGCGTGGCGCGAGGCGGTGAAGTCGACTCGAGAATAACGAGTTCGTCGCCTTTGAGCTGGGGTGCTATTCCGCGAGCCGCTGCCTCAATGTAGCTCAAGTCGGCAGAATGGTCGTCGCGGAACGGAGTCGGTACGGCCACAATGTAGGCCTCTGCAGATGGAGTCTCCGTTGTTGCCTTAAGGTGTCCCTGGCTCACGGCACCTGCCACGTGTACACCGAGGTCGGGTTCCACAAATGGGACCTCGCCGCGGTTTACTGCATCGACCGTGTTTTGGTTTACGTCGATACCAACAACGTTGATCCCATTAGTCGCGAGGATGGCGGCAGTCGGAAGCCCAATATATCCAAGGCCAACAACAGCTACGGTTTTGATATTCGTCATTTACTTCCCCTTTTTGTTAAACAGTGATGAGTTCTTTGGGATCTCCAAAGAACTTGATTTCGCCGGACGCGGCCAGTTCCTCATCTGAGACATTCCAGGTATGGCCGTCGCCCTGCCGGAACTGGCAGAAGTTGAATCTGTCGGCAGAATAGATGGAACCGCCCGCTGTGGTGACGGCTCTAAGAAAACCTGTATCTTCTCCTCGGTTAACGGCTTCAAAAGGATGGGATTCGAAGACCTCCCGACGCGCCGTGATAGTTGGTCCCACGACGAAGCGGGTTGACCGGTGTTCCATGTGAGCAATCCGGAGAACAGTCGCCTTAGTTGACGCAAAGTGCATGTAGTGGGCCTGCTTACCCACTACATCTGCCTTCGAGTAGTCAAGCGCATGCAGGAGGTCCACAAGATATTGCGGACCGTAGTAGTCATCATCATCCATCTTTGTGAGTACTTCACTTGAGGATGCCGCGACACACAGGTTCAGGCACTCACCCAAGGTCAAGTCCCTGGACGCGGTCAGAAGCTTGAATCGCTGAACCCCGTACTTTTCGGCCAGACCTTGCACACGGTCCATGGGAACTTCAAAGCCGTGCGTAAGTAAGACCAACTCAACGTCAACGTCCGATTGGCTTCCGATGGTGGCGAAGACATGCTCCAGTTGATGCGGCCGAATGGTCGGCACGAGAGCACTGACTGTTGGCAGGGCAACACGACGCACACGCTCCGGGAGAACAGCTGCGATTATCGTTTCCGCGCGGTGGGCATACGTGTGCTCGCTCCAGATTCGTCGTTGGCCCCTATGAACTACTCGATCATTGAGTTCGGGGCTGCGGGCCAACATTCTGATCTGATGTTCACCCTGCTCTTGTGACCCCGCTACAAAAACCTCATCCGGCTCAAAAAAGTGACCGATAGCCGCGCTCGGCGTTGAGACTATCGGTGTCCCCGAAGCGGTGATCTCAAAAATCCTTCGCGCGCACATGCTGGGAGAACCGACCACGGAATTAACATTGAGAAATACCTTGTACGCCCTGTACGCAGTGAGCATTTTTGCGTAGTCCAGGCTACCGACTACGTTCTCGTTGAACGGTACTGGAAACTGGTAGCTGGAATCGCCACCTAGTTGGCGCGAAAATATGTCCAACCTTGGCCCTGACTTAGACGACGCGTCCCTTGCCGCACTGAGGAGTAGATCCATCTGCTGTCGGCGTTCAGGGTACTTATGAGCAAAGTACATTCCGGCGAAGGCCACTCCTCTTGAATGGCGACCCTCACCAATGCGAACCGGATTGTGGATTGCAGGCTGTGCAGCAAACGGCAGCGGAGCTATGCGGTCATGGCCCAAGTCCCTTTGATAGGACGGAATGCGGTCTGAATCACTCGTGAAGACCATGTCGAACTCACGAGCTGCGGGGAGGAAGTCCTCGTAGTGAGGTGGATCCTCCTTATTCCAAAAGACTGTAGGAATCTGCCGCGCCCGGCACCACGCCATCAATTCCAAGAACTCCGGCTTTGGTCCGGATGTGCCCATGAGCTGGTACTTCCAAGAGCCTTGGTTGCCGCTCCAGGCAGACTCTACGAACAGGAAATCGATGGACGTTTCCGCCAACTGCTCCTGCCACGAGTCTTTGCGAAGGTGCAACAAGTTCCATTCAAAGGAGTAAGCAGCACTTGAAAAATCATCCAGAATCACGCCGACTCTAAGATCCTGGCGTCGCGGATCACGATCAGGTACGCGATAGGGCCCAAAGGCTGCAAGATTAGCGGGCCCCGAACCAGAAGAACCAGGTCGCGTCTTTCGTTTGCCTCGTGGACTGTTAATTCGCTTCTCGACTTTTTGTCTCCTGCGCCACTCCAAGAGCTGGTTCAGTCCACCCTGTCGGTAATGCCAGGCAGCTTTGCGAATGTCCTCGATTACTAGCATGTCAGCGTCCTTCCATCCGACGCCCGCTGGCTCGTTCGAGCACACGTGTAGCGACAAGGTTTGCACGGGCTTCATCCTTGATACCTGCGGCTGTGAGGTTGTTCCCACGAGAAAGGTTGGATGAGAAGTCTTTGTACGTAGCTGTCACGTCCTCAGCGGGCCCATCCATGATGAGCTCGCCCTTATCCAGCCAGATCACCCTGCTGCACATGTCCCGGATGGTGTCCAGACCGTGACTGACGATGAAGACGCAACCCGCTTGGGCCCGCAGCTCATCCATGCGCGCTTTACTTCGGTTGTTGAACTGTGCGTCTCCAGTGTTCAGCGCTTCATCGACCAGGAGGATTTCCGGATTGACAGATGCTGCAATAGCAAAGCGCAACCGGGACGCCATGCCTGAGGAGTACGTTTTCATTGGCAGGAAGATGGCGGAATCCAAACCAGAGACTTCGACGATACTGTCGAAACGAGCATCGATCTGCTCCTTTGTCATCCCCATAGCGAGGCAGCCCAGAACAACGTTTTGATCGCCGGAAAGTTCAGGGACCAGTGCGGCATTGACGCCAAGGAGAACGGGAGTGCTTGAAGCGTAGACAGCACCGTGGGTAGGCGCCACCTGGCCGCTGATCAATTTCATCATTGTGCTTTTTCCAGAACCATTACGGCCGATGATACCGACAGACTCGCCCCTCTCCACGACCAAAGAGATCTCTTTGAGCGCCGAAACGGTGACCAAGTTCGGCCGTTCCAGCAGGCTTGTAATTCTTCCCCTGATTCCCCGTCTGCTGGACGTGCTGCGCCCGTCAGAAGATGGCACCCGATAAGTCATCCGGACCTTGTCTATGACTACGCAGGGTGGACCATCCAGAAATGCAGTTGAATCAATCGCGCCCATAGGTCTCCTCCCCTTGCCAGAAGAATACGAAGCCAATCAAGAGTGCCCCCAGCGCGACGACACCCAGAGTTGCCCATGACTCCCAAGAAGGCACACGGTCGTAAAGGACGCTGCTGCGAACGATATCAATGACGTTGAAGAGCGGATTGAACTTCATCACGGCGAGAATCGTCGGATCGGACACGAACCGTTCGTAAGAGTAGAAGACGGCCGAACCGTACATCCAGGCACGGATAACGAACGGAAGGAGATGGGTGATGTCGTGAACCTTCGAGATGACACGTGCAAGTATCAGCCCGATCCCAAGATTAAAGATCCCCTGCAGAATCACGGCCGGAATGGTAAGAAGCCACAACAGGCTGACTTTCTCGGCGGGCGGCACCAGAACTATGAGAAGGAGCATGCCCAAAATCAAGGGAACAGCTGAAAGCATCTCACGCATGTTGGCACCCAAGGGCAGTGCTGCCCGTGGAAAATTGAATGCTTGCACAACAGATTTACCGTTGCGAATCGATCGCGCACCTGACGTGATCGCGCCGGCGCTGAACTGGAAAAGGAAGACTCCAACAACCAGATAACCGACAAAATTATCGATGCCATGGCTGGTCTGCAGCAGCAGGCCGAACACGAAGTAGTACGTCAACCCATTGAAGACGGGGTTCAGCAGAAGCCAGGCGCTACCAAGCCGGTCTTTCCGTGTTCCACTCTGTACCCGAGCCCGGGCGTCGTAGAAAATAAACTGGCGGTAATCCCAAAGCTGGACCAGATAGTCCAGAAACCCCGGACGGGACCCGACCCGGGAGAGCTTCCTGATATCCACCGACAACGGCTGTATTGCCGCCGGCGGTGGAAGCTTAGCTTTCTTTGCCGACACTAAATGGGTCTCCTTGATCGTTTCGAAAACACTGTGTCGCAAGCCCAACCCAACTGAACCAGTACGCCATCGTAGGTGCAGGAAAGCGCTGCACCCGTTGCCAACCTGTCCGCTGACATCAGTTGCCCCTCAATGTCTCGTAAGCCTTGCCATATAGATCTGCGTTTGCTTTCCATGTCCGCGTGGCCAGGACTTCCTGACGGCCGGCAGCCCCTAATCGGAGTCGCAGACCTTCGTCGTCGAGCAATTCGAACAGTGCATCGGCAAAAGCGTCAGGTTTCTGCGCTGGTACCAAGCGGCCGTTTACCCTGTCATGCACGATCTCCCGTAAGGCATCAAGATCACTTGACACCACAGGTCTCCCCGAGGCCAATGCCTCGACCGGCTTCAACGGCGTGACCGCCCTCGTTACGGCGAGATCCTTCCGAGGCACGACGAATACATCCAGAGCTTGGTGGAAGAGATGCGCTTTGGCTGCCGGCACCCGACCTGCAAAATGAGTTCGTTCCGATAGACCGAGTCGCCGGACCTGATCCTGAAGAGCAGGAGCCGCCGCCCCATCTCCAACGACGAGCAACTTCAACTTTGACAGCCGAGGTGCAAGCAGCGCAAATGCTGAGACGAGATCATCGATGCCCTCGTAATCCACAAGACTGCTGACGGTTCCTATGTAAAGCCCCTCCGGATCCAGTCCCAAGGCAAGACGGGCCGCTTTATGCTCCAGGGGTTCCCTCAAGTAGGATCCACCCACTGCGTTGGGGCAGATGAGCACCTTGTTGGCCGGGACTCCCGACGCAACGATATTGCTCTTCATGGCCTCACCAAGAGTTACCACCAAGTCAGCGCTGCGCATGACGTCGGCCTCGCGCTCCATAAACAACTGATAGCGCTCGCTGCGCCGCGCATCGTCGCCGCGAGTTGATGCCCAAGTGTCGGCAAGCTGCCCACGAACCTCGTAAACCCAGGGTAAGTCCAAAGCGTTTGCTACTTCGCGTGCAACCACACCGTTGACAAAGTGAGTAGTTGTATGAAGAACGGAAGGCTTGAAACTCCGGGCTACTTTGAGAAGTTCATCGGCCTGCTGCTGTAAGCGACCATCCATGGACTTGGCCATGTGGGTTGGAAGTAGGCGAGTGTAGTGGACTCCATCCACAACGTCGTCCTTCCGCGCGGTGAGTGCACCGATCTGTACCGGATAGCCCAGACGGGTGACGGCTAACGTCTCCCAACCGGAGTCTTGTTGCGACGTGAGGATCGAATGGGTCCGCCGAGCATAACCACTGGCCGTATGGGGTACGGAATTCGTCAAGAGGTGCATGACGCGCCGAGGCTTTGACTCGAAGCTGATTTTCGGCAGTACGGGGCGCCATCCCCTGAAGACTTTGAGCTCTGATTCGAGTCGTGCTCGCTGCCTGGCCATACCTGCGGGTTGACCTGTCAAAGCCTCTACAGCCCCGGACATGTCGCCGTCGTACCACTTGCGTCGCGCCGAAGTCGCAGGACGCTGACGTGCGCCCTCGGCTTGAACCAAGAAAATGTCCGCCCATTCAGGCTGTCCCGCGGCAAGTGCAATTTCGCTTGCCCTCCGAGCTTGGCCGGCGGTGATTCTCTGAGCCGAAGTGCCTTCGAACCGCTTCACCAATCCGCCAATGTCACCAGCAGCGTGACTTGCGAGCAAAAATAGCGGTTTAGACGAACTTGGTGCTGCTTTTGCAACCATGGTGGCAGCGGGCCCAACCACGGATGAAGGCAGCCGCCTAAGTATCAGGAGCACGAGCATGAACGGTGCCTCTGTCATGTGTTCAACAACTGTGCTTGCTGCCAACTTGAAGTTAGTCATGACGCGAATCATGTGGATTCCCGCCGTTCTGACGCCTGCTGGGTCTTGGCTGCTACTTTTGCGATCTCCTGCATATATTGAAGGGCAAGATGCGCATAGTCCGCGTGCTCGCTTACCCACTCACGACCACTTTTGCCTGCTGCGAGCCTTTGGCGGTCTTGGGAAAGCTCGCGCCACAGTTGAGCAACAGCTTCAGGATTGGCCTGCACCACGTCGCCCGCTTGGGCTTCGCGGATGATTCGCTCAGCCTCACCTCGGACGATTGCGGTCACATGCCTGCCGATCGCCAGAACCTCGTAGGTCTTCGACGGAACGGTTGTCTCAAATGACTTCCAATCATCGCGAAGCGACACGATACAAGTGTCCGTTTCCCGGTACTTTTCAAGAACAGCCGGGCCGTGAAGCGATGGGTAAAAGGTCACCGGAGCGTTCAGTTCCCGAGCGAGCTTGACCAGTTGAGGCCTGGTTGTACCTTGGCCGACCAGTGTCAGGTGAAAACCATCTCCCAACAATGCGCTGGCTCGGATGAGAATGTCCAGCTTCTGGCTCTTGCCGTGATTGCCAAGGTAGAGAGCCCGGAACTCCGTACGATCAAGAGCGGGGGGCTCCAGGAATGGGACTGTATGGAGATCCAGTCCATTACTGACCGTGGCTACATGCTTGATGCCCCGCGCGCGAAGCGTGTCAGCAAATCCCTCTGTCACTGTAACTACCAAGTCGGCCCGTTGCTGCAAGAACTCCACAGCATGCTCCACAAGACTCTTTACGCTGCCCTGAACGATACGAGCATCACGTGCCAGGTCCGGCCATGCATCCCGCATCTCGACAATAAAAGGGACCCTCCTGAGCTTGGAGAGAACGTACCCGGTGGCCAACGTAGGAAGGCTGGGAGCCGTGGCGAGAATGGCGTCGGGCTTCTTGCCTCCAAGGCCCACGGGAACGGACATAACAGCAGAGAACAGCTGATCCATAAATCGGGCAAGGGACGACGTGCCCATGTGCCTCAGATAGGGGACCCGTCGGATGGTTTCACCATGAGGACCTCGCTGATGCGAAAAAGCGAGTCCTGCTTGTCGGCGGGGCAGATTGCGCCGGCCGTTTGGATAATGGGCCACAGGCGCGACAACGTCCACGTCCCAGCCAGCTTTACGGAATTCACGAGCGAGGGAGGCCCACCTGCGTTGGGGTGGGCTATGTTCTGGCCAATAAGAGTGCGTGAGGAGCATGAGGCGCATCGGTGATGCAGGATTTTCCGCAGCCTGTTCCCCGGTTAGGGAGTAACCCATGGGCTACTTGCCGTTAAGACGGGGGCGAGGACTCCCCTTGGAACGCAGAGCACGGAAGTATGCAACGCCCAGCAGAATCAGCACGAGGATGGTAACCCCTTGGACAAGGGGGTTGTTCTCAGCAACGGGTGCCAAGGCAACCTTTAGCGGACCCGCAATATCGGCGCTGGCAACGGGTGGCGCCGCTGATTTGGTTGGCATCGGAGTGGGCGTTGGAGACGGTGTGGACTCCGCAGGGGCCGTCGTGGGTTCCTCAGGAACCAAAGGTTGATCAACATACCCCTGAACCTCGCCGTCCCTGGGCAGGTTTGGCAAAAGCGTCTCTTGGGTGGGAGCGGTGGGAGCAACTGTTTCAACGGCTGGCGGGGCCACGGGCTCGTTGACCGGAGGAGCAACGGGTGCCGGCTCTACAGCCGGAGGAGCTGGTTCCGGCGTTTTCTCCGGCTCCAAAGGAGGGGGGGTTGGAGACGGCTCCAAAATCGGAGGCACTACGACCGGCGGCACCACTGGTGGGGTGGGAGTTGCCGTTTCGGTCGGTTGCCCGGTTTCACTCCCTGGTCCCGGCTCCAGTTCGGTGGCGACAGCGGGCTGAATGCCTATGAACCCGATGCTGGCCAGTAAGAAGACCACGAGCACGGCTTGAACACGTTTGATTCCAGTGCCCAACTTTCCCCCCGTTGTATGTGTTTCAGAACGCTTTCGGCGATCCATTTATCGCAACCACCTGAGACATGACGGCGCGCGGACGTTCCCCTCCGCGGAGGGGCGACCCGGATTAGTTTATCGTATGGACTAGACCCATCCCCCTCAGCCGCAGAGATCCGCCGGGAGCCCGCCCGCCGGGGCGGGATTATGCCCTCTCTTGATAGAGTCGTCTCTGCTGATGTCGATTCAGAGGAATACATGACGCCCCCTAACCTCTCCCGACAATCATCGCCGCAGAGGCCATCCCCCAAAGGAATAAGGCGATGGGCCGTTGCCATGCTCGCGGCCCTCCTGGTCGTCGCGGGAGTGATCCTCGCTCCCTGGGACAATAACGCCGTAACACCCAACACCGCCGTTACACCCAACACCCCCGCTTCGCCGCCCACCCATCCCATCAGCGGCTACTTCATCACCGCCAATACCGAGTCATCCGCCAACAGGGACAAGATGGCAGATATCAAGGCCTTGGGTGGAGATACAGCGATCACTTTTGGCACCCTTCTGAGGCCGGCCACGGAGGAATCCCTGCCGACCGACTGCGTTGTGCAAGGTATGGCCTGCGGCAAATTCGTCAGCACCTCCTTAAGTGTTCATCGATACTTCACCTATTCCGACGGAAGCCATTGGGGGGACTCTGTCTCGAAGTGTCCCAACGACCGGACTGTCTCATCCGCCGGCAAGTCCTACACCATATTGGTGCTGCCCACAGAGGGCCGCAGCTGCAACTCCCCCGACGGAACCTATGACGTGGTGATAGTGGGGGGCAGCAAAGAGTCTGCCGAAGATCCAGCCGGCGCGTTGTCGTCGGCGGCAACGGAGTTAGGCATGAAGTTCTATGCGGGTCTCCCTGCACCAGTCAAGCGGACCGACGTTGACTACCTACCCGATCTTTCATACATGAATACCCTTGACCTTTTCACGGAGCGGTTCTTGGAGTACCAGGCCGCCAATAATGACGTTCCAGGTCTTGCCGGCTTTTACCATCACTTCGAGATGCCAATCAGTTCCGCTCAATTTTTCGACCCTGTTTTGTCTCTCTACAAGATGCAAAACACGGCAATTAAGCGCGCACTTCCGACCCGTTCAGCAGTCATTAGTCCATATATCGAGTCCAGATCAGCGGCCTCCAACGTCAGCCCTCAGGATGCCCGGCTCGGGATACGCCGGATCGCCCAGACCTCGGGTGGCCTCGCACTGAACATCGCCATCCAAGATGGAATTGGAACTGGAAAGGGCGCAGCATACATGCCCAGCGAGGGCAGCGAGCCCGTGGATACTTTCGCCGCAACCATCGTCGGCAACGGGACGTGGGGCGAGAAGTACGTGGCACCCAATAGGGACTACTTCCAAGCCGCAGCGGACGGCATCACCGGGACAGGTGCCGTTTTGTGGGCCAATTTGGAAGGCATGGCCCCTTCCACAAAGACCAATACGTGCGGCAACAGCCTTCGTGGGCAAACTACTTTGCAAAGAATGGATCGTCAGCTTCAACAGATGGCTCAGGCTGAAAAAATAATCTCATTCATGTGGGATCCCTACTTCACGTGCAAAGGCACCGGCACGCCGCTCAAGGAGCAATTGCAGTCGGGCCATACGTCCCCTGTCGTGACCGACGCTAAGGTCGACTCGGAAGCAGGCATACTGACCGTCGTCGGATTCAACCTCTCCGGTGGACAAGTGAAAGTGTCTTGGACCACAAGTGACGGCGCTTCCCATGAGTTGGACTCAAACCCCTCAAGCACGGTGGAAAAAGACGCTGAAGACCCCGGCCCTAATCCAAGACTTGAATCGATCGTCATTAGTCTCGATGGATCAACATTGCCCCCTGGAACCCCTTACTTGGTGAACGTCAGCAACCGGCGGGTCTCCGACCAAAACGTGGAGTTTGCGGACGGCGTATTTTCGCCTTGATAGAATCGTCACTGCTGATGCCAACATCAAGGAACACATGACGCTCCCGAACGATACCGAAACTCCCACCTCAGAGTCCCGTCCCAGACGGCAGAAAAGCGGCAAGAAAACTGTACGGAACGTACTCCTTGGCTTTGCAGCCGCCGTGCTCGTCGCGGGTCTGATTGGGGGTGGCTATCTTTACAACCTTGCTCAGACGTTCAATTCGGGCACCACCAAGATCGAGACAGCTTTCCCTGAAGAGTCGACACGACCTCAGAAGACCGAGCCCGTGAATGGCACCGCCGCAATGAACATCCTTGTGATGGGCAGTGACACCCGTGGGTCAGCGGAACTCGACGTCGATACCCAGGCCTCCACGGACCAGCGCGCTGACACGTTGATGCTCGTGCACATCCCGGCAGACCGCAAGAATGTCTATGCAGTCTCGCTTATGCGTGACTTGTGGGTAGATATTCCAGGAAAGGGCGAATCGAAGATCAACTCTGCTTTGGCTCTTGGGGGCGTGCCACTGATGGTCCAGACTGTTGAGTCCCTGTTCCAGCAGCGCATTGATCATGTCGCAATGGTCGATTTTGAAGGCTTCAAGGGTCTTACTGATGCTCTGGGCGGAGTAGAAGTCGACGTCAAGATCCCCTTTGCACCGGCCAAGGGCCCTATGAAGGGCCACTACTACGAAGCCGGAAAGCAGACACTTAATGGCGACGAGGCGCTGGCATTTGTCCGTGAACGTATGTCGTTCAGCGACGGCGACTACCAGCGCGTGCGGAACCAGCAGGCATATATGAAAGCAATCATTAGCAAGACGATCGCACGTGAAACTCTGACCAACCCTGTAACCGTCAACAGTATGGTTGGCGCAGTGTCTCCTTTCATCAGCGTCGACAAGAGCTTCGACGCGGCTGCCATCGGCAGCCTTGCCCTAGGTATGAAGGATCTGCGGGCCAATGACACTGTGATGTTCACTTTGCCAACTCTCGGCACGGGCAGTTCAGCTGACGGCCAGTCTATTGTTGTCGCAGACACAACAGCCATAGCAGAGATCGCGGGAGCCCTTTCTAAGGACCAGCTGGGTGCCTACGTCACTGCCCACGCTCTGGAAAAAGGAAACTAACGCCGGAGTCAGCCGCAAATGTTGTTGCTGGGCATAGCCCCTGTACGCGCACTCGTCGCGTCCAGGGGCTTCCTTGTGGCTTCCTGGCCTCTCGCACGTGGAGCTGAGCACCGTTCCCATTCAGAGTATGGCCATGACGCAGGAGCTATTCGAACGGAAACGGAGCGGGCACTAATCGTTAGGATGCGACATTCTCTTTGCAGAACCCGTTGGCTCGAATTGCTTCCACAACTCCGGCCGCCTCGGTATCCGCTATGGGATCGTCTGCACGGTTGAAATGCTTGACCACAGTAGCCACCAGCGCTTTGTCGCTGCCGCCTTGCAGGATGGCGGCGCAGACATAGCGGGAATTGGTTGCGATCTCTTCCTGCGTGAATTTCGGAGCCACTGGAGAAATGCGCTTCAAGAGGTCAGCGCTCTGTTCTTCCGTCACCTTGGGGACTGCTGGTTTGGACTCCGTAGTCGTAGGCTGGGGCTCGGACTGGCTCGGGGCGGAGCACCCAGCCAAAGCGAGTGTGATCAGGGCAGCGGAGAGTGCGCGTCTCATAACTGTGGAATTCTCCTGGGGGTAGCAGTACAGGTCGTGGGCACTTGGCCCGCAGACGACACTATCCGATGCGGCGCCACGGACCCACTTGTCACTCGTGCTTTAGGGGCGCCCAGCTCTTGTGGTGACCCTGACTCGCCAGCGAGGCCCGGAGTGTCGGGCGGGCTTTAGTTCCCACCATAAAGTCCCGCCAACTTGACGTTGGCGGGACTTAATGGGTTTAGGTAGATCAGAGAACTACGAGGCTTAGGCTCCAACGCTTGAGTTGGAGTACCCGATTTGGATTTTGGACCCTGTAGGTAGGGTGCCCAGCGCTTGGCTAAGGACGATCTCGACCATTGTGACGATTATCGTGGTCGATGACTTGCTGACCTTATGTAGAGTGACTTGGCCCAGCCCCGGTACCTGAATGACTGTATTCGGGGCAACTGAAGCGTTTATTGCCGGCAACCCAGCGATCCTGAGATTCGTGAATGTCGACGTGTCCGTCAGCTTCACGGCACCCCCACTCGGAGCACGACTTGCGCTGGTTTCTGCCTTGATCGCGTCAACCTGTATGACGCCGTTCAGAACATTGACTCCGCCGATGGTATTGACCACAGTGCTCTTTGCCTCAGGCGTCAAAACGCCTGTAGCTGTCGTCACGGAAGCTCCAGCCGAGACCGCACCAGGGATGTTGACTGCGGCCACATTCGCCGTCGTCGTTCCTCCCGCGCATTTAACGGACGCCAGTGCAGTGGGGCCGGACCCTATGAGACCGGATGCCAGGGTAGCCCTTGTGCCATAACCTGTCCCCGCGAGATAACCGGTCTGCGGTGGCGTCAACTTGACGTTGCTTACCCCGAGGCGGATGTCTGTACCAACCTTCAGACCAAGTAGCCCGGCTTTCAGAATCTCCACCCGTAATGCTGTGGTAGAGACTTGGTAGGTGGTGCCAACCAAGCGCTTCTCTTGGCCGTTCAGTGTAACTTTTCCTACCGAACCCAGAAGCGGGACTTTAAGATCAATAACAGTATTGGCTGCCGGGTTGGCGTTTACAGCAATGCCCAACACTTTGAGGTCGGCGATAGTTGTTTGGTTTGTCCCGGCAAAAGCACCTGCGGTGTTCTTCTCTGCGGTGCTTTCAGAGGTGATGGCACCTGCGGTGATGAGACCACCCAGCAGGTTCGCCCCAGCTACGGTCGACTTCCCCTCAATACGTTTACTTGTCGTGGTGAGCACTGTCTTGACAGTCGTGGTTGCATTGCCGACAGTTCCAACAGCGGGGACGTTAAGCCCGCTGACGTTGTTGGAGGCCGTCTTACCAGTAGCACCCGTGCAGGCAATGCTCGCACTGGCAGTTGGACCGGAAGTCAGTGTCTTGTCCGTGTTGAAAATGTATGACCCGTATGCGGATCCCGCAAATCCAGTAGTGATTTGTGCCGGCGTAATGCTTGTAGTGGCAAAGGCCGAAGAGGTGGCGCCGCCCGTAAGCGCAAGCGCAAGAGCGCCCGCAAAAGCGACCATAGAACGTTTCATGTAATGCCCCCAGTAGTAGAACACGATGCAGCGATGGTGATCACACCGTAACGTCCAAGGTCTCCACTGGCAATAGAAAGAAATGCCAAGAAGCTTTTCACACCTGGAATTTGTGATTCTCGCATATATCTTGCTACTTTTTTCATCACAATCTCTAATGGTTGTCCCTTGCTTTGGCCCTGACACCCGCCGAGCCTCTAAGGCTTCAAGCCGCCCGCCCCACGCCATTCGATCGTCATCGGTAGTATTCATCCGCGATGGCATACGGGCTATAGAATGCCCGTAAAGACGCGCTTCAGCGTCACGACTTCCGGGGGATTTTTTGAGTAATGTTTTGTGTGGTTCGCGCGCGTGCGGGCCGGTTGGCATACGACGATGGCATGCAGTCTCTGGGCTCGGCACCGCCGCCTTGACGCTGGCACTGGTGTTGGGAGCGGCTACCGCGCCGGCAACGGCTGACACTGTCAAGGACGCTGTCCTAGTGGGTGAGCAGCCTTCCAATATAGCCGTGAATTCGGTAACCGACACAGCTTACGTGTCGACTTTAGGCGGCATTTACAGCATCGGCGGGGGTGGCACGGCGAATGTGTATCAGCCCGATGTCTTGTCGTCGCGCATCGCTGTAAACTCGGCGACGAACAAGATCTACGTCAGCGATTCCAGTTCGGTCGCAGTAGTTGACGGCGTGACCCACGCAGCCATCACCGTCTCAGTTGGCGCTAATGCAGACGTCATTGCGGTAAACGAAAAGACCAATAAGGTCTATGTCAGCACTGCAAATGGCCTCAAGATCATCGATGGCGCTACAAACGTGGCCACTCCGATCCTGAACTCCGCCGGTGCGCAAGACATTGCAGTCAATACCGCCACCAACAAGGCCTACGCTCTTTCCGCCGGGACTGTGAAAGTCATCGACGCCAGCGGAAAGATCACGTCAACTGTGTCCGTGGGTGCGGGTGGCATCGGCGCTATAGCGATCAATCCGTCAAAGAACAAAATCTACGTCACGACGACACCAAAGTATGGATCCAGCGTCAAGGTCATCGACGGTGCCACTGACAAGATCACGGGCTCCATGGCATCCGAAGGCCCGCTCGGAACTTTGGCGGTGAACCCCGCCACCGACAAGATCTACGTCGAATCTGGTACCTGGAACAGCGACGGATCCATCAAGGTGATCGACGGCGCCACCCTGACGGAAACTGCGCACATAGTCACGGCTACCCGGGCTCGCAGCATCGTGGTAAACCCGTCCAACAACAAGATCTACGCCACCATGACTGGCCGTGGAACCACCATCATTGATGGCCGAAACAACACCAGCAGAGCGCTTTATACGGGCCAGGAACCCGACGCTGCAGTCGTGAACACGTCCAACAACAAGGTTTACGTGGTCAACTCCGAGAGTGATTCTGTGGGCATCATTGACGGAAATGCGGAACATCCCGTCAAGAACGACTTCAATGGAGATCTCAAGGCCGACATCTTGGCCAGAGATGCTGCGGGGGTGCTCTGGCTCTACCCCGGCGATGGCTCCGGCGGCTGGCTGCCGCGCCTCCAGGTGGGACAGGGCTGGAACGTCATGAACGCCCTCGTGGCTCCCGGTGACTTCAACGGAGACGGCAATGCCGATGTCCTGGCTCGTGACGGAGGCGGAGTGTTGTGGCTCTACCCAGGCAACGGCTCCGGCAGCTGGCTCGCACGTGTGCAGGTCGGCAGCGGCTGGGAGGGCATGAGCGCAATTGAGGCAATTGACTTTCATGGTGACGGATTCGCTGATGTCGTAGCTCGTGCCCGCGATGGTGCGCTCTGGGTATATCGCGGCGATGGCAAGGGCGGTTGGTTGCCCCGGATGTGGGCCGGTTCCGGCTGGACCGGAATGTCCGAGATTACTGGCGTAGCCGACTTCAACGGTGACGGGGTCTCTGATCTCGTAGCCCGCGACGGCGCCGGAACCCTGTTTCTCTACCCGCCGAACGGCTATGGAAGCTGGCTCCCAAAGCAGACCATTGGACAGGGTTGGAACAGCATGAATTCACTTGTTGGTCCCGGCGACTTCAACGGCGACGGCAGGGCCGATATTCTCGCCCGCAACGCTGCAGGCGAGCTGTGGCTCTATGCGGGCAACGGCGGAGCATCGTGGCCCACCTCGAGCAAAGTGGGCTCAGGCTGGAACGGCATGACTGCCATTCTGTAGTCGGCTCCACGCGGAACTACCATCAACGGCCAATCCTGATCCGATCAGGATTGGCCGTTGGTGTATCCGCTATAGAATTCGAACACCGACGCCGTTGAGCGTCACGACTTATGGGGGACACCATGTCTGTTGGTCTGGATAAACCGCGCGCCTTTAGAGAATCAAACCAACGACGACGGCGCCGGGCGGCGGCTTCGTTTGTCGCCACCGGCCTGGCGGTGGCTTTGTCCCTGGGAACCACGGCGGCGCCGGCCGCGGCCGACGTTGTTGGGGATGATTTCCACATTGAGGGTGAGGCCGCATCCATCGCACTCAACTCCACAACAGACACAGCGTACATAAGGTCAGATGGCGCCGTGCTCAGGGTCAAAGACCGCGGCTCGAGTCAGGTGAAGTGGGTGGGTGACTCGCCTGGGGTGTTGGCCGTCAACTCGGCGACGAACAGACTCTACGTCGCAAGTTCTGACGCATCGATGATGGAGAGAAATGCCCTTGTAGTGATCGATGAAGGGACTCAGCAATCCACCCTAATTCCGTTCGATTCATACGTCGGTGATATCGCTGTGAACGAGAAGGCCAATAAAGCCTACGTCAGCACGGACGCAGGGATCACGGTGCTGGATGGAGACACCAATACCTCCAATCTCGTGGCGGGTTCCGCGGGCCGTGGTAGGACCATTGTCAATCCAGTCTCAAATAAGGCATACGTACTCACCAACGCCGGCGTACAGGTCATTGGTGCATCTGGAAATATCACCTCAACTGTGAACATCGACGGAATTGACGTCCTTAACTGGGCAGTGAATCCGGTGAAAAATAAGATCTACATCGCAACCAAGACGATATCCGGTTCCAGCCTCAAAGTGATCGATGGCGTCAGCGACACCGTCACCGCCACGCTATCTTGGGACGGCCCCTTGGAGAGCTGGGCCCTGAATCCGGCGACAGACAAGCTCTACATCGGTTCGGCTGCTGCTTTTAATGCTGGATCCGTCCGAGTGGTCGATGGGACCACCATGATGGAGACAGCAAATATCCCCACGCCTACGCGGGTGAAGAAAATCGTGGTGAACCCGACGAATAACAAAATCTATGTTTCGATGGCTGACCGCGGCACCACAGTCATTGATGGTCAGAACAACGACACTACGACGCTCAGGCTTGACAGATGGCTCATGGCTGCCGTAAATCCGACCAACAACAAGGTCTACACTGTGGTCAATAACCACATATCCGTCATTGATGGGAATACACAACCGCCCGTCAAGAACGACTACAACGGAGACCGCACGGCGGACGTCATCGCCAGGGACTCGGCCGGATTGCTGTGGCTCTACCCCGGCGACGGTTCAGGTGGGTGGCTTCCCCGTAAGCAGGTAGGACAAGGCTGGAACATCATGACAGCCATCGTCGCACCCGGAGATTTCAATGGTGACGGTAATGCAGATGTTTTGGCCCGCGATGGAAGCGGACTGCTTTGGCTCTACCCGGGTAACGGCTCGAGTGGTTGGCTTCCACGCGTCCAGGTCGGCAGTGGATGGGAGAGCATGACGGCAATTGAGGGCATCGGTCAGTTTAGCGACGACAAGTTTGTCGATATTGTTGCGCGTTCCAGCGAAGGCTGGCTATTTGTCTATCGCGGCGACGGGAACGGCGGTTGGCTGCCTCGCTATTATGCAGGTTTTGGCTGGAATGGGATGTCCGAAATTACAGGCGTAGGAGACTTCAACATGGACAGCACTCCTGACATTGTTGCTCGCGACGCGGCCGGCGCACTCCAGCTTTACCGCAACGGAAATGGTTGGCTCCCGACGCAGCAGATCGGCCAGGGCTGGAACGTCATGAACTCCCTGGTTGGACCTGGTGACTTCAACGGCGACGGTAAGGCCGACATCCTGGCGCGCAACGCGGCCGGCGAGCTGTGGCTCTACGCAGGTAGCGGGGGCGCAGCCTGGCCCACGGCCACAAAGGTGGGCACCGGCTGGAACGTCATGACGGCCATCCTCTAACGCACTTAGCCATCGGAGGTAAACGGCGGCTGGCCCTGGAAACGATCAGGACCAGCCGCCCCTCACACCACCCAGAAACTCCCGCACATCCCCCGCCACCCGCTCCGGGCACTCCCACAACACCAGGTGACCGGTCTCCTCATAGATCTTGAGGCGCGATCCCGGAATGCGGCTGGCGAGGGTCTCCTGGTGATGCCGCGGAACCAGATGGTCGTGGGCGCCCCAGAGAATCAAGGCAGGTGCTGAGATGGTGCCTGCTTCCGTCGGCGGCTCCGCTTCGTAGTAGCCTCGCAGCGACTCCTTCCAAATCGACGCCGGCATGGCCAGACCGTCCTGCACCCGGTCTTCAATGTAGGAAGCAGGAACCGTGTGCAGCAGCCGGTACCAGGACAAAGAACCGCGCACCCACTCCTCTGAAATCGGATCAGTCAGCGAATCCATTTCGGCGGCGAACGCCGGCTTCCCGTGAAGGCTCAACGGTGCCCCCACCAAAATCAGCGAAGCCACCCGTTCCGGATGCATCACGGCTAGTTGTTGGGCAACATATCCCCCGCTGGAAGAACCCACCACGTGGGCCCGCACAAGACCCAAGGCATCAAACAGAGCCACCACGTCTTCGGCCACCTCCATCAGCGAATAGCCTCTGGGAGGTTTCTCGGCAAGACCGTGCCCACGAAGATCCGGTGCCACAACAACTGCATCCGGAACCGAGGCAATCAGCCGCTCGAAACTGCGCCAGGACTCGCTCCAGGCGTGCAACAAGAGTAAGGGCGTGCCGCCGTCGTCGACTGAATGTTCAAGGCCACCTTGTACGAAACAGGGGACGCTGATACCGGTGCGCAAGGCGACCCTCCTGACCTCGGACTCCATAGGGCCAGCGTACGCTCAGAGCCCCCGCGGGACGAGGGCAAGGGCACCCGGCGAACTACCAGCTAGCGAGGCTATGGTTGATGAGTCCCGCCTGGTCCCCCATCAGGCGGGACACTTTCATTCCAGCCCGCCCGCCTACTTTGTGCGGGTGGCAGCCCACTCCCGAAACACATCAGCGATCTCCGTAGCATGAGTGTGATGGAGGTAGTGCCCCCCGGGAGCTGCACCACGGTGCCATCGGCAACGCTCGAGGCCTGCCTCCGATGCAACGCCAGCCACTCCGGAGTTTTCGTATTGTCCGATACCACGAACAGGAGCAAGGGCAACTCCCCTGCGAAGCCGGTCCCCAGCGCGTGCTCAAAGTTGGTGCGGACGTGGGTCATCTCGTTCAGATATGTGGAGGAAATGGAGTTCCACTGCGTCAGCATCTGCATCTGCATCTGCTCACGGGCGTAATCCGAGTAGGCGTCGCCATACCCGTCGCCGGCTGCGGCCACCAGGCGGAGGACGTACCCAAACGGTTCCACCACAATCACGCGGGAGGTCCTTGGCGAGGATATCCACCAAGGGCGGCCGACCACACGGCGGCCAGCCGCCGTCGACGCTTGGCTTCTCAGCCGCGTTGGCACTAGTCGCGGCGAGGAACCGGCTGCGGCGGGACGGCAGGGTCCGACGCCGGTATACAGAACCTCAGTCCGTCGCCCCAAAATCCGTTGTTAATGCAGTACAGAGGCACCTGTTCGTCGCCGATATGAAGCGTAGGATTCCGCATGCGTTTGGACACACTGAAGGTTAGTTCCACTGTGCCGTCAGGGGACTTGCAGCTGTAGGTTCCGTTCCAAGGGCTCAAATCTTCGCAGGTGTTGAGTCCTCTCGATACGCCGTCCCGGTCCACGTACTCCCAGGTCCTGTCCGTCTTCTCGCCGACCTGAATAGCGGAGTTTGGAACGGACCGGGCATAGTCACGGGTAAATGGCCGCTCGTCGCAGCCCGCGGCTGTAAGCGTGAGTAACGCAAGCAGGGCGAAGCCCAATTTTGTTCCACGACGCATTCCGGTGTCCCCCCATCGGCTGAACTCTGCCAAGCCTATCCACATGGTGACTTGAAGAGAGCCTCGCCCGCGGGGTCAAAACCAGACGCATCAACTGATTTAGTAAGGTTACTTACCTACCTGTACTATCTGTCCCATGAACAGCCCGGCAAAGCCCACGACGTCAAAACTCAAGCAGTCGATTACCGGCCCGCTGCTTTTCCTTTTTATCCTCGGAGACGTATTGGGGGCGGGTATCTACGCCCTGGTGGGAAAAGTTGCGGGCGAAGTAGGAGGTGCCGTCTGGATTCCCCTGGCGCTGGCCCTGTTCCTGGCCATGCTCACCGCCGCCTCCTACGCGGAGCTCGTGACGAAGTACCCGAAGGCCGGCGGGGCGGCAGTCTTTGCTGAACGGGCTTTCAAAGTGCCCGTGGTTTCGTTCCTGGTGGGCTTCAGCATGTTGGCCGCCGGGGTGACCAGCGCGGCCGGTTTGAGCCTCGCCTTCGCCGGGGACTACCTCAAGCCACTCCTGGACGTTCCCGTCACTCCCACCGCATTGGTTTTCCTGCTGCTGATCGCACTCCTGAACGCACGCGGGGTCAAGGAATCCGTGAGGGCAAACGTGGTCATGACTGTTATCGAGGTGTCCGGTCTGGTGTTGGTGATCGTCTTGGTAGGCCTGATGTTCGGCCGCGGAGACGGTGACGCTTCCCGCGTTCTTGAGTTCAACCCCGCTGTATCCCCCGGAGCAGGAATACTCGCTGCGTCCCTGCTGGCGTACTACTCGTTCGTGGGCTTTGAAACCTCTGCCAACGTTGCCGAAGAGGTCCGGGACGTCCACCGCGTCTACCCCAAGGCACTGTTCGGGGCGTTGGTGACCGCCGGAGCCATCTACATTCTCATCGGTTTGGCCTCGTCCATAGCCCTGTCGCCCAGCGATTTGAGCAGTTCTTCGGGACCTTTGCTGCAGGTTGTCCAGGCCACTGGTTTTGGGGTTCCGGGCTGGCTCTTCGGCCTGGTTGCCCTCATTGCGGTAGCCAACGGCGCCCTGCTGACAATGATCATGGCCAGTCGTCTGGCCTATGGAATGGCGGAACAATCATTGCTTCCCACCGGGTTGGGGAAGGTCCTCCCCCAACGGCGCACCCCGTGGGTAGCCATTCTGGTGACCACGTTGGCGGCAATGGCACTGACCGTCACCGGCGACCTCGGCTCCCTCGCCGAAACGGTGGTCCTGCTTCTCCTGTTCGTCTTCATCAGCACCAACGCGGCCGTTCTGGTGCTGCGCAAAGACAAAGTGGAACACAAGCACTTCCGCGTCCCAGTTGCTATTCCATACCTGGCATTGGCCTCCTGCGTCCTTTTACTGTTCCAGCAAGGCCCGGAAATCTGGTTGCGAGCAGCCATCCTCTTGGCAATCGGGCTCGTCCTCTTTTTCGTTACCCGATGGGGTCGGGGGCGTCAACGGACCGGCCTGGCCGCGGCCGAACAACGTCCCGAGGCGCAATTGGCTGAGTCCCTGAAGGGCAAGGAGGCCGGAAGCCCTTAAGCTGTGGAACTGTACTTGCCACAACCTCGAGGAGCCCGCCGTTGACCAACATCCCCTGGAACCGCGGCGAGTGGACCAACCAGCCGGCCGCCGTCGTCGAGCAGTCAGGTGACCTGCTGGTGACTGCAGCCGAAAGCAGCGATGCTTGGCGCGTTACGTCCTACGGATTTATCCACGACACAGAGCACGCGCTGCTTGCCCCTTTTCCCCAGGACAGCGCCATGGAGGTTGAGTTCACCGCTGCGTTCTCCCACCAGTTCGACCAAGCTGGCATCTTCATCCGCGTCAACGCCGAGCATTGGATCAAGGCGGGCGTCGAATTCGCCGACGGCACCGCTCAGCTGGGTGCGGTGGTCACGAACCGTTTCTCTGACTGGTCCTTGGCGCCGGTCCCGGAATGGAATGGCGGCCGGGTCCGCATGAGAATCAGCCGTTCGGGCGATGCCCTGACCATTCGGGCGGCCTCAGGCGACAACGAACTCCAACTGGTGCGGGTTGTGCCATTGGCACCCGACGTGACCGCCGTCGCGGGGCCGTTCACCTGCGCACCAACACGCGCAGGGTTGACCGTACCCTTTCACTCTTGGCGGGCTACGCCAGCGGACAGCCAACTCCACTGATGCCGACAGAGTGGAACGAGGTTGCGGGTCCCGTCGTTCATGAGATTATGGAGTTTCCTGCGGCCTGCCATTGAACAGTGCTGCAACTCAGTTGGCTCCAAAACAAGCCTGTGGGGGGCACATCACTGTGGAAGAAACTGCGAGTCTTTGGCGTACTGACCCTACGACGTTCCGCGACGTGGCGATCAACCGCCAATCGGTGGAAGCTGCGTTGGCTGGTGAGTGCCCGCCGGTGGAGCGCGTCCGGTACTTGGCACTGTTGGGCCGGGACACTGAAGCCCTCGACGAAGGCTTCAAGCTGCTGCCCCACACACCTGACCGCCGCGAGCTGTTGCTGATACTTGCGCAGGTCAATCAACGCCAGTACCGCTGGCACGACGCAGCCGTACTCCACGAAAAGGCGTTGCGAACGGTCCAGTCACCAGAAGAAGAGGCCTACGTTCGCCACCACATCGGCCGACGTCTTTTCGACGAAGCCCGTTTCCGTGCCGCTGCCGATGAGTTTCAGTGGGCCGCGGACCTCTATCGGGTGGCCGGCCACCCTGAACTTGCCGAAGACAACCGCCAAGCCATGCGGCACGCCCTGCAGGTGCACGGTGCCGAGCGAGCCGTGGGACGTTCTGCGTTCGACCTCTCCTGACTCAACGGCGAGTCCCTCCGTCACACACTTACTGCAACGCAGCCCCAGCTCAGCACCGGCCTGATGTAGCCTAGTAAGTAAGCTGACTATTTTGGAGAGCCTTGGGGGCCTGAATGCCTGACATGGACCTATGGCCAACCAGCCGGCTGCTGTCCACGGCGGCACGACTGGTGGAGCTGGCCTGGAACGATGAGCTGCGGCCCCTGGGGTTGACCTATCCGGCAGTATTGACGCTGGAAACCGTGGCGACGGCAGGGCCTATCGCCCCCGGGAAACTTGCCCAAAGCGTCCGCGTTCAAGCGCAAACCATGGGACCGCTGCTGTCCAGGCTGGAATCCCGGGGCTATATCCACCGACAGCCCAATCGCTTCGACCGCCGCAGCCAACTGGTATCGATTACCGATCTGGGGTTGGCGCTACTGGAACAATCCCACCATTTGGAGAACAACGTGCTGTCCGCCATCATGTTGGACTCGGGGAATCTGCGCGAAGAGTTACTGGCAATCGTTCGCCACTCCAACTTCAGCTGAGAGTTAGGCAGTCCCACGTAGACGGAAATCATCCATCAGGGCAGTATGGAGTTATCCGCTGATGAAGTCCGGCGTCCCAGGGGAAAACTATCTCCTCCACCACACCGGGCCGGCCGCATTAGTGGTGACACCCGGGCGAACCAAAAGGACACCATGAGTGATCTTAAAATCGGCGACACCCTTCCAGTAGATCTCCTGAGTTTCAGGGCCACAGAGTGCCTCGTATCAACACGTGCTCCAGAAGGAGAGGACGTCTGCGTCCTTGATGCAGGGCATACCGGTCAGCATCTGGCGGCAGGCGCAGACATGGTGGTCCGAGCCGCCTGGAGCTAACCCCTAGGTGCCGCAGAAGGTTCGGTAGGGTCCGAAGCTCTCCGGCGCCGGCATGGCGTACTCTTCCAGGCCGGGATGTTCCGTCCAAGGGTCGGAGACGGCTGAGAGCAACCGCTCTGCCGGGCCCATCTCACCCTCAGTCGCGGCAGCAAGCGCCTCCTCCACCAAGTGGTTGCGTGGAATATAGATCGGGTTGACCCTGTCCATGGCGTCGGCGTCCGGCGTGAGTGCACGCCAACGCTCCAGCCATGCGTCAAACGCTGCCATGTCAAGAACGGTCCCGCGGGCGGGCTCAACCTGCCCACGGGCCGCCTTCCCGAGGCTGCGGAAGAACGAGGTGTAATCCGCGCGCGCCTCCTGGACCAGCTCCAGTAAGTCGTCCACCAAAGGCGAGGCAACGTCGTCGTCAATTTCTTCCGGCAGCCCAAGTTTGGCTTTCATGCCGTTGAACCAGGCAGCGCTGTACTGCTGGCGGAACCCATTGAGCGCCTCAACGGCAAGGGCCACCGCCTGCTCCTCGTCCTCGTGAATGAGCGGCGCGATCGACTCAGCGAAACGGGCCAGGTTCCACTCCGCCACAACAGGCTGGCTACGGTAGGCGTAGCGTCCCATCTCGTCAATGGAGCTGTACACGGCTCCCGGATCGAAGCCTTCCATGAAGGCGCACGGACCATAATCTATGGTTTCGCCGGACACTGTCATGTTGTCCGTGTTCATGACCCCATGCACAAACCCGACCAGCATCCACTGCGCCACAAGTGCCGCCTGGACTGAAATGACGCCCTCGAGGAGTGCAAGGTAGCGGTTGCTTTCACCGGCCGACGACGGGTGGTGGCGCTCGATCGCATGATCAGCAAGCCGGCGAAGCAAATCCAGGTCATCCGTGGCCCTGGCATATTGGAAGCTGCCCACCCGCAAGTGACTGCTGGCAACCCGCGTCAGAACCGCCCCAGGAAGGAGCGTCTCACGCGCAACCTGACGTCCCGTCCCTACGACAGCAAGGCTCCTGGTAGTGGGAATGTGCAAGGCGTGCATTGACTCACTGAGGATGTACTCCCGCAGCATCGGTCCAACAGCCGCACGGCCGTCCCCATTCCGCGCAAAAGGCGTGCGCCCCGAGCCCTTCAGGTGGATGTCGCGGAGTTTCCCGTCAGCTCCGGCAACTTCGCCGAGCAGGAGCGCCCGCCCATCGCCAAGCCGCGGTGAATACCAGCCGAACTGGTGGCCCGAGTAGGCCTGTGCCACAGGAGTTGCCTCTTCCGGGACCGCATTACCAGTCAGCAGCCCAATACCCTCGGGACTCCGAAGGAACCCAGGATCAAAACCCAGCTCGACGGCGAGTGGCTCGTTGAGTGCCAAAAGCTGCGGTTCGGGAGCCTCCTCCGCCCGCCAGGGAACAGCGAGCTCCGGAAATTCCCGGGCGAAGTGCCCCTCGAAAGCGATGGTGGAACGCGCTATGTCACTCATCACTCAAGGATATAGTTTTGCATCACATCTGGTTTTGCCACGCGCGTCACGTTTTGCATTTGGATGTCACTCATAGAAGTGACGGGTACACCCCGCTTGGCTGTTTTTGCCCCCTAACCGAAGGATCAAGCATGCGAGTTCGCGACAACCTGAAAACTGTACGACGCGGCCGACGCCGACTTAGTACCTTACTGGCGGTGCTGACATTGAGCGTTGGTTCAGTGATGGGTTCTGCGCCGGCATCGGTGGCCTACAACTCGGGCGATTTTCATGTCTATACTCACGTGCAGAACGTCGGGTGGACGAGTAACAGCGGAACGGTAGGGCAAGGGCTACGGCTTGAAGCGATCCGTGTGTATCAGGTGAACACCCGTCAGTTTTGCGGTCGAGCGCACGTTGCCACACTGGGGTGGCAGGCCGTCCAGTGCACTTCAACCAGTAACAGACAGATCACACTCGGGACCCAGGGGCGGAGCCTGGCGATTGAAGCGGTCGAGCTCTGGACCCCGGGCTACAACCTCGGGGCAACGGCACACGTCCAGAACATCGGCTGGATCCAGAAGGCAACCTCATACGCTGGACAGCACGTCACAATCGGCACAACCGGCCAGGGTCTCCGGATGGAAGCTTTCGTGTTTGCTATAAAGTGAGCCTCCCTCCGCCACGCTGCAACCGGGTGTCGGCAAAGTCAGTGCATGAAACCGCTGCCGTCCCAGTCGCGATCATATTTACCGCACCTGGTGCAGCGCCTGTAACGCCCGCTGCCATCCTCTGCCGACTCCACGTGCCAGTGGTGGTGGAGGTTCAGTTTGCACATCATCTTCTGGAGCATGGCCATCTCCGTTCGAAGCACGCTTACCCCGCAAACTGCGTTCAATGCGTGTCCTCAAAGTTTAAGCCGCCGACGCCTGCGGCGGCAGTACTCTCTATGGGTCAGCCCCGCATCGGTCCGTCGAGCGAGGCGCTGTTGCTGCCCTGCGGCACCATGACATGCACGGCGTTCCGCTGAACACTGAATTCGGTGGGAGTTACCGCCGCGATTTCGCCATCGAGGTTCACGGACATCGGCGGGTCCGTGACCAAACGGACCCTTCGGGTCGCCAGGTGGTGAACCCGGTCGTGATCAATAAAGCTGCCATCCTTGAGTAACCGTGCAATCTTGACGTGCTCTCTAAGCGGTGCCGCCAAGATCGCGTAAATATCCAGGGTGTGATCATCGATCCCCGCCATCGGAGCAACCATGTTGCCGCCGCCGTAGTGCTTGCCGTTGCCCACTGCCACCTGAAGCACGTGGTCGAGGTCCATCGGCCCGTGGTCGCCGTCCGGAAATTCCAGGCGCGCCCGGAAGGGTCGGTGCCGGGCGTAAGCCCGCACGGTGGCGATGCCGTAGGCCAAAGGCCCAATGTGCCGCTTCAGGCGGGGACTAAGAGCCTCCGTGACACCTACTGATAACCCCACCGACGCGACGTTGAGGAACGGCTCGCCATTGGCCCGGCCAAGGTCAATGTCCACCACCTTTCCGTCCGCGATAACGGCGCAGGCCTCAGAGAGACCGCTCGGTATCTCAAGCGTTCGGGCCAGATCATTGGCGGTGCCCAACGGAAGGACGCCGAGTATGACGTCGGTCCCGGCGAGGAGTCCGGCGGCAGAGGTCACGGTGCCGTCACCACCACCCACCACCACCAGGTCGTGTCCTTCTGAAATCACTTGGCGCAGGGCATCGAACAAACCCGCGCCCGACGTCACCGGATGCACGGAACGGACCGGCACGCCTGATTGCTTCATTGCGTCCACGGCCAGTTGGCTCGCTGCAGCCCCTCGACGTGATGCCGCATTAATTACCACGGCCGCTGAGCGCACTTGTTGGGGAGCCATCATGTGACCAATGCTAGGCCCAACTGCCTTGGAGGAACCTGCGGCTACCCCTTGAAAACCGGTGCCCGCTTCTCCTGGAATGCCCGGAAGCCCTCCGCGTAGTCGTCGGTCTTGCACAGCCGTGCCTGCTCGGCGTTTTCCTCGGTCATGGAAGCCCAGAGGCCCAGGCGCTGGTCGCGGATATGGGCCACAAGTTCCTTCGACGCGTTGAAGGCTTCAGTGGCGCCGACGGCCACCCGCGACACAATTCCGCGGGTCTCGTCCAGCAAAACGTCGGCTGGCATCGCCCGGCTGAACATACCCTGTGCCACGGCTTCGGCCCCGGACATGAGATCGGCCGTGTAGATCAGGTCCAGCGTGCGGTGCATGCCCAAGCGCTCGGTGAAGTACCAGTGCCCGCCCGAGTCCAACGTGGCCCCCAGCTTGGCAAAGGGTGAGCCGAACTTGGCGTTGTCCGCCACATACACAACATCCGTGGCCAACAACAGTCCCAGCCCGACGCCCAGGCAAGCGCCATGTGCGGCAGCAAACGTGGGTGCAGGGAAGGCGGCCATCTTCTTCAACAGCGGCTCCACGAGGCCGCCGAGGTAGGCCTGGGCGTCATCGGTTTCGGGAGTAACGGCAGCAATGTCACGGCCCGCGCAGAAGGCACGACCCTCGCCGCGAAGGAGCAGTGCCCGCACCTCACCACGTGAGGCGGCGGCAGCGGCGTCGTCGTACGCCTTATCCAGTTCGGCCAGCGCGTCCTCGTTAAGCGAGTTCAGCTTTTCGGGGGCATTGAGGACAATCTCGGCAATGCCGTTGGCAATGGAGAGCTCGATCATGGGGACTCCTTAGACGTCGAAGTCGACGGTAACTTCTTCGCTGGTGGGGTGGGACTGGCAGGTAAGGACGTAGCCCTTATCCAGCTCGTCCTGTTCAAGGGCGTAGTTCTCATCCATGGTCACCGTACCGGTGATCAGCTTGGCGCGGCAGGTGCCGCAGACACCACCGGCGCACGCGAACGGAACGTCCGGGCGGACACGCAAAGCAGCGTTGAGGATGGATTCGCGGGCGTGGGTGGGACTGGCGACGTCGCCGGTCAGACCATCCAACGTGAAAGTGATCTTGTACGTATCCTGCGACTCGTCCTCCACAACGGGGCGGCCGGCGTTGCCCTCGGGCCGGTCCGGACGGCCAGTGGTGAACAGCTCGAAGCGAACGTGCTCGGGCTCAACGCCACGGGCAGCCAGGGTGTCGCGGCACAGCTGAACCAGTTCGAACGGCCCGCACAGGAACCACTCGTCCACATCCTCGGCACGGATGGCACTGCTGAGCAGCGCCTGCAGCTTCTCGGAATCGATACGCCCGGTCATCAGCGGCGCGATCCGCTGCTCGCGGGACAACACATGGTGAAGCGCCAGGCGCGACGGGTACTTGTCCTTCAGGTCAGCCAGCTCTTCGAGGAACATGACGTCCATGGCAGCTTTGTTGGCGTAAACCAGGTCAAACGTGGTCTCCGGATTGGCCGCCAGCAGCGTGCGCGCAATCGCGATGACCGGGGTAATCCCGGAGCCAGCGGCGATCGCCACAAAGTTGCCCGGCTCCCCCGCCAGCTCCTCCGGGTGGTTCATGGAGTTCATGACGTTGTGCTGAACGGCCGAACCGTCCTTGCCGTGCCGCGAAATGAAAGCACCCTGCGGGCTCATCACGTCCAGAACGTCACCGGCCTTCAGCTCGGCATTGGCCCACGTGGAGAAGAGGCCGCCCAGGTCCTTCTTGATGGCCACCCGGATCTCGCTGCTGCCATCCTCGAAGCTGCGCGGCTCTGCGCAGATCGAGTAGCTGCGGCGGACCTCGTGCGGCTCACCCTGCTCATCCGGCAACGTGGTGCGGAGGGCCACGTACTGGCCGGGCAGGTAGTCGTACTGCCCGGCAAGCTCGGCGGGAACACCAAACGTGACCTCAATGGCATCGTCGGTCAGGCGCCGGACTTCCGAGACGGTCAGGTTATGGAAAGACGCACGACGGCGGCTGGCTGTCTGGGTTTCGGTGGTCATGGAGTTCCTTAGAGGACTTTGAAGTAGTCGAACGGTTCCTTGCAGTCCTGGCAGACGAACAGCGCCTTGCAGGACGTGGAACCAAAGCGGGTGAGTTCCTTGGTGTTCAGCGACGAACACTGCGGGCATTTCACGGCAAGGCTCAGGCGGACAGGGCCGGAGTGGCCGCCCGCGGCAGCCATGCCGCTGGGCGGGGCAATCCCGTATTCCTCCAGTTTGGCTTTGCCGGAATCGGTCATCCAGTCCGTGGTCCACGCCGGGGACAACACCAGGTTGATGCGCACGCTCGCGTAGCCTTCCTTCTCGAAGGCTGTCCGCAGGTCGTCACCAATGGCGTCCATCGCCGGGCAGCCCGAGTACGTGGGCGTGATGGTGACCTCGACGGCGGAACTTGCGGGGCCGCCGTCGTGCTGGTCTGTTGTTTCGGCCGCCGGGACAACCCGTACGCCGCGCAGGATCCCCAAGTCCTCGATGGTGAGGACAGGGATTTCCGGATCGCAGACCGTGGACGCGATGTCCCAGGCCCGCTGCTCGGCGGTCTTTTCCTGCGTCCGTGACTGCGTCGCCATGGTGGTCACCAGCTCGCGCCCGGGTGTTCGCGGGCCAGGACCTGCATTTCGGCGAGGATGTAGCCCAGGAACTCGGAGTGCTTGCCACGGCGGCCGCCGCCCAGGGACTGTGGGACGCCGGGAATGTCCAGCTCCGCTTCGGCCATGATCTGGCCGGTGAGGCGATCGAACCCGGCACGGAGGGTGGAGGGTTGAACGGCTACACCAGCCTCGGCCAGTCGGGTGGTCAGCTCGTCGTCTTCGAAGAGTTCGTCCACATAAGGCCACACGAGCTTGAAACCCTGGATGATGCGTGCGCGGGACTCATCCGTGCCGCCGGCAAGGCGAAGCACCCACTGCGCGCTGTGATCGCGGTGGTAATCCACTTCCTTAACGGCCTTCGCGGAGATGGCTGCGAGGGTGGCATCCGTGGAGGCGGTCAGCGCGGTGTAGAGCTCGTACTGGTAGTAGCTCACAATGAACTGCCGTGCGATGGTGACCGCAAAGTCGCCGTTGGGCTGTTCAAAGAGGTGCGCGGAACGGAACTCGTGCTCGCGGCGGAAGTAGGCCAGGTCGTCCTCGGACTTGCCCCAAGCGGCGCCGGCATAGGTCAGAAACGAGCGTGCGTGACCCAACTGGTCCAAGGCGATATTGCCCAAGGCAATGTCCTCCTCGAGCTCAGGGGCGCGGGAAATCCAGTGGCCCAGACGCTGGGCGAGGATCAGGCCGTCGTCGCCGATTCGCAGGGCGAACTCTGCAACATCCTCGGTGGGCTTGACCTGGCCGCGGCTAATTTCCAGCGCGATGTCCTCGGGGCGCAGTGCATTGCCCGGCGTGATGCGGGTGGCGCTGGCTGAACCGTCGCCGGAAGCTCCGGCCCCGTGGACGCCGACGGAAATGTCCCCGTGGCCTTCAATGGCGAAGTCAGTGTCTCTTGTATTCACAGGTGCTTCACGCCTTCGCTCTTGGTGTAATACGTTGCGTGGCGGTAATCCTTGCCCTGCGGGGACTCAAAGAACGAGCCTTTGGAGTCAGGGTCGCTGGAGGAAATCGCCTCGGCCGGAACAACCCAGATGGAGACGCCTTCGTTGCGGCGCGTGTAGAGATCGCGGGCGTTCCGGAGGGCCATGGCCGCATCCGGTGCGTGCAAGGAACCGGCATGCACGTGGGACAAGCCGCGGCTGGAGCGGACGAAGACCTCCCACAGGGACCAGGGCGTTTCTTCCGTGGCGCCGCGCGGGGTGACGGCCGGGCCTGAGGCGGGTGCCGGCGTCGTGCTTTCAACGTTGGTGGCCGCAACTTTGGGGGCCTCGCGGGCGATTTCACTGGCGGCGCTGGCCGGTGCTTCCGGGTTACCGTGAGGGCTCATGCTGCGTTTTCCTTCTGTGCTTGCTTGCGGGCATAGGCCACCGCGGCTTCGCGAACCCAGGCACCGTTTTCGTGTGCCTCACGGCGGCGCTCGACGCGCTGCGAGTTGCAGGGACCGCGGCCGGCCAGGACTTCCTTGAACTCGTTCCAGTCCAGGGGTCCGTGCTCCCACTTCTTGGTTTCTTCGTTGAAACGGATGTCCTTGTCAGGCAGGGTCAGGCCGAGGACCCGGACCTGCTCCACCATCATGCCGACGAATCGGCTGCGCAACTCGTCATTGCTGAAGCGCTTGATGTTCCAGGCCATCGACTGCTTGGAGTTGGGTGAATCGTCATCCGGCGGGCCGAACATCATCAGCGACGGCGCGTACCAGCGGTTCACTGCGTCCTGGGCCATCTGCTTCTGCGCAGGCGTACCGTTGGCGAGCTCCAGCAGGATCTCGAAACCCTGGCGCTGGTGGAACGATTCTTCCTTGCAGATGCGCACCATTGCGCGACCGTAAGGACCGTAGGAGGCACGGCACAGGGGCACCTGGTTGCAGATGGCAGCACCATCAACAAGCCAGCCGATGGCTCCCATGTCCGCCCAGGAAATCGTGGGGTAGTTAAAGATGGACGAGTACCGGGCCTTGCCGGCAATCAGGTCTTCCATCATCTGGTCCCGGGACTGACCCAGGGTCTCGGCGGCCGAGTACAGGTAAAGACCGTGGCCGGCCTCGTCCTGGACCTTGGCCATAAGGATGGACTTGCGCTTCAGGCTCGGTGCCCTGGTGATCCAGTTGGCTTCCGGCTGCATGCCGATGATTTCCGAGTGTGCGTGCTGCGAGATCTGGCGCAGCAAAGTCTTGCGGTAAGCCGCCGGCATCCAGTCGCGCGGTTCAATGCGCGAGTCCTCCGAAATGATGCGATCAAAATATGCCTGTCCGGCTGCCTCCCGCTCCTGCTCTTCCGGGGACAGCTCAGCGGGCACTGACTGCAGATTCTGCGATGCCATGGTTGCTCCTAATAAATTACCGACCGTTCGTTCAGAATATGCGGAGCGGGCGTTTTCAGTCAAGGTCCGGGTTCCTTTACCTCCACCTCATCTTCCGTTCACGGGCGCTGACCAGAGTGGACTGCATGACTGACCTCACGCGCCGCACCCTCGTCAAGACGTCCCTCGCCGGCCTGGCCCTGACCGGCCTGGCCACCAACGCCACTCCCGCATCCGCCGCCCCGTCCGCTGTGCCGCTGGTCCGCAAGCGGCTGACGCTCCCTACCGGCATTGCAACAGGCGACGTCACCACCGACTCCGCCGTTCTCTGGTCCCGCGCATCAGGCCCCGGCAGGCTCACGGCCTTGCTGCAGGCAGTTGACGACTCCGGCGAAGTCCTGCGCGGCCGCCACGGTTTCAGCCGCACCATCCGCGGCCCCCTCGCCACCGAAGCCAGCGACTTCACGGCCAAAATCCACGCCACAGGACTCCCCGCCGGCACCCGATTCGCACTGGAACTGAACTTCGAAGACGACAACGGAGCCGGCGAGGCAGTCCGCGGCACGTTCAGCACAGCGCCCGGAAAGCACGACGCCGGTACTGAAGACGCGCGCGGAGGCGGCAGGCCGTCGTCGTCCTCGCAGTCCTTCGTCTGGACAGGCGATACCGCCGGCCAAGGCTGGGGCATCAACGAGGACCTCGGCGGGATGCGCGGCTACAAGGCCATGCATGCCACCCGCCCGGACTTTTTCATCCACTCCGGCGACACCATTTACGCCGATGGCCCCATCGCCGCCACTGTCACGGAAAAAGACGGACAAGTGTGGCGGAACATCGTCACCGAGGAAGTCACCAAAGTGGCCGAGACCCTCAAGGAGTACCGCGGCCGCCACCGGTACAACTCACTGGATGCCAACATGCGCGCCATGTTCGCCGACGTCCCCGTGATTGCACAGTGGGACGATCACGAAACCACCAACAACTGGTACCCCGGCGAAATCCTGGACGACCCCCGCTACACCGAACGGAACGTCAACGTCCTTGCCGCCCGGGGCCGCCAAGCCTGGCAGGAAAACATGCCGATCCCCGACGCCGCGGCGCTCTGGCGCCCAGGAAAGGTCGACGCCGGGCAGTACCAGCCGGCGCGCATCTACCGGAAGATTTCGCGCGGACCGCAACTGGATATCTTCTGCCTGGACATGCGGACCTTCAAATCTCCCAACACCGACGGCAAGGAACCCTACGCCACGAACATTCTGGGCCAGGAGCAAGTGGAGTGGCTGATCAAGGAAGTCCGGAAATCCAACGCGACCTGGAAAGTGATCGCCGCAGACCTGCCACTGGGCATCATCGTCCCCGACGGCGCCGTGAACCAGGAAAGCTTGGCCAACCGGGATCACGGAGCTCCCCTGGGCCGCGAGCTCGAGATTGCCGGCGTACTGAGCGCGTTCAAGAAGTACGGGGTCAAGAACACGGTATGGCTGACCGCTGACGTGCACTATTGCGCGGCGCACCACTACTCCCCCGAGCGGGCCTCCTTCACTGACTTCGACCCCTTCTGGGAGTTCGTGGCCGGGCCGATCAACGCGGGCTCATTCGGTCCCAGTGAGATGGACAGGACCTTTGGGCCCCAAGTTCTGTTCGCCAAGGCAGGGCGTTTCCCGGGCGAATCACCGCGCGATGGTGAGAATCAGTACTTCGGGCATGTGGACCTGGCCGCCGATGGCCTCTTTACTGTGAGCCTCCGTAACGCCAACGGTGCGGTGCTGTATTCAAAGGCACTTACACCGGAGCGGTAGGCAGGGAATCTTCCTGGGCGGAGTCCCGGTCAAATTACTCTTGACCGAGGCTCTCGTCGCATTATGCTCGTCCAATACTGCAATTGGATGAGAACCGGCAGCGGGCTTAACTGTGCCAAAAATTTTGAGCTCAAGCAGCTTGTTTTCCGCTTGATAGAATGAACGTTGCTGATGCCGACACCGAGGAACATATGACACTCCCCACAGATACCGACAATTCACCTGAAGTGTCCCCTTCCGGACGTCGGAAGAGTGGCAAGAAAACGGCGCGGAACGTACTGCTCGGCTTCGCCGCCGCGGTACTGGTGGTGGGATTGGTTGCCGGCGCTTACATATTTAATCTGGCACAGACCTTCAATTCCGGGACCACCAAGATCGATGTCGCATTCCCGGACGAGTCCACCCGCCCCCAAAAATCCGAACCCATCAACGGCACAGCTGCGATGAATATCCTCGTCATGGGCAGCGACACCCGGGGCTCCTCCGAGGTGGACGTGGAAACCGATGCTTCCACCGATCAACGTGCTGACACCTTGATGCTGGTGCATATCCCTGCTGATCGAAAGAACGTCTACGCTGTGTCCTTGATGCGGGATCTTTGGGTTGATATTCCGGGTAGGGGCGAATCCAAAATCAACGCGGCCCTCGCATACGGCGGCGTCCCACTGATGGTTCAGACGGTGGAATCCCTCTTCCAGCAACGCATCGACCATGTGGCAATGGTGGACTTCGAAGGCTTCAAGGGCCTCACGGACGCCCTCGGCGGAGTGGAAATCGACGTCAAGATTCCCTTCTCACCCAACTCGGGCCCCATGAAGGGGCATGTCTATGAAGCCGGGCCACAGACATTCAACGGCGATGAAGCACTCGCCTTTGTCCGCGAACGGAAGTCCTTCAGCGACGGGGACTACCAGCGGGTGCGCAACCAGCAGGCCTACCTCAAAGCGATCATCAGCAAGACCATAGCCAGGGAAACCCTGACCAACCCGATCACTATCAACAACATGGTCTCCTCAGTTTCACCCTTCATCAGCGTGGATAAGAGCCTGGATGCGGCCGCAATCGGAAGCCTTGCCCTGGGAATGAAGGACATCCGGGCCTCCGACACCGTGATGTTCACCCTCCCGACGCTGGGCACGGGAACCTCTGCCGATGGTCAGTCCATTGTTGTAGCGGACACCACCGCAATCTCTGAGATCGCATCAGCCCTGTCGAAGGACCAGTTGGGCCAGTACGTGACGGCGCACGGCCTCGAAAAGGGCAACTGACCGCTCGGGTTTCACCGCCGTCTACGCAAAAAGTACCATAATTTGCGCAATTTAGACTTTATCAGCAGCCTTTGATTGCACAATTTATTTTGAATTCTGCGCGCAATGGATCTTCCCAGTAACCTTCCAATTCACGCCTTGATGAAAATCACGCATTGGGCATCTGCTGCAATTTGAGATGCACCTAAAGTGCCTTTACGATTACTTTGAAACGTCAAGTCACACCGCCTGGTGTTACGACGCATTCAACTTTGTTCGCCCCTCAGGGGGTGTGGGGGCATGGCTATGGGGGCTGGTTCGTGAATAAAACTGTTGTGTTGTGGTACGAGGTATCACGGATCACCATAAGGCAACTCCGCGCTGCCACTCTGCAGTTCTTGAGCTGACCGCCATGACTGCCTTTGTTTCGGCCTCCCGCGACGTCGCTTTCGCTGCAGGCTCTACGTGGTTGCGCACCCAGAGCATCAAGATGAGATTTCTTGATCTTGCCTGCGTTGTCATAGCTGTAGGTGGAGCCCATCTTTTGCGGTTCGGCACCGAAGATGTCACCGTTGCCGGCGGAGACGCGGAGCTGTCGTACTCGACGCTCTCCGTTGTCCTCATTCTCACGTGGACTGCCGCGTTGGAGTTCGGCGGCACGAGGGACCGTAAAGTTCTTGGCACCGGAACTGACGAGTATAAGCGGGTCGCCGTATCATCGCTGTGGCTCTTCGGATGTCTGGCGGTCGTCTCCTATGTCTTCCAACTCCAGACGGCACGGGGATACGTTTCAGTGGCCCTCCCCCTTGGCGTCGTACTGCTCCTTTTGGTCCGGTTCGCCCAACGGCGGACCCTGCACCGGAGCCGGCTCGAGGGACGGAATCTCCACAGAGTGCTCCTGATTGGTGCGCCCAACAACGTCAATCACTTGTCAGACAAGCTGAATCAGCACATAGTGTCCGGCTACAAACCAGTTGCAGCCCTCCTCACCGAATCAGCGTCGACGGCTAGAACCAATTTGCCCGTTCTGGGCTCCTATCCCAGTGTGGACATGGTCCTCGACTCCATCGACGAGTCCGGAGCAGACACAGTGGCGGTCTGCGGCGGGGCACATTTGGACCCTGCCTTCCTGCGGCAGCTGGGGTGGGCACTCTCCGCCCGTGACATCGGTATGATCGTTGCCCCTGCCCTCACGGACATCTCCGGTCCCAGAATCCACATGCAGCCGGTTGCGGGACTTCCACTGATCCACGTCACAACGCCGAAACTCAGTGGCATGAAGGCATTTGCCAAACGCGCCCTGGACGTTTGCCTTTCCTCCTTGTTGCTTCTGTTGCTCTCCGTACCGATGCTGGTGATAGCCGTCCTGGTCAAACTGGACAGCCCCGGGTCTGCCTTCTTCTTCCAAGAGCGGATTGGCAAAGGCGGCCAGTCATTCAAAATGATCAAGTTCCGCTCGATGCGCAACAATGCTGAGACTCTCTTGGAGGCTTTCCAGGCCCAAAGCCAGGACAGCGTCATCTTCTTCAAGATGAAAGACGATCCCCGGGTCACCCGTTTGGGTGCATGGATCCGGCGATACTCCATCGACGAGCTGCCGCAGCTCCTCAACGTGCTCAACGGCACCATGAGTCTTGTTGGGCCTCGCCCTCAGGTGGCCCGCGAGGTGGAGATGTATGACTTCGCCTCCGTCAGGCGCCTCTTGGTCAAGCCGGGCATGACCGGGTTGTGGCAGGTGAGCGGCCGCAACGATCTTTCACTGGAGGAATCGATCCGCCTGGATCTCTATTACGTGGAGAACTGGTCCTTGGCCCAGGACATCGTCATCCTCTTCCGAACGGCCAAGGCCGTGGTTGGGAAAGACGGCGCCTACTGACCCTGCGCTTTCATCAACGGTTGCTTCGACGCGTCGTCAGCCGCCAGCAGGGCGAAGAAGGTCCAGATCGGCAAGAACGTCCATGACGACTGTGTGGATACACCAAGTGCTGTGAAGACAGCCAGCATGCCCAGCAAGGATGCATTCCTGAAGTTCCGCCACAGAAGGACCACAATAAGGAGTCCAAAGGCGATGAGAGCGACGTAGCCAAGTTCAGCCGCCACATGGGCGTAGGCATTCTCCGCGATGGGACGCGTCTGGTCCGTGGAGTAAATCCAAGGCAACTGGCGGCCGCTGACATATTGGTCGAAATAGGCACCATAGCGTCCGGGCCCCACTCCAAAAATGGGATTGTCTGAACTCATATCAAAGGAAATCTGGGATTTCACTCCGCGCAGGTTCAATGACGTTGTGGCGTACTGGTAGTCCGGAGCAAATTCGGTAAAACCAATCTTTGCCAGCTGCCGGCCAAGGGTGGTCCTCAGGCTTTCAGAAAAGAGCAGTGCCAAAACCCCAACCAGTACCGTCGCGATCAAGGGAACCACTACCCTGGAAAACTTGAGGATGACTATCATCGCAATTCCAACAGCAAGTCCTGCATAGGCTGTGGTGGATTGGGAATACAGAATTGACAAGGCCGCCACCACCGCAGCCAGGTAGCTTCTGTTGTACAGGGCCACCAGAATTGCCGCCCCGGCGAAGAAGCCCAGGTGTTGCCCTTCCAGGAAGGGCCCTGAACGAAGAGTCTCCACCGTGTCATCGACGCCCAGTGTCCGGAAGCCAAGGGTGCCGATCAGTTGGGTGTTTCCGGACAGGGCGGAGGCCCACTGCATCAGGACTGCCACTCCGCAGAGCCAGATCGATGCGACGATTGCCCGCACGGTCCTTTGCCGGTCCACACGCCGGAGGACAGACCAGTAACACAGCGCCAGAAGAGCGTATCCGCTGTACAGAAGGAGATCGGTTTCGTAGCCCCTGTCATAGCCAACCGACCTGAGGCCACCGCTGCCCGGGGTGAGGTTGACCAAGGCAGAGAAGACAGTCGCAAGGGCAAGGGCAGCCACGGCCACACTGGCGAGGTCCCGTTTTCTCCTCATGGCTCTCCGGCCAAGCACATACGTGGCGATGCCCATGATCCCGAGGATTTCACTGATCTTAAGCGGGAAACCCACAGGGACGGTCAGTGCATACTGGAACGGCATGAAGACGACGCTGAGCAGCATGAAGCGCTGGAACCACGGCCCTGTGGTCAGGACCTTCCGGAGGGACTCCGGCCTGGCCCGTGGAAGCACGGGAGGCTCTTGCGGTGACGCGTCCGTGCCCTGCTCCACGATGTCCCTGCTCAAAGCTCCCACACCGTGACTGATCTGATTCCGCATACAAACGCCCCTGAATTTCTTCGGCCCCCATGACCGATCATCTGCACTGCATTCCAGCAAACTTCACTCGTTCAAAGCTCTCTCCTACCGGCGGAAGAGCTTCGCAATCCGGCGGAACCTGGCGCCGATGAGACTTGATGTGGAACGGCCCGCTCGTCCGTCGGAAGCTGCCAGGACCTCCGCCTGGGGCCACACCGCCCGCCTGATGAATAGCAAGCGTTCTCCGGCAGGAAGAGACCTGAAAATCATCCAGTAGGCCCGCCACCATCCCTTGCTTTCACGCCACTTCCAATTCAGGGGGACTTCATGATCAACCCGAAGATGCGCCGCCGGGAATGCGAGCCGAAGGGCGGGCTCGAGGACGGCTGAAGCCTTCACGCTGTTGGCAAACTGCAACACCTGCTGTCCCCCGAGCCGCAGCTTTTCAGCGTGCTCTCCGGCTTCCACTGCCGTTTTCCCATGCCTTGCCTCCGGCCGGAGGTCGTGGAGAGCGAAGATGACTGCGTGCGCCGGGAGATCGGGCGTCAGCATCGGTACCCCTGCGAACAGGGTGGCTTGAGAGTTTTCCATCACCTTGGCGAAAACGGCTGAGTCGTCATCCGCGCATCCGGGAATGTGTCGATGCACGTCCACCTCACAGCCCCACGAGCCAGGTTCAAGAGCCACCGAATGGTTGAAGGAGAGGCCGGACCATTGGTCCGTCCTTCCGTTCCATCCCCATGATTCGAGTGCGGTGCATAGAACCTCGAGATGTGCGGGATCGGCCCAAACATCCACATCACCGGAGTGCTCCCTCTCCCGCAGGCCTTGGCGGTGGAGCATTGGCCCCTTAATGGAAATGGCGTCGACTCCATGGTCGCGGGCAACACTGGCAACCAAGGCATAGACCATCTCATGGACGGGTGAGGACATCCACGGCGCCCTGAGTTCGAATATCCGTGCTGGATGCGAAGGGTCATCGGACGCGATGCCCGCCGCCGCGAACTCGCGGACCAGGGCCTGCCCGGCTTTGTCGAGGCCGGCGTCCGGCACTGGACCATCCATAAGTTTCCGCCAGAGGACGGCCGGCACGCCGGCCAAGCCTATGGGTTCCGACGGCACGGTTGCCAAAAGCATCAGTTCGACGTCCGTCTGATTTTCGTGCCAGCCACGGAGGTCCAATGCGCCATAAGCGATTGCTACCCAGCTCGTCATTCGCCGCCCTCCCCCGGGACCCCTGTGAACGGCGTGGAACAGCTCGAGATTCCCGCACGCATCTGTAATTTTCAGTCCTGATAAATCTACCGCAATTCAAAGTCGGCAGATTAATCAGGACGCTTACAGTAAACAATCCACACAAGCCCGAATATGCCCGTGGATCGGTTATCCTTGACTTTGGTCGAACACCAGACGGGCTCCGTTGTTGCTACGTCCTCACATCAAATTTAGGGTGAGGCACTGCCACGGGCCGGGAGTCTACATCTGATGCGCCGATGAATGGGGGAGCGTGGAAATGGCGGAATTTTGGCATGGACTTTATTACCAGTCGCGCAATGAACAAATCGACTCTGCGTTGACGCAAGCAGGTGCGGGTTGGTAGCCACTGATTCCAGTCGGATTCTTCATGTGGTTGACCGCATCGAGGGCGGGGTCCCAAAAGCTGTCCGGAGCTACATTGAAAACAGCCCCAAGGAGTTCACCCACCTGGTTTTGTCGCCTTTTCAGAAAGGGCAGCCTGCGCCTGTGTGGCAGGGCTTGGCCGTTGAGCACCACGATCTGGGGCCAGGGCTCTTCAAACGCATTGCCACGGTTGGCACCACCGTCGATCTGCTGATGCCCCAGGTTGTCCACGCCCACTCCAGCTTCCCCGGTCTCTACACCCGCGCGCGGCGCATAGCGGCCCCAGTGGTCTACGAACCCCACTGCTTCAAGCATGACGACCCAAACACCTCCCCCGTGAAGCGGGCACTCTATCGAGGTGCCGAGAGATTCCTCGCACAAAGGACCTGGAAATTCGGGACCCTGTCTTCCCATGAGGAGAAACTGGTGCGTGCGCTGAGCCCGTCCGCTACGTGCGTCGCCATCCCCAACCTGCCTACTGTCGCCTCCCGACCAGCCGAGCATGGACCGCTTTCCAGCCGAGCCATACCGGTGGTTTCCATGGTGGGAAGAATCGCCCGGCAGAAGGACCCTGCGTTCTTCAGCGAGGTTGCCGCTGCCCTGCGGAGCAAGGTGCCATCCGTGCGCTTTCAGTGGATTGGGGACGGCGATCCGGAACTGCGACGAGGCCTTGAACGGGCCGGAATCCAGGTGACCGGCTGGCTCGACAACCCGGGAGTGGCTGAATCCCTCGCTTCCAGCAGCGTCTACGTTCATTCCGCCGCGTATGAAGGCTTTCCCCTCAGCATCCTCGATGCCGCTGCCCAAGGCGTTCCCATTGCTGCCCGCAGCATCAGCGCCCTGGGAGACTCCGGCTTGCTGCAAGCAGGTGACGCCGACGGAGTGGCCGGTCTTGTGGCCGCCATCCTCAGCGATGCCGGGACAAGAGAGCTTGCGCTGGCGGCGAACCGCTCCCTGCTGGCCCGCATGAATCGTTCGACCCTGCACACTGCTCTTCGTGACCTCTATGACCTGAAAGGGCCTGATCGTTGAACCGACTCAAGCAAGTGTCGTTCCCGTCCCGGATTCTCTCCCGCCACGTTGGCGGAAACACCACCTATGCGCGGGAGATCGCCAAAGGCCTTGAGCTGAGAGGCGTCCAGATCAGCCAACTTGGCTCATCCAAACGTGCGGCACTCACCGCCCTCATGGAGACATGGCAAGGTCTTACGGTGCCCGCGCAACCTGGCTTTGTGCTGCACTACAGCGCTGACACCGGTCCGCTGCTGCCCACCCGTGCTCCCTCGGTGGTGACCGTCCACGGCGTTGCGAGCCGCTGGATCACCACGGCGAGATCGGCCCGGCAGGAAAAGATCTGGCGAACCCGGGTCCAGCGGGCCATTCACTCAACGGATGCGGTCATTACTGTCTCCAAGTCCAGTGCAGACGATGTTTCCGAGGTGTTCGGAATAGACCCGGCCCTTATTACGACGATTCCCCATGGCATCGACACTGAGTACTTTGCTCAGCCACGGGCTCTCAGCGACCGGCTTCAGCACCTTCGATCCACGCCCTACGTGCTTTACCTCGGAAACATTGAACCGAGGAAGAACTTGATTGAACTTATACGGGCGTTCTCGCTGCCCCAGCTCAAGGGCCTCGGCGCAAAATTGGTCATCGCGGGAAAGCCCGCATGGAACGCGGCTGAGACCATGGCAGCGATTGAGTCTGCCGGCATTGAACATCTGGGTTTCGTTGATGACGATGAGCGGGTGGCGCTCATGCAGCATGCAGCCCTCTTCGCCTTCCCCAGCCTTTACGAGGGCTTCGGATTTCCTGTTCTCGAAGCCATGGCCTCCGGAGTTCCCGTCATTTGTTCGGACCGCGGCTCCCTCAAGGAAGTGGCAGGTCCGGCCTTGCTGTTCGAGGACACCGATGCCGACTCAATCGCCCGTGGCATTGCAGGGGCTCTTGGCAGTTCCGCGGCGAACGGACACTCACGCGAGGCCGGCCTCGCTTGGGCGAAGCGCTTTAGTTGGGATGCCAGCGTGGACGCGCATACCGAGGTTTACGAGCAGGTGTTGCAGCGATGAAAGTCCTCATTCTCCACGGCTACAGTGCTGACAACATCGGCGACGGCATGCTGGTCACCGAAGCAATCGAACTCATCACTGCGACCTTCCCGTCCGAGGCCATCGATCTCACACTGTGTGCCTCCGATCCTGGGAGTTTTGATCTCCCTGGCGTCTCACTACGTCGAAGCAAGCCGTCCCTCCGCGGCTATGACCGTGACTACCTCGCGACCCTGCGGAATCTAGACAGCTTCGACCTTATTGTGGGCGTTGGCGGTGGCTACCTGCGCGGCGGAAACTGCGTTGAGCTGGCCAAAGCGCTTTTGGTCCATGGTGTCCAGTTGCGGGCAGCCAGCCGGCATGGAGCAAAGGTTGTCTATCTTCCCCAAAGCATCGGTCCCCTGAGGCTGGGCAGTACCCCATGGTTCAGGAGGCACCTGGGTAGGCTCAGCCAGGTTTGGGCCCGCGATGACCGCACGGTCCAGGAGCTCGGGCTGCCGTCCGTCGTCCGACGCGTCCCCGACATGGCAGTCCTCCGCGTCCCGGCACGGACCACACAGCCAGTGGAAGCCACTCCCGTGTACTCGGTACGAAACCTTCGTGGTGGCCTCCCTGCTCCCGTCATCGAGCTGGCGGACCTGCTGGGGTCCTTCGACGGTTACGTACAGAGTCAAACCGGTGGAAACCAGGACCTCTCCCCCATGCAGAGCCTCAACCCGCGGCGGATCCTCAGCCGCGGGGACTTCCTGAATGGCGCCGCCGCCAAACGGGTGGTGGTAGCCGTGCGGTTGCATGCTGCGCTCATGGCTTTGCAGGCAGGCCACTATGTTATTCACCTGTCATACGAGCGAAAAGGGTTTGCTGCGTTCGAGGATCTGGGACTCAAAGAGTACGTCCACAACGCGTTCAGTTTTGATCCGGAGACGGTTCACGCCCACATTCACCGCCTATTGGAAAATGAGACGGCCCGCCAAGAATACGACGCTGCGGTGAACCGTTCTGCCGCAAGCACGGACGAGGCCTACAAGGCGCTGGGTGCGAGCCTTCAGAAGGCAGTCTCGGGCGTCACAGCATGACCACTGCTACCGTCACCCGGAGCAACGTGCTCCAACCGCTGGTCATGGTGGCCTCAGGAGCTGTTACGGCCATCGTCCCAGCGGCATTCCAGGCCGTTGCAGCCCGCCTTTTCGCCCTCGAAGGCCAGGCTCAGATAGCACTCATCCTGAGCGTCGGCGCCTTTTGCGCCGGTGTGATCGCCGCGGGTCTGCTCGAGCCACGAATGGCCGATTCCCGTTTGGTCGACAAGACGTACATCCCGGCCTGGGCCACGGCTTTGGGCGTTGCGGGAACACTGGCAATGGTCATTTTCCCGAGCTCCATTGCGGTCCTGGCGTTTGGCCTGCCCTGCGCCATGGTGGCCCTCCAGATAGGGCGGATGCATGCCGCCTATACGGCTGGGTGGAAGATGGAGGCCTTGACTGCTGCCGCGCTGGTCCTGGGTGCGGGCGCTGCCCTGGTCCTTGCACAACAAGATTTACCGTGGGCGGTTTCGGTTTTGGGCGCATCCATGGCAGCCGCCATAGTGATCCGTGCCCTGAAGACCCCCTATAAGGCCTCGGGGCGCCCACGTTTGGCCCCAACGGCCTGGATCACTCTTGAAACTGCCATGGTGGCCTTGGTCCCGTTGGGCATTGTGGCCACGGTGTACCTGCTTCAACGGGATGAGGAAGCTGTTGCCCTCAAGGCCACCATCACGGTCCTCGGAGCGCTTCAGCCCATTCTCGGGTACATGCGGACGCGGCTGCTCGGAGCAGAATCGAGAAGTCTGACCCTGGGCATGTCCGCACTTAGCGTCCTGGCCATAGCGCTCATTCTGGTCCTGGAGATTCTTGGCGTGTTCCAGGACCTGTTCGGCTCTGCCTGGAACGTGGTGACACTCGGCGCCCTGGCACTGGCGTGTCTTTGGAAACTGGTCAGCATCCCGGGAACCCTTCCCTTCACCTATCTGCGCCGCGCAGGGATGGTGGGCCAGGTTTTCTGGATCAGGATCGTGTCGTCCTTGTTGTATCTCGCAGTCAGCGTGGCCTTGATCCTCTGGAGCGATTCACTGGCAGTGCTTTTCCTGGGACTCACCATCGTGGAATCAGTAACAGGTCTGTTGCTGTACGCGAGGTACCGTTCGGTCTCCAAGGCGCTGCAGCAGGCCTGACACGTTGGTCCCCATCGCAGACGAAGAATCAGGAACCCAAAGCTCCCCACTTATCGAAGGGGAAGACGCGCCAATCGACACGTCCCGTAATGTCCCCCCGCTGAACAGTTCTGAGGCAGTCGGCAGGGGCCGCGGGGTTTCTGCATGCTGAGACGGAATCTTCCGAAACAGACCGGTGATCCCCCAGCAGCAAATATTGCCCCTCGCTGAGGATGGCCGGCTCAAAGCAGCGCGGTGACTTTAACGTCGTCGAGCAGTCAAGGGATCCTGGGTGGAGGGGGAAATCCTGATGGATGTACGGTTCACTGATGGCGGCCCCGTTGACCTTGACCGCACCGGCGCCATCACAGCATTCAACAGTGTCACCGGGCACCCCAATGATCCGTTTGACCAAGTACTCGGTGTTGGCAGGGCCAATGCCGGTCAGTTCACCAAACCAGCCCACGCTGCTGCGCAGGAAGCTACGGTCAGGCGAGGGCCCCCAGCTCGGCGGTTTGCGGAAGACAACCACGTCCCCGCGGTCAGGCACCGAAGCGAAGTACGCAGTCCGGTTCACCAGCACCCGGTCGCCCACGTTGAGTGTCTGCTCCATGGAGCCAGTGGGCACGTGATAAATCTTCACCAGCAAACCCTGGATCAGTGCCACGAGAATCAAGGCCAGCAGCGCATGGCTCCACGGCGAACGAAGAAATCGACGACGCCGGCTGGCAGCTTTCGCAGTATCGGGACCCATGGTTATGGGGCCGGGACGCGTACGAGCAGGCCGGCATCTGCAAGAGTTGAAAGAATCCCCGCCACTGCTTCTTCGAGCTTCTGTTCAGGGGGAGCACCAAACTGGCGCTCCACCTCCTGCGCAAGCGAAGCAAAATCGCGGCCCTCGCAGAGCGCCCTCCAGACCAGCGGCCCCACTCCATCAAGGACGTGGACAATTCGATTGCCGTCCAGGACGGCAGTCAGCCCACCGGCTTCCACTGCGTCCAGCACCGGGGCAGGTAGATATGACTCCGGCGCCATCGGACTCCTCACGCCGGCGGTTTCCTCTCCGGGCAGGACGGCCTCCCATGCCTCAGGTGGTTCCCACGCCAACAGCTCCGGGACGAGGGGCAGGACCTCAAAGGCCTCACTGTAGGTGACCCGCCGAATCGCGCCGCAGCGGTCGACGTGCGATGCAATGGTTTGGAGCGGTTTGTCCATGTCGGCCAGATAGCTGATCTCCGGGACGATCTCGACCAGGGCTTCGCATAACCCCAATGCGTCAATCCGGGGCGCACCGGAAAAACCATCGCGCCGGGAAACCAGCACCAGCCCGGCAAGGGCAAGCGACGCAGTGGGCAGCTCACCAAGGCCCAGCACAGAAGGGGCAAGTTGCTCCTTGTACGCCTCGCCGGGCTGGATGACGGACAGTGGCTTTCGGTAGGGATGCACACTACCGTCGGCCTCGATGCCAACGGTCTCGTCGGTGACGTAGCCATACTTGGCACCCAAGTGCCGCGCCAAGGTGGTCTTGCCCCTGCCGGAGGGACCGATGAATGCCAGCACTTGGCCGGACGGTTGTGCGATTCCGGCGGCGTGCAGCATCAGCAGGCGGCCTCGTTGTGCCTCGATGGCTGCCAATGTTGTGTGGGTGGACAGCTCCGCTACGGAACCTGGGAGGCCATCGTCGTCCGGGAAAGACCAGAGGAGCTCGGCGACGATATCCCCAACACCTGGGGTCGCGGTCTTTTCCGGCATTGCATCAGACCATGGTCCGCGGAATTTTCCGAGGCGCGCTTCATCAAACTGTTGCCTTGAAAAATCGAATCGAATCCTGACTAAACCGCCCAGCGCATTGACCAGGATGTCATCAGTCTGCATTTACTCCACCTAAGTTCAGCGGGCCATACCACCTTAGGAATGATTACTGCTGGCGGCCTTCACATACCCTAATGTGCATTCCCGGAACACACGAAAACGCGCCAGCCCACAAGACTGACGCGTTTTCGTCTGAAAACTCCTTCGAAAAGAGCCTAAAGGAGACCCGCACCGACAGGAACGGAGATAGTGCTTGTGGCAGTAAGGGTGCGGCCACCAATAACCACGGTAACTGTGACGGGGAATGTTGCCAAAGCGCTGATACCAACTCCAGTGCTTACACCCGCCAGGCCGAAGACGATGGGAACGTTCAGCGTGCCATTGCTGGCAACGGAGACGGGAACGTCGTTGGTCCACGTCGTAGCCGGGAAGCCGTACTGGCCAATAATGGGTGCCGACTGGTAGACGGCCGTGCGCTGTCCGGCGGTGGTGAGGGTACCGTCGAAGGAGTACACGCCAAAGCCGCGGGCCCGGCCAACGCTGATATTGATGCCTGCAGGGCGGGCGACAGCCACCGTGACCGTAGCAGTCTCCGCCACCGCACCCGGACCATTGGTGAAGGTCAGGGTGGTGGGAACGGTGACCAGGGCCGTGGCCGTAAGCGTTCCGCCGCCATCCAGCAGGGTGAGGGAAAGAAGCGAAGTGGAGGAGGCCGTGAAAGCAAGGCTCAAAGTGTTCACGGACGCTACGGCAGCCGGGGCTGCAACAGCGGCGGCAATGACCGGCACGGACCAGGCGGCACCCTTGACTACGGCGCGGCGGGAGTGCGGCTTGGAAACGGTGACTTCGTCGCTCATTGTTCTTCTCTCAACTCGGAATGAAAACCATCGGTTGGAATCCAGCACTTGCCGAGTTCCCCCATCAGGGATAGACATTACCCACGCATTTTCGCCTCAAAGCGCAGATCTGGCCCTCGCCGGAAGTTTTGTCGCTCAACGGTTCAAGGTCTGCGCGGAACGTCCTCTGCCCCTGCCACAAACGTGAATCTTCATGACTGGGAAGCGTCGATTCCCCGGCGTTCCCTGAGATCCCGCGGCCCGCAGCCGTACAGCTCATCCAGCGCCCGGCGCAGGGCAGCCGTTGTCCCGAACCCAGTCTGCTCGGCGATTTGTTGGATGCTGAGGATGTCGTAACGGGCATCGGTGAGCAACGTTCGCGCCAGCCTGCCGCGTTGCCGGCGAATCTCCGCGGCAATGGAATTTCCCACCTCCGCGAACGCGGCTTGCACCCTCCGAAGTGACGACTGCACAGCCTTGGCCACGGCTTCCGGGTTCAGCTCCCGGTCAGCGCAACGCTGGGCAATGACCGCCATGGCCTGGTCCCGGAGCACCGACGTCAAGGACGTGGAATCCCAGGAAACTCCACAGTGATCCAGCAGGAGGCTGCCCGTCAGTTCAAGAAGGATCTGCTCGGTGGCGTACAGCTCGATGGCAGAACCGTGCCGGGCGGGCTGATTCAGGATGGCGCCGATGAAGGCCTCAGCAGCAGCATCGAGCCGGGAGCGGACGGGAGTGACGGTCACGCTGTCCAGTGCATGGGGGACGAAAGTCTCCGCCGCGCTTCTCTGGATCCGGATCCGTTTCGCGTCCGCTTGCCCGACAAACGGCGACTGCAAGCCCCTGCCGCCAGGGACAACAACAACCGATTCGCCGCCCGGGAGGTGCGTCCCTGAGCGCGGGTCCCGGATATGGCCGGACGCGACGAAGTAAATGTCCACGGTGTCCTCGTGTCCCGTGGCATCGGGGGCATTGAAATCCCCCGAAAGTGAACTAATGGTCAGCTCACCAAATACGCATTCGGCATGCCTCTGAAGACCGTGTTGATCCTGCGCGAAGTACACCGCTCCCATTTGGAGAAAGTCAGTATCCTGCATTTGTCATAAACCCCCCATCCCACCGAGAGGTGGGTATCCCCTTTAGGTCAGCACGTTACGATACTTACAACGCAGTGCAAGAACTGCGTTCTTTTTGTGTCGACGTGTCGACGCCACACAGCATCAGGGGGACCAATTTCATGGAGCTCACGGACTATTGGAAGGTCCTGCGGGCACACTGGATTTCAGTGATTGCCATTACCGTGTTGGGGGGAATAGTCGCATTCGGCTGGACTTTGACCCAGACCAAGGTCTTCAGCGCCGATGCCAGCGGCATCATTTCGGTAGGCGTCAATAAAGACCTCGGTACGGCCATGGCCGGCGAGAGCTACTCCAAATCCCGCGCAAAGTCCTACCTGGACGTCGCGAAATCCCGGTCTGTGGCAGAAACCGTCATCCAGGACCTCAAGCTCCAAGGGACCTCTCCTGAGCAACTGATCAGCCGTATTTCGGCCCAGAACCCGCAAGACACCGCCACCCTCAAATTCTCCGCACAGGCCAGCAGCCCGGAGGATGCCCGCGACCTGGCCGAGGCCTGGGTCCGGGCCGTCGGGGAGCAGGTTGCCGAGCTTGAAAAGGGCAGCAACAGCAGTGAGACGTCCATCGTCAGTTTCCGCTCGCTGGACGCCGCACAGCTCCCCACCACGCCGACGTCCCCCAACACCAGGCTCGCGGTGATGATTGGCGTGGTTGCCGGCCTGCTCCTGGCGATCGGGTACGCACTGCTCAGGAACATCTTCGACCGTCGCGTCCGTTCGGCAGTCCAGCTCGAAGCCGAGACCGGCGTCGCCGTCATTGGAACTATTCCGTTCCACAACAATTTCGACGGCGTCAACCGCCTCGTGTTGTCCCGCGGCGGCAACGATCTTGAGAACAAGAACCACCAGGACTACGCCGTAGCCGAGGCCATCCGTGAACTGCGGACCAACCTCCAGTTCATGGACGTGGATGAGCCTCCCCGCATCATCGTTGTCACCTCTGCCCTCCCGGGTGAAGGAAAGACCACTGTGGTGGCCAACCTTGCCCAAACCATCGCCGCCTCCGGGCAGCGCGTTGTTGTGGTGGACGGTGACCTCCGCCGCCCCACCGTGGCCAAGACGTTTGGGCTGCTGACCAACGTAGGCCTCACGGACGTCCTGATCGGCAGGGCCACCCTCAACGACGTCCTCCAACCCTGGGGCGAAAGCGGCGACCTCTTTGTGCTCGGCGCCGGCTCTGTACCCCCGAACCCCAGCGAACTCCTGGGGTCCAACGTCATGCGGACCCTGCTTGAAGACATTGCCAAGCACGCGATCGTCCTAGTGGATGCCCCGCCGCTGTTGCCCGTCACCGACGCCGCAATCCTCACCGCCCGCACGGACGGAGCCCTGGTAGTGAGCCGCGCAGGCAAGACCACCTACGACCAACTGAAGCGTGCCCTGCAGAACCTCGAACGCGTCAAGGGCAGGCCACTGGGTCTGATCATCAACGGAGTTTCCCGCAAATCCTCCAAGGGCGAGGACTACGGCTACCAGTACTACACCTACTACAACCGCAAGGACACCGGCGAGGAAGCGGCCAAGGCCAACCACGTTCCCGCCGCGGAATCGACTCCCGTGGCCGCGACAGAGCAGGTCCAGTTGACCGACCAGCGCCGTGGCCGCCGCCGCGAAAGTACCAACGCCCTGTGAGCCTGACCAACCAAGTCGCCCAGCCGCCGTCGTCCATTCTGACCGTCTGCACCGGCAACATCTGCCGGTCACCGCTCGCCGAGCAACTGATCCGTGCCCAGCTCCATGACAACGGCCTCAGCAACTTTCAGGTGGTCAGCGCCGGCCTGCACGCTGCGGCAGGGGCGCCCATGGAGCCGCTTCCCGCTGCCCTGTCCAGGGAGTACGGCGGCAACCCGGACGGCTCGGTGGGCCGGCAGATCTCGGCCGGGGTTGTTGAGGCGGCCGGCCTGGTGCTGACCATGACCCGCAAGCAGCGCGACGAACTGGTGAAGAAGTATCCGGGTGCCGCGCAGCGCACGTTCACTATGGCCGAGTTCGCCCGCGCGGCAGCGAAGGTCCCTGCCGGCGAAGGCATGGCAGCTCCGGCCGCCGCCAGCTGGGCATCGGTGACTGGCGCAGTGACGAACACTCCCCTGGCCGGTCTGGTCAGCCGAACGGCAGCCATCCGGTCCACCGCCGAACTCCGCGACGAGGACGATATCCCGGACCCCATCAACGCCAGCGAGGCCGTGCACCGCGACGTTGCCCAGCGCATTGCAGGGCATTGCAAGGACGTTGCCGACATCCTCCGGAAGCACCTCTAAGCAAAAGTCGTCGCAAACCTCTTCATCACCGCGAGGCCCAGCAAGGCTCCCAAGGTGTTCGCCACAACATCCGACAACGCTGTGACGCGCCCCGGAACCACCAGCTGCACCGTTTCGATCAAGGCCGACGATCCTACGGCGAGCAGCCCCGTCGCCCACCAGTTCCACAGCGCGGGCCGGAGGAGGCGGAGAAACGCCCCGAACGGGATGAACAGGACAATGTTGGCAGCGAACTCCACGCCCACTGCGGCGGCGCCGAGCGGCAGGCCAAGCAGCGAAAGCCACCCGGCAATGACCCCCACGAACCCAGTGACGGTGCTGGCTTCACGCGCCGGCAGGAAGACCACCAAGGCCAACGCCACCAGGTACGCGCCGAACATGACCTGGATCCAGCGACGGGCGACCTTCGGGTAAACCACCAGCAACCTCCTCTACCGTGTGCGTGCCTGCAGCCATCAACTATAGGGGTCCATGGCGTCCGCCCCTTGAGATCGTCCACATTCCTTGCGGCCTGCCCTGCTCTTCGGGCGTGTTTTCGGCGTATGCTCTCCTCAGCGCAGGCAAGACGCGTTGTTCGCTTTTGGTGGGGCCACTTTCGAAGGCAGGGGTTCAGTGGCAGGAGTGAAGCACGGGGTTCTTCCGATGCGTTCGTCGGCTCGGCATGGCTGGCGCTCGATTTTGGTGCCTATTGCGTTCTGTTTAGTGCTGCTGGCCGTCGGCTTGGTAAGCGGAACAGGAACGACGACGGCGCAACTCGCGGGTGACCTGGCGATCCTTCTGGCCGTACTCACCGCCTTGACCACCCACACGATCGCGGCCCGGCGAGGACAAGACAAGTCCACGGGCCGCTGGTTCATAGTGGCGGGCCTGGCCATCTGGAGCGCCGGGCAAATTGTGTGGACCTTCAACGGCATCACTCTGAACCACCAATACCCCTTCCCGTCCTTCGCGGACATTGGCTTTGTTTGGTACGCATTGCCCACCTCCATTGGCCTGATCCTGCTGCTGAGGGGCCAAGGGCTGCGTCTTCCTCTGCGCCGCACCGTCCTGGACGCCGGAGTAGTTGCGAGCTCCACGTTCTTCATAGCGTGGAGCTCACTTTTGGGTCCCTTGGCCGGGGCCACGAACCAGGACGCGTTTGCCCGGATCACGCAGATGGCCTATCCCATCGCAGACGTCTTCATGGTCTCGGTGGTCATTGTGCTGACCATGCGCGCGGCCCGCGGACGCAGATTGCCTTGGCTGAGCATGGGCCTTGGCTTCTGGATCCTCGCCATTACAGACCTGACGTATATGAGCTTCACGATCCAAGGCATCAGCGGAGTCACGGGATCACCTTTGGCGTTCGGATGGGTTCTCGCCTTCCTGCTGGTGGGACTCAGCCCTTTGCTTCCGGAAGCAGACAGTACGCGCAAAGACGGCAGGGCCTATGCCGCGGCCCTCGAACTGCTCCCCTATCTGCCCGTCTTCAGTGCAGTGTTCTTCTCCCGCAGCCGCCCTATTGGGACGGATCCCGTCCTGCTGGTCACCGGGTTGGTGGTGGTGGTCTTCGTGATTGTGCGGCAGGTGCTGATCGTCGTCGAAAATGTGACGCTGACCCGGGACCTTGAATCGAAGGTGGCCGAACGGACTGCCCAACTTGAGGGGCTGGGTGCAATCGTCAACTCCTCCGGCGATGCCATCATCGGTGAAACACCCGATGGCGTCATCACCAGCTGGAACCCCGGGGCGGAGCGTATCTTCGGGTACCCGGCGTCGGAAGCCATCGGCAGGAAGGGCGATTTCTTTGTCCCGGCCCACCTGCTGGAGAAAGAACGGCAAGCTTTGGAATCCACCGCCCGGAGCGGTGAAGTGCAGAACTATGAGACGGAACGCAAACGCGGCGACGGCGCCACCATCCCCGTCTCGGTAACCCTGTCCCCCGTCCGCGGCGAGGGCGGCATCAGCGGAGTCGCCACCATCTCCCGCGACATCACCGAGCGCAGGGCTGCCGAAGTCGAGCTTCTTGCAGCACGTGAGGCGGCGCTGGAAGCGAGCAGGCTCAAGTCCGAGTTCCTGGCCACCATGAGCCACGAGATCCGCACTCCCCTCAACGCGGTGATCGGGCTGACCTCGCTCATGATGGACACGCCGCTCAGCGAGGGCCAGAGGCAATACGCACAGGGCGTTAAAGGCGCCGGCGAGGTTTTGCTGACCCTGATCAACGACATCTTGGACTTCTCCAAACTGGAGGCCGGGAAAGTGGACCTGGACGTCACCTCCTTCGACCCCCGGTCTTTGGTGGACGAGGTGGCCGGGTTGGTTGCGGAGGCGGCCCAGGGCAAAAATCTGGAACTCATCTCCTACTGCCACCCCGACGTACCGGCACGCCTTATGGGCGACGCCGGACGCATCCGGCAGATCCTGTTGAACCTGTCCTCCAACGCCGTCAAGTTCACCCCCGCCGGCGAAGTCGAGATCCAGATCTCCATGGTCAGCCGGGATGCAGACAACGCCTCACTGCGGTTCGAAGTCAGGGATACCGGCATTGGAATCAGCGCCGAGGACCATCACCGCTTGTTCGAGTCTTTCGCCCAAGCCGACGCTTCCACCACCCGCCGGTACGGAGGCACGGGGCTGGGCTTGGCCATCTCCCGGCGCCTCACCGAAGTCATGGACGGGAGCATCGGACTGGAAAGCGAGCCGGGAACAGGCAGCAAATTCTGGTTTGTCCTGGACCTTCCCATTGGCCCGGACGCTTCCGACACAGGGACCCTGCCGGCTACGCTCGCCGGCCGCAGGGTCCTGGTGGTCGATGACAACGCAACCAACCGCCTTGTGCTGGAAAAGCAATTGGCGAGTTGGGGCATGCTGCCGGTGGCTGTCGCCGACGCCGCCTCCGCCATGGACGAGTACCGCACAGCCGTGCTAACACAACACCCCTATGACATCGCCGTGGTGGATATGTGCATGCCCGATACCGACGGGTTGGAACTGGCACGCCAGATCAAGGGCGAGAGTCACGTCTCCGGGTCGCCTGGCATCATCCTGCTGACGTCCACCATGCAGGTGGAAAGGGTGGATCTTGTCAGCGCGGGAATCCGGGAATACCTCACCAAACCCGTGCGAAGCTCAGAGTTCTACAACCGCCTCCTGCGCCTGATGGCCACCCGGACCGTGGGATCACCTGCGCAGCCCGTGCAGTTGGATGCAACTGCGCTGGCCGAACCGATGCCACGGCTGGGCAAACTCCTGGTGGCCGAGGACAACGAGGTGAACCAGTTGGTAGCCCGCGGGATGGCCAACAGGCTGGGTTACGACGTTGACATCGTGGACGACGGCGCCAAAGCAGTGACCGCAGCCCTGTCCGGAAGGTACGCGGCCGTACTCATGGACTGCCACATGCCCGTGATGGACGGCTTCGACGCCACCCGGGCCATCCGCGCCCGGAACGGTCACGCAGCCCGCATTCCCATCATCGCCATGACCGCGGGGGCACTGGACGAGGACCGCGAGCGCTGCTTCGCCGCCGGCATGGACGACTACCTCAGCAAACCCGTGGACCTCGCCAAGCTCGCCGCTGTACTGACGCGCTGGGTTCCGGAACAAGAGCAAACGTCGACGGCGGTGGGCGGGACCGCGTCCGAGGCTGCGGTGGGCGTCACGGAGGTGCCGGCGGGCGTCGAACGCATGCCGGCGGCAGCATCGGCGTCGAACGCTGTTGTCTTGGACCACGCCAGGCTTCAGATCCTCCGCGAGCTTGGGCCAGCGGACGGCCTGGGCCTCTTGCCCGACGCTATCCGGGCTTTCCGGCAGGACGCCCAAACCACCCTGGAAGCACTGCGCACCGCGCTGGGCGCGGGGAGTGCCGCTGCCGTGGAAGCGGCCGCGCACAAACTCGCCGGCGCGGCCTCCAACATCGGAGCAGCCGGCGCCGCTGTCCTGTGCAAGGAGCTGGAGCGGCTCGGCCGCGAGGCGGGACCGAACCTGGGTTCAATAGGCATGCCGGTGCTCACGCAATTGCAGGCAGAACTCGAGCAGGTGGACGTTGCCCTCGAACGCACTCTCCAAGGAGCTTCATGAAAGTCCTGATCGCCGACGACGACCAAATCTCCCGGATGATCACCAAGGCCGCCGTCGAGCAGTCCGGCCATGAGTGCATCGTGGCGGAGGACGGCGACTCGGCCTGGCAGCTTTACCAGGAGCACAGCCCCGAAGCCGTAGTCACGGACCTCATGATGCCCGGCCTCAACGGGCTGGACCTCTGCCGCGCCATCCGTGCGTCCGAGGAGGACAGCTACACGTACATCATCCTGGTGACCTCGCACGGTTCCCGAAAGGATGTGCTGGCAGGCATGGAGGCCGGTGCGGACGACTACGTCACCAAGCCCTTGGACCCCTTCAGCCTTCACATCAGGCTCCTGGCTGCCCAGCGGATCACTTCCTTGCACGCAGACCTTGCCCGCTACCGATCGGCACTGACCGAGCAGGCGCGCACTGACCCTCTCACCAAGTTGCACAACCGCCTGAAACTCACCGAGGACCTTGGCTTGCTGCGCAGCCTCGAGAATCACGATTACTGCCTTGCCATGGTGGACGTGGACAACTTCAAGAGCTACAACGACATCTACGGGCACCAGGCCGGTGATGCCGCGCTGGTGGCGATCGCAACAACCCTTGCCCGCGAAGTCAGGAAAGCCGACGCCGTCTACCGCTTTGGTGGCGAAGAGTTCCTCCTGGTCCTTCAAGACCAGTCCCCTGCCACCGCCACCTCCGTCATGGAACGTGTCCGGTCCGCGGTCCATGGCCTGCGGATCGAGCACTCCGGAGATCCGGACGGTGTCCTGACCATCAGCGCCGGAGTCTCGGCCTTCACGGACGGGCACCGGGCAGGCAGCGAGCAACTCCTGCGTGAAGCCGATCTTGCCCTCTACGCGGCGAAGGCCTCCGGCCGAAACCGGGTGAACCTGGCGAGCGCGCTCCGCATGGAATGAACAGGATCAGTGGCTCGCATCAGCACAACGCAGTGTAGGTATTCCGGGCGTTGATGTTCCCTGTACCTGGAGGAAGACGATAGTCCCCGGAGTTGCACGCGGTGTTGTCCGTCATCGTCACGTACGTCACCGGCCTTTCGAAGTCAACGGCACCGCCCGTTGTCTTGATGTCGTTATTCATAAAGGTGTTGCCCACAATTTGTATGTGGTGGATTTGCTTCGTGCCGTCATAGTATGCGTCGTGTAACCCACGCGGAGAGCCCCAGACGGTATTACCCGTGAGGTTGATGTTATAGATGACACCGGATCCTCCAGCGAGGTCGATCCCAGCACCATGCCGGCCGCCACGCACATTGTTGTTGGCGATCCGGATGTCGTGAACGTCTTCGTCGCCAAATGTGTGGACAGCTATACCGTCGTCACCATCCGTGCCTTTGCGCTGATCCACGATGTTACCCACGATGTCACCGTCACTGGTGTTCATCGCGTGGATGCCGTCCAGCTCCACGTACTTACCGTTGGTGGCTGACTGGGTGCTGCTGTCCCTGACACACCACCCGGAACCGCCAACAAAGGCGATCGAGTAGGTGAACGGGTTCTTGGTATGGACGTCTTGGACGAGTGAGTTCATGGACTCGCGGACATCAATCACGTACTCATTGAGGCGTCCCGCCACATTGCCGTTCAAGGTGTCCCCGGACTGGTCTGCTGTGAAGTGCGACAGCGTTGTATTGTCTGCACCCGCCGTAGTCACCAGGGGATATCCGCCAGCAGGTCCGGTGTTGTTCGTGAACGAAGGGCCGGCCTTGAGGATTGTGCCCGGCCCCTGACCTTCAAGCGTGACGTTGTTCTGCATCTGCAGTTTTCCATTGATGATGTAGGTTCCCGTTGAGAGTTTCACCACTCCTCCGCCGGCAATACCGGCCGCATTGATTCTGCCCTGGATGCTTGCGGTGTCATCAACGGAGTCGTTGGGGGTGGCGGTGACTGCGTAGATGCTGGTGGCGCTACTTCCTGTGGCGCCGCTCAGGACACAGGCAGAGGACGTCACGGCTAGGGGCAGCAAACCTTGGAGGGGGATCGCGGCTGCTGCCGGGGCGGCGAGAGGTGCCATCCACGTCAGTACCAAGAGCATGGGACCGAGGGCCGACAGGAATCGAGGTAGACGCTGTTTCCACCAATCCTCACGGCGCAATGGCCGGGCAACCGTGAAGGAAGTGCCGCCCTCTGCACCGCTGGGTGACAGGGGCATGGGTACGGCGGCATTTTTGCCATTGGTCATGGATGTTCTCCTCATCGAACCTTGTCAGCAAGGCGACAACGCTATGTACGCAATTCCCGCGTCCACCCTGTGGTCGGCAGCGGGGTCCGCGGCCGACTCATCTAATAAGTGAGCGCAGCTCGCCGAACATGACGCCGGCCCGAGGACTGCCGCCAGAATCAGTGGCTCTGCTGGATGACCTCTTTGTAGTCATCCAGGGTGACCCCACCTTCGCCGTCGTCGAACAAATTCTCTTCAAAGCCGAACAGGAACATGGTCATTCCACAGTCCACGGCGTAGCCGGGAGCGTTCCGCAGTTGTTCGGCAAGACTGTCCGACAATAAGGAACCGCCCGTAAACGGGAAGTCCGGCGGACCGGGGTTCTCCCCCACCAAGCCGAGTCCCGCGCGTCGGGCCAAGGCGCTCGTATACCGCTGCGAGGACCACGATGAGACGTCTTCCTTGACCGCCGTCTCTTCGTCGCCGGGGCTGCACAGATCCTGGCGCGGAACGGTGGAACGGGCCGTGGCTGCCGACACGTCATCCAGCCCGGTGAAGTCCACGTCCACGCCGGGAACCATCGACAAGACGGCGAACTGTGCCAGGTAATCCAGGCCGCGCTCCTGGGCACCATCAGGGTTCGCCCGCCCATCCAGATGCCCGGCAACAGCCTTTGCTTTGTCAGCAGGCAGGACGCCGCGGCCTGCGACAGGAACGTGGACCCGTCCCTGATAACCCAGACTACGCAACGCCTTGACCTGCCACACCACTGCTTCCACAGCCGATCCGGCGTACCAGTCCCACCATTCATGGACCTGTTGGCCAGTCACAGCCAGGCCATTCCATACAGCCGAGCCAGGCACCCATCCCGGCATCGGGGAGAGTGCCACCCCTTCGGCTAAACCCTTGCCCTTTTGTGGGGCGTCGCCGAACGCCCAAAACTCGCGCTCGTTGCCACCGTCGTCTGGCCCCGGATACCCCAGTTCCCCGCTGGAGTTTGTCCCGACCCTTATTGCTGCAATGTTCTCCATTCCGCGGTCCAGCCCTAATCGCAAGACAAGGCGCGCCAAGTACCTGTGGGCGGCTTTTCTCACCTCGGAGCTGAAGATCAGCTCGGCACCGCTACCCCGTGGCACGCCTCCCTTGCTTCCCCTCAACTCACCACCAGGCAGTCCTCGTACCCATGCGGGCGGGTAGTGCAGACCGGGGGACAAAATCACCTTGATGCGCGCCTGACGGCACTGCTCCAGCTGTGCCACGACGGCGGCAACATACTGGCCGTCCACCCTTCCCTGGCGAGGCTCGAAACGGTCCCAAGCCACAGGCAGTTCCACGATCGAAACCCCGGCCTGGCGAAGCGCCGCGAGGCGTTGAGGTTCACAGGTTGCGCCTAAAACTCCAAATGCCAAAGGCTCCGGTACTGCACGCTGGGAGCCAGCGCTGCATCCGGCGGTCATGGCAGCCATCACGATCGACAGCACCAGCGAAAGGGCCACGCGCTTCACCTGTACCCACCTGATACAGGCGGCAGTACCAGTCCGCCTGAAACGGCCGCCTCCAGCTTGGTTCGATCCAATCGCCACACCACGGTCTCACCCGACGTTGGTCCACTAAAGGTAAAGACGGGCCGGGCATTGTTCTGCAGCCAGTCCAAAAAGCCAGGAGAAGCAAAACCGTACCCTTGGCTTAGCTGCCTGCCTTGGGTCAGAACGTATTGGGCGTCCCCGTCCCTCAAGGATTCCAACGAGGGCAGGACCTCCCAATTCTCATGCGGAAGCAAGGCGAATTCACCCGTCACGGACGTCAAGCCCACTCTTGCCGACGCGGGCAGCTCGGCAACCATCCAATTCCTGGCTTGGATGAGCCCGTCATCCACCACGGAGCGTGCTTGAACCCCCAGAAAAAGACTGAGGGCAGTTATGAGTGCCGTCGCAACAACCACAAACCGTCCAAGCCGGGGCCGCCACGTCACCACCATCACTGCAGCCACGGGTAGTGAGACCACGCCTGCAAGGACCACGCAGTAACCAAATTGTTCTTCTGCAGCACCAAAGAAGACCGAATAGACCCCCACCAAACCTGTGAATATCGAGAACAAACCTATAACGCGGCGATTGGCCGCAGGCGATGTAGCAGCAACGGCGCCGGCCAGTACGGAAAGTCCCAGGAGCATGTAGCTGGTGCCGAACCGTCCCACCAGGTCCACGAGGCGTTCTGCGAGGCTTACCTCGGAAACCGAATTGAAACCGGTCATCTGAACGGCACCCACCATCCTCAGAATGCCTAACGATTTTTGGTCGACGAACTGTGGAAGAAGTCCCATGGCGGTCAACAAACCCAGGTACACCGCATAGGGAACCAAGGCTGCGGCGAGAATCCGCCAGGCAGTGAACGGCGGTATGGTTCTGCGCCAGAACACGCCGGCGACGAGCGGAACCACGGTGAACACGGCCGTCATGTCCTTCATGACGATGGCCAGCCCGAACACCAGGCCAGCGCTGATTTCCAGCCACGGACGTGCCCGTCCTTTCCGGCAGTCAAGCACCACGAGGACCAGAAGCCAGCCCGTCAGAACGGCCAAACCTGCCGGCGTCTCCATCATCAAACGGCCATCCATGCGGAGGACAAAAGGATCGCTTGCCAGGACCACCCCTGCCACCGCGGCAGCTCCGATGCCCACCAGGCGGCGAACCACCAGGAAGCACACCACCACCGTCACTGCCCCCAGGATGCAGTTGACCCACCGCAATTGCAGCGCCAAATCCATCGAACTCCCTTGAAGGCCCAAGCCACGGATGACCAGGGCGTTGAGGGCGTAGGTGCCCGGAGGATGCAGGAAAAAGGGTGTGTCCAGAATTGTTGGCATCTGCCCGTCTGCCATCTGTTGGGCCAAATCTGCGTACGTCACTTCGTCGATGAAGACATCGTTTGCCCGTTGGACTCCGAATACCCGAAATACCAGAGCCAGCACTCCCACAAGCGCTGCGACCCAGAGCGGGTGCTGGATTACCTGACGCCGCTTCCCGGCAGACCGTCGTGCTGTGAACTTCAGCGCTGCCGGTTCAGCGCGGTGAAGCGAAGTCATCGCACGCCTGACGGCTCTGCGGGCACAAAGTACGTTTCCGGAATCAGAGGGATCTCCCCTGCAGGAAACAAGGCGTCGGCCTGCGTGGCATACTGTCTGATGCGGCCGGGCTTAGTATCCAGGCCCATGTCCCATGACCACCGCACAAATCCTCTGTTGGACAGGTACGCTTCATCCGGTCCGGCCAACAGGTCGTAGGGAAAGTCCGAGTACATCACGAGATTTGCCGGGTGGTCCCTGCCAAGGTCGCGGGTAATCAGATGGTCAACATGCCGGCCCACTCCCGCGGGGCAAAAGAGCAGCTCCGCCCCGGTCAGCTCCAAGAGCCCGGCGACCCGTGCGCTGAGCAGACGTATCATCTCCCGGTCTCCCTGGGAGATTCTGCCCAAGGCGATGTCGAACCGGTAGGTGGGGTATCTGTGCGTCAGTTCCGGAAGAAGCCTGTCCCAGGCACTGCTTCCCAACCTGGGTGGCTTGCTCCGGCGTCGAAACAGCGCGTCCACTTCCCCTAGATGCAGGGACTGGACTCCCATGTCTTCCAGCACGGCCCGGTCCTCCGACCTCCTGGCCTCGAAGAGTTCCCCGGCATCCGGGACCGTGCACTGACGCAGGAACGACCCTGCCGCGCGGGTGTGCGGAGCGGGAGATGACTCAGTGAAAAGAGTCGCAACGATGATCTGACGCCCCTGGGCCTGCGATTCGATGAGGGCCCCGCAGGACAACACAGCATCGTCCAGATGGGGTGACAAGAACAGCCATGGGGCGTCTCCGGCCATGGAACGATCAACTCTGGACTGGAACGGCATTCAGGCCCTTTCTGCACGGCGGAGTTGCTCCTGCCGGGGTTGGGAGGTGTTCAGTTCACCCAGTGCGGTGACGTAGGCCTGAGCCTGCAGGTCTGCGAGTGCATCCCAGTTGTAGCCGGCGGCAAACCGGCGTCCTTCCACAGCCACCTGCTCCAGCCCTGGCTGGGAATAGCGAGTGGCAATCTGATGGGCGAAAGCAGTGACGTCAAAGGGGGTGACAAGCCATCCGGTCCCGGCGGGGAGGATCTCTCTGAGGCATGGGATGTCGAAAGCAATCACTGGCGTACCAGCAGCCAAGGCATCAATGGCCACCAAGCCGAACGTCTCGTGCCGGGAAGGCACCACCACCAGACGGGCCTCGCTGATGGTCTTGTACTTCCTTTCCCCGGACAACCATCCCAGCAGGAGAACACGTTCGGACAGGCCGGCTTCCTGGACGGCTGCACGCAACCTGTCTTCGTCCGGACCGGTGCCGGCAATCAGCAGATTTCCCTCAACCCTGCTGCACGCTTGGGACCAAGCCTGCAGGAGGAGGTCAAGCCCCTTATGCCCGTACTCCAGACGACCGATGAAGAGGACATCCTTCCCATGGCGCGGCGGGTTGCTCCACACACAGGGGTCCACACCGTTGCCGATCACGTCCACATGAACGTTTGGATTCAGTTTCTTCAACCGTTCGGCTATGCCCTGCGAAACAGCGATGAGTCTTCGGTGCTTCCGTACCCCCAGCCGCTCCATCCAATGCAGCGGCAACTTGTACTGCCGGGCCTTGTCCCTGGCATGGAGCCACTGGACAACCCCAATGGTGGGGCGTTGGGACCATAGCGGGGCTGCCATGGTGGAAAACGGGGCGAAGAAATCTTCCACCACCAAGTCAACCGATGATCGGCGCCGGCTCACTTCGAACGGCAGTCGTGCCACGTATGCCACCAACCGGGTCAGCCGATTGCGGCCGGATCCATACCCGATCGGCACGTAGCGCACGCCGTCCTCCACACGTTCCGTCCAGCCCGGATACCGGGTGGTGAGCACCGTGATGTGATAACCCTTGCCTGCAAGCCGACGGTTGATTTCGTGCGTCCGCACGGATCCCCCGCCGGCCCCCGGCATGCGCGGATCTTCGAATCCCAAATGCAAAACTCTCATAGCTGTCTTTCCATCCTTCGGGCGTTGGGAGGCCATGGACTGTGGTCGCCGTGACTATGGCGGTCACCTCCGCGCTTGAAACCCCGACGGCGGCTGCCACCAGCACGGGTGCCAGCCGACCGCCCGCCAACGTTCCGTCGTCGTCGAATTTTGAAGTCGTTCCCGTGTGGCAGCAGCCCCCGTTGATGAGCGAGAACCAAGAGGCCGCTGACGGTAGCCAAGGCCAGCCACGCAAGGGGCTGAAGGTGGGCGGCCACTGCCAGTGCCACTATCAGGGCGATGGCCAGGACCAGGAACGGGCTGGCTCCCCTGCCTGGGTGTGCTGCTAACAGGACGGGACGCGCCAGCAGCGCCAGAACCACGCCCGCTGTCAGGGCGCCCACAGCGGAGCCCACGGCCATGCCGGTGACGGCGTTCACCTGCCAGCCAACCCAGAGCCCACCCACCACCAGGAGGCACGCGCAGGCCAGGCCGATCTGGCATCGGCGGTAGGCCCGCAGAGCTAGCAGAACCGTGGACAGGACCATGAGGACCGCATAGCCCAGGCCGGACGCTGCCAACCACGGCAGGAGCCCCAAGGAACCGTGGTACTTCTGCGGCACAATGAATCCGGCCATCAGTGGTGGAGCTGTGGCGATGATGGCGAAAGCCACCACGGCAAGTTGACCGAACGACGCGAAGGCAGCACCAAGAACCCGGCCCGCGTTGGCACCGGGAGTGCGCAGCAAGGGGAAGGCCACCAACGCGACACCGGCCGCCACGTAGACAGGCCCTTTCGCGATAGTGGCAAGCGCCTGGAAACCTGCTGCGGCGGCCGATCCGCCGTCAAGGAAACCGACCACCACGACGTCGATGCCCACCAGCACGGAGACAACGCCGAGAACGGAGGCGATGTCACTGGTCTCGGCCCATCTCCACTTCTCCAGCACAACCCGCGGACGCCACCGCAAGTCCCGGTAGAAGGACCACGGCACCATTAACGGCGCCAGGCACCCCACGACGAAACCTAGGACCGCTCCCCCGGCACCCCATGCCATGGCGATCACCACCACGCTGAAGATAAGCCTCAGGAGAACCTCGCCCACAGTGGACAGCGCATACCAGGTGAAACGGAGCTCACCCTGCAACCAGCCTGCGGGTGCATTCGCCACGAAGATGACAAAGGCCGCCAACGCCACCACTACGGCCAGGACGGGGTCGGCGAGCGCAAGCGTCACACTGCCGGAGATTGCTGCTGCGGCTGCCCCAGCCAAGCAGGATACGAAGACTGAGAAGGCCACGCCTTTACGCCGTTCCTCGGAGCCTGCCGGGTGGACGGCAACAACGTGCGACAAGGGAAGCGGGACCAAGGCATTGGCCACGATCCCCACCACCCCCAGGATCATCGCCGCGGCGGCGAACTTCGTGTACTCCGCGGTGTCGAGCATGGTGGCCATGAGAAGCGTGCAGGCGTAGCTCATCACGCCTACAAACCCTGCGGACACGGCAAGGAAGCCGCTGTTTGAGGCAATGCCTGGGTCCTTTTCCGAGGCCCTGATGTGTGACCGGGGTCTTTCCTGCACAGCAAGAGTCATTGTTTTCTGGGATGAATCCATGGATGAACGTCCGCTACTGGCCATCAAGGGCGTCGGCGGGAGCGAAGGCGCTCCCTGGGCCGGCCAGCAAAGCAGTGCGTCCGGCGGAACGGAGTTCCGCAGACATCACGCCGATCTTCTGCATTGCCGCGAAGGCCTCGAACTCGTCACGGCCCTTCATCAGCACCGCGACATGTCCATCATCCGCAACTGCAACTTCATCCGTCCGGTGCAGGATGGACTGAAGATCGGCATCTTCAGGCAACACGAACCGGGCCATGGTGGAAAGGTCCGAGTGGCACCAACCTGCATCCGCGCCGTCGCGCCGTATCTTCTCCTCCTCCAAAACTGCGCCTGTGAGCAGTCTGGTGCTGCGGTCCCAGGTGAAGCAGCGGGCCCATTCCCGGCACTCGGCTGAGACCAACGCTTCCGAGTCCGGCTCACTCAAGGCGGTGAGGGCTTCAACCATGGCGGCGCCAAATTCCTGGGGAGTATCCACCAGCCAACCGGTTCTGCCTTCCACTACGGAGTCCCGTATGCCTGGAACACGCAGGGCCAAGCAGGGAACGCCCCACGCGGCGGCTTCGATCACCGAGCAGCCCCAACCTTCTGACGCCGAGGTGGAGGCAGTCAGCCAAGCCCGGCTCAACAACCTGTCACGGACCTCATTGGGCTGGTAGCCATGGAACGTTACTTCGTGGTCCAGGCCAAGGTCCATGGCCAACTGCTGCAACCGGGCCCGTTCCGGGCCGTCCCCCACAATGTCCATCCGCAACTTTGGAATGCTCCGCACTGCCACGGCGAACTGGCCCATCAGCAGGTCCAGCCTCTTGTGCGGCACCAAGCGGCTGACGACGGCGATGGTCGGGTGGGGTGCACGGGCGGCAACTTCGTCCGGAATGTCGATGGTTCCGTTCGGCACCACGTGGACAGGACCCGAAAAGCCGAGTTTCCTCAGTTCCAACCGGGTAGAGGGTGAAACCGCCACGATGGATCGCTGGCCGTACACCGTCTTGGCTCCCGAACTTTCCAGGAACCGGCCCACGGCGGCCAAAGGCGGAGAAAACCTGGTGCGGAACTGCTCCTGGTGGACGTGGTGGATCACCTGGATGATCGGCAGGTCCCGTGGCAGGAACAAGGGCGAAAAGAACGGTATCCCGTTCTGGCAGTCCACCACGGCATCAAATTGCCCGCCGGTCCGCGCAAGCCGGAGCGCGGCATGTCCATAAATGGACAGGGCTCCCCCTCCGCGCAGGATGCGGATGCCATCAATGACATCCTCAGGTGACTGGCCGTCGTCGCGCCCTGTAAACCAGGTGACCTGGACGCCGTTCTGTACCCACCTCTTGGAAATCTCATGCATGTACTGCTCGGCGCCGCCGGCTTGTGAGTGCTGGACGTCACGCCAATTGAGGACCAGCACGTGCTTTCCAGCGAGAAGGGTTGGTGAATTGACGTCTGGAAGGCCGGAGATCATGGTGTTGCCTTTTGAAGTTGGATCACCGAGGCAAAGCTGGCCATCCCGTCCTGGAAGGGGCGGAACGTTGATGCGGCTCCATCAGTCCACGCCACGGGAAGTTCGATGATGCTGGCGTTGTTGTCCTGCAGGCGCAGCAGAAGCTCAACGTCGAAAGCGAAACCAGTGCTGCGGCACTGAACCATGGCGGCTGTGAGGGCATCCCGTTCGAAGAATTTGAAGCCGCACTGAGTGTCCCGTATGCCTTTGACCTTTGACTTGGTCAGTGCGCGGAAGGCCGTGCCGCCCACCCGTCGTCCGAGGTGTTGGGGCCGGACCATGGTTGAGCCGGGTGCATGGCGTGAAGCGATCACCGCCGCGGCACCGTCGGAGAGATGGGCCATGGTCTCGGTGAGGGTTTCCAGCGGTGTGGCGAGGTCGGCGTCGAAGAAGCCCGTAAACCTGGACGTTCCGCTGAGGAGGCCGCGACGTACTGCCGCGCCCTTCCCCTTCCGGGAGCACCCCACCACGGAAATGGGAACGGTGTCCCCCTCTTCCCGGGAGATCCCGCGGACCACTGCGGCGGTCTCGTCAACGCTTCCGTTGTCCACCACAACAATCCGCGAAGACCACGGCTGGTTGGCCAGGAAATCGACGGTCTGTCTCAGGGTGTCGGGGATTCTCGCGGCCTCGTTGTAGGCGGGAATGACCACCTCCAGATCCACGCGGGAGCGGCGCAGCGAGTCTGAATGTCGGCGTGCCTGCAGACTCCCTCTCTTGCCTATGTGCACACTGTGCTGTTGAAGAAGGACCATCTGAACCTCCATAAATCCGGGTACGGCACAAAACGTGCTCGCAATATAAGGAGTGGGGGCACCCCGGAAGTCATGACGCCAATCCAGCCGTAGTGCTCCAAGTCATGGACCACTCTCAATACCGGGAGCGGCGCCGGGCGCTCTGAGCGAAATTGCTGGTTCCTTGTCTGGGCCCGTCTATAGAGTGGCCACATGAGCCACACATCTTCCGTCCCTGCCGCTGCTCCGGAATCAACAGCGGTGCCTCCTGTCGCCAAGCGGGTCCCCACACGCCGTGAACACCACGGCGACGTTTTTGTGGACAACTACGAGTGGCTCAGGGACAAGGAATCCTCTGAGGTGGTGGACCTCCTGAAGGCAGAGAACGCCTACCAGGAAGCCGTCACAGCGCACCAGGAACCGTTGCGGGAAGCCATGTTCCAAGAGATCAAGGGCCGCACCCAGGAAACGGATCTGTCCGTGCCCAGCCGCAAGGACGGCTGGTGGTACTACAGCCGTTCGGTGGAAGGCAAGGAGTACAGCATCCAGTGCCGCGTCCTGGCCCACGACACCGGGGACCCCGTAGCGGACTGGACGCCCCCGTCCGTGGAGCCCGGCGTGGAAATCGACGGCGAACAAATCCTCCTGGACGGCAACATCGAAGCCGAGGGCCAGCCATTCTTCAGCGTCGGGGGTGCCGCGGTGACGGTTGACGGCAACCTTTACGCCTATGCCGTGGACAACTCAGGCGACGAACGGTTCACCCTCAGGATCAAGGACCTGCGCACCGGGAAGCTCCTCCCGGACGTCATTGAAGACATCTTCTACGGAGTGGCCTTCTCGCCCGACGGCACGCGCCTCTTCTACACCGTGGTGGATGATTCCTGGCGCCCCTACCAGGTGAAGGCCCACGTCCTTGGTTCGCCGGTGGCCGAGGACGAGGTTCTCTACCAGGAGGACGACGTCGCCATGTGGCTGGGGTTCGATCTCTCCGCGGACCGCCGCCATCTGGTGCTCAGCATCGGCTGCTCGGAGTTCAGCGAGACGCAACTGCTCCGCTTCGACGACTACGACGCCGGCCTCAGCACTGTGATCTCCCGCGACCACCATATTCTGTACGAGGCTGAGCCCTTCCTCCTGGACGGCAAGGAGACACTCCTCCTGACCCACAACAAGGACGCCATCAACTCGATGGTGAGCCTGGTGGATCCGGCCGAGCTCACCAAGCCGCTGGGAGAGCAGGACTGGCGTACCGTCGTCGAACATTCCGACGACGTCCGGGTCAACGGCGCCGGCGTGACGTCCACGCACCTGGTGCTCTCCGTCCGCAAGGACACCATCGAACGGGTCCAGGTGCTCCCCTTGGCCGGCCTCGGCACCGAGGCCCAGGGTGCACCGGTGGAGCCGGCCTTTGACGAAGAGCTCTACACCGCCGGGGTGGCAGGTTCGGACTACGAGGCTCCCGTCATCCGCATGGGCTACACGTCTTACTTCACTCCGTCGCGCGTCTACGACTTTGTGCTCCCTACCGCCGGACTGCCCGCCGGCCAGTTGCTCCTCCGCAAGGAAAGCCCCGTTCTGGGCGGCTACACGGCGAAGGATTATGTGGCCACCCGCGAATGGGCAACGGCCGACGACGGCACCCGGGTCCCGCTGTCAGTGCTGCGCCACGCGTCGGTACAGCAGGACGGCACGGGCGCAGGGCTGGTGTACGGCTATGGCTCGTACGAGATGAGCATGGATCCGGGCTTCGGCGTGGCCCGCTTGTCCCTCCTGGACCGCGGCATCGTCATGGTGATCGCCCACATCCGGGGCGGTGGCGAATTGGGCCGCCAGTGGTACGAGGACGGCAAGAAGCTCAGCAAGAAAAACACCTTCACGGACTTCATCGCGGCCACGGATTGGCTGGCTGGATCGGGGTGGGTCGACCCGTCCCGCATCGCGGCGATGGGTGGATCTGCGGGAGGCTTGCTCATGGGAGCAGTCGCGAACATGGCCCCGGAAAAATACGCTGCCGTGGTGGCCCAGGTGCCGTTCGTGGATGCTTTGACCACCATCCTGGATCCCGAGCTTCCGCTGTCCGCCCTGGAATGGGAGGAATGGGGCAACCCCATCACGGACCCCGAAGCCTACGCCTACATGAAGTCCTACACTCCGTACGAGAATGTAGGGGCCGTAGCCTACCCCAAGATCGCTGCGGTGACATCCTTCAATGACACCCGAGTGCTGTATGTGGAGCCTGCCAAATGGGTTCAGGCGCTGCGCTCCGTGTCCACCGGTTCGGAGCCGATCGTCATGAAGATCGAGATGGACGGCGGACACGGCGGAGCCTCGGGCCGGTACGTCCAGTGGCGTGAGCGGGCCTGGGACTACGCGTTCGTCGCCGACTCCCTTGGAGCCACCGAACTCCTGCCGGGAGCCGGCCTGAAGTAGGAGTTTTTGTACAGCAGATGCCCTCATGAAGGCCTTTTGAGGGCATCTGCTGTACAAAAACTCTCAGCGCTGGCGGGCCCGGAGGAGTGCGAAGTATCCAGGGATCAGGTCCGGGGTGGACGGGTTGCTCAGCGGGCGCGTCTCGATGCTCGCCGAGCCTTCCTCCACAAGGTTCCAATCCGACGCCGCGAAGGCCTTGGCCCGCTGTGCCGCCCCGAACCGGCCGGGCATCGGCAGCCCGCGGATGGCCCACTCCAACGGGGCGGGGATGGAGTTGCGGGTGGCGCCCAGATGGCTGACGTAGTCCACTGGTGTGCCCGGAAAGTTGGTTTCAGCCAGGAACACGCCGCCGCGGGTCCCGACGACGGGCAGCAGGTTGGCAGCCAACGCGGCGCGGCCGCTTCGGTCCAGGACGTGCAGGACACCGCGGATGAAGATGTTTGCGTCCCCCGTCCAGCCCGCCGCTTCGAGGGCCGTAGCGACGGTCTCCGCAGCGTCCGGTGCCGTCATGTCGCAGACCACGTATGACGCCGTCGTGATTCCTGCTGACTCCTGCCGTGCCCGCTCAACCGCGTTTGCAGAGTAGTCCAACCCCAATGCGTGCGGGAAGTGTTGCGCCAGCAAGCGCGTGAAACTGCCGTTGCCGCATCCGACGTCCACCACGGGCAAGGAAGGGTCCAACTGAGCCATTTGGGGGAGATAGCCGTTGAGTTCATGGTCACTGCCCGAGTCCCACAGGACGTCGCCAGTGGCACCCGTCGAGCGGATATCGCCCCAGAACCGGTCCCAGGCAGTGCGGGGATCCTTGGGCGCAGCGGAAGAGAGCCTGATGAGGCGGGGAATCAGCAGGTACTTCCTCAAAGCGGAGAACATTCTCCAAATATAGGTGGCGCTAGGCCTCCACCAGCCACTCCAACGCTTCTGTTTCAGATGTGAAGAACTTGGTGGGGCACGGTGGCTTCATGATGCCCAGAAAAAAGTTGGCAATGACCCTGTCCACCGGAGATGACCCCCAGAGCGCGATGCGGTTGGCCTGGCACGGTTTGGCAAACACGGAACGGGCACCCCGGGTGACATCGTCCGTGGTGGCCATGTCCACGATCATGGGATGGCGTTCCTCGCCGCAGAGCTCGTTCACCCGGTCCATGGCACGTTGGGCGTCAGGTTCCTTGATCCTTGCCCCGCGCGGCCACGTCAGTCGAAGAATGCCTGGTTCTTCGAGCTCCAGCTCGAACGTCACCTCTTGATGGTCCTGCGGTGTTGCCGGGTGGTCCACAGTGCTCCTTGCGCGGTTGGTGCTGCTGCAGCGGTTCCCTCTGCTGACACCCTCAAGGCTGTCGAATCCCAAGGGCAAAGTAAAGGTGTGTCCCAGGACTTATCCAACCCATTTGACGCATGGTCACCTCTGGCCGCAATGCCGCTGATAGGGTGTTGCCACATCATGAAAACACCGTGAATGAACCGTTGGAACGGAAGGGGCTCAGTGGGCGAGACCGTTGCCGACGAACAGCATGCCCGCTCCGCCGTAGTGGCGGATTCAGACAAGGACCGCTTGGCCGCTACGACGGCCGCCCTTGCCGCAGCGGGATTCAACGTCTTCCCTGCCGTGGATACCGCGGCCCTGGCCGCCCATCTCCAGCACCTCACCCCCTCGGTAGCAGTGGCTGAGAGTTCCCTGGCACACGGACTGCGCAGCCCCGGAGTTCCCATGCTGCTGATCCTTGACTCCCTGGAATCCCTGGACCTCCAGGAGGTGGAATCCTGGCGCGTAGCGGACTACGTCATCAGCCCTGTGCGATCCGGGGAACTGGTGCACAGGGTTGAAACCCTGATCGGCCGGGCGGCCGAGCGTGCACGTTCACGCGGCGAAATCGAAGCACTGCGCGAAAGCCTCCGCAATGTCTCCTCGGCGATCCGGGAGACCAACGATCCCCAGTTGATCTCAGACCATGTGGTGCGCGGCTTCGGTGAAGCGCTGGACGTGGACCACGTCTGGTTTGCTACCTTCCGCGACGAACGTGTTCCCAGCATTCGTGCACAGTGGAACCGTCCCGGACTTCCGCTGCTACCCGCGAGGCTGGGTGAGAGCGAAAACGCCATCATCGAGGCGGCCAACAGGCTGTGGGCGGATGCGGATGTCCTGGCGGTCGCGGACCACCGCGAAGACCCCGACTCCAAGATCGCCAAGGCCCTGCGGGAGTGGTCCGGCGAGCTCGACCCCGTGTCCACCGTCCTTCTCCCAGTGGGTGAGGGAGCCACCGCGATGGGTATCATCCTGCTCTCGACCGTCCGGGAACGGCACGACTGGACCCGTCCCGAGATCGCGTTGATGCAACACGTGGCCGGGAACGTGGCCCACGGACTCATCCAAGGCCACCTCATCAGTGCCCAACAGCGGGTCCTGCACCAGCTGAGGCAGTTGGACAAGGCCAAAACCGACTTCCTGGCCACCGTCAACCATGAACTCCGGACGCCGCTGACCTCCATCACCGCTTATCTGGACATGATCCAGGACGGATCAGGCGGGCCGGTTCCCGACGGTATCAGGAAGATGCTGGACGTCATCGCCCGGAACTCCAACCGCCTCCGCAGGCTCATCGAGGACATGCTGACTGTGTCCATGCAGGACGGCAGCAACCTGGACCTCAAACCGGTGGATATTGCCAAGCTCCTCCAGGTGGTGGTGGCCACGCTTCGGCCACTAGCAGAGTCCCGCCACGTCTCGTTGTCCTTCACCGAAGGGACTGACGACATCGAGGTTACGGCCGATGAGGCGAAGCTGGAACAGGTGTTCACCAACATCGTGGCCAACGCCATCAAGTTCACACCCGAGGGCGGCCGGGTGGGCATCACCAGTTCCGTCTCGGACTCGGAGGGCGGCGGGCTGGCTCTGGTGGAGATCGCAGACAACGGTCTGGGCATCCCCGAGCACGATCTCCCCCACATCTTCACCCGCTTCTACCGGGCCTCCAACGCCACATCCGCGGCAGTCCCCGGCAGTGGGCTTGGACTGGCGATAGCGCACGACATCATCAGCCGCCACATGGGCCGCCTCCTGCTGGATTCCACCTTGGGGTCCGGCACCACGGTATCCGTGGAGTTGCCGGTGGGCGGGCCGTAATAGCACCCCTGCCCGGTGTGACAGCCGTGTCAACGTGAGGTCCGTGCCAGTGGTCTACCGTCACTAATGCTCGACATACTGCGAAACAAAAATTGATGCCCCGGGCTGCAGCCCGGGGCATCAATTGACGTTATAGGGCCTTGAGAGGCGCTCCCCCAATGTTTAGTTCGGCCACCAACCGATGCTGGTGGTGTTCGTCTTCGTGGTGGTGTAGCTGTTAGGCCACCAGCCGATTGCCGTGCTGTCCTGCGTAGGCTCGGCATTAGCCGGGGCAGCGAAACCCGTTACTGCCAGAACCGCCGCCATGAGCAGGGTTGCCGCAAATTTTTTCATCCGCTATGCCCTTTCGTACTGATGCGAATTTGTTGTCTGTGACTTGAATAAAGTCACGGTGCAAACTATACGAGCTTTTCTTCCGCAATGACATGGATAATGGGCACATGCAAAGTCCGCACCTCACCTCCCACTTCGTTGCCGGTCTCACGGCACGCGCCAAGTGGAAGGAACGGGACTTCGGCGAGGCCTACCGCCTGGCCGGAGAGGCTGCCGAGCTGTCCACCGCCGCCGGAGATGACGAATCCTGGTGGAACATGCGGTATCTGCAAGCGGAATGCCTCCGGGACCAAGGCCGCATCGAGGAATACCTCAACGTCGCCGTGGAGCTCAACAATCACGGCCTGACCGCTTCCTCCCCCGAACTCGGGGCCAAAGCAGGAACCATGGTTGCCGTGGCATACCAGGGCCTGGGCAGGCTCCCCGAGGCTGCCACCATGGCTGCGAAGGCGGCCAAACTCGCGGCCGGGGACGCCGAATTGCTGTACGTTCAGATCCTCGCCCAGCGCGCCCTGATCGCCGCATTGGCGGAGAGCCGGCTCCTGGACGATGCCTGGAGCGAATGCCTCGTCCTGGAAACCCTGTTGACCGACGACGTCGATGAAGACACTGCCGGAAAAGGCTATTGGGTGATTGGCAACGTTGCCTTCCTTGCCAATCGTGTTGCCGACGGCGGCCGCTACCACGATCTCGCGGCCGAACGGCTTTCACCGTCCAAGGACGTTGATTTGTGGGCACGATTCAACAGGGCATCAGCCGAAATGCGCCTTCAGGCAAAACTCAGTGACGCTGCAACCCTCCGCTGCATTGAAAGGGCAGAGCTCGCCACGGATATTGTGGGCGGCTCCGAGCGGGACCACTTGGAAATGTCGCTGGTCCGCGCCCACTGGTATTTCCTCAGCGGCGATATGCAGCAAGCCACCGCTATCCTTGAACCCCTGTGCGCCCGCTCCTCCATTCTGGCCACGCAGACCTCGGCGGAAGCACATTTCCTTTTGGCCCGGACCCTGCTTGAATCCGATAGACGGCAGGATGCACTGGTGACGTTCGATAAAGCTGCCATGCTGTTCGAACAGGCCGCATTGCCCGAACGCAGCGCAGCCGTTCGGGAGTACCTTCGCCGAAGCGATGAACAACGAGGCGAGCCACACGGGGGGTGAGCATGTCCGAAGGGAAAATGTACTCCGGCGACGACCCACGCCTCGGGCTGCTCCTGGACGGAATCGTCAGGTTGGCCGCCGGGGATCTCAACACCAGAATCGATGTCTCAGAGGCGCGCGATGAAATCGATGCCGTGATCATGGGCACCAACCTCCTGGCCGAGGATCTCCAGATCGTTTATGAAGAGCTGGAGCAACGGGTGCGGGCCCGTACCCAGCAGCTCAACGAAGCCCATCTGGCGATGCAGCACATGGCCATGACCGATCCCCTCACAGGCCTGAACAACCGCTCAGCATTTGCCGCGGCACTCAGCGAAGCCCAGGCCAGTGGGGCGCAGAGCGGCCGAAAGGCAGCCATCCTCCTCCTGGACATGGACGGGTTCAAAGCGATCAACGACTCCCTGGGGCACACCATCGGGGACAAGGTCCTGGAAACGGTGGCCAATCGGATCACCGGCGCCGTGCGCGATCAGGACATGGTGGCCCGCATGGGCGGAGACGAATTCGCGGTGCTGATCCCCGACGTGACGCCCGCTATCGCCGCCTCCATCGGCAACCGCATCCTCGCCGCAGTGGTGGGCGTCATGGAGATTGACGGCCAGCACCTGCGTTGCGGTGCCAGCATGGGCCTCCGGATGGCCGATCCCGGCCACCAAGCGGAGGAACTGATGATGGAAGCAGACATCGCCATGTACGAATCCAAGGCTGACGGACGTGGCAGGCTCAGAGTCTTCGAACCCGCTATGCTGCACGCCAGGCAGATGCGGAACCAGCTGGTGGGCGAACTCAAGGAAGCGATCACCGGCTCGCAGCTTGTCCTCTACTATCAGCCGATCATCCGGTTGGATACCCGCGAAATCGAAGGCGTGGAGGCGTTGGTCCGCTGGAACCACCCCACCCGCGGACTCGTCATGCCGGACGAGTTCATCCCCATTGCCGAGGAAACGGGAATGATTTCCGATCTGGGCGGCTGGGTGCTCCGCACCGCCGTCGGGCAGTTGAAGCAATGGCGCACCGACCCGCTCACGTCGGGCCACAACTTCAGCATGCGCATCAACGTTTCGGCGGCGGACCTGCAGCGGCTGGAGTTCATTGAAGACGTCCGGGAGGCTCTGGCTTCGGCCGGGTTGGACCCGTCGCTCCTGGTCCTGGAACTGACCGAGAGCGCAGTCATTCAAGGCAACGACTTGGACCGCTACACGCTCAACAGCCTGCGTCGACTGGGTGTGGGACTGGAAATCGACGACTTTGGCACCGGCTACTCATCCATCAGCTACCTGCGCCAGCTTCCGGTGGACACCGTCAAAGTGGACCGGACCCTGCTCTCAGCACTGGGCAGCGACCCTTCGCAACCCGCGCTGCTTGCCGCCGTGCTGCAGCTGATCCGTGCTTGTGGTCTGGCTGCGGTGTGGGAAGGCGTCGAAAGTGCCGACCAAGCCGAATACCTCCTCAGCATCGGGTGCACCAGCGGCCAAGGTTACTACTTCAGCAGGCCGCTGCCTGAAGAGCAGCTGACCGAGCAGCTGAAGCACCACAAGACGTGGCCCGTCACTTGATGGTCCGCGTCCACGGATGGTGCCGGTTGCGCCACTCGGAGTCGAGAATCGCGTAGATGTTCTCCGTGGCCCATTGGCCCTTGTAGTGCCAGTTGTCCACCAGCGTCGCTTCCAGGCGCATGCCCAGGCGCTTGGCGATGCCGGCCGATCCTTCATTGAGGGCATCCAACTTGGCATCAACGCGGTGGAATGAGAGTGTCTCGAACGCCAGCCTCAGCACGGCTTCCGCGGCTTCGGTGGCAATGCCATGGCCCTGGGCATCAGGATGGAGAATCCAGCCCACCTCTGCCTGCCCTGTCCCTTCAAGCCATTTCAGCACCACCTCGCCCATGAGGCCCGCGTGGTCCTTCCGCTCGATGGCCAGGCAAATCCAGTCGCCCTCCTGGTTGAACTCGAAGTTGGCGTACCGGCCCAGGACTTCCATGGACTTGGTCCTGGTCAGCTCGTTGCGCAAAAGGAACCGGGCAGTTTCGGGAAGCGACTGATATCCGTGGAAGCGATCGAGGTCCTCGGCTTCGAAGCGGCGCAGAATGAGTCGGTCTGTGGTGATGGGGAGCTCAATTTCGGGCATGACTCCGAGGCTACTAGGTGCAGGCGAATACTGGTCCAGTCTTGACACGTGGCGCGATCTGGGATTACCTAATGAACATTCGGTAAATAAAGCTGGAGGCAATGACGCATGGTTGAAACAACCCTCTCCGGTGCATCGCACCACATCCTGACGAACGACTACGCGTCCGAATGGATGGGCATCGAGGTCCTCAAGCTCGACGACGGGCACGCCACCATCCGCATGCACCTCCGCCAGGAGATGCTCAACGGATTCGGCATGGCCCACGGCGGAATGATCTTCGCCTTCGGGGACACCGCCTTCGCACTGGCCTGCAACCCAGCCAACCCCACGCCCAAGCAAGCCGCCAACATCACGGTGGCGTCCGGCGTCGACATCAACTTCATCAAGCCCGCGTTCCAAGGCCAGGTGATTACCGCCGTCGCAAACCGCCGCGCGAGCACCGGCCGAAGCGGCCTCTACGACATCCAGATTTATGCGGCCTCACCCGACACCCCCTCCTCCGCGGACGCCGGGCCAGGGGAACTCATTGCCGAGTTCCGTGGCCGCAGCCGCACCATCTCCAAGAAGTAGGAACCCCATGACGCAGAACACCGTGGCCGCACCCGCAGCTTCCTCCTCGAAGGCAACTGATCCCGTGCTGGACCGTGAAGAAACCATCTCCCGCGACGAACTCGAGGCCCTGCAGCTCACCCGCCTGAAGCACACCGTGGCCTACGCCTACGATCGGGTGCCGCTGTACAAGCGCAAGTTCGACGAAGCCGGCGTGCACCCCTCGGACCTCCGCGAACTGAGTGACCTGGGGAAGTTCCCGTACACCACCAAGGAAGACCTCCGGCTGGAGTACCCCTTTGGCATGTTCGCCGTCCCGCAGGACCAAGTGGCACGCATCCACGCGAGCTCCGGCACCACAGGACGCCCCACCGTAGTTGGCTACACCAAGCAGGACCTCGCCAACTGGGCCACCTTGGTGGCCCGCTCCTTCCGCGCTTCCGGCGTCCGGCCCGGCATGAAGGTCCACAATGCCTACGGCTATGGCCTGTTCACCGGCGGACTGGGTGCGCACGCCGGCGCTGAAGCGCTCGGCTGCACAGTCATCCCCATGTCCGGAGGCCAGACCGAACGCCAGATCCAGCTCATCCAGGACTTCAAGCCGGACGCCATCCTGGCCACGCCAACCTACCTGCTCACCATCGCCGATGCCATGGCGCACCAAGGCATCGATCCCACCTCCACCTCTCTCAAGTACGCCGTTCTGGGAGCCGAGCCGTGGACCGAAGAGATGCGCCACGAGCTCGAAACCACCATGAACATCAAGGCCTCGGACATCTACGGCCTCTCCGAAGTCATGGGCCCGGGTGTCGCCGGCGAAGCCGTTGAGACCCAGGACGGCTGCCACATCTGGGAGGATCACTTCCGCCCCGAAATCATCGATCCGTTCGACCACTCCACAGTCCTGGGCGACGGCGAACCCGGTGAACTCGTCTTCACGTCCCTGACCAAGGAAGCGCTCCCGATCATCCGGTACCGCACCAAGGACCTTACCCGCCTGCTCCCCGGCACCGCCCGCCCGGCGCACCGCCGCATGGGCCGCATCACCGGCCGCAGCGACGACATGATCATCCTCCGCGGCGTGAACCTCTTCCCCTCACAGATCGAGGAAATCGCGCTGCGCATCCCCGAGCTCAGCCCGCACTTCCAGCTGGAAATCACCCGCCCCGAGGGCAAACGCATGGATTCGCTGACGGTCCGCATTGAGCGCCGCGAGGCGGTATCCCCCGAGGCAGGCACGACGGCGGCGCACACCTTGCGTGAGCAGATCAAGATTCACGTCGGGTCATCTTGCGTAGTGGACGTTGTAGAGCCCGGTTCCCTTGAGCGGTCCAACGGCAAGCTTCGCCGGATCTACGACATGCGCCCCAAGGCCTGAGCTTTCAAAAGATCGTGAGAAAATGCCAGCATGCCTACTGAGACCACCACCAAGCGCGGACGGCCCGGTTATGACCAGCAGTCGGTGCTCCGCATCGCCGTCGACGTCTTCAACCGCCACGGGTACGACGCTACGTCCATGGGCATCCTGGCCGAGAACCTCGGGATCTCGAAGTCAGCCATCTACCATCACGTGCCGTCCAAGGGCGATCTGCTGAAGCTCGCCCTGGACCACGCGTTGGGCGGCCTTGAGGCCATCCTCGAGGAGCCCGCCGCCACCTCCGGGCCCGCCGACGCAAGGCTCGAGTTCGTGCTGCGGCAGACCATTGCGGTACTGGTGGACCGGCTGCCGTTCGTCACCCTGCTCCTGCGCTTGCGGGGCAACACGGAAATTGAGCGCGACGCCCTGGAACGCCGGCGCGCGTTCGACCATAAGGTAGCCGAGCTCATCTCCGCGGCCCGCGAGGACGGTTCCCTGCGGCAGGACATCGATCCCCGCACCGTCACGCGCCTGCTGTTCGGCACTATCAACTCGATCGTGGAATGGTACAAGCCCGGCGGCTCCCTGTCCCCGGAGAAGCTCGCGGACGACGTCATCACCATGGCCTTCGACGGCCTCCACACGGCCGCCTAACCCTCTCTCACATCCCTACCTCTTCCGGCCGACCCTCTCTCACATCCCTAAGGCTTCAGCCGAACCCTCTCTCACATCCCTAGAGCTTCAGCCGAACCCTCTCTCACCTCCCACGCCCTCCCGGCCATCCCTCTCTCACCTCCCACGCCCTCCCGGCCATCCCTCTCTCACCTCCCTAAGGCTTCCGGCCATCCCTCTTGCACATCCCTAGTGCTTCAACCGGACCGTCTCGGGACTGTCGGGATAACGGTGGATTCGGGGTTGGCCTGACACGCCGGGCTGGAAAGCGTAGACGGCGCTGAGGAGTCAGACCAGATCACGGGAAATGGGTTAGGCGATAGGACACAGTCGACAGGTAGCTTCGTCTTGCGCTCTCCCGTCCGCCCGCAACCGAAACGCCGAACGCCTTCCCCATCACGCGGGAAGGCGTTCGATCGATCGCCGGCGCATCAGTTTCCACTTGAGCCCCCAGGACCTGAGAGAGCAACCCACCCAAACCCGAAGGACGTGAGAGAGCGACCCACCCAAACCCGCGGGACGTGAGAGAGCGACCCACCCAAACCCGCGGGACCTGAGAGAGCGACCCACCCAAACCCGCGGGACCTGAGAGAGCGACCCACCCAAACCCGCGGGACGTGAGAGAGCGACCCACCCAAACCCGCGGGACGTGAGAGAGCGACCCACCCAAACCCGAGGGACGTGAGAGAGCGACCCACCCAAACCCCCGGGACGTGAGAGAGCGACCCACCCAAACCCGCGGGACGTGAGAGAGCGACCCACCCAAACCCGAGGGACGTGAGAGAGGGTTACTTCTCCACGAGGGTGAGGACGTCGTAGGTGGCTACGATTTCGTCGTTCTGGTTGGTCAGGACAGCGTCCCAAGCAACTTCGCCGTACTCGTCCGTCTCACGCGGGGTGATCTTTTTGGCTGTCAGCGTGACCCGGATCGAATCTCCCGCCGCCACTGGGGTGATGAAGCGCAGGTTCTCGAGCCCATAGTTGGCCAGGACGGGACCCGGCGCAGGCTCCACGAAGAGGCCGGCCGCCCAACTCAGGAGGAGGTAGCCGTGGGCCACGATGCCGGGGAAGAACGGGTTGGCTTCGGCGGCTTCCTGGTTGGTGTGGGCGTAGAACGTGTCGCCCGTGGAGTTGGCAAACGCAGTGATGTCCTCGAGCGTGACCTCCCGGAGTTCCGAGCGAACCGCGTCGCCGATCCGGAGGGTGGACAGGTGCTTACGGAACGGGTGCTCGCCCTCGGTCTCCACAGTGAAGTTGCGGTCCGCGCCGGTGTGCCACTGGCCCGTGACTGCGGTCAGCATGTTCGGGGAGCCTTGGATGGCGGTGCGCTGCATGTGATGCAGGACGGAACGGATACCACCGAGTTCCTCGCCGCCACCGGCGCGGCCCGGACCGCCGTGCACCAAGTGCGGAACCGGGGATCCGTGACCGGTGGAGGAGCGAGCATCTTCACGGTTGAGCATGTGGACGCGGCCGTGGTGGGCAGCGATGCCAAGCACCAGCTCCTGCGCCACCGAAGGATCGTTGGTGCACACGGAGGCTACCAAGGAGCCGGAACCGCGGGCTGCCAGGCGGACGGCATCGGCCAGATCCGAGTAACCGAGTACGGAGGAAACCGGACCAAATGCCTCGAGCGAGTGGACTTCCTCGGTTTCGGCGTCCGCCCAGCTCAGGAGAACGGGCGACATGAATGCGCCGTCTTCCACAACCCCCACTTCGCCGCCAACTGAGGTGACCGACGGCGCATCAAGAGATCCGTACGCAAGCTCGCCACCGGCGTCGAGCATTGATTGCACAGCCGCGCGGACGTCGGCGAGCTGCTCCAGCGACGCCAAGGCGCCCATGGTGACGCCCTCGGCGCGCGGGTCGCCCACCACCACGCGCTCGTTGATGCGTGCACCAACGGCGGCGGCGACCTCGGCAGTAAGCGCCTGCGGGACGATGATGCGGCGGATGGCTGTACACTTCTGGCCGGCCTTGACGGTCATTTCGGTGACGACGGCCTTGACGAAGGCGTCGAACTCCGGGGCGCCGGGCACAGCGTCCGGGCCAAGGATGGCAGCGTTCAGCGAGTCGGTCTCGGACGTGAAACGGACGCCACCCTGGACCACGTTCTTGTGGCCCTTGAGCGAGTTGGCAGTGGACGCCGAACCCGTGAAGGATACGAGGTCGCGGTAGTCGAGTTCGTCCAGGATGGTGCGCGCGGAACCGGAGATCAACTGGAGGGAACCGGCCGGGAGAATACCCGATTCAACAATGGCCTTGACGGCAGCGGCGGCGACGTAGCCCGTGGGCGTAGCCGGCTTCACGATGGTGGGAACACCGGCGAGGAAGGCGGGAGCGAACTTCTCCAGCATGCCCCACACGGGGAAGTTGAACGCGTTGATCTGCACTGCGACGCCGGGGATGCGGGTGTAGATGTGCTCGCCAGCGAACGAGCCGTCCTTGGACAGGACCTCCATGGGGCCGTCCACCACAACCTGCGAGTTCGGCAGTTCGCGGCGGCCCTTGGAACCAAAGGTGAACAAGACACCGATGCCGCCGTCGATGTCGATCATGTTGTCGATCTTGGTGGCGCCGCTCTGGGACGAGGACTCGTACAACTCCTGGCGCCGGCCGTTGAGGTACTGGGCAAGCTCCTTGAGCTTGAGCGCACGCTGGTGGAACGTCAGCTTGCCGAGTTCAGTTTGGCCTGTGGTGCGGGCGAAGTCCACGACGGCGGCAAGGTCCAGTCCGTCAGTGCTTACGTTGGCCAGGACTTCTCCGGTGCTGGCATCGCGAACCGGGACTTTCCTGGCATCGGGCGCCGGTGTCCACCAGGCATCCTGAACATAGCTGGGGACGGTTGCAACGGCTGTGGTTTCCGGGGCGACTGCGGTAGTAGTCATCGTCGACGGGTCCTTCCAAGGCACGTGAAATCGGCACGGTCTGTTGTGCTACCCGAGAGCAAACATTACTGACCGGCCGTTCGGTAATATATACAGGGTACATGAATGCCCGGAGGAGTACAGCAGTTATTTTGCGGGAGGCCTCAGCCCCGGCCACCCAACTTCCTGGCCAACAACAGCGGCTTCTTGAGGAACTCCCCCACACTGGTCCGTGCAATGACTGTCTGGTTCAGGGCATCCAGCCGCTCCAGAACATGGTCCAGCTTGGCGCCGGTTTCGTCGAGGCGTCGCTGCTGGGCGCGGATGAGCTCCTCCTGCTCAGCCAGGACGCGCGTCAGGTACAACATCCCGCCAAGCCCTCCCTGGGCGACGCCATCGCGAAGATGCTCATCGCGGACCAAGGCATCGTAGCGGGCGTGCTCGGCGGCCTTTGCGAAAATGCTGTTGCCCTCATGGCCCTCGGACTCCGGCCGTTGCGACCAAAACGCGAGCGGTTCGCCGTCGATGAATCCCACGCGCGAGTGGCTGAGGGTCCGCAAGTGGAACTCCCAGTCGCCCACCACGGGGAGGTCCTCGTTGTAGTAGCCCACGGCGTCGTGCAGGCTCCGGCGGTACAGGAAGGAAATGGGAACGGCCCGGTTGATCTTCAGCATGTCCGCAAGGGTGATCTGCTGCATATCCGCCCAGAAGAGCTCACGGCGGATCGGCTCAATCCGGCCCCCCACCAGTTCCTCGATGACGATCTCCGTCCGGACCATGACGCCACTTTCGGCTCCATGAGCAGGATCATCCAGATAAGCCACGGTGCTCTCCAGGAAGTTCGGGGCCCAGAAGTCGTCGTCGTCATGGATCACAATGAACTCACCGGATGCGGCTTTGATACCCGCGTTCGACGCCGCTTCCATCCCCACGGACTCGGCATGGTGGAGGGTGGTGATCCGCTCCCGCTCGCCGTCAGTCCGCTGGGAGGTGAGGCGATCGACGTCGGCCGGGTTGCCGCCGTCGTTCACAATTACCAACTCGAAATCCTGGAATGACTGGGCGAAGACATCGTCCAGGGCCCGGGCCAGGAAAATCGGACGATTCTTGGTTCGGGTCACGATGGTGACGCGGGCACCGGCGTTCATGGCGGGTCCATTCCGTTGGGGAAGTGTGATCAATCCTGCATGGTAGCAGCGGTACTGGCCCCCGAGCCGAGCTTTGACCTCAGCGCGTCAACCTCGTGTTCCACAACGCCGTTGGCCCGCAAGAAAGCCACGACGTCCAGACCCTCGAGGAACTCGCGCAGGCCCGCCCTTCTCTGCTCCAGCATGGCCTCAAGTTCGTCATCGGGAAGATACGGATCATGGGCATGCGGGGCACCATGCGTTCGATGCCGCTCATTGATTCCCCGGGCCGCAAGCTCGTAGCCACGAACAATGTCCTCATCATTCATACCCGCCAGCCGCTGCAGCATCAGCGCGATCACCCCGCTGCGGTCCCTCCCCGCCGAACAGTGAATCACCACCTTGCCGGGCGACGCCGCAATGGCCTTGAAGACCGGCGCGATCTTCTCCGCGAACAGATCCACGTAATCGCCATACTTCGCCGGATCCTTCAAGTACGGGCCGAACAGCTCGCTGAAGCGGCGGTGATCCGGATCCTCAGTGGGGCAATGTACGACGTCGATTCGCGCCTTCGCATCGTCCGGCACCTCAGGATCGGTGTCGCGTTGGCGACGCTCGCGGGAGGCGCGGAGATCGATCACGGTGCGGACGCCGTCGTCGTACATCTGCTGCCACCCGACCTCGGTGACCCACTCATGACGGCCCATCCGGTACACGTCTCCGGCGATCCGCCACGCGTTCACGGCGCCGTCCCAGTGGACGCTTCGGTGAGCTTCAGATGTCCCCTCCATAGCAGCCAGCTAAGCACATGGGAGGGCGCGTGTGTGAGCTTTCAGGTGCGCCGAGGGGTTAGCTCTCGGCTCATTAAGGTGCGCCGAGGGGTTAGCTTTCGGCACATTCGGGTGGGCATACTGCCGAAAGCCCGCCCCTCGACGGACGGGTAGACCTATCGCTTGGACAGCTGGGCAGGCTTGACCGCGGAGACCAGCGCGGCGGCGTAGGCCTGATGCCCGGCAATGTTCGGATGGAAGTTGGCGTCCGGGAGAGGCTGCCGGAAGTCCAGGACGATCCACGGCACCAGGGAATTTGCGGCGTGGCCGGCGAACCTCTTGGTGACGTCGATGAACTTCGCGTTGGTCCCGCTGTCAGCGACCGCTTTGGCGATGGTTGAGTTGAGAGCGTCGATGGCCTGATTGACCTTTGTCTGGTTCTGGACGGGGATGACCGGTGCGCCGTTCACGGGATCAAAGAGTCGCGGATAGCCCAGCACAGCAACGGTGGCCTGCGGAGCCGAAGCTCGAATCGTTTGGTAGATACCCTCAAGCCCGGCCTCAAGCACGGGGAGGTTGGCGATGATCCCGTTGACGGTCCCTGCGCACGTCACCGTGTCCGGAGTCGCGCAAGCCTGAAGCGCCAAGAGGCTTCCGGCATCGATGGCACCGGCGGTGATGCTCACCAACTCGGCATTCTGGAGTGCGGTTTGGCCCAGTGCGATCTGCTCGAGTACCGTTGGTGCGCCGTTATAGAAGGGACTCGGCTGCTCCGGATCAAAGGACAGCAGGGCTCCGTGGCAAGCGAGGTTCCCAAGTAAGTTGACCCGGCCAGTATCCGCAACCACATCCACATAGCCAGGGTGGCTCTGCCAGCAAAGTGCGTCCCGGTAGAGCCCTCCTGCACCGGTCCCCGCCGTGTACGAATCACCGAGTGCCACGTAGTCAGCGGATGGTGGCGGTGCTGCAGTGGCAGGGCTCCCCACGAATCCCAACGAAAGTCCCAGGACAGCGAGCCCGCCCGCCAAAGCCGCCAGCCGTCGTCGTGCTTGATGAGTTGCCATGATTTCCCCTTCGTACCGCTCAAATGGGGCTCCGGCACTCCGAAGGTGCGGAGGTCACGGCTCGCCCCACCACTCGGCCGCCTACCGGGGCAATGTGTTGGCTAGAGTACGCCTGATGGGGTGCCACGGAAAGACGTTGACGCTGGATCGAAGCCGAAAAGGTTCCGGGCTTCTGGCATTGGCCGAGGGTTTGGCTCTCGGCACTTTCTCTGGGCCTCATAAAGGCGAGAGCTCACCCCTCGGCGCACGCTCATGCCAGTCTTCGCGTTTACGCGCCGTATTTCGCCAGCCGGAACTCCAGGCCGTTGCGCACGGCGGGCCATTCGTGCTCGAGGATGGAGAACACCACGGTGTCGCGGAGCGCTCCGTCGGCGCTGCGCGAGTGGTTCCGAAGCACGCCGTCCTGCTTGGCACCGAGCCGGGCAATGGCTTCCCGGGACTGCTGGTTCATCCAGTGGGTGCGGAATTCCACGGCCGGGCATCCCAGTGTCTCGAAAGCATGCCGGAGCAGCAGCAGCTTCGAATCCGGATTGGTCCCCGTGCCGTGTGATGACGCGGCGTTCCACGTCGATCCGATTTCCACGCGAGGGGTCTCAGGGTCGATGTTCATGTACGTCGTCATCCCTATGAGCTTGCCCGTGGCGTTGGAGCGCGTGGCGAAAGGCACCATGGAGCCTTTCGCCAGCAAGTCCAAGCGGCGATCGATTTCAGCCGCCATCCCTTCCGGCGTCGGGACCGAGGTGTACCAAAGCTTCCAGAGGTCGCCGTCACGGGCTGCATCCACCAGCCCGTCATGGTGTTCCTGGCTCAACGGTTCCAGCGTCACGAATTTTCCGGTCAGGGTGATGGGTTCGATAGAAGTCACCCGGTTAGCCTAACCGCCCGCTGGCGTTAGTCTTTCCAGTCGAAGAAGCCCTTGCCCGTCTTACGCCCGAGTTCACCCCGAGCCACTTTGTCCCGCAGGATCTGCGGCGGAGCGAAACGTTCACCCAACGTGGACTGAAGGTATTCGGCGATGCCAAGCCTGACGTCCAAGCCAACAATGTCGGTAGTTTTCAACGGGCCCGTGGGGTGCTTGTAGCCAAGGACCATGGCAGCATCGATGTCTTCCGCGGACGCCACCCCTTCCTCCACCATGCGCATAGCCTCGAGGGCAATCGCGACGCCGAGGCGGGAGGAAGCGAACCCGGGAGCGTCATTAACGACGACGGCGGTCTTGCCGAGTGCCTCCGTCCAGCTTTTCGCCGCAACAGCGAGTTCGGGAGACGTCTCCTTGGCCAGCACCACTTCAATGAGGGTGGAGGCGGGCACCGGGTTGAAGAAGTGGAGCCCAACAAAGTTGGCGGGCCGGCGGAGCTCGCTGGCGAGCCCGGTGACGGAGAGCGAGGACGTGTTCGATGCCAGGAAAGCATCGGCGGACAAGTGCTCCTCCACAGCTTTCAGCGCCGACACTTTGAGGTCGTAGTCCTCAGGCACGGCCTCCACCACGAGGCCGCAGTGGATGAACGACTCGTAGTCCGTGGAGGTGCTGAAGCGGGACATCGCTTGGTCGGGGGTCTCGTTCAGGGTCCCGCGGGCGGCGGACTTGGCGACGGCCTCAGAAACGCGACCTTGCGCTCCGGCCGCTGCCTCGTGATCGCGTTCCACCACAATCACAGTGGCACCTTTGACGAGGAAGGCGTGGGCGATGCCGGCACCCATCCGGCCTCCGCCCAGGACTCCTACGACGTGCGGGATGGCGGGAGCTTCGGTCATTTCTGGGTCCTGTCGTCGTTGCCGGAAGTCGGAGCGGAAGTGGCGGATGCGTCCGTGTCATGGGCTGCCTTCGCCGATTTCTTGTCAAGGAAAGCCTGCATCCGGTCAAACTTGGCCTGGGATTCAAAAAGGATTCCCTGGGCCAGTGTGTCAATCAGCGGGTGGGCTTCGGCCGGAGCGTGGAAAACGGATTTGGTGATGCGCACCGCCAAGGGATCCTGGCGTCCAATCCGATCGGCCAGTTCGTGCGCCGCCTCCATGAGCTCGGGGGCTTCGTGGATTTCGGTGATGAGGCTGATCCGCAGGGCTTCTTCTGCCCGAAGCACGGCACCGGCGAGGAGAATTTCCTTGGCCTTCGGTTCTCCCACGAGTTCCTTGAGCCGCCAACTGGCACCCGCGGCAGCGAGGATTCCCAGGCCGGTTTCCGGGTTTCCGATCCGAACGCTCGGAGTCCCGATCCGGAAGTCCGCCGCGTAGGCGAGTTCAGCGCCCCCGCCCAGGCAATATCCGTCCAAGGCCGCGATGACGGGCATGGGAAGTTTGGCGATCCGGACAAAGATGGTGGAGTTGATTCCCTGCAAGGCATCGTCACGGCGCCGTTCGCGCAACTGCCCGATGTCGGCGCCGGAGGCGAACACCCCGTCCGTCCCGGCAATGATCAGTACTTTGGGGTTCCGATCCAGTTCAGCACACACCTGGTGAAGCTCGTCCACCATGGTCTGGTCAATCGCATTGCGGACCTCGGGGCGGTTCAGCAGGACAGTGAGGCGGTCTTCGCGTTCCTCGATCAGGAGGGTGGTGAAGTCTTCCGGGTTCAGTGCCATTACACGCCTTCCAGCAACATCGCGGTACCTTGTCCAACGCCGATACACATCGTGGCCAATCCGAGCTTAGGTCCGGAAAATGAGGCGAGTTCACGCTCCATACGCCCCAGCAGCGTGATCGCAATACGCGAGCCGCTGGAACCGAGCGGGTGCCCCAAACTGATGGCGCCGCCGTCGTTGTTCACAATCTCTGGGTTCAACCCGAGGCGGCGCATGCTGGCGAGCGACTGCGTGGCGAAAGCTTCGTTGAGTTCAACGGCGCCCAACTGGTCCACAGTGAGCCCGGTGCGGGCCAGGATCTTCTGCGTGGCCGGCACCGGACCGATGCCCATGATCTCGGGCTCGCAACCCGCTGAGGCGCAGTCGACGATACGGGCGCGTGGCGTCAATCCGAACTTCTTGATGGCTGCTTCAGAGGCAACAATGATGGCCGAGGCGCCGTCATTGAGCGTGGACGAGTTTCCGGCAGTGACCACGGATCCGCCGGGCACAACGGGTCGCAACCCCGCCAGGACGTCCATGGTGGTGCCTTCACGGGGTCCTTCGTCGGTGTCCACAACGGTCTCGGACTTCCGGGTCTTGACCGTCACGGGAACGATTTCGTCCTTGAAGCGACCACCGGCAATGGCAGCCAGCGCGCGTTCGTGCGAACGGACGGCAAAGGCGTCAGCGTCCTCTCGCGAAATCTTGTCCACACGGCCTACTTCCTCAGCCGTTTCCGGCATCGAGTAGGTCATTTTGCCGTCGCGAGAGAGCTCGCCTTTGGTGAAGCGCGGGTTGGCGAAACGCCAGCCGATGGAGGTGTCGAAGATCTGCCCGGGCTTGGCGAACGCCGTGGCGGGCTTCTCCTGGACCCACGGGGCGCGGCTCATGGACTCGACGCCACCGGCCACCACGATGTCAGCGGCACCGGATTTGATCATGTGGCTGGCCATGATGATCGCGCTGAGCCCGGAGGCACAGAGCCGGTTCACCGTGATGCCCGGGATGTGGAGGGGAAGTCCGGCAAGAATGGTGGCCATACGGGCCACGTTCCGGTTTTCCTCACCGGCGCCGTTGGCGTTGCCGAGGATCACCTCGTCAATGGAGTCAGGATCGACGCCGGCACGTGCCACTGCTTCCCGGACCACCAATGCTGCGAGATCGTCCGGGCGGACGGAGGACAGCGCCCCACCATAGCGACCTACAGGCGTCCGTGCGCCGCCAACAAGAAAAGCCTCGACCATGAGAACATCCTTTGCGAAAGTGAAAGGGACCGGCCCGGAATAATATACCGACCGTTCGTTCTATAAAGATTACACGGCCCGGCGGGCCGGTCAACAGCTGACGTCATCTGTTGGCCGGCCCGCAAGGGACCCAAAGGAGCCCCGTAACCCGGGATCACACCACCCGGATCCCGAGGTGACCAGCCAGAAGGGGCGCCATGAGGCTGAGTTGGTAGTCGTCGATAACAACTCCCGCCAGCCCGGCCAGGCCGTTGATGCCACGGAACTCGGACGTCCGCAGATCAACGTCCTTGAGCTTGGCCCCGGTGACGTCCAAGGTACCGATGGTGCAGTTCTTCAGGGCTACCCTGGTCCCGGCGCAGCCACCGAGATCCAACTCATTGATGATGCAGTCCGAGATCTGGAGGTCCATGAGCTTGGAGCCGCGCAGGTTCACATAGTCCAGCTTGCCGCCGTCGATCCGGACGGAGCGCCAGTTTCCCTCATAGAGTTCAGCCGAGCCCCACCGAGGGTTGCTGATTTCCACGTCCTGCCAAGAGCTGCGTGCGGCAGTGAAGACCGGCGCGTAGGGCTCGGCCAGAATGCACTCGCGGAACGTGGCACCCCGCAACTGCGCCTCATTGAAGGAGACACCGTTCAGTTCGCATTCGATGAAGTCGGAGCCACTTAGCTCCTCTCCGTCGGCGGAAACCTTGGTCCACCTGACGCCGTCATACCGTTCGCCACGCTGGAAGTCCGGAGCGTCGTCGTCGCGCAATTCTTCCAAACGGACCGGTGAGATCTTAGGGGCCGCAATCTTCGCAGCCGCCATCAGAGGGATTCCGCCTTGGCTGCGATCTCCGTCAAGTCCTTGGCGAGGGCCTTGCGCGCCATGCTCATGCCGATTTTCCCGAAGAGAGCCATACCGACCTTGCTGAGGAACGACGGCTTGAGGACCTCGGCGCCGAACGTCAGCGTAAGGTCCGTACCGCCGTCGCGCCCGGACAGTGTGAAGCGCGAGGTGTAGTCAGCGCCGCCCTGATGCGCCTTCACTGTAGTGCTGCGCGGTGGGTCGGCCTGGGACACCCACATTTCGACGGTTTCCTGCTTGCCCATCATGGTCCTGGTTTCCTTCCAGCGCGTGCCTTCGCCGTACGGGCCTTCGCTGAGCAACTGGACGGAGTCGATGCCGGAGAGGGTGCCGGCCGAGCCCGGGATGTCCGAGATAACGGCCCAGACTTTCTCCGGGCCTGCGTTAATGTGCTGCGTCAGGGTGGTGGTGTGTTCCATACATCGAGCCTAGACCCGACCCCTGACAGTCCCAATCAGGGCAGTCAGCCAAGTGACCACAGCGCAGACACCAACACCCCAGGCAATGTCGGTCACCGCCACCATCGGTGGGAAGTCCTTGAGCACGGCGAGCGCCGTCAACGCCCAGGTGGAGTACGTGAAGAAGCCAAACAACGCTCCATCCGCAACCCGTCGACCCATCGTCAGGTCCGCCTTCCCTGGCCGCACGCCATAGTGAACTATCCCGGCGACGAAGACCACGTAGAACAGCACTGCCCCGATCGGCTGCGGACTGGACGCAATAAGGTGCCCGATCTGGCTTTCGTACTGCCGCTGCGCCACGGTGACGATCCAGACGACGTCGATCACCGCAAAGATCACTGCGGCCAGTGCGTAGGACAGGAGCCAGCGCTTCAGGCCGCGGCTCATCCCTGGCGCCGGGTGTCAGCGTAGAGGCTGTCCACGATGTGCCGTGCGCGTTCGGTGAAAGCCCCGCGCTTGAGTTTCATGGTGGGTGTCACGATTCCGTTGGCCTCCGTGAGGTCGGTCAGCAGCAAGACAAACCGACGCACTTGCTCGGAACGTGCGATCTTCGCGTTCGCGGCACTGACGGCCTGGCCAATCACGGCCAGAAGCCGGACGTCATCGATTTGGACTGCGCCGCCGTCGTCGGGGATCCGGAGGCCCTTCAGATCTGCGATGCCCTCGCGCTCGGCCCACGCCGCCAAGGTTTCGGGGTCCAGCAGCACCAGCCCACCGAGATACGGCTTGCCCTCCCCCACCATCACGGCATGGGCAACCAGCGGGTCGCCTTCCACGTAGCCTTCCCAAATGGCCGGGGAGATGGTTTTCCCTCCGGCGGTGACAATGACGTCCTTGATCCGGCCCTTCAAGGTGAGCCGGCCCAGATGGTCCAGCTCGCCGAGGTCCCCGGTCCGGAAGTAGCCGTCGACGAATGCCTCGGCGTTGTCCGCCTGCCGCCGGTAGCCGGCAAAGACGCCCACACCGCGGGCCAGTACTTCACCTTGGTCTGAAAGACGCACGGTGGTCCCGGGCATGGGGACGCCCACGGAACCCGAGTTGATGGACCCGGGCAGGTTCCCCGTCAGTGGGGCTGTAGTTTCCGTCAGGCCGTAGCCTTCGATCACGGGAAGTCCCAGCCCTCGGAAGAAAAGGGAAAGGTCCGCATCAAGCGCGCCGGCGCCGGACAGCAGGTAATCGAGGCGTCCGCCCACCACTTTCCGGAGCCTGGCGTAGAAAAGGTGGTCGAACAGAGCCCGCCGGATGCGGAGGCCGGCGGAGGCACGGACGGCAGGGTCGGCGTCGTGCGCTTCGGCAAACCGGCCCCACTCCACTGCCGTGCTTTGCGCCGAAGCCCACACGCGACCCAGCCGTTTTTGCGTTGCGGCGGCAGCGGCTGATGCCTGGATTTTCTGGAGCACACGCGGAACCACCACCAGGAACGTGGGCTTCAGAGCGCCGAGCGCGGGAACCACGTCCCGAGGGTCTGAGAGGTGGGCAATCCGCATGCCGTTGGCCAGGCAGATCAGCTGGAGTCCTCGCGCCAGGACATGGGCCATGGGCAGGAAGATGATGGTGTTTCCACCCTCCCGGACCACCTCCGTGTAGGCTCCAGCGACGTTCAGGACCTGCCCCACGAAGTTGCCGTGCGTGATGAGTGCCCCCTTGGGCGCCGCCGTGGTGCCGGAGGTGTACACGATGGTGGCAACGGAGTCGAGATCGGCCAGCAAGCGGCGCTCCTCCACGGCGTTGTCCGGGATCCCGACGCCGCGGGCCACCAAATCGGCCAGGTCCGATCCCGGCCAGGAATCAATGGTCCAGATCCCCAGGGGCTGGATTCCTGCTTTATTGAAACCCTGTTCCAGCAAAGCTGCGTGTTCGGCCGTGCCGCCCACGGCGAGCCTGACGTCGGCATCGGCCAGGATCGCCGTCACCTGCGGTGCCGCTGAGGTTTCGTAGACGGGAACCACGACGGCGCCGGCGAACCAGGCAGCCATATCGGCCAGTGCCCATTCGTAGCGGGTGGGGGACATAATGGCCAGGGACTCCCCCGGCTGGATACCCGCCGCAATAAAACCCTTGGCCAGCGCCCGGACCTCGCCCACGAACTGCTCCGTGGTTACTTGCCGCCACGGATCGGAGATGGCCGCATCAGCGGCACGGACTTCAAAAGCGATGTGCCCGGGGTTCGTCCGGACGCGCTGCATGAGCAACTCGGTGGCGTTGCGGTGGTTGGCCGCGTCAACCAGCGGCGGGGAGGTGAATTCTCTCAACGGGCACCCTCTGCGGACAGGGATTGCAGGTGCTCCTGCATCAGGCCCATGACGGCGTCGAGAAAATCACCGATGACGGCTTGGTGTTCAGCGGGCAGCGCCTCCACGTACGCAGTGGCAGCGGACAGGAGCGGCTGCAGCAGGTCCTTGACTTGGTGGGATGCCGAACTGGTGACGTTGACATGCACTTGTCGCCGGTCTTCCGTGCTGCGCAGGCGTTCAACGAACCCGTGCGACTCCAAACGACTGACCAGCGCAGTAGTGGTGGCCGCTGTAGCTCCCAAGTCCGAGGCGAGGGCCCCCACGGTGACGGGTCCCGAATCAGCCAGGACGGTGAGTGCCCTGTAGTCAGTGAGGTTAAGTCCGAGGGCCCGGGCTACCTCGCGTTCGGTCTCGTTAGCCAAGCCGAACAGCCCCTGCAAGGTCCGGGAGGTCGGGTGGTCCGACGCTCCGATAGCCTTTTCATGGTTTTGCATGGTTATATAGTAATCAAATTAGTTTGAACATCAAGCAGGCTAGGAAATCGGCGTTGTGGGTGCACCGCTGGAGCCGCCGTGAAAGGAACACTGTCGTGAAGGATTCAGAGAGAAAGGGCCTGATTGCCCTTCCCGTGGTGGTGCTACTGGGCGGACTCGTCGCCGCGGCCGGAAGCCACCACGGAACAAGCCTGGCCGGGGTCCCTGTCTTCGCGGCCGCAGTCGCCGTCGCGTTCATCATTCAATGGCTTGTCTTCATCCCTTCCTTCAAAGCACAGACAGAGAAGTACTTCGATCTGACCGGCTCACTGACCTATGTAGCCATCACCGTCCTGTTGGTGCTTGCCACACCCGGGATTGACGCCCGCTCGCTGCTCCTTGCGGCCATGGTTACCGCGTGGGCCCTCCGCCTGGGAACCTTCCTGTCCCGGCGGATCCACAAGTCCGGCAAGGACGACCGGTTCGACGAGATCAAGCCATCATTCGTCCGCTTCCTGAACGTCTGGACCATGCAAGGACTGTGGGTGGTCTTCACGGCGGCAGCGGCATGGGTGGCCATCACCAGCACCAACCGGGTGGCCTTGGACTGGCTGGCCGTCCTCGGATTCGTGGTGTGGGCGGCAGGATTCGTCATCGAGATCGTGGCTGACCTGCAGAAGAGCCGGTTCAAGGCCAACCCCGCCAACAAGGGAAAGTACATCTCCACTGGACTGTGGTCAAAGTCCAGGCACCCCAACTACTTCGGCGAGATCCTCCTGTGGACCGGAGTTGCCATCATCGCCATCCCGGTACTCCAAGGCTGGCAGTGGGTCGCACTGATCTCCCCGATCTTCGTGGCCCTCCTGCTCACCAAGGTCAGCGGCATCCCCCTGCTGGAAAAGAAGGCCGACAAGACCTGGGGCGGCGAGGCCGGGTACGAGGCCTACAAGAAGTGCACCCCGGTGTTGATCCCCAAGCTCGGCTAGGGCGCACAGCAGGCCCCACAACGGGAGGTTCCACAACGCGAACGGCGCGCGCCCCCGGAAGGAGGCACGCGCCGTCGTACGTTTGAAACGCTGTGAACCGGACGAGTCTTAGCTGAAAAGCTCGCTCTTGGGTTTGTTGTTCTTGACCTTCTGCCAGCCAAGCCACAGCACCAGGGCGAAGAACGGGATGGTAGCGAGGGTCCACAGGCCCAGCAGGAAGACCTCGCCGGTTTCCTTGTCCGTCATGGAATCGAAACCGATCAGCACGGTGATCGCCAGCAAGGCAATGAGCCCCAACCAGCTGGTCCACGGCGAACCGGGCATCGGCAGGGAAGAGACGTTGCCGCGCTTCTTCCGCAGGGCAATCTGGCTTGCGAAGATGGAACCCCAGGTGAAGATCACGCCGATGGACGCGGTATTCAGTGCGAGGTCGAACGCGTGCGAGCCACCCAGCCAGATGTTCAGGAGGATGCCTACGAGGTAGACGCCGCCGATCGCCAGGATAGCTGCGTACGGCACGTGGCGGGTGGACATCTTGGTGAGCCACTGCGGGGCGTGGCCGTTGTTGGCCATGGTGCGGAAGATACGGCCGATCGAGTACAGGCCCGAGTTGCAGGAGGACAACGCGGCGGTGATGACGATCATGTTCATGACATCGCCCATCCAGCCGAGGCCCATCTGTCCGAACACAGTAACGAACGGCGACGTGCCGGCCACGTACTGGTCGGACGGCAGCAGCATTGCGAGCAGCGTCACCGAACCAACGTAGAAGACCACAATACGGACCACGACGGCGCGGATCGCCTTGGGAACTTCACGTTCGGGGTTTTCCATCTCACCTGCGGTGATACCAACAAGCTCGATGGCGTTGTAAGCGAAGATCACGGCGTTGAGGACCAGGATCATCACCAGGCCGCCCTTGGGGAACATGCCGCCGTCTTCGTGGAAGAGGTTGGCCACTGACGCGTTGCCGTCGCCCACCTTGGCGTTGGTGACAACCATGAACGTGCCAACGGCAAGGAAGATCACGATGGCCGCGACCTTGAGGCAGGAAGCCCAGAACTCGAACTCGCCGAACGCCTTGACGCTGAACAGGTTCACGGCCACCAACAGCACCAGCGCTGCGATGGCGGACAGTTCAATGGGCACGTTCGGGAAGAAGAACTGGAAGTACAGGCCGATGGCGATCAGCTCTGCGATGCCCGTCATGGCCCAGTTGATGAAGTACATCCAGCCCGAAAGGAACGCGCCCTTCTTGCCGAACATTTCGCCGGCGTAGCTCACAAAGGAGCCGGAGGTCTGGCGGTACATGATGAGTTCACCGAGCGCGCGCATCAGCAGGTAAGCGATGACGCCGGCAATGGCGTAGGAGAAAATCAGGGCCGGGCCGGTGGAGGCCAGACGGCCGCCGGCACCCATGAAGAGGCCGACGCCGATAGCGCCACCCATGGCGATCATGGTGACGTGACGGCGGCTCAGGGTCTTCTGGTATCCCTCGGCGCTGAGGTTGGAGTCCGAGGCTGCAGATGAGGCCTTGGAGCTCTGGAGATCTGTGGGAGTACTTTGCGGCACAGCTGTTCCTTGTGGGTTGGGGTGTTGCTGTAGGTGTCACGCCTATGCCGGAACACAGGCGGCTTTGGCACACAAAATTCGAGCTTTTCCGCTTTGGAGGACCCGAAGTGTGACAAAGAACGCAGAATGCCGAAGCTTCGCGCAACCCGTCTATCTTACGGGATTAACCCGAATGCCCGTGACGCAGGCAACAAGGAGCTGTGGATAAGGGCCAAAACCCGACTGGGAACCGATGCTGTTCAGTCCAGTTCCAGCACCATATTTCCGGCCTCATCTGCGAAAACTCTGTAGGCACGCAGGGGCTTGGCGCCCGTGGTGGAGCACCCTGTTTGGAGTTCAAAGGCGTGTTGATGGAGCGGACACATCACCACCTGCTGGTCGATGGTGCCATCCGCGATCGGGCCACCCTTGTGCGGGCAGACACCCGAGACGGCCCGCAGGTTTCCATCCCGCAGGCGGAACACCGCCACCTGCTCCCCGTCGACGCCAAACGCCCGGCCTTCACCGAACGGAATTTGGTCAACGGGGCCAAGTACGCGCTGGATGTTCGTTTCAGCGGCAGACACGGACCCGGCGCTCACTGGCTGCGAACTCATCGGACCGGCACCTGCGGCAGGACCGTCAAGGGCAGGGAGGTACGGAACTGGCCAGGCGTCAGCGGATCATCACGTTCGCTCCAAGGGTCCACATAGCTGTCCACCGAGGCTTGCATGGAAGCATCCAGGCGGGCCGCGATCCCCTCGGAATCGTCCATGATGACGCTGCGGAGGTGCTCGATCCCCACCCGCGGCACAAACGCATACGTCCGCTCCAGCCAGTTGGCCTTCTCCCTGTAGTACTGCATGAACCGGCCTGCAAGGAGGGTCAACTCTTCCGAAGTATCCACAGTCCCCAGGAGATCGCCCTTGCGGATATGGGCGCCCGCGGCTCCGCCGATGTAAATTTCCCAGCGGCCGCCTTCCACGGCCACCACACCCACATCTTTGACCAAGGACTCCGCACAGTTGCGGGGGCAACCGGAGACGGCGAGTTTCAGCTTGGCCGGCGCTTCAATTCCCTGGAACCTGGACTCCAACCCGATCCCCAATCCCGTGGAATCCCCTGTTCCGAACCGGCAATAGTCCTTCCCAACACAAGTCTTGACCGTGCGGAAGCTCTTGCCGTAGGCGTACCCCGAGGGCATGTCCAGATCGGCCCAGACCTGCGGAAGCTCTTCCTTGGGCACCCCCAGGAGGTCGATCCTTTGCCCGCCGGTCAGCTTGATCAAGGGAATGTTGTGTTTCTCGGCGACGTCCGCGATCCGCCGTAGCTGCTGCACCGAAGTCACCCCGCCTTTCATCTGCGGGACCACGGAGAAGGTGCCGTCGCGCTGGATGTTGGCGTGGACGCGGTCGTTGATGAACCGGGCGTCGCGTTCGTCCACATAGTCCCCGGCCAGCATCATTTTCATCAGCGATGCCAGCCCCATCTTGGATCTGGCATCCTCAGCGCTGCCCGGAGCCAGGGCGGCAAAGACCTCCGACACGGAACGGAGTCCACGGGACCGGATCTCCACCATCAGGGAAGCCTTGTCCAACGGAATTCCGGGCACGTAGTAGTTGGCCGCCGGGTCTTCCTCCACAGCACCGCCGGCGGCCCACTCCACCACTTGGGTGACCATGAGCTTGCACGAGCCGCAGCCTTTTCCAGCCCGGGTGGCATCCATGGCAGCGGACACCGATGTGCACCCACCATGGACCGCGGACACCAACGCCCCCTTGGAGACGCCGTTGCAATTGCAGACCTGGGCGTTCTCCGCCAACTCGGCAACGCTCTCTTCCTCCCCAGGTGACCCGAGGTCGAACATCAGCGAGAGCCGCTCCTCCGGAAGGGGCAAGCCTTGATCAAAAGCCTGGGTCAGGTAGGCCACCTTGCGGCTGTCACCCAGCAGGGTGGCACCCACCATTTTGTTGTCGCGGATCACGATCGACTTGTACACACCACGGCTGGGTTCCGAGAACACGATGTGCTCGTCGCTGTCCCGTTCCGGGCCATGTAGTCCCATTGAAGCGACGTCGACGCCGGCCACCTTCAGCTTGGTGGCGGTCCTGGACCCCAGATACATCGACGAGCGGTCCACGCCCGTGACATGGTCGGCCAGCACGGCGGCCTGCTCCCACAAAGGCGCCACCAGCCCATACACCTCACCGCGGTGCTGGACGCACTCCCCCACGGCGTAGATCTCCTCTTCGTCCATCACCAGCAGGTGGTCATCCACCACGATTCCGCGCTCCACAGCCAAACCACTGACGACGGCGACATCCACGTTGGGTCTGATGCCTGCGGTGACCACCACCATGTCACAGTCGAGGTCGGGTTGCTCGCGCAGGCCCACTCCGGTGATACGGTCCGATCCCAGGATCGCCGTAGTCCGGCTTCCGGTGTGGACCTCGATGCCCAGCGCCTCCACGCTTCGCCGCAGTATCGCACCGCCGTCGGGCCCCATCTGGGCGCTCATCAGGTGCCCACCCGAGTGGACCACGGCCACGTCCAGGCCGTAGGCCTGCAACCCCCGCGCTGCCTCCAGCCCCAGCAATCCACCACCGATCACAACAGCCCTGCTCTGCTGATCGCGCTGGTGTTGGTGCTGGGCAAACTGGATCATCCTGCGGGTATCGTCCATGGTCCGGAAGGTGAAGACGCCATGCCGGACCGTCCCGCTGGGCGTGTAGATGCCCTCCATGGGTGGCAGGAAGGAGCGGCTGCCCGTAGCGATGATCAGGTAGTCGTACTGGACCACACGGCCATTGGCGGCGAAGACATGCCGGCTGAACTTATCGATCCGATCCACGCGGACGCCGGCGTGGAGGGTGATGTTGTTTTCCTGGTACCAGGGCAGGGCATTGAGGAAGATGTCCGCATCGCTTTCCTCGCCCGACAGGACGTGACTGAGCATGATCCGGTTGTAGTTCCCATAGGGCTCGTCGCCGAACATGGTGATGTCAAAAAGACCGGCACCACCCCGTGCCAGGATTTCCTCCACGGCCCGGGCGCCGGCCATGCCGTTTCCGATCACTACCAGCCGCTTTTTCATCAGTGCTCCACCATGCCGAGATCCACCACCACGGTTCCCCGCACCCCGGCAGGGGCCACGATGAACAGTTCGATCACGGACCCGCCTTCGGTGTCTTCCACCACCCTGAGCGGGATGTGGACATCGCCCTTGGCCCCGATGGGGAAATAGCGCAGGGGAATGCGGTCGCGCATCAACACCACGGTGATCAGTTCGGGGCTGGAATTGCCACCACGGAAGTACAGCGTCTGGTTGACCACGCCATCCGGAACAAAGTGCGAGAGTTCGGCGTGGATGGGAACCGGTTTATCCAGCCCGGTTCCTTCAAAGTGGTAGATACCCTGCAGGAAGAGATTCTGGATGATCACGGGACAAGTCCTTTCGGCCGGTTCCCTTCCCATGGTGCTCCGCCGTTGTTTCAGGACACTCGATGCCGTGTTTCCGCCCGCAGGACAGGGGGTAACGATCCCTTTGCGAACAACTCACACAGGCGGAAAACGCGTGAGGACCAGCGCAACGAGCACTACATCAGTTCGCCGCCCTGCATCCCATAGCGGACCCATGAACCCGCCGACGGGCTCCGTCCGGAGACGGCGGCACGGCCGCCGTCGACGCGGGCACAGTGATCGAACCACTCGCCCAAGGCTCGGTCGTGGCTCACGATTACCAGGGTCCCGGCGAACGAGGCCAATGCTGCCTCCAGTTGTTCCACCAATACTGGTGCCAGATGGTTGGTGGGCTCATCCACAACCATGGTTTGGTACCCGCCCAGGAGCAGCCGGGCCAAGGCGAGGCGGCGTTGCTGCCCCGCGGACAGGCCACCAACCGGCACGTGGAACTCGGCGGGCCGGAATAGACCCAGGCGAAGCAAGCCTTCCGCATGTTCATCGATGTTGCCACCGAGACCAGCGGCGAATGCGGGAAGCAACCGCAGCCCCGGCCGCGTGGGAACGTCGAGCTCCTGCTGCAGATAGCCCACCTTGCCGTGGATGGCCACAGACCCCGCGACCGGCTCCAGGTTCCCCGTCAGTACGGACAGCAACGTGGATTTGCCGGCTCCGTTGGGCCCGGTGATGAGTACCTTCTGGCCGGTTTCAATCCTAAGATCGGTGGGTTGAAGCCTCCCAGGGACGCTGACGCCGTGGGCTTCCACCGCGGGTTCGGACATCACCCCAGTCACAGAACCCAGCGGAGCTGCCAGTGTCAGCGGCACCGGTGGGCGGTCCACCGGATTCTCTTCGAGCCGGCGGAGCCGTTCCTGGGCGTTGCGGACCTTGCTGGTGACCGCGCTCTGCCAGGTTCCGGCCTTGAACCCGAAACCCATCTTGTCGTTGTCGCGCTTGCGTCCGTATCCCATACGGTCGGCAACTGTGGCAGCTTGAAGCCGTTCGGCAGCCATGGCGTCCAGCCATTCGTCGTACTCCTGGACCCAACGGGCACGTTCGGCGGCTTTCTCGCGGAGGTAGCCTTCGTAGCCGTTCCCGTAGCGGTTCACAGACCGACGGTCGGCGTCAACTTCGATGATGGTGGTGGCCACTTTGCGCAGCAGGACACGGTCGTGCGAGACCACTACTACTGTGCCGCGATGTGCAGCCAACCGGGACTCAAGCCAGGCGGTACCGTTCGCGTCCAGGTGGTTGGTGGGCTCGTCCAGGAGCAACGCTTCGGCAGGATCGGCCAGCAAGCATGCCAGCGCCACCCGCTCCTGCTCGCCGCCGGACAAAGAACCAAGCGTTCGACGGCGGTCCAGGCCTCCCAGCCCCAGCTTGTCCAGCGCTGCTTCCACCCGGGATTCGGCAGCGTAGCCCTCGCGAAGCTGGTACGCCGTTTGCAGGCTTCCGTAGAGTTCAAGCTCCTCGGCGTCTGCGTCGGCCAGGCCTGATTCGAGGTCCAGGATGCGGGTTTCCAGGGAGCGCAGCGACGCCAGGGAGGAGTCTATGGCATCTCCTACGGTCACGGACTCGGAGAAACCATGGGTCTGCGCGAGGTAGCCCACGCGGTAGCCGGGGTTTCCGCTCAGGCCAGCCGCGCCGTCGTCGGGCGTTTCCACGCCGGACAGCAGCCGCAGCAGCGTGGACTTTCCCGCGCCGTTTTCGCCGACGATTGCCACATGCTCGCCGTGGTGGATAACGAGGTCAACGTTGTTGAGGAGTTCGCGGTCCCCGTAGCCGTGGGAAACGCCGGAAAGGTAAAGGTGGTCAGTCAAGAGGAATCCTCGCAAGTCCGCAGTGGGTGGCCTAAAGCCGTGTGGGTACTGGGGATGCAGCCGTTGATAATGGGCTGCGCTCAAGACTTCATCGCTCCAGCCTGCCCGCCGAACGTTGCGCCGTCAAGCTGGGGCACAACGAGCGACACCACGGGGAGACAGAAAACTCTTGTAATGACACCATCATGACGTCACAATGGTGCCATGCAGCTTAGCCAGTACGTCACCGCCGTCCAGCACCAACTGGACACCGCTGCCGAGGCCGGAGGTCCGGAAGCACGGGCCCTCAGCGAACGGCTCACCGCCGCGGTGGAGTCCACAGTTCGGCTGGTCCTCCTCGAGGCTCTCTCCGACGCCGCAAGCGAGATCACCCTGGAGCTTGCCCCCGGCTCGGTGGAAGTGAGGCTCCGCGGCCGCGACCCGGAATTCGTGGTCAACAATCCCCCAAGCGGGGACTTCGAGGCAATGATCGAGCAATCGGTCCTGGGCACCATCGCCCCGGAAGACTTCGAGGGCACCAGCATCTCGCGCACTACGCTCCGACTTCCGGATCAGCTCAAGCAACACGTTGAGGAGGCCGCCGTCAGGGATGGTGTGTCCGTGAACTCGTGGCTGGTCCGGGCGGTCACCGAAGCGCTCCACGGCACCCGCTCACCCAGAAAAACCGACCGCGAACCCGGCGAACAGAACTTCACGGGATGGGCCCGCTGATGGCGACCTTCCAGACTCCCCAGCCGATCGCCGTCGTGGTGGACGTCTCCGTCCGCGGTGATATCCGGGTCGTGGCCCGCGACCACCCCGAAACCGAGGTGACGGTCCAGCCCCGCAAGGCAAAACGAAGCCTGGACGTCAGGATGGCTGAGCAAACCACCGTCGAGTACTTGGACGGCCGCTTGCAGGTCAGGCTTCACCCCGCATTCCGCCACAGCTGGTTCAGCGACGGTGGCGCAGTGGAGATCGCCGTGGAGGTGCCCATCGGCAGCAGCCTGGAGTTGAAGACCGCCATGGGAGACCTCCGTTGCGAGGGCGAATTCAGCACCGCCGACCTGAAGACCGACTTGGGCCACATCCGTATCGACCATTGCGGGGAGCTCCGAGCCCACACGGACATGGGTGACGTCACGGTGGAACGCACGTCAGGACGTTCCAGGATCAAGACCGGCTCGGGCAAGATCCGCGTCCGTCACATCGACGGGGCTGCCACCGTAAAGAACGGGAACGGCAACACCTACATCTCGCACGCTTCCGGCGAGCTCAGCATCAGCGCCGCCAACGGCGACGTCTCCTTGGAACGGGCCGGCCTCTCCACAACAGCCAAAACGTCCAACGGTGACATCACGGTAGGGGAAGTGGCCGCGGGTGCCCTCACGGTGCAGACGGCAGCGGGCGCGCTATCCATCGGCGTGCGCGAGGGTACTGCGGCATGGCTTGACCTCAAGACCAAATATGGACGGGTACGCAACGCACTCGACGTCACCCATGGACCTGGCGAATCTTCGGACACAGTGGAGATCCGTGCCCGCAACGCCTTCGGCGACATCACAGTGACGCGTTCACCATCAACAACGCACGCCTGAGCTACACCGAGGCGAGAGCCCGCTTCCGACGAACCTTCGCCAGACGAGTCCCTATCAGCCCCTGCCGCGGGCTGAACAGATACACGAACGCGAACACCACGCCTTGGGTTAGCACCACCATGGCCCCCGATGCTGTGTCCAGGTAATAGCTGAGGTAGATCCCGGCCACGGAACACACCACGGAGATCACCGGTGCAATAACCAGCATCCGCGAGAACCGGTCCGTCAGCAGGTAGGCGGTGGCGCCCGGGATAATCAGCATGGCCACCACCAACACCACGCCCACAGTCTGGAGGGCAACAACCGAGGTCAGTGCCAACAAACCCAGCAACAGCGCGCCAAGCCTTCGGGGCGAGAGGCCGATCGCATGGGCATGCGTGGGGTCGAAGGCGAAGAGCGTAAGGTCCCGGCGTTTGAGAATCAGGATCGCAAAGGCCACCACGCCCAGCACCACCACCTGGATAAGGTCGGGGATGCTGACGCCCAGCAGGTTGCCGAAGATGATGTGGTTCAGGTCGGTTTGGCTTGGAGTCACCGAGATCAGGACCAGGCCCAAGGCAAACAGCGACGTGAACACGATGCCGATCGCAGCGTCCTCCTTGACCCGGCTGGTGTTGCGGACCACCCCGATCAACGTCACCGCGACCAGCGCGAACACCAAAGCACCCAACGCGAACGGGGCACCCACGATATATGCGAGGACGACGCCGGGAAGCACCGCGTGAGAGACGGCGTCGCCCATCAGGGACCAGCCGATCAGGACGAGCCAGCAACTCAGCACCGCACAGACCACTGCGGCGATGGCCGTGGTTGCGAGCGCCCGCACCATGAAGTCGTAGCTCAGGGGTTCCAGGAGAAACTCCACGGTTCAGCCCCTGTTCATGACGTCGAGGCCGAAGGCCATGGCCAGGTTTTCGGGCTGGAGCACGGTGTCCGGGCTGCCGTGCATGAGGACCTTGCGCATCAGCAACACTGCTTCGTCGCAGAGCTGGGGCAGGGCGTGGAGGTCGTGGGTGGAAATCAGGATGGTGGCGCCGTCCTCCGCCAACTCACGGAGGAGCCGGGTGATGGTGGCCTCGGACCGCTTGTCCACTCCCGCGAAGGGCTCATCCAGCAGCATCATGGTTGCTCCCTGGGCAATCCCACGGGCCACGAAGGCCCTTTTCTTCTGTCCACCGGACAGCTGACCGATCTGCCGGTCGGCGAATTCGCTCAGCTCCACCCGCTCCAAGGCGTGCTCGACGGCGTCCCGGTCGGCTTTGCGGGGCCGGCGCGTGAATCCGAGATGCCCGTAGCGGCCCATCATCACCACGTCCCGGACGGACAAGGGAAAGGCCCAGTCCACGTCTTCGCTTTGGGGGACGTAGCCGATCCCGGCGTCCTTGCGCATCTTCACGGGTGGCTCTCCGTTGATGAGTACCCGGCCTGAATCGGGTTTCACCATGCCCATGATGACCTTGAAAAGGGTGGATTTGCCCGAGCCATTCATCCCCACCAAGCCGCAGATCCGGGAGTGTTCCAGGGTCAGGGACGCAGAGTCCAGGGCCAGGACCTCACCATAGTGGACCGTGACGTTCTCTACGGCAATCGCGGGGGTGCTCATGATGTTCCTCCTGTGAGTGCCGTGGTGATGACCTTGGCGTCGTGGCGGATCAGGTCGAGGTAGGTGGGAACCGGTCCGTCAGCTTCGGACAAGGAATCCACGTATAAGGTCCCACCGAATGTTGCGTCGGTTGCGCCCACCACCTGCTGCATGGGGGCGTCCGACACCGTGGATTCACAGAAGACTGCAGGTACCTGGTTTTCCTTCACGAACTCGATGGCCCGGGTGATCTGCTGTGGTGTGGCCTGCTGCTCTGCGTTGACTGCCCAGATGTAGACCTCTTTGAGGCCGGCGTCGCGGGCCAGGTAGGAGAAAGCGCCTTCGCAGGTGACCAGGGCCCTTTGCTTCTCCGAGAGAACGGAAAGCTTGGACACCATCTCGTCCTGCACGCTCTGCAGTTGGGCGTTGTAGGCCTTGGCGTTGGCTTCGAACTCTGAAGCATGGGATGGATCCAGCTTCGCAAAGGCCTTGGCCATGTTGTTGGCGTAGATCTGGACGTTCTTGGGCGACATCCAGGCGTGCGGGTTGGGCTTGCCCTGATAGGAGTCCTCGGCAATGGGCATGACCTCGACGCCGTCGCTCACCACGGCGTGCGGCACGTCCAGGTCTTCCACGAACTGGGCAAACCAGGCTTCGAGGTTGAGCCCGTTGTCCAGGATCAGGTCCGCTTGGGCTGCTTTGCGGATGTCGCCGGGTGTGGGCTCGTAGCCGTGGATTTCGGCCCCGGCCTTGGTGATGGACTCGACCCGGAGTTTGTCCCCGGCAATGTTCTTGGCGACGTCGGCCAACACAGTGAACGTTGTGAGCACCACTGGCTTGTCATCACCTCCCGCGGAGGAATTCCCGCCACAGGCGGAGATCCCCAGGGCAAGGGCAATGACGGTCAGGACAGCAGCGAAACGGCGGACATCTTTGGCGCGCCGAAACGAAAAGTTAGGCATACCGAAAAGTGTAGCCAAGCGAGGCCCACCCGGCAAAGCTAGGCTGGTCATATGGGCACTCTTTCCACCAAGGCATCTTTGTACAGATTCACTGCCCTTGACGCCGCCGCAGTGGCCGCCTACCTCGCCTTTACCGCCTACTTCACGTTGGCGGGTGAATCCGTGGAGCAGCTGATGCTGCAGCTCTTTCCGGACCCTGCCACCGCATCCTACGCCGTCAATGCGGTCTTCTATGCCGGCGTCGGAATATTCGCGGTGACCTCAGCCTGGCGGGTGATCGGCAGGGACCTTAAGATCCTGGGCACCCGCCCATGGTTCACCCTGGGCATGGTCCCGTTGGCGATCGTGGTGATGCTCATCTTCACGGCCCTGCTGGTGGCGGCCTTCGGCACAGCTCAAAGCTCAGAGAACCAACTGGGGATCCAAGGTCTCCTGCAGCAGGTGCCTGCATGGCTCATGGTGCCCCTGCTGGTGCTGCTGGGCCCCTTTGTTGAGGAATATCTGTTCCGGCATTTGCTGATCGGCAAGTTGTCGCGGTACCTGAACATCTGGATCTGCTGCGTGATCTCCGTGGTGGTCTTTGCCTCCATCCACGTAGTGGGCCGCGAAGGACTGGTGCTGTCCGCGCTGGCACCATACCTGGGCATGGCCGTGGTCCTGGTGGCGGTTTATGTCTGGACGGGGAAGAACCTGATGTTCTCCTACTTTGTCCACGCCGCCAAGAACCTCATGGCTGTTGTCCTGATCTACGCCATCCCGTCCGAGCTGCTGCCCAGCTAAGACACGCTCTTGCCCGTCAGCACCACCCGGTGGCTGCCCGAGGTCCGCCCTGTGATGTAGACCTTCACGCCGTAGCTGGCGTTCGAGCCTCCTGGATAGCGGTAGGCCTCCCCCGGGTTATACACAGGCGGGCTGTCCGGGTCTGCGGCGTTGCCGGGGCCAAACTCGATCACGTCATTCCCCACGCGGTAGGCACCCATCCCGGAGGTCAGCTGGAAGGTCCCGGACACGGTACCGGCCTCCTCCACCCCGCTGAGCTGCCCACCCGCGCGGAAGGTCAGCTCCAGGGCGTACGAGGTTTCGGCGCCGTCGAAGTCCAGCTCCAGTTCCACCGTTCCGTCCGCAGCATTCGGTGTGACCGTGATGGACGTTGCCAAGCGGTGCTCCACGGTGGGCCGGTTGTCGAAGTCCATGGAGGCGCTGAAGCGTCCTTCGTGGACCAAAGGATAGATGCCGTCGGAACGCTGCACATCCACCGGCAGCGGAAGGTAGAAGTTGGCGCTCAGCTCATCGCCGAGGCGAATCGCGGGACCATCAACAACGGCGCGTTGGCTGCGGAACGGCCCGAGGTCGAAGAAGCTTCGCGACAGCCGCACATCAGTCAGGACCGCTTCACCTTGACCGAAGCGCAGGAAGGTGGGATTGGTGGCCAGTCCGGAGCTGATGCCGGACGAAACGTCGTCACACCCGCCAAAGACTGACATCACGCTCCGGCCACCGCGGAACCGATGGATTCCAGAGCTGGCCAAGCAGGCATGCCCGGGAGCCATCGCTGCCGGAAGGCTTTCCCACGCCTCCACGGGAGGAAGCTCGGCGGCCAACCACGCATCCAGCCGAACCTTCGCCAGGGCCTTGGCCGGTTCCAGCAGCGGGAATTGCCCTAACCATGCCGCAGCAGCAGCGAAGTCTCCATTCCGGTCCTGATTGGCCGTGACCAGCAGACCTTCCAAAACCCGGACCAAAAATGACCGCAAAGACCTACCAGCCATCCGGCGTCGGGAATAGCGTGGGGAGCATGACACTGAACATCCAGGTAGTAGTCGATTGCAAGAAGCCCCATGACCTCGCCGACTGGTGGGCCGAGACCCTTGAGTGGAGCGTGGAACCACAGGACGAGGCGTTCATCCGTTCCATGATCGAGCAGGGCTACGCCACCGAAGACCAGACCATCACTCACAACGGCAAGTTGGTCTGGGCCGAAGGCTGCGCGATCGTGCCTGCCGAGGACACGGACCCCAAGACCGGCCGGCGCATCCTGTTCCAGACCGATGCCAACCAAAAGACCGTCAAGAACCGCGTGCACTGGGATGTCCGCCTGGACGGCCGGGACAAGGATGAGGTGCGGAAACAATTGGAGGCCCGTGGAGCAAAACACCTCTGGACCGCCAGCCAGGGACCCCACGAGTGGCACACCATGGCGGACCCCGAGGGCAACGAGTTCTGCATCAGCTAAGGCCATTACTAGACTCGGACTGTGAACAACCAACTCCCTGCCAAGGTTTCCGACGTCTTTGACCCCTCACGCTGGCGCACTGTTTCCGGCTTTGATGACTTCAAGGACATGACCTACCACCGGCAGGTAGAGCGTTCCGCGGACGGCACGGCCAAGGACCTCCCCACGGTCCGGATCGCCTTCAACCGCCCCGAAGTCCGCAACGCCTTCCGCCCGGGAACCGTGGACGAGCTTTACCGCGCCATGGACCACGCACGCATGACCCCTGACGTCGCCACGGTGCTGCTCACCGGCAACGGGCCCTCGGAGAAGGACGGCGGGCACTCCTTCTGCTCGGGTGGAGACCAAAGGATCCGTGGGCGCGATGGCTACCGCTATGCCGTAGAAGACGCCCCGGGAGACTCTGCTGAATTTATCGACCCCGCCCGTGCCGGCAGGCTCCACATCCTGGAAGTGCAGCGGCTAATGCGGACCATGCCCAAGGTGGTCATCGCCGTCGTCAATGGTTGGGCGGCGGGCGGCGGCCACTCACTGCACGTGGTCAGCGACCTCACCATCGCCTCCCGCGAGCACGGCAAGTTCAAGCAGACGGACGCCACGGTGGGAAGTTTCGACGCCGGATATGGCTCTGCGCTGCTGGCCCGCCAGATCGGGCAGAAAGCGGCGCGGGAGATCTTCTTCCTGGCCCGCGAGTACTCCGCCGAGGACATGGTGCGGATGGGCGCCGTGAACGAGGCCGTGGACCACGCACGCCTGGAGGAAGTGGCCCTGGAGTACGCTGCGGACATTGCCCGCCAGTCCCCGCAGGCCATCCGTATGCTCAAATTCGCCTTCAACCTGGCCGACGACGGCCTGGCAGGACAGCAAGTCTTCGCCGGCGAAGCCACCCGCCTGGCCTACATGACCGACGAGGCCGTAGAGGGCAAGGAAGCGTTCCTCCAGAAGCGCGACCCCGACTGGTCCAGCTTCCCCTACTACTTCTAGGACTCCCCTGTGGACATCGATCCCGTACTCAAAGCACTGATGGCTGCCCTCCACGGCGAGGGCCCCGCCGTCGAAATCGTCACTGGCGACAACGGCGAGCCGCAGGCGATCCCGGTGGAGACCGGCGTCGAGGATGCCGCTGTGGTGGTCCGCACTTCCGGTTCCACGGGCACGCCCAAGGCAACCGTCCTGACCATCGACGCCCTCGCGGCCTCGTCCGTGTCCACTGCCATGGCCCTGCGCGGTGAGGGCCAGTGGTTGCTCGCGCTCCCGCTGCAGTATGTGGCCGGAGTGCAGGTCCTGGTCCGGTCGCTGTACGCAGGCACCCGGCCGTGGGTCATGGACCAGTCTGACGGCTTCACGCCCGAGGCCTTCACCGCGGCGGCTGAGGAACTCACGGACAAGGTCCGCTTCACCTCCCTGGTTCCCACGCAGCTGCAACGGCTCCTGGACTCCCCCGCGCCCGAAACCCTGGCCGTGCTGCGCCGCTTCAACGCAATCCTGCTGGGCGGCGCACCGGCGTCGCCGGATCTCCTTGCCTCCGCCCATGCGGAGGGACTCAAGGTGGTCACCACCTACGGCTCAGCCGAGACCTGCGGCGGGTGCGTGTACGACGGCCAGCCGCTGGACGGCGTCGAGGTCCGCATTGGCCAGGGCGAGCTGGAAGGCCGCATCCTGCTCGGTGGCGACACCGTGGCCGCCGGCTACCTTGACGCAGCCCGCGCGTCGAAGGCCGCCTTCTTTGAGGAAGACGGCGTGCGCTGGTACGTCACCGGCGATCTCGGCGAGCTGGACGAGGACGGCAAGCTCACCGTGCTGGGCCGGGCAGACGATGTCATCATCACCGGCGGCGTCAAAGCCTCCGCCGCCTACATCCAGGGCAAGCTGGAGGAGCTCGACGGCGTCACCGCGGCTTTCGTCGCCGGTGTCCCGTCGCGCGAGTGGGGGCAAGCCGTGGCAGCGTTCGTAGCAGTGACCGATCCCAGCCCCGAAGGCATCAAGGGCTTCACGTCCCGACGCGAGGCCGCACTGGGAGTCCTGGCGCCGAAAACAGTGTTCGCTGACAAGGAACTGCTCATGCTGCCCAACGGGAAACCGGACCGGCTGGCCATGATTGAACGGCTTTCCGAATTGCATCAGGGACAATAGACACGTTCTTCCCTCCCTAAACTGACTCAAGATCAACCGCGAAATACACGAGGTACTACACGTGGCGACAGCTGCACAATGGATCCAAGGAGCCCGGCTCCGCACACTGCCCGCGGCCATCGCGCCCGTCCTGATCGGTTCGGCAGCGGCGTACGAGCTCCAAGCGTTCCGGCTGCCGAACGCGATCCTGGCTGCGCTCGTGGCGCTCATGCTCCAAATCGGCGTCAACTACGCCAATGACTACTCCGATGGCATCCGTGGCACCGATGAGGACCGCGTCGGTCCCCTGCGTCTTGTAGGCTCCGGCGCAGCGCTGCCGGAGCAAGTGAAGTGGGCCGCGTTCGGGCTGTTCGGCGCCGCGATGATTTGTGGCCTGATCCTGGTGATCATCACCCAAACGTGGTGGCTGATCCTGGTGGGTATCGGCTGCGTCCTGGCAGCCTGGGGCTATACGGGCGGCAAGAATCCCTACGGCTACATGGGCTTGGGCGATGTCTTCGTGTTCGTGTTCTTCGGGCTCGTGGCCACCCTCGGCACCACCTATACCCAGGCCGGCCAGGTCAGCCTGGCCGCCGTGATCGGTGCGATTGGTACAGGCCTCATCGCCTGCGCCCTGCTGATGGCCAACAATGTCAGGGACATTCCCACTGATACAGCCGCCGGAAAGCGGACCCTGGCGGTGCGCCTTGGCGACCGGCACGCCCGTGAAAGCTACGTGTTGATGCTGGCCGTCGCCATCCTGCTGGTCATCGTGCTGGCGCCCACCAAGCCCTGGATGCTCATCGTCCTGCTGCTGATCCCAGCGTGCTTGATGCCGGCGTGGCTGATGGTCAATGGGAAGAAGCGCAAGAGCCTCATCCCCGTGCTCAAGCAGACCGGCATGATCAACCTCGGTTACAGCCTGCTGTTCTCGCTGGGACTGATCCTGAGCCGCGGCTTCTAAGTTTTTGTACAGCTAACGCCCCCAAGAAGGCTTCTTGGGGGCGTTAGCTGTACAAAAACTCCTAGACGGAACCCGGGCGTTTGTCGTTGTTGACGGCGATGTCCGGGTTCTTTTCCACCAAGCCGTCCTCGACGGCGGCGTCCTCAACTTCGCCGGCAGTGCGGATGGGCTTGGCCCGCCCGGAGAATCGTTCGCGCATGGCTGCAGTGGCGGCGTCGCGCTGTTTCTGGAAGAAGAGGTAGCTGATGGCGAACGCGATCAGCCCGGCAAAGATGACCGCCAGGATCCAGCCAACCCCCAAAAAGGCGAAGAGTACGAACAACGGCACGAACAGCGCCAGGCGAATGAGGGAATACTTCAGGAAAGCCACCATCCAAGTTTAGCCGCCATGGTTGCACTCTGATCACAGCCGGTAGAGGGCGTCCAGTGATGGGCTTACGGCGACTAGACTTGGTGCATGCTCCGGGTTGTAGGCGTCGTCATTGTTCTGGTCATCTTCGTCTATGCCCTGGTGGACGTCATCCGCACGGACAGCCACCAAACACGCGGTATTTCCAAACCCGCGTGGATCATCGTGATGATTGTCCTGCCGTTGCTGGGCGCCATCCTCTGGTTCATCTTCGGCCGGCCCTATGGCAAGCCCACGGCAAAGCCGGTCCGCCGCTATCCCACTGCTCCGGACGATGACCCCGAATTCCTCCGTAACCTGGAAACCCGCCGCCGCAACCAGGCCGAGGATGACCGCCTGAAGAAGCTCAAGGCAGACCTTGAAGCCAAGGAACGCGAGCTCGGCGACAAACCCTCCGATGGTTCCGGTGAGGCAACAGGCAACGGCTTCAAACCCGGCGACACCAAGCGCAGTGAGCCGGATCCCCATGACACCGACGAGCTGAAGTAGGCGAACATGGCCCAGCAAGCTGATGGTTCACGGCAGTTACCTTCCACCACACCATCAGCCATCGGGCCAACAGCGCGTCCCGCACCACCACCCCGTCCAGGCATGTCCCTGTCAGTGCCGCCTCCCATTACCGCGGCCGTAGTGCCTCCAGGCACCGCACGGCTCTCCCGCTCCCTCTGGGTCGCCAGCTTTGTGGCGGGAATCGCCGTCGTCGTCTTTGGCTTCCTTGGCCGTGACGCCCACTTTGAACGCCTGAAAGGCGTCATAGGAGGCATGGTTCCCGACGGTGACGCCCAAGCTGTCGAGGGGTCCACCGCCGTCGTATTTCTGGGCAGTCTCGCCATGATTACGTTGGTGGTGGCCATGGAAGCGGTCCTGCTGGCGGTCCTTTTCAAACGCCGCGTCTGGGCACGGTGGACACTCGCGCCCCTGGTCCTCCTGCACGCGGTCGTCACAGTCATCACGGCCGACTTTGTGGTGGCTCCAGGCCCGGACGGCGTCTTGGCCACGGTGTTGTTGGCGTCCCAGTTCATCCTTGCCGCGGCAGGCCTGATCCTGCTGTTTTTCCCCTCGACCACCGCCTGGCTCCTGAGCGAAAAATTCAGCGAACGGCTCAGCGATGGGCCGGCATAGCCGCCAGCATTCCTTCGCAGCTTCGCATGACAACGCGGCACGCCTCCAACGCCGACGGCTCGGTCAAGGGATTTTCCGCGATCAGCCGCCAACGGTTCAAGCAGGCCCGGGCAGCCTCGCTGATCTGACCGGGGACCGTATCCGGGTCCACGCCCAACCTCAGCGAGGGAGTGCTGCCGCGACCACCCACCAGGCGTTCAGCTTCAGCTTCCAGCTCGTCGTCCAGTCCCACGCCACCCGTACGCAAAGCGGCAAGGAGTTTGAGCTCCCGGAACTCATGGGCGCCAGTCTGAAGCCGTTCCAGCGCCGATTCCAGCGACGCCGCCCGCTCCCGGGGAGCTCCGCGGACCAATGACTCCAAACCTACGACGACGGCACGCGCCTTGAGTGCGTCGGCACGGGTCTGGAAGAGATAGCTGATGGCGTCCTGCAAGGTTCCCAGCCCGCTGCGACGTGCGAGTTCATGGGCCAGTTCAGTGGGACCAGTGGTCCCGCCCCGGATCAGGGCAACACCCAACCGGATCCCGAACAGGCCAAACCTTTGCACCAGCGATGCCTTGGTGGCCGGGTGGAGGCCTTGCGGATCCTCGAAACGGGCAAAACGGTCTGCGGACAGCATCATTCGTTCCCGCTGGTTCCGGTCCATCTGCGCCAACATCACCATGGCCTCATAGTCCGCCTGGCGCATGGTCCGTGAACTCTGTGCCAGCAGTCCGGCCACGGGGACCACACCCAGGGCCAGGGGTTTGAGGTTCTGGTCCCGGCTGTATCTGTCGGCGATGACCGCTGCGGAAATCAGGGAGTCGATCCTTCCGGCGCCGATCTCATCGGCCCGGGACAGGACGGCCAAGGCATTGACGGTACCGGATCGTCCGGCGGCGGTGTCCTTGAAGGATTCGAGGAACCGGACATCGGAGGCGTGCAGGTGCCGCATGAGATAAATGACGGCGTCAGCTGCCGTGGGTTCGTCTTCCGGCATCAGGAAAGCCGCCGATCTCCCGGAAATGTCCTCGGACAACGAGGCTATGCCGGGAGTATCGATCAAGGTGAGGTTCTTCAGGCTGGCTGATGGCCAGTCCACCACCAGACGCTCCACATCCTGAGCCGGAATATCGCCCAAGGACAACACCAGGCGGCCGTCCCCGCGGGTCACGGGGCGGTTCTGAGGTCCGCCCCTGAACGGATACACCGTGATTTTCGGAGTGTGTCCGTACTGGTACCACGTGACCACGCGGGTGCATTCGCCGGCGTCAGTGGGCGCGATTTCCTCGCCAATGATCGCGTTGAGGAGTGTTGATTTCCCGGCCTTGACCATCCCGGCAACAGCGATGCGCAACGGCCCTTCCAGCCGTCTGTCCAACTCGTCCACCACCGCCAGCGCAGCGGCGTCATCGCGGAAGACTTCCCGTGCGTGCCGGAGCAGGTCCGTGGCTCCGGCAATCCCGGGTTCCATCAGCCGGCCGGGACGGTTGAGGTTTTGGGTTGGTTTTCCATGGACGGAGTTTCAAGCAATTGCTGTGCTTCCCTGGCCATGGTGTCCACTGCCTTGAGATGGCCCCGGATCTCCTTGATCCTCATGTCCCGTTCCACGGCGTAGGTTGCGGCAGCTTTTTGGGCAGCCGCCACGGATTCAGACAAGGAGCGATGGTGCTCCTCGGCGATCTCGGTGAAGTGGTCCCGTGTGGCCCGTTGGACCAGCCGCAGCCTGTCCCTCAGCTGTTTTCCGACTTGGAACACAACATCGTCCACGTGCTTCCTGACCAGAATCTTGGCTTCGGCCTGGCGCTGCTTGAGCCGGGCCGCTTTGTCCTCGCGGAAGGCTTTCCGTCCCAGCAGGAGGCCGGCACCGACGGAGAGCGGGTTGATGAGGGCCATCCCAAAGATGCCAGTCAGGAGGCCGAACATCAGGACGCCTCCATAGGATCCGCGCATCCCGATCAGCACCTTTTGCAGGGGTCCCAGACGCCCGTTGTCCATCTCCTGGATGTCAGCCACGGGGTCCAGCACGCCGCCCGTGTCGGCCACTTTCAGCGCCGGGAGGGCTACCTCGTCCTCGGAAAAGTGATCCGCAACCTGGGTGGCCAGCCACTGGGCCCGTTCGCTGGTCCAGACGAAGGTATCCGAGACCGCAGCAGCCGTGCTCTGTTCCAGCCACTGGGTGAACTGCTCCCAGGCGGGTCCGGGATCCCCCTGGTCAATGGCGGTTTCCGCGTCGCGTTGGATCCGGCGCAACCTGTCCTTCAGGTCGTACTCCATGTCCGCGATGAGGTCCCCGATGCCATCGTTGAGGGTGATCTGCCAGCGCGCCGACCGTTTGCGCAGCGAATCCGCGTCCTCCTTGGCCGCGTTGAGGCCGGCGATCATCTGCGGCGTGCCCTCGGGATTCTCCAGGGCACCAAGCTCCGATTGCAGGGCGAGCCTCAGGTTTTCGGCCACGGACAAGAGATCATGGCCAACGGATCGACGTTGAATTCTGGCGGCCTCCCCCACAATGTTGTTTCTCAAGTGGTGGATCAGCGCAGGAAACCCTGATTCGGCGTTCAATTCCGTGTCCTGCAGACGCGCCGCCTGGAGGCGAAGCTCCGAAGAGACAGGGAACAGGGGTATGTCCGGCCCCACCTCGGCAAGGTGTTTCCGGTCGAGGTCCTCGATTTGCCGCCAGCTCGGATAGAGGTCGGTCTTGGACAGCACGCACACCACGTTGGGGCTGATGCGCATGGCTTGGCGCAGGAACCGCATCTCCGGTTCGGTGTATTCCTGGGACGCATCGGAGACAAACACCATGGCATGCGCTGTCGGAAGGGCCGTCAGGGTGGTCAGTGCGTGCGTTGACCCCAGCCCACCCACCCCGGGCGAATCCACTACTGTCAGTCCGCCCGCCAGCAGTTTCCTTGGCAACACAACCTCCGCCGCCACGATGTTCTTCGTGTTGCCCGGATTGCCTTTCTCGGAGACGTAGTCCGCAAGGTGGTCCAACTGCACGGGCTGGCGTTCAAGCGTTCGTTCGTGGCCGTCGCTTTCGAGTTCCGCACGAGCGCCTTCCAGCGTGCCACCATCCGCAGCGGGAACCAGGACAACGGCCGACGCCGGGTCCCCCTGCCGTACCACCGTCGGCACAGTGGTGGCAATGTCGTCGTCAACAGGGCAGACGGGCGCATTTACCAAAGCATTGATCAGTTGGCTCTTGCCTTGCTTGAACTCACCCACCACGATCACGCGAACGCTGGGATCCTGGAGGCGGTTGCGCGTGTTTTCCAAGCGTCGTCGAAGGTCGTTCCGCTCCCCCACCAGCGCCATGCCCTGCTCCACCAATGTGGTCATCCGTACTGTTTCCGCCACGGTGTGTCCTTTGTTCTGCCTGTTCCGGTGCTGCTGTCCGGAGGGGCCACGAAGTGCCCGGCAGGAGTCCATCCGCCTGCCGGGCACTGCTGGGGGTGCTCTGCGCCGCAGCTCCCGCTACGCCGTGTGGACCTCTTTTCCGCTAGTCAATCTCAACGTCGTTCTTGGCGATGACGTTCGAATGGTCAATGTCGTTGTATTCGACGTCAACTTCGTTGTCCTCGATGTTGGTGTAGCTCGACTTATCAACCTCGAGCTCGTTGTCCTGGATCACCGTGGAATCGTAGTTGACCTGGACGTCCTCCACGTCGATTTCCTTGGAGTTGTCGATCTCCAACTCGTTGTCCTGGATCACCGTGGAGTCGTAGTTGACCTGGACGTCCTCCAGTTCCACGTTGGTGGAGTGATCGTTGGTGTATTCCAGCTCCACCTCGTTGTCCTTGATGATGGTGGAGTTCTCGATGTTCGTGTACTCCACGTCCACGTCGCCGACTTCCAACTCGTTCTCCGTGTTGTAGGAGTCCTTGTTGAACGAATCGGTGTTGTGGATGTTGGTGTGGGAGTTGTCAGTGTGGGAGGAGTTGTCCTCATTGAAGGAGTCCTCGATGTCCACGTCGACATCAACGTCGGTGTTGTAGGAGTCCTTGGTCACCGAGTTGTCCGAATTGTCGTTGAACGAATCCTTGACCTCGATGTCCGTGTTGCCCACCTCGACGTCGCCAGGGCCCGACTCATTGATGGTCAGCGAATTATCTGTTGAGTGGTCATCGGTGGAGGTGGTGTTGCCGGAGTCCTTCACGTCGTCGCCGGCGGCAATGGCACCGTCGCCCGAGGCGATGACAGCGTCCTGGTTGAAGAGCTGCGTGACATCGCCGTCAGCCCAGATGTTTTGGTTTACCGACTGATCGGTGATCGTATCGCGGTCATCGATAGTGGTGGTGTAGGAGTAGTTGTTCACCACGTGGACCAGTTGTTGAACGGCGTGGGCGTGGTCATCGTGGTCGTCTCCGCCACCCCAGCCACCGCCACCACCGTGGCCGTGATCGTCGTCGTCATCATGGCCACCCCAGCCACCGCCGCCACCGCCACCACCGTGGCCGTGATCGTCGTCGTCATCATGGCCACCCCAGCCACCGCCGCCGCCAGTGGAGGCATGGTTGCCGCCGGTGTTGTATTCGCGGTCGAACGACGAACGGGCGTTGATCGGTGCGTAGTCCAGGACCACCGGGCGAACAGCATCGACGTCGGCCGAGGAAACGTCACGGAGGCCGGCTGCGGCCAAGGCAGCCTCGGGGTCGCGGACAAAGTCCTCGGCTGCATCGGGATCGTTGAACAGGCTCATCAGGAACTGCACGAGCTGTTGTGCGAGTGTAGGCATTGGAATGCTCCCTCAAATTCTGTGGTGGGTGGTAAATGGCCCGGCGCCTTTGCCGGGCTCCCCTTCAACGTATGGCCGTGGTGAGGGACCGGGCATCGGGGGTGGTCCCCCTACCGCCTGCCCCAGCGTTAGGGGATAGCGGGGTTTTCCGTTAGGGGGTGGAGGGGGTTGCCGCTCACGGAGGCGGGTACCCCTCCCCCAAGGCAAGGCGCAGGCGGACCAGGAGGTCCGATCGGTTGTCGGCCCCCAAGCGCCTGCGCATGCGTGCCACGTGGTGTTCGGCAGTGCGTGGCGAGATGTAGATGGCTTCACCGATCTCCCGGTACGTCTTGCCTTCAAGAAGAAGCCGAGCCACTTCGCGTTCCCTGGCGCTCAGCCCGGACGGATCCCCCGCACCCGGGCTGGTGCCGTCCGGTGCAGGGGTACCCGCACCACCATGGTGCGGCTCCTCCAGCCGATCGTGGCCCGCCCCGGCCAAAGCGCCCTGGGGATGGATGTCCCTGGCGCAGGCCAGCAGGCGCACCAGGTCGCGCCGTTCCTCCGCGTGCGCGGCGGCATGGCCCGCCAGTCGCGCCCCTTCCCAAGGCATCCCGACGGCGGCCAACCCGCGGGCCGCCGCTTCGACGTCGGACGCTTCAAACCGGCCGGCCAACACCGAAACCCAGGCTTTGCCACCCACGGCAAGAACGGACGCCAGGTGGCTGTGTTCCGAAGCCCGAACCAGCGCGGCAGCGTGCGGCGCAAGCTCAGCGGGGCTTTCGCTCAGCAGCGCGGCCTGCACTGCCGCCCAGTGCAGCGGCACTGACCACAGTGGCGGGTTCCCCAACCTTTGTAAGAGCTCCCAGGCGCCGTCCAAATAGTGCGAGACCCGACGTGTCTCGCGCAGCCGTGCAGCAGAAACCATCAGCTCACCCCACGGCAGGAGACTGTAGAGATCCACAGCTACGTGCATCATGGCTTCCCGGGCCCGGTCCCACGCCAACACCAGAGCGTGCACGTCGCTGCCACGCCGTGCGAGCCCCACCTCCAGCGCTGACAGCAGCAGTTCGTCGCGGGGCGCCAAGGACCAATGGTTTGCCTTGACTGCCTCGTTGATGGCCAATCGGGCCTCATCAGAGTTGTCCTGCTGCATGGCAGTCCAGGCCTGCAGGAGGAACAACCGGGGTCGGGCAGCATCCCCGCCCTGGCCCGCGGCCAACGCCGCCCTGAGCACAGTGTCTGCTACCGCCGGTTCCCCACTGTGGAGTGCGCAGAGGGCCGCCAGGGCCCCCGGGGTCTCCGGCAAAGGAATCGCTGCGCCAGAGGCGTTCATCATGTCCGAGGCCCTGATGAGCTCCGGCAGGGCCAATTGAGGGTTGGGGCCAAGGGTCTGCCGCAGGCCCTCCTGGGTGAGCGTCAAAGCCACCGCCAGCAGCGTTGGCGAACCGGACGGCACGGCGGCAGCCATGATCTCTTCAGCCAGCACGGCATTTCCGGCGCCGATCATAGCCACTGCGGCCAGCGGGGCAGACCCCTGCAACCTGTCCGGCCCCAGCCAGCTGTACGTGTCAGCACTCCGGGACAACATTCCCCGCTGTGCCCACACGGCGGCGGCCACGTCCACCCCCAGGCGAAGGTGGGGAGGTTCGGGCAAGGCGAGCAGCCTGTCAACGATCCTGCCAGCTTCGTCCAGATCCCCGGTGGCGGCCAAGGCCTGGGCACGCTTCGCGGCAATGTGGAGCTCCTTGTTCCCGGCAAGAAGCGCTTCGGCATAGAGATCCACGGCCAGACGCGGATCCGAGTCCAGGACGCTGTTTGCCACCTCTTCGAGTTCCGCGGCAACGCGGGCATCCTGCATCCCACTTCTGGCGAGGTCGCGGGCCAGGTCTCCCAAGGGACGGCCTTCGTCCAGGACCTTGTCCACGAGCTCACGCTGCAGCGCACGGATGCGGGAGGCCGGGGTTCCATGCAGCAAGGCATGCTGGACCGTCCCCACTACGGACCCGTCGGCCAGCAGCAAGCCCGCATCCATGGCTGCAGTGATGATCGAGTCCAGGCCATCATGGCCTTCAAGGCCACGCGGCAGGGGTGAAGGCAGCGTGAACCCCACGGATAGGGCGAGGAGCAGCTCGCGGACCTTCGCGGAATCCCCGGAAAGCTCCGGAACAGGGTGTGGCGCTGCCTCGTGAAGGGCGGCAGGTTCCTTGAACGGGTGATCGTCCGGCCCGGGTGGAAGGTGCCCGGGCTTAGGGTCATGTCCCGTCATGGGCTACACCGCCGGAAGCATCGCTGGATCCGGAATGGTGCCCGTTTCCGAGGGCTCGGGTAAGGGATCAGCCGTGATAGGCGGGGGTACCGGTTCCGGCGTTGGCTCGGGTGACGGCGGTGGGGGGTCTTGCGTGAGCGTCGGTTCAGGCTGCGGCACTGTTGGCTCGGGCGACGGCGGTGGCGTGACAGGATCAGCCGGGGTCGTAGGTTCTATGACCGGTGGTGGCGTGGTGGGGGGCGGGGTAGGCCCACTGGCGGCGCCACCAGAAGGCACCGGTGTGGGTGTGCTGGGAGCCGGGGTGGTGCCCGGAGCAGCGGGGGTTCCCGTGCCCGGCGCCGCAGGAGTGGCGGTGGCGGTTCCACCGGATGAGGTGCCCGGGGAGGTGCCGGTGGCAGGTCCGGCGGCAGATCCTGCGCCGGGTCCCGCAGCGGCCCCCGATCCAGTTCCGGCATTCGTGGTTCCGGTCCGGGCCGGGCTCTTCCTCATCCCATCCCCTGACTTGGTAACCCCGGCCCTGGCGCTGGCTTCAAGTCCGCCCGTTGGCTTGCCGGCCGTCGGGGTTTCCCCGGTCTTCCCGCCACCAGCATCACTGCTTTGGCCCCCGGAAGCCTGAGGACCGCCGTCGCGCATGACATCAGCGGCCTGGTTGCCCAACACGGCAGCCAACAGTCCACTGCCTTCGGGACTCTGTGCCGCCGTCGCCGTAGCGATGGTCAATGCGGCCGCCGCTACAGCCGCAGCCGCTGCCAGCCGGACACGCGGTCGGGGAGCATGACGGCCGGGCTTTGTGGACGCTGCTGCGAGGACGCCCAGGGCCGGGGCCCGGCTGGCGGTATGCGGACGCTCCAGCGGAACACTTGCCACCACGGCGTCAGCCGCTGCCCTTCCAGCGGCCGCAACCGCCGCATCCACGGCGACTTCGCCCCTTGAGCGCAAACCAGCCACCGCCGCACCCAGGCAGATGGAGGACTTCGGGTCGGCGTCGACGGCGATGGGCCGGCCAAGTTCCACCGAAATCATCTGGGCCACGAGGGGAATGCGCGATGACCCACCGATGAGCAGCACGGCGCTCAGATCCTGAGAGTCCACAGTGACGCTCTGCAAGCTTCGTTCCAGTGCTTCCACGGTTTCCCGAAGGGGTTCCTCGATCAGCGCTTCGAATTCGGCGCGGACCAACCGCACAGACTGCTGTGTGCCCGGCAGCGAAACTGCCACACTGCATTCGCTGTCCAGGGACAGCGCTTCCTTGGCCTCACGGCACTCCCGCCGCAGCCTCGAAAGGGCTGCCAGGGTGCCCGGCGCCTCAGGATCCACGTCCCCTGATGCCTGGACGTGGTCCATCACGTGCCGCAGGACGGCGGCGTCGAAGTCCGCGCCTCCAAGGGTTTCAATACCGTCGGGACGTCCCAGCAGCTCAAAGTTCCCGGCTCCGGCTTTGCGCAGGATGGCGGTGTCGAACGTACCTCCGCCGAGGTCGTAAACAGCAATGATGCTGCCGTCTTCCACCCGTGTTTGGGAGGCGTAATGCAGGGCCGCAGCTTCCGGCTCACTGATCAGGGTGATGTCCTGAAGACCTGCCGTGTTGAGGGCTGCGAGGACCACCGAGGTCCGGTGCTGGCCCCAGGCGGCGGGGTGCGTCATGATGATCGACGACGGCGCCGTCCCCTCCCGCTCCCCGGCCCTGTCCACCACCCACCGGGCCATGGTGGCGTACACAGTCTCCGGGGCCAGCCACCCCTCGCCGACAGCGAGGGGAACGGAATCCCCGATCCGGCGTTTGAACTCACGCACCATACGGTGGGGATCGTCCAGGCCCCGGCGTTCGGCCGCTTCGCCTACCAGCACACGGCCGTCGTCGGCGTAGAACAACACCGAGGGCACGGCGCTGCCATGTAATCCCAACGGGAGGATTTCCGGTGTAGGGGTTGGACCCTGGTCAGGCTTAACCAGGGCTGCTGCGGTAAAACTCGTCCCGACGTCAATGGCGAGAACATAGTTCATAGCTACCTCAAAAGAACACGGCGCGTCGCTAGCGGGCTGCATCACAAGCGGGTTCTGAACAAGGTAGCACCTGCCTTGGACAGGCAAAAGGCTTGTTTAGTGCACCGTTTTGTTGTTTCTCGAGGGACGGGCCCAAGCCAGGGACAACGCCCCTGCTCAGGCCCGGACCGGGGCTCTGGTCCCTATGACGGCTGGGTAATTGGTTTAGAGCCCGGAGTAGGAATGCAGGCCGTTGAAGACCGTGTTCACCAGAGTGAAGTTGATGATGACGCAGGCGTAGCCAACAATAGACAACCAGGCTGCGCGTGTTCCGGTCCAGCCGCGGGTGGCCCGCGCGTGCAGGTAGCCGGCGTAGACAACCCAGATCACAAAGGTCCACACTTCCTTGGGGTCCCAGCCCCAGAAGCGGCCCCAGGCCTTTTCAGCCCAGATGGCGCCGAACATGAGGGTAAACGTCCAGCCGATGAAGGCGATGGCATTGATGCGGTAGGAGAGATTCTCAAGGCTCAGCGCGTTGGGGACCAGGCGCATGAAGCCCAGCTTGTCCGCACGGCCCGCAGCGAGGCTCTTCTGGCGGTACGACTGCAGCAACTGCAGCACGGACATGGCGAACGTCAGTGTGAACAACGCTGAGGAGAGCACTGCGATGGAGACGTGGATGATCAGCCAGTAGCTCTGCAGTGCCGGAACCAGGTGACCCACCGGGGTCCAGAAAGCAGCCGATGCGGCCACCAGCATGATGATGGCCAACCCGATCACGAACGTGCCCAGGAACCGCAGGTCTCGGCGGATGAGGACGATCAGGAAGACAGCTACCGCCACAAAGGCACCTGTAGTGAGGAACTCGTACATGTTGCCCCACGGCACACGCCCTGCACCGAACGCACGGGTGACAACGCCCGCGCCGTGGATGAGGACACCCAACACCGTCAGGGCCACGGCCACGCGGGCAGGGGCGCGGCGTTCGCCAGCGTACTTCATGTCGCCGGCGGCGGTGCCGCCCTCATAGGTGAGGCCCGACGTCGGACGCTCAGCGCGGCCTGCCGGCCCACCGGCGTCGGGGCCTCCCAAGCCTCCCGCGACGCGGCCTGCAGCAACCGTGACCTTCTCGCCCGCAGTGCTGGCCGCAGCCTTCAGGTCCACGGCGCGGAGCATCTTGCTGCTCTTGGCCAGGTCCCAGGCAAAGGCGATGAACGCCACGGTGTACGTGCCGGCGGCCAACAGCATGAACAGTTCGCTGTATTGACCCAGGGTTTCGTTGATGACGGGCATTACTGGTCCTTCGAGGTTGAGGAAGATCCTGCTGTTCCTGTAGCGGTGTCCTGCGTCTGTGGGATGTTCCATTCCCGGGCAAAGATCTCGCGTAGTGCTGCTGCTTCGCCGGCCAGGCGGTGATCTTCACCGCGGGCCAGCAAGCCGTATTCCACCATGGTGCGGCCGTCCGCGTGGGTTCCGGTGCGGACCCAGACGCGGCGGCGGTTGATGTATAGCGACATGACCAGGCCTGCGACTGCGAGGAAACCGAAGATCAACGCGTAGAGCTGGCCGGGGTTGTGGTGGATGTCCACGCCGATGTACTTCTTGACGCCATCGAAGGTAATGCTGCCTTTGCCTTCGGGCAGGTCCACGGTAGCCCCGGGAGTCAAGGTGATGCCGCCTGCGGCGAGGTCCCGGGCATTGAGCGGTTTCAAGTCCTTGACGTCCAGTTCGAACACGTTCTGGGGCACGCCCTTGTCCAGGCCGAGGTCTCCGTAGAAGGAATTCAGGCTCAGCTGGGGGTTGAAGAGTTCCGGCGAAGCGCTGAACGAGGTGCCGTCTTCGGTGACGAACGCCGTGGGAAGGAAGAAGCCCACAAAGCCAAGCTGTTCCGGCTTCGCGTCGGGGACCTTGATGACCACAGACGAGTAGTAGTTGTCGCCCTGGACCTTGGCCGTGACGGGACCCTGGAAGGAAACATTTCCCTCACCGTCGCGGACGGTGACCATGGGTGCGTAGCCGTTGCCGGTCAGGTAGAGGCTGGTACCACCGAGGGAAACGGGGTCATTGACCTTGAGGGTTTCCTTCTTGACCGGCGAATCCGGTCCTTCCTTGGTGGATACCTCGGCCGTGTAGTCGATCGGCTGGCCTGCTTTGCCTGGGGATTCACGGTCGAACTTGGCTTCGAACTTGTCCAGTTGGACGGAGTACGGCTGCAGCGCGCTGCTCTGGAAGTTGGTGCCGGGCGTGAATTGGTCGTAGCCCACCAGGGTGTTGACGAATGTGTCGCCCTCCACCAGGATCCGCTGGCCGCTGTACCCGTAGAGGCCGCCGATGGCCACTGACACCAGCACACCGATCAGCGAGGTGTGGAAGACCAGGTTGCCCACTTCTTTCAGGAAGCCGCGCTCGGCACCCAAGGACGGCAGGGCGCCGTCGACGTCCCTGACTTCCACGCGGTAGCCGCGCTTCTTCAGCAGCCCGGCGGCATCGTTGATGGCCTTCGACGCCGGGATCCCGGCGTCGGCGGGTACCGCCAAGGTACCGTACTCCGGCAGGCGCGAAAGGCGCTTGGGGGTGCGGGGCGGCTGGGACTTCATGGCCTTGTAATGGGCGATGGCGCGGGGGGTGACGCAGCCGATCAGCGAGATAAAGAGCAGGATATAAATGGCCGAGAACCAGGCCGAGGAGTAGACGTCGTAAAGCTGCAACGCGTCCAGGAGCTCGCCGTAGGACGGGTTGTCCTTGATGTACTGCGTGACCACCGAAGGGTTCGCCGGCCGCTGCGGGAACAGGGAGCCAGGCACTGCTCCAACGGCGAGGAGGAGCAGCAGGAACAACGCTGTGCGCATGCTGGTCAGCTGGGTCCAGGCCCACCGGAGCATGCCCTTGAACCCGAGGGCAGGAAGTGCGGCCTCGGACTTGGCCTGCTGGAGTTTCCCTTCCGCTGTGCGGGTGCTTTCAGCGGACGGTGACTTCTTTGTGGCTTTCACGGACTCGCTCATCAGATTGGCAACTTCACATCGTTTTGGAACCAGTACTGCAACTCGGTCACCCAGGTTCCCCACACGCCGGTGGCCATCAGGATGCCGAGCAAAATCAGGATGCCTCCGCCGATCCGCTGGATGGCCAGACGGTGCTTGCGGAAGAAGGACATGACGCCCATGCCCCGGCGGACGGCCAGCGCAATCAGGAGGAACGGGATGCCCAGTCCAAGGCTATAGACGAACGCCAGGAGCGCGCCCTTGGCTGCCGAGGAACCACCGGACAAGCTCAGCAACTGTACCGCGGAGTACGTCGGTCCAATGCAGGGCGCCCAGCCCAGGCCAAAGGTCAATCCCAGGAGCGGTGCGCCCCAGAGGCCGGCCGGCGGTTTGGCATGGATCTTCGCGTCGCGCTGCAACCAGCCGAAGCCGCCCATGAACACCACGCCCATGATGATCACCAGGATGCCCAGCAACTGCGTAATCCAGGCGTTCTGCGGGCCGGTCAGCAACGTGCCCAACTGCCCGAAGGCGCCGCCCAGGAGAACAAAAATTACCGAGAAGCCCAGGACGAACAGGCCGATTCCGGCCAGCATGCGGCCACGCCGCTGCTTTTGGAGGTCGACGCCGGTCAGTCCAGTGACGTAGCCAAGGTAACCGGGGACCAGTGGCAGCACGCATGGCGAAAGGAAGGAGACCAGCCCGGCCAGCAACGCCACCGGCACAGCCAGCAGCAGCGATCCGTTGAGGATCGTCTCGGCGAAGGGACTGTTCATGGGTGCTACTCGGCCACTGCGGAAGTAATGAGGGCTTTCAAAGTGCTCTTCTCAATCTCGCCGAGCACGCGGGAGGCAACCTTGCCATCCTTGTCCAGGACCAATGTTGTGGGCACTGCACCCGGCGGAACAATGCCGGACACGGACAGGAGCACAGCCCCGTCCTTGTCGTTGAAGCTCGGGTAGGTGATGTTGAAGGTTTTGTCGAAGGCCTCAGCGGTAGCTTGTTCGTCGCGCAGGTTGACGCCGAAGAACTGGACGCCCTGGTCCTTGAAGTCCTGGTGCAGGGCTTCAAGTTGGGGCGCCTCGATGCGGCAAGGTGCACAGGCAGCAAACCAGAAGTTCAAGACCGTGACTTTCCCCTGCAGGTCTTCCGGCTTGACCTGGTTGCCGTTGAAGAGGGTGCCCTTCAGCGCCACTGGGGCGGCACGGTCCGCCTTGGCGAATTCGGTCACCGAACCGTCACCGGCAACGTAGTTCTTGTTATCGCCGGCTTTGGCTTGCTTGGCGAGGGAGTCTTCCTGGGCGCACGCGGACAAACCCATGGTCAGTCCTGCGAGGAGGACGCCACCGGCAGTCAGCACACCGCGACGTGAGAGGTTGTTGTCCATGCTTCTATGCCCCCGGGGTGCTCGCCGCGCCCGGAAGCAGGACGGCAGCAGGTTCGGTGTACTCAACGCGCACGATCTTGCCGTTCCCGTCCAGCGTCAGGGACGTCAGGGAGGTGAGCGTGCATTCGCGCTTGCGGGGATCGTGCGCCAGGCGGCGTCCCTCTGCCGTCAAACGGGTTGACCAGATGGGGAGCTGATGGCTCACGAGGATGGCTTCGGCGCCGTCGCCACCCAGTTCAACCGCCTTGACCCGGGCGTCTTCAACTGCGGCCAGAACCCGGGCCGCTTGCTCCTTGTACGGCTCGCCCCAGGATGGCCGCAGCGGATTGCGGAAGTACAACCAGTGCTTGGGCTTCAGGAATTCACTCTTGGTGGGGTGGAGCCCCTCAAAGTGGTTCTCGGCCTCGATGATGCGGGGCTCGGTGGTGATCTCCAGGTTCAGGGCCTCTGCAGTGGGCATGGCCGTTTCCTGGGCACGGGTCAGCGGTGAGGCGACCAAGTGGACAATCTTGGCACCCTGGCCGGCACGTGCCACAAAGTGGTCCGCCAGCATACGGGCCATCTCCCGGCCACGCTCGGAGAGGTGGAATTCCGGCAGGCGGCCGTACAGGACGCCGTCGGGATTATGGACCTCGCCATGGCGAAGCAGGTGGACAGTTGCTTGGGGCATGTTTACCAGTTTCTCAAAGAAGCGGGGCGATCCGAAATCTTCTACCGCTAGTAGAACTCAAAGTTTTTCCGAAATGTTCCCCGGAGTTGGAATAAAAGATGCATATGCATGTTTATACTAGACACGAAGCTCGGTTGACGCTTCAAGCAATGAGTTCGACCGGGCAAGCACGCAGTACCTACCAATCGATATAGGAGCAACACCATGATGACTCTCCCCGCTTCCGTCACCACCGGCACCTGGACCCTCGACGCTTCGCACAGCGAAATCGGCTTCACCGTCCGCCACGCAGGCATCAGCAAGGTTCGCGGCCAGTTCAAGGACGCTTCGGCCACCCTCGAGGTTGGCGAAACCCTCACCGATTCCAAGGTCAGCGCCACCATCCAGACTGCCAGCTTCGACTCCGGAGACGTCAACCGCGATGGCCACGTCAAGGGCGAAGACTTCTTCGACGTGGAGAAGTTCCCGGAAATCACCTTCGTGTCCCGCCACGTCAAGGCCAACGGCAACAGCTTCGACCTCGTGGGCGATCTCACAATCAAGGGCGTGACCAAGGAAGTATCCATCGAAACCGAATTCAACGGTGTCGCAGTGGATCCCTTCGGCAACACCCGCGCCGGCGTTTCCGGCGAAACCACCATCAGCCGCAAGGACTTCGGCCTCACCTGGAACGCCGTCCTCGAAGCCGGTGGCGTGCTGGTCAGCGACAAGGTTGTCATCAACCTGGAACTCGCCTTCATCGCGCCGGCCGCTGCATAGGCCCTCGCTCCTGAGGCGGATTCACCCCAACGGCGCCACCCACAGTCTCCGGCTGTGCGGGGGCGCCGTTTCGCTTTTACGGAAGTCACCCCGCAATTGTTCGGCAAACAGCCTGTATTTCCCTGCGAGTTGGCTCCGAAGTTCCTATGCAACCTACAACCTGCGGTCTACAGTGATGCCATGAGTACCCCAGACGAAGCACCACAGCCACAGCAGCCCGGCTCCCAGCCTCCGCAGCCCGGCAATGTTCCTCCTGCGGGTTACCAGCCTCCGCAGGGCTACCAGCCACCCCAGGGTTACCAGCCGCCGTCGCAACCGGGCCAATACTCACAGCCCGGTCCGGCCCAGTCCGGTCCACCGCAGGCAGGCCCTGGACAGCCCGCCCCGGGGCAGCCTGGTTTCCACTTCGAAATGCCCACTGACGGACCCCGCAACTTCAACGACGTCATGCCCCAGGGCGGATTCTCGGGAATGTTCAAGACCCAGGGCCTTCCCACCGAGCTGAAGGTTTCGTACTTCATCTGGGTGATCTCCGGACTCCTTGGCCTGCTGTTCGGGCTGATCGGATTCTTCGCGATCATTGCCCTCTTCGCGTTCGCACCCGGCGTTGCAGCCATCCTGCTGATCATCCTGATTCTCACCCTGGCCGTGGCAGCGGCGCAGGTAGTCCTGGCGATGAAGATGAAGGAAGGGAAAGAGTGGGCCCGCCTCGCCCTCACCATCGTGGCCGGCATCTCCTTGCTCCTCACCATTTTCAGTGCGGCCAGCGCCGGCGGCTCCAGCACGGGCCTTGGTAGCAACTGGTTCGGCTTCCTCGTCAGCGCCGTAGCCGTAGTTCTGATGTGGCTTCCGAATTCACAACTCTGGTTCAAGGCAGTCAAGGGTCACGCTTAGCGCTGACGCAACTGCCGTCGTCGTGCCTTATCGACGGTGTACAGGCTGAAGGCCGCGGTAAATCCTCTCGGATTGCCGCGGCTTTCATCATGAAGGCGTAAGCCAACATGATGATTTTTGCCGTGAGCCGGAAATACCTGCGTGGGATCACCTGCAGCGTCAGACCCGGGAGGTACGGTGGAAGCAGAACCACGCTGGGGGCAGGGTCATTTTGCTGATCCCGGCGGCCGCACCAGCAGTCGAACAAGCAAAGGAATGCCATGAGCAACCCTCCCTACCCGCCGTCAAACCCGGGCGATGCCAACCAGCCCGAGCAGCCGGGCACCCAGCCTGCCGCACCGCAGTACGGCCAGCAGAGCCCAGCCGCACCGCAGTACGGCCAGCAAAGCCCAGCCGCGCCGCAGTACGGCCAGCAAAGCCCAGCCGCACCGCAGTACGGCCAGCAGTCACCCACGTACGGTCAGGCTCCCGCCGCTCCGCAATACGGACAGGACACCAACTGGCCAAGCCAGCAGCCCGGTCCCACCGCTGTGCCGCCCATGGTCAACTACGCCTTCTGGATGATCGTCGCAGCCGGCGTTCTTTCCGCCATCAGCTCGCTCCTGTTGGCCACCACTGGTGCTGATGCCTTCATCAACGCCATGAACCAGCAGGCAAGCCAGCAGGGTACCGACATCCCCGCAGGGTCCATGGAAAGCATGCGCGGTGTGATCGGCGTCAGCGCCGTCGTCGGCGCGATTCTGGCCCTCGGCCTCTACGCCTTGGTCGCTTTCCCCGTCCGCAAGGGCAAGAACTGGGCACGGATCCTGGGGACCGTCTTCGCCGCCATCTCCGTCCTGGGCCTCACCGGCCTGTTCCAGTTCGGTGCCACCTACGGCATCCTGCAGCTCATTGTGATCCTGCTGGGAGTCGCGGCGATCGTCATGCTGTACCTGCCGGCGTCGGCCCCGTACTTCCGCAAGGCGCAGCCGTTCGGCAACCCTTACCAGAACCCGTACGGCCGCTAAACACTCAGAGTTCCAGACGCTTCAAGCGCGGGCGCGGACCCGGCGAAGGCTAAACAGCCTGGCCCGGTGTCTGCGCCCGTTGTGCGTGGTACGCCAAAATCTGCAGCTCCGTGGCCATGTCCACCTTGCGGAGGTTCACGTGCGGAGGAACCTGCAACAGCACCGGAGCGAAGCTTAGGATGCTCCGGATCCCGGCGGCAATCACGCGGTCGCATACTGACTGGGCTACGGTGGCGGGCAACGCCAGCACCACCATGTTGGTGTGGGTGCGTTCCAAAACCCGCTCAAGCTCCGCGGAGTCGCTGACGCGAAGCCAACCTACTTCGTTGCCGATCACCATGGGGTCGGCGTCGAAGATGGCTACAACGTCGAAGCCGCGGGACTCAAAGCCGCCATACCGGGCCAGGGCCTTGCCCAGGTTACCGGCGCCCACAATGGCGACTTTCCAGTCATGGGTCAGGCCAAGGGCGGCGGCAATGTGGCGGCTCAAGTACTGGACTTCATAGCCGACACCGCGCGTCCCATACGAGCCTACATAGGAAAGATCCTTGCGCAGGGTGGACGAGCTGACACCTGATGCTTCCGCCAACGCTTCGGACGAGACCCGCTCCACGCCTTCGGCCAACAGGGAGTTGAGCGCGCGCAAATAGAGCGTCATCCGGGCCACAGCCGCGGGCGGGATCTGCTTGGTGGCAGGTTCATTGTCCCCGGTTGCAGCCTCCGGGGACGGTTCCAGCGCAGTCACGGTATTCTCCATTGCGTCGCTTTGTTGTTCCACTCTATGACCCCCGGGCCGGACTCAACAAAAGCCATTACCAACGGGTAACCCTTCAGCCCTCCAGGGCCTTCTTGAGGGTGCGGGTGAGCCGTTCCTCGTCAATCTTCCAAAAATCACGCTGGATACCGTCCACCAGCACCACCGGAATTTCTTCCGCGAAACGCTCCTGCAGTTGGGGATCGCCGTCGATCCGTTGCTCCTTCCACTGCACGCCAAGACTTCTGGTGACACGCTCGACGGCGGCACGCGCCTCGGTGCACAGGTGGCAGTCAGCTTTGGTGAGGAGAACGACGTCGGGAATAGCCATGTCTCAAAGGTACCGGCCAACCCTCTCTCACATCCCCTGCCCTACCGGCCAACCCTCTCTCACATCCCCTGCCCTACCGGCCAACCCTCTCTCACATCCCCCGCCCTACCGGCCAACCCTCTCTCACATCCCCTGCCCTACCGGCCAACCCTCTCTCACATCCCCCGCCCTACCGGCCAACCCTCTCTCACATCCGCCGCCCTACTGTGACGCCGCCGTGCGTCCTCGAACGCTGACCGCGGCGATTGACTAGACTCAAGTCATGCCCGAGGAGAAGAACGCCGCCGTGGTCGCAGATGCCTTGGTGCAGAAGCCCGCTGCGCAGAAGGACAAAGTGCAGCAGCGCACGGGCGAAGCCGCCTTCTTCGACGTCGACAACACCTTGATGAAGGGCGCCAGCCTCTTCCACGTAGCCCGCAAAATGTACGAACGCAAGGCTTTCACGTTGTCGCAAGCGGCAGGATTCGCCTGGAAGCAGTTCAAATTCGTCATGCGCGGCGAGAACATGGAAGACGTCCACTCGGTCCGCGACTCGGCGCTTACCCTTGCTGCCGGCATCACCGTGGATGACATCAAAGCCTTGGGCGAAGAGGTCTACGACGAAATGATCGAGTCGCGGATCTGGCCGGGGACCAAGGCACTCGCGGAACAGCATCTCAGGGTTGGACGCAAGGTCTGGCTCGTCACGGCGACACCGATCGAGGTGGCCACGGTTATTTCCACCCGGCTCGGACTGACCGGTGCCCTTGGCACCGTGGGAGAAGTGGAAGGCGGCATGTACACAGGGAAACTCGTGGGCGACATCCTGCACGGACCGGCGAAGGCAGTCGCGGTCCAGCTCGTCGCTGATCGCGAGGGCCTGGATCTGGATCATTGCTGGGCGTACAGCGATTCCGCCAACGACATACCTTTGCTCACCATGGTGGGTCACCCCGTGGTGATCAACCCTGACGCCAAGTTGCGCCGGCACGCCCGCGAGAACAACTGGCCCGTGTACGACTTCCGTTCCGGTCGCCGCGCAGCAACGCTCGGCCTCAAGGCCGCCACAGTTGGCGGAGCGGTATATGGCCTGTGGCGGGGTTTCTCAAGGTTCCGCGGCCCCCGCATCTGACCTTCTCTCACATCCCTCGGGCTTGAGCCAACCCCTCTCTCACACCCCTCGGGCTTAAACCAAACCTTCTCTCACATCCCTCGACTGCCTCGCCGAGCCTGTGGATAACTTACGATGACTCAAGCGTTTCTGGGCGAGAATGCCAGATATGCAGAACGCGATGCCCCTTCCGCCCCGACTTACCAACGCACCATTCACAATTGCCGAGGCCAAGGCCGCAGGCCTGAAGCAATCGCACCTCTGGAATCGTGTAGGAATAGATGGAGTCAGCCGTGGCCTTTATCGTCCATCGGATTGGGATTTCGAGCTATCGGCGGCTGCAAGGTCGCTGTCGGCCGCAAGTCCAGGGGCATGGATATCCCATGTAACGGCTGCGAGGCTGCATGGTGTGCGCCTCCCACCGTGGCTGTCTGATTCCAATGAGTTGCATCTCAGTAAGCCGCGGCATCTCCCGTCCGTCCGCCGCAAGGGCGTCATCGGACACACGGTAGTGGCCTCCGCCGACGAGATAGAGAATTTTCAAGGCATCCGGATCAGCACTCGGTCGCGTACCTGGTTGGATCTTGCCAGACGCCTTCCGCTCGGCGACCTCGTCTGTATGGGTGACGAGCTCATTCGCAGACCCAGGCCGGACTTCGAAGAACGTGATACCCCGTTCACCACATTGGAGGCACTTCGCGAGATGGTGGGCAGGCACAGGAATCTACAGGGCGTCGTTAGGGCACGAGAAGCATTAGAGCTCATGCGTGTTGGCTCCGACTCTGCGCCGGAGTCACTGCTCCGCTTGGCAATGTTGGACGCCGGCATCCCCGAACCGGAGCTTCAGTTGCGCCTCCGGCCGGACGATCCATTTTCGCCTTCTGCGGACTTGGGGTTCCGCGGCTGGCGGGTAGCAATACAGTACGACGGCGGCCATCATCTTGGACGGGACCAGATATTTAGCGATCGGCGACGCGACAAGGCGTTCGAAGCAGCAGGCTGGACGGTCCTGAAATTCGGAAAGGATGACTTGGCGGACAACTTTTCTTCAGCCACGAAGAAGATCAAGAGCTCTCTCAGGTCAGCACGGCGGGATCCCGCGGTCAGTTCGGGTTTTTCCCGAGGGATGTGAGAGAAGAACCCCACCAAACCCGCGGGACGTGAGAGAAGAACCCCACCAAACCCGCGGGACGTGAGAGAAGAACCCCACCAAACCCGCGGGACGTGAGAGAAGAACCCCACCAAACCCGAGGGACGTGAGAGAAGAACCCCACCAAACCCGAGGGACGTGAGAGAGGGTTGGGGTGCAAAAATGCCCGCCACCTCGAGAGGCAACGGGCATTCACGCTTGATGAAGTATCTCTACTTCTTATTGCGGCGCTGGTGGCGAGTCTTGCGAAGCAGCTTGCGGTGCTTCTTCTTGGCCATACGCTTGCGGCGCTTCTTAATAACTGAACCCACGAAAGTTCCTTACAAACTAGAAGTTCCTGTCTGTTGGAACAGATCCGCGGAAGCAGACAAGTACAACTGACAGATTCTTACATTGACGTAAAACGTTCCTTAACAGAGTACCGCTTCAGAGGGGCACCCTGTGACCACGGTCCGCGGGACGGACCCCGGCAGCCTCAGGCGGTCTCGGATTGTCCGTCCACCACGGCACCCTTGAGGTACTGGGCAACGGCCTCTTCAGGAACCCGGAAGGAACGCCCGAACCTCACGGCGGGCATTTCCCCTGAGTGGACCAGGCGATACACGGTCATTTTGGAAACACGCAGGACGTCGGCCACTTCGGCCACCGTCATGAAACGCGCATTCGAGAAGTTAGTCTCTGCGGACATTTCCCATATTCCTTTGCTCTCAGCCGGTTAGGACACCCCCAGTAGAACGGTGTGCCGATGCTGAGCCATCAAACAACCATGTGCTAGATACTCTAGAGGCTGATGGGGCCAATGTGAAAGAGCCCGCAGCTCTGATCTCGCCATTTAGGGGGGTTCCCTGCCAGCAATCCGCGCGCACGTCATGATGCGCAGGGAACCCCCGAATCGGGCACGTTACGCCGCGACCACAGCCCTACGCTTCCGGGCCGAGGCTGCGAGCTGCTCCAGCACCGAGGCCGTGACATCCCATTCCATGCAGGCATCGGTGACGCTCTGGCCGTAAACAAGTTCCTGCTCCCCCGCAAGCTGCTTGGCGGTGTCCAGGTTCTGGGCTCCGCCCACCAGGAAGCTCTCCAGCATGACGCCGGCGATCGGCGAGGTCTCCCCGGCTTCGAGCTGCGCACCGATTTCCAAGGCAACCTCAGCCTGGCGGTGATGGCTCTTGCCGCTGTTTGCATGGCTGGCGTCCACGATCAGGCGCGGGTTCAAGCCCTTGGCAGCGAGCTTGGCGGTAGCAGCCGCGACATCATCCTGGGAGTAGTTGGGGCCCTTGCGTCCGCCGCGCAGGATCACGTGGGTGTCCGGGTTGCCGGAGGTGGCTACGAGGGCCGCGCGGCCGTCGTCGTCGATTCCCAGGAAGGCCTGCTCGGCGGCAGAGGCGCCGCAAGCGTCAATCGCCACCTGCAGGTCACCATCGGTGCCGTTCTTGAAGCCGATGGGCATGGACAGTCCGGAGGCGAGTTGGCGGTGGATCTGGCTTTCAGTGGTGCGCGCACCGATGGCTCCCCAGGAAACGAGGTCAGCCATGTATTGCGGGCTGATCGGTTCGAGGAACTCGGTGGCCGTGGGCAGTCCGAGGGCGGTTACCTGCTTCAGGAATCCACGGGCTGCGCGAAGGCCGGCGGCAATGTCGTGGCTGCCGTCCAGGTGGGGATCATTGATGAGCCCTTTCCAGCCGACCGTGGTGCGGGGCTTCTCGAAGTAGGTCCGCATGACGATCAGCAGGTCTTCCTTGTGCTTCTCCGCTTGGCTCACCAAACGGCGGGCGTATTCGAGCCCGGCCTTGGGATCGTGGATGGAGCACGGGCCAACGATGACCAGGAGGCGGTCGTCCACACCGTCCATGATGGCGCGGACCTGGTCGCGGCCGCGGTCGACGACGGCTGCTGAGCGGGCATCCAGCGGCAACTCGGCGATGAGGTCCTGGGGCGCCGGAAGCGGCTCGAAGCGTGCCACCCGAAGGTTGGAGGTGGAAGGATGCGCGGCGTCAGCGGCTCCCGCGTCAGGGGATTCGAGCGATTCGGTGGGTTCTGCAGCGATGCTGGTCATGTCTGGGTCCTGTTCCGGGATGCGGAGCGGGCCCCTTTTCAGAACCCGCCGGATATGGCGAAGGGCAGAGAATGATCTCTGCCCTGTTGGCTCTGAAGGAAAGTTGGATGCGTGTCAGTTAGACGCGGGCCCCTCCAGAGCCAACGAAAAATACGCATACCAACGGTTTGTCATAGCCACACCATAACCGCGGTTCTTCACACCGGGCAAATCGCGTCCGCCATCATGACAAATGTTTGCGCAGGAACTGCAACTGCTTGATCCAGTGGTGTTCCTGGCCGCCCTCATGGTTGTTGAAGCGGTAGACCTCGATGTCCTTTTCGGGCGCACCGCCGGGCGCACCGTCCGGGGCACCCGAGGAGCCGGTGCCGTAGCTGTTGTAGCTCGCGAAAACGGTGGACGGAGGGCAGATGTCGTCCATTTGCGCAGCGGAGAACAGTGCAGGAACGGTGGCGGCACGGCCCAGGTGTACGCCGTCGAAGTAGTTCAGGACGGCCAGGGTGGGCTCATACTTTTCGCGGTGCCGGCCCAGGAAACCGGCGATCTCCGGGTAGGGCCCCCGTGGGGTGATGTCAATGGCGCGGGGGAAGTCCTGCAGGAACGGGACGTCGGGCAGCGCGGCGATGACGCCGTCGAGTCTTCCAGCCGTCAGCCCAGCGGCGGCAACAGTAATGCCGCCACCTTGGCTGACACCTGCCAGGACTACCTTGGAGGGGTCGACGGCGGGATGGCTCTGCGCCGCTTCTACGGCACGGAACGCGTCCACGTACACCCGTCGGAAGTAGTAGTTGTCCTGGTGGTCGGCACCCCGCGTCATGAGCCCGGCATAGTTGTTTCCACCGGCTGACGGGTGCGGATCCGGAGTGTCGCCCGAGACGCCACCGTAGCCCTGCCCGCGGGTGTCCATGATGAAGTGTGCGTAGCCGGCCTGGGCCCACCGGGTGTTCTGGTTGACCAGCCCGCGGCCACCGGAGTAGCCAATGTACTCAACTACCACGGGAAGCTGCTGGCCCGGCTCACGGTGTGCCGGCAGGTGCAGCCAGCCCTTGATGCGGTTTCCCCCGAAGCCGGCGAAGGACACATCGAAGGTGTCGATCACTGAGAGGTAGTTGTCCACGGGTTCGAACACAGCATCAAGCGGCAAGGCCCTGGCCTCGGTGATGGTGCGGTCCCAAAAGGCATCGAGATCTGCTGGCGGGACCACGTTTGAGGTGTAGTCGCGGAGCTGCTCAAGGGGAAGGTCAAAGAGGGGCATGTGGACATCCTACGTCATGGTTTCGTGTGCGCCATCACAGGGCGTCAGGGGCTACAGCTGGCTGATGGAGAGGTTCCTGTAGGCGGCTTTCAGGGGTGCCATCTGGCGAATTCCGAAGTAACCGCCCCGGAGGGGTACGTCCGCGGGATCGGTCCATTCAAAGAGCAACAGCTGGTTGATGGAGAAGGCTACCCGAGGGCCGTCCTTGATCACTTCCATGCGATAAAACCCATCGGCATCCCCGGTGGGTGGAAGCGGGTCGGCTCCCTGCGCCACGAGCTCGAAGCCTGCGCTCTTGCGGAGATTGCAGGTTCGGAACGCGCGCTCGGAAGCGTGCTTGTGCCGGAAGTAGGAGACGTGGAGGGCGTCCATATCTCCCGAATGGTACTGCGGATAGAAGCCTGTGCGGGGCGCCAAAGTCGGAGAGAACAGATCTTCGCCCCTGTGGCCGGCGGCTGCGAAGAACACCATGGCCAGGCCGGGCTCCTCCAACGGGAGGAACTCCCACGAGATCCTCACGTGATCGGGAAGTTCCTCCGGGCACCAGAGCGTCCAATGCGCGTGGTCGCCGTGCTCCTCCGCATCGAGGGAGCCCGACAGGACCAGAGCGGTGTTGCCGTCGCCACCCGAGACCGGGCCGCCGTCGTCGTCCGTTCCCAACTCGTCCGTTCCCAACTCATGCGTTCCGAACTGAACCGGCCCCTCTGCCACCCAATCAGCCACATCCGCAGGACCCCGCAGCGGGTTGCAGTGCATCACGCACGCGCCCCCGCGCTAAGGGTCGCAGACAAACCGTAGCCGAGGGATTCCAGGTGCTCCGCCACGAAGGCAGCGATCCGCCTGGCACCTTTCTTGTGGAAATGGGTGTTGTCCTCCAGGCCACCGGCCCAGTGTGCGTGCTCGCCCGGTGCGAAGTGGAAGAAGAGCTCCTTGGAACCTTCCTCCCCCAGTTCCTGGTAGAGCGAGCGCGTCCACTGATTGAGGTCGATAACGTCCAGGCCGAGCTCCAGGCCAAGCTCCCGGACCACCACAGGGTAGTCCCCCAGTGTGACCTCCAGCTGCCCGTCCGAAAAATGCCTGCGTTCCACTGAGGTGCACAGGATGGGAATGCCGCCCTTGCTGCGGACCTCGGCCACCATGCGCTTGAGGTTGTCGGTGTAGCCCGTGCGCGCGGCCAGGTGTTCACGTTTCTGGTCGTTGTGCCCGAACTGGATGAGCACCAAATCTCCGTGGACAGTCTGGTTGATCAGTTGATACCAGAGACCCTCCTCGCGGAACGACTCCGTGGTGGCACCGCCCTTGGCGTAGTTATGGACGGCAGCCCACCAGTAGGTTTCGGGCGCAAGGTGGGCACCCCAACCACTCATGGGGTACTCGAAACTGGGGCAGGCGGCAACGGTGGAGTCGCCCGCGAGGAGGATTTTCATGGGTGTCCTTTCAGTTGATGCGGCGTGAAGCGGAACCGCGCTTAGCCCTTGACGGAACCGATCAGCATGCCCTTGGCAAAGTGCTTCTGCAGGAAGGGGTAGAAGATCAATATGGGCAGCGTGGCCACCACGATCACGGCGAATTTGATGCCTTGTTCCGGCGGGATATAGGAGGGATCCACGTTGCCGGTACCCAGGAGGTCCGAGGCAGCCGTGACTTGGCGCAGGTACATCTGCAAGGTCCACATGTTGTTATCGCTCAGGTAGAGCAGGGGTGACATGAAATCGTTCCAGATCCCCACCGCGTAGAACAGCGCGAACGTGGCGAGCACCGGCTTGGACAGCGGCAGCAGAATCCGCCAGAGAATCCCGATTTCCGTGGCACCGTCCATCTTGGCGGATTCTTCCAGCTCCTGAGGGAGTTCCTGGAAGAAGTTCTTGATGATGATCAGGCTGAACGGGTTGATGGCCGCGGGCAGGATCAGCGCCCAGTAGCTGTTCAGCAAGCCCAGGTCTTTGACCAGCAGGAAAGTGGGAATCATGCCGCCGGAGAACACCATGGCGAAGACCACCAGGGACATGATCAGCTTCCGGCCCCGAAGGTTTTTCTTCGCCAACGGGTACGCCATGGTGACGGTCAGGATGAGCTGGATCAAGGTGCCCACCAGCGTCACCAGGACGGTGGTGATGAGTGCCCGTGTGAAGGCGGGGGTGGAGAAGATGTACTCGTAGGCGCCCAGCGTGAATTGCTCGGGCCAGACGAAGAACGCCCGCCGGGTGATCTCGGCCTCGTTGGCGAAGGACCCGGCGATCACGTAGACGAACGGCAGCAGGGTGATGACGCCTACCAGGCTCAGGAAGACGTAGTTTGCGGCGTCAAAGACCCGTCCGCCGCGGGTGTTATGAATCTTCATTAGAACAGTCCGCTCTGGTTGAACCGCTTGGACAGCCAGTTAGTGCCGAAGATCAGCACGATTCCCACGAGGGACTTGAAGAGCCCGACGGCGGTGCTGTAGCTGTAGGCGCCCTGGGTGATGCCCACGAAGTACACGTAGGTATCGAAGACGTCGGCCACGCTGCGGTTGAGTGCATTGGTCATAAGGTAGATCTGCTCAAAGCCGGTGTTGAGCATCTGCCCGATGGCCAGGATGAGCATCACGATGATGGTGGACCGGATGCCCGGCAAAGTGATGTGCCAGACGCGACGGAACCTGCCGGCGCCGTCGATAATCGCTGCCTCATACTGGTCCTGGTCCACAGTAGCCAGCGCGGCGAGGAAGATGATGGTGCCCCAGCCGGTGTTCTTCCAGATTTCCTGGAGCACGATCAAAGGCCGGAACCAGTTGGGATCGGACAGGATGTCCACGTTGGTCCCGAACAGCCCATTCACAAACTGGAACAACGGTCCGATGTCCAGGGCGAAGAGCAGGAAGCTCAGCGACGCAACAATGGTCCAAGACAGGAAGTGCGGGATGTAGACGAGCGTCTGGACGGTGCGCTTGAGCACCGAAAGACGGACTTCGTTGAGCAGGAGCGCCAGCACGATGGTGAGCGGGAACGCGATGCCCAGGTTCAGGAACGCCAGGATCAGCGTATTGCCCAGCAACCGGGGAAAGTCCGGGTTGGCGAAGAAGTCCTGGAAATGCTGGACACCAACCCACGGGCTGCCGTTGACGCCAAGGAACGGGACGTAGTCCTTGAAAGCGATGGACACGCCGTACATGGGTCCGTACCGGAAAATCGCGAAGTACAGGACTCCGGGCAGCAACAGCAGATACAGCCACTTGTAATGCGCGAAGTGGACGGCGAACCCGCGCCGCCGCGCCGGGGCGGGCGGCATGGTGGCCTCCCGCTCCGAGGCTTTGGCTTCTGCAACCGGGGCTGTCACTTCTTGTTTTCCTGCCAGAGCTTATTAATTTCTTCCTTGACCTTGTCACCGCCGCTGGTGTTCCACAGCTTGATGGCGTCCTTCAGGCCCTGCTCGTCGGTCTGCCCGGCGAGGTACTTGATGCGGGCGTCGGCCACGATGTTGTCCAACTGCGCGCCCTTGGCAACGTAGGTGGGCGAGACGAAGGCAGCTGCCGGGTTGTACACAGCGCTCTTGAGGTCCTCGGCCATGACGGCGACGCGGTCATCGAAGACCTTTTGCTCGTACTCGGAGGCCTGCTTGACCGGGTAGAAGTTGTTGCCCGTGACGTTGGTGCCAAGCTGGGCGAAGCTCTTGATGTCAGTGTTGACCACCTTGCCCTCCGGCGTTTCAGGCTTGATGGTGGCGGCCAGGCCCTCTTCCAGGGTGAAGTTCACGCCCTCGATGCCGTTGTTCATGAGCACGGCAACTTCCTTGCTGTTCAATTTGTCCAGGAAGCTGAGCACGTTCTTCAGGTCAGCCTCGGTCTTGACACTGGACTTGGGAATGGCCAGGAAGCCGGAGTACCCGTCGGTGGGGTGGGCGTGCAGTTCGCCGTCCGGTCCCTTAAGGCTGCCTACGAAGCCCACTTTGTTCTCAAAGTCGTTCGGGTTGGCCTGCTTGAAGAGGTTGATCAGAACGCTGACGCGGGAGTCAACGTCCACGATGATGCCGCCCTTGCCGTTGAAGAACGGTTCGTTCCACTTGGTGCCGTCGAACGTGGCGAAATCGGGGTTGATGAGTTTCTCGTCCACCATCTTCTTGATGAAGCGGTTGGCTTCGAGGAATTCGTCGGTTTCGAAGCTGGGGACCAGCTTGCCGTCCCGCTCGGTCCAGCGGTTGCCGGCGCCGTACCAGGTCTCGATCAGGTCATACGGGCTGTTGGTTCCCAGCGCGCCCCATTTGGGGATGGTGATCCCGTAAGTGTCGTTCTGGCCATTTCCGTCCGGATCCTGTTCGGTGAACGCCTTGGCGACTTTGTAGAGGTCTTCGGTGGTTTCGGGCGCCTTCAGACCCAGCTTGTCCAGCCAGTCCTGGCGGAACATGACCGCTGCACGGATCGGGTTGCGGCCACGGTAAACACCGTAGACCTTGCCGTTGACGCTGGCGTTCTGCTGGACCTCCGGGAAGGTGGTCTTCAGGTTCGGATAGTCGTTGAGCTTGTCCGTGAGGTCCCAGAAGGCGCCCGCCTCGGCGTTCTTCACGAAGCCGGGCGTTTTGCCCTGGACCACCAGAACGTGCGGGATTTCCGAGGAAGCCAGCGTGATGTTCATCTTGTCTTCGTAGGACGCGTTGGGCGTCCAGGTGATGTTGACGTCCTTGCCCGTGAGTTCCTCAAGCTTCTTCTGCACCGCGCCATCAGCTGTTGGCGGCTGCGCTTCCAGGAACGGCGCCATGATCTTGACGGAGGAAAGGTCCGACGCCGGGGCTTCGCCGCCACAGGCGGTGAGCGCCAGGGCTGCGGAAACGACGACGGCGGCGGCCAGCGTGTGTTTTCTACGGATCATTTTCTTACCTGCTCCACTTCATCGGGGTTGGTCTCTTTCGACTCTTGGTTTGACGGCACACCTGGGAACCTTTTGAGGCTCCAAATGTGCTGGCCATGCTCATCTTGATACGTTTCATTAGTCCTCGCGCCAGGATCGTTCGGAACGAGTTCACTGCTCCCTTGGACATCGAGGGAGCGGTGAAGGACCGGCGGCCCGCTCAAAGCGGGGCGGATGCGGTTGAGTTCAGGCAAGGCTGGCCTCCTTACTGCGGGTCATGGTGGAAACAGGGCCGACGGCGGCGGCGGACGGTGCGCTGGCGGCAGCCGCGTCGCCGTCAGCGGCTGACATCGCCTCGTCGTTGGCCGTGAAGAACCGGTCACAGAGCCACCCCGTGGCATAAAGCCATGCACCAATGCCGAAGAACGGAATCAACCCCGGAACCGACCGGCACACGAACAGGGCTGCCGCTGTGATGAAAAGGAGAATCACAGTTCCCGCCAGATGACGCATCGCAAAGCGTGAGGACATCAGGAAGTACTGCGGAATGGAAAGCTCGTAGCGGGCGAACATCGGGAACAGGTAGCAGGCCGCGCCGGCGGCAAAGAGGGCAGCCATAAGGATTCCTGCGGAAGCGATCTGCGAGCCGAAGTCCCAGCCTGCAGAGAAGTAGCCCCAGTTCAGGGTCAGGGCGACACCCACGGCAAGCAAGGGCAAACCCAAGGCATTGCCCTTGCCGAAGTTCTTGAAGTACTCCTTCACGAAACGCCGCATCAACGGCGCGGCATTTCCCCGCACCTTGTCGCGGACCAGGACGTGGGCCGCAGCGGTGCTGGGACCGATTCCCAGGACAACTCCACCGAGGACAGTGAAGGCAATCCACAACACGTTCAGGCAAGCTATCCAGACGAGCGTGTCGAAGAGCGTGTACGCACGGAAGCCAAATCCACCAGAGGCCACGGCACTCCCCTTTCTCCATCGTTGCAGATCAGGCCCGCGTGACTGTGAGTGGCGACAATTGAGGAGCCTCACTACAGCCACCGGGCCGGTCAGTTGGGGTCGGCCCACGTGGGCCATGTCACTAAGTAAACGCTTTCCCGTCAACTTAGACGCTGGGCGAGGGTTGAGTCAAGATCATTCTTGAATCGTTACATTTACCGGGCAGCCGCGCTACACTGGGCGAAAGCCGGAACTGGGAAAGCGCTTGCTGGGTATAGCCTGAACCCGCCGGATACTTACGCGAATACCCTGACGACGGCGTCACCGCCTTGCAGCGCCAGCAGAGGAGAGCCATGGACACCCCTTCCATCGAGTCCATCATCAGCCCCGACCCGCATCGGGCTGCACCGGCACCCCGGACGGCACCCGCACCCCATACGGCACCCGCCAGAATTGCCCTGGTGGGAGTCCATGGCTTCGGAGCACACCACCTCCACAACCTCCATCGGCTGAGCGCGCAGGGTGTGGTGGAACTCGTTGCCGTGGCGGACCCCAATCCCCCGTCCGCTGGTGCGTTGCCCGGGACCACTGCTGTCCACGAAAATCTGGATTCGCTGCTGGCCGGCGATCACCACCCGGACGTCATCATCGTGGCTACTCCTATTCAGACCCACGCCCCACTGGCTTTGTCCGTCCTGGCGTCCCATTCCCACCTCTATCTGGAAAAGCCTCCGGTCGCTTCCATGCAGGACTTCCTCCGACTCAAGGAGGCCGCAACCGCAGCCGGACGCAGCGTACAGATCGGTTTCCAGAGCCTGGGCTCCCATGCATTGGGCGCTTTGGAACAGCTGGCCAACGGCCAAGCCACGGAAGAACTTCCCGGCATCGGCACGCTCAAGGGCATCTCCGCTACCGGCCGCTGGGTCCGCGACCGCGCCTACTACAAGCGCTCGCGCTGGGCGGGCAAACGCAGCCTCGACGGCGTGGATGTGGTGGACGGCGTCGCAACCAACCCCTTGGCCCACGCGATTGCCACTGCCCTCCGCATCGCCGGAGCCCGCCAGGCAGAAGACCTGGCCTTCGTGGACACGGATCTCTACCGCGCCAACGACATTGAAGCGGACGATACCTCCGTGATCCGCATGAAGACCGTCAAAGGATTGCCCATCACCTGCGCCCTCACGCTGTGCGCCACCGAATCCGTGGAACCGTACGTCACGCTTCACGGCACCGAGGGAACAGCGGTGTTCCATTACACCGAAGACCGCGTCACGGTCCGAACCGAAGCCGGTGAAACCACCCATGTCTTCGGGCGGGACGATCTCACGGAGAACCTGCTCCAGAACCTGAGCGAGGGCACCGCCTTGCTCAGCCCGTTGGATCACAGTGGCGCCTTCATGCGAGTCCTTGAGGCCATCCGAACAGCCGAAGCTCCTGCCCTGATCCCATCGGAATTCCTGGCGTGGGTGGGATCCGGCGATCAAGCCCATGCAGTGATCCCCCGCATCGAGGACATCCTGGAACGGGCCACGCTGTCCCACGCAACGTTCTCCGAACTCGGCCTGCCGTGGGCCCGACCAGACGCAGCGGGCTCCCAAGCTCTCTTCGCCCCCGCTGCGGATTCTGAGGGTGCAGGCGATGGTGATCCCAGGGAGGAAGATCCCGCCGCCATCTTCCGCAGTGGAAGCGAGCTCGACACGGCGTTGTCGCCGCGGCCTTACCTTCATCCGGTGACCACCCGCGGCGGCATTGTGGTGACAGACCACCTTGCTTCGGACCACGTGTGGCATCTGGGCGCCGGATTCGCACTGCAGGACGTCAACGGCAGCAACTTCTGGGGCGGGCGCAGTTATCGCCGGTCCGCAGGAAAATACGTGGACCTGAACGACCACGGCACCATCGGGGTCATCGAAATCACCCACGGACCGGACCACTCAACCGCGGACCTTCACTGGCTGGCCGCCGATGGCAGCTTGCTCCTGGAGGAGCGTCGCACTTTCCGTCGTTCGCTCATCACCCCGCGAACGTGGCGGTTGGACATCACAACAGAACTCACCGCGGTCGTGGATGCCGCGCTGGGTAGTCCTGGATCGCACGGCGCCGCGGGAAGTGGCTACGGCGGCTTCTTCTGGAGGCTTCCTGTCAATGCATCTCCACACGTGTTCTCCTCCACAGCCGAGGGCGAACCCGCCGTACATGGTTCAGTGACGCCGTGGCTGGTGTGGACCGGGGAGTTCGACGGCGGGCCGGCCACGTTGGTGTTCGGCGCACCGTCCGAGTCCCCGGACCCATGGTTTGTGCGATGCAGCGGCTACCCAGCCGTGGGTTCGGCGCTGGCGTGGGACACCGCAGTCGAGTTGGCGGCGGGCGAGTCACTGACCCGTTCGGTAGCAGTGTGGATCAGTGATGGAATACTCGACACTCCTGACATCGAGGACTTGGTGTCAGCTCGATGAGTTCCAGCGCCCCGGCATCACCACTCCTCGCGACGAGCCTCACCGTGGAGGGCAAGACGCAGTGCCTGATGGCCCCGGCACGGCCCAGGTTCGCTTGGCTGCTGGATGCCGATCCCTCCGCAGACGCCGGGCAATCGTTCCAAGGTGCGTACCGGCTCCGGGTGATGGACCGTGCCGGCACAGAAGTGTGGGATTCGGGCACTGTCATCACGGAGCAGCAGCACCACCAGTCCTCCACAGTCCCCGAAAACAGCCCCCGCCTCATCCCTGACAGTGATTACCAATGGACCGTCCAGCTCACGGACTCCACCGGCACTGAAGGGGAGCCGAGCGCTCCGGCGCGTTTCAGCACTGGGCTCTCCGAGTCGGGAACCAGCGGCTGGAACGCCGAGTGGATTCATCGTGCCCCGGGTGGCCGCGCGCCGCTGGAACTGGTGCAGGGTTTGCTGCGTGTGAGTGGCTCGCCACATCTTCCGTGGCCCGTGTCAGCCAGCGGCAGCACGGTGATCACGGCGCGCTTCCGCTTCCGTCTTGGTACTGCCGGAATTCTCCTCCGCAATCAGGGACCCGGAACCGGGCTGCTGCTGGAACTGAGACCCAACCGCACAGCCGTCCTCCGGCAGGCTCCAGATTGGGAGATCGGCGCCATGGCTGCGCCTGCCACGGAGGCACTGGCCGAAACCCCGGCCTTCGAGGCAACCGCAGTTTCACGGGCGGGCGCCGCTCCCCACGACGGCTGGCAGGACCTGGTGGTCACCGACAACGGGCAGCGCATCACCGTCACCATTGACGGAACCACGGCCTTGGACTCGGACGTCGCAAACACCGGGGGCACGGGCATCGCCTTCCACCAAGGACCGCGGAGCCAGGCTGAATACCTCTCCCTTGATGTCCGGAGTGACGGGAAGACCCTTTTCAGCAGCGACTTCACCAGCCCGGGCTCACTGGCTGACTGGACCACCACCACTCCCCTCCGCCAGCCGGACGAGTGGACCCTCGCAAAAACCACCGTCAACCTCAAGCGTCCCGTGGTCCGAGCCCGCCTCTATGCTGCGGCGAGCCACCACGCCGCGTTCACCCTCAACGGCGCTCCCTGCCTGGAGAGCACCAACTTCGGCTACCCGGGCGAACACTTTTACAACGCCGCCGACGTCACTGACACACTGCAGTCGAGCGGTACCGCCGCCCTGACCGCCGTCGCGCATTGGTACGGTCCGGGCCAGGGCCGCGCGGCCGGCCGCCCTGGTTTGCTGGCCCAGCTGACGGTGGAGTACGACGACGGCACGCAGGACGTGTTCGGATCCGGGCCGGGGTGGCTGGTGGCAGAGGGTCCCTACCGCCAGAGCGGGTACCGCAACGATGAGGGTGACCCGGTGGAGCACTTCGACGCGACCGCGTGGCCGGAGCCCAAAGACTGGCAGCCTGCGCTTTCATTCGGAGCCCATCCCGTCCCCGCTTTCCCGGTCCTCAACCCCAACCACGCAACCGTCGCGCGGAACCATGCTCCCGCCGTCGGGATTTTCACGGCCGACGACGGCACACCGGTGGCGGACTTCGGCACGGTGATCCCGGGGCGCCCCGTGGTGGAGTTCCTTAGCGGCACGCACGGGCGGACCGTCATGCTGCGTGCGGGATACAACCTGCTGGCCAATGGCCGTGTTGACGCGGGAAAAACCGCGAGCCAGAACACGGACATGACCTTCCCTTGCACGCAGAAGGACGGGCCGCAGCGCTATGAAGCGGCTGTGCACTTGGGGTTCAGGTACCTTGAACTACCCGGTGTGGACAGGGGGGATCTCGGGGCGGTAGGGGCAACGGTCATCCACGCCGAACACCCGGCCGAGGGCAGCTTCCACAGTTCCGACGAGACCCTGAACCGTGTCTTCACGCTCCTTCGGGACTCTGCGCTGTTCGGTGTGCAGGAACAGTTCGTGGACACACCCACCCGCGAGAAAGGCCAGTTCCTGGGCGACGCCGTGAACATCTCCTACGCCACCATGGCGTTGTTCGGGGAGCGTCACTTCACCGCCAAGGCCTTACGTGAATTCGCTGGCTCGGCGAAACGCTACTGGGACTCGCCGCAGGAAAGGGGCCGCTACAACGCGGTGTATCCCAACGGCGACGGCAAGCGTGACATCCCCGATTTCTCGCTCATGATGCCCGAATGGGTGGATGACTACTACCGGCTCAGTGGTGATGACGCGCTGGTCCAGGAGCTCCTCCCCTGCCTCCAGGAAACGGCCGGGTACGTGCTCCGGCACATCCCAGGCAATGGTCCCACCGCAGGGTTGGTCACGGACCTTGGCGGCGGTGCGGGTCCGTACCTCCACGGAATCGTGGATTGGCCGGCGCCGGGCCGCTTCGGCTACGACATGGACTGCGCGGCGCGCACCACGGTGAACGCCCAGTCCTGGTCAGTGCTCGACGCCGTCAGCCGGCTGTGCGGGTTGGCAGGCCTTGCGCCCGAGGCCGCGCGGTACAAGGAAGCGGCGGATGAGCTGGCGGAGCATATCAACACCCGTCTGCGCGTGGACGGCGTGATGGTGGATGGTTTGTACGCCGACGGCCGGCCGAGCCTGAGTGCCTCACAGCATGCGACGTCGTTCCCGTTATCGCTGGGCATTACACCCTCCGTGCACGCGGCCAAGGACGCTGAACGCATCGCCGGAATGGGCATGCGGCAGGGCCCCATGACGGTGCACCGGCTGTTCCGGGCATTGCTTTCGCAGGGGCGCGTGGACGCTGTCCTGGATCTCCTTACGGAGCCAGGCCAGCCCGGATGGGCACGTTGGCTGGAAGCCGGCGGGTCCTTCACCTGGGAAGCCTGGGAACTCGATGAGGGCAGCGACTACAGCCAGTCCCACGCCTGGTCCGCCTCCGTGACCCGGGAGATCCTTGAGTACCTCCTCGGTATCCGGGTGACAGGGCCGGGCGCGACCGCCGTCGTGATTCAACCTCCGGTGTGCCGGCTGGAACGGGCTGCGGGCAGCGTGCCTACGCAGCGCGGAGTAGTTGCCGTTTCCTGGCAGCGGACGGCCGACGGCATGGAGCTGGAGTGCAGCATTCCCGCGGGCATTACGGCCCAGGTGGTGCTACCGGACCGTACAGTTCCAGCCGGACCTGGCACATGGACGTTCGGCCCGCGAGGTGGCATTTAATGACAATGTTCGTCGTCCGAACTGTCATTAAATGCCACCTCGCGGGGTCTAAGTGGAGCTAGCTCAGCGCGCTCTTGGCTTCGTCCATGGCTTTCTTGGCAGCTTCTGCGGGTGACATCCGGTTGAAGTGCACTTCCAGGCCGTAACGGCCAAAAGCCTCGACGGCGGAACTGGAACCTGCCGGAGGTACCGGCACTGCATCTCCCAGTTCGGAGGAGATCTCGTCAATGAACTTTGCCGTGGCTGCGTCTTCCGGTGTCAGCTTGGGCAGGACTGCGGCGCGGACCTCCGAGTTGCCCGGGATGCCGCGGTCTGCGAGGGCAATTTCGCCGGCTTCCACATTGTTGGCCAGGAAGTCGATGAACTTCTGCACCTCGGCCGGGTGCTTGGTGCGGGAACTCGCCGACCAGAACTGTGAGGACTTGTAGAACTGCTTGGCACTCGCGGCGCTGCCGTCAGTGCTCGGCGGACGGTGGATTTCCAAGGGCTGGCCGGAGGCTTTGGTCAAGGCGCTCAGTTGGTTGGACCAATACCAGGCGAGCCCGAACCTGTTGGTTGCCAGGCCCTGTTGGTCCACAGAAGCGGTGGCGTCCTCGGTCATGACCGAGGCCGGCGGCACGGCCTTGGAATCGCGGAGTTCGGCCTGGTATTCGTACCAGCCTGTCAGGTCGCCCTCGTCAAAGCCAAACTTACCCTCAGAGGTAAAGAGCGACTTGCCGTGCTGGCGGAACCAGAGATTCATGGGAGCGTCACCGCTGACGGCGCCGGAGCCATAGACGCCGCTCTTGCTGCTTTCGGTGATGGCGGCTGCCGTCTTGTTGTATTCGTCCCAGGTCCAGGTCTTGTCATCGGGCAACGTGACACCGCTGGCCGACAGGAGCGATGGGTTGGCCAGAACTACCTGGGCGTTCACGCCGGCAGTGACGGCATACTGCTTGCCTTCAACCTTGCCTGCATCTGCAACGGCAGAATCGAACTTGCCAAGGTCTACGTCCTTCAGCTCCAGAAGGGCGCCGCGCTCGGCGTACTCGCCCAGGTAGGCGGCATCCATTTGAATGATGTCCGGGGCGTCCTGCGAGGCAACCTGCGTAGCGAGTTTGTCCCAGTAGCCGGACCAGTCGCCGTATTCGCCCTTGACCTTGATGGTGGGATTCTGGGCCTCGAAAGCGTCAATGAGTTTTTGGGTCATCTTGTGGCGGACATCCGAGCCCCACCAGCTGAAGCGCAGGGTGACTGTGCCGTCGGAGGCGGCCTGCGGCGAGCTGCCGCAGCCTGTCATGGTGATGGCTACAACGGCCGCGGCGGCTGCAGCTCTGAGCGCGAACTTCTTTGTTGCACGGATCGACATCTGGGTCCTTGTCTGGGCAGGGTGAATCTTGCAGATGCACGTCGGAGAAAACGCTTTCTCAGCGTAGATGTGGTCTACGTCACCAGTCAAGGGAGTTTTTGTTTGTTTGAGCTATCACTTTTAACAAAAAGGCTCAACCAGTTGTGCGGGTGCGCATGGCCGAATGCCGCCACAGAAGGAGCCCAATCACCCCTGCCGAGGCCATACCCAACGCACCGGTCACCACCAATCCAGTACGGACGCCAAAATCCTCCGTCAGCCATCCCGCCAGCAATCCGCCCAGCGCGTGCCCGCCCAGAAGCAAAGGGAAGTAGAGGGCCAGGACCCTTCCACGAACGCTGGCGCCGGCCTCCAACTGGACGGCGGTAGCTGCGCTCGTGAGGAACAGCAGCGTCATGAAGCCCACCACAATGAGCATCACTACAAACCATTCCTGCGTAGGCATCACAGCGGCCAGCAGTTGCGTCAGGCCAAAAAGCCCCGCACTGGCAACAATCCCCTTGCGGCCAAAGCGCTTGATCCGCGTGGCCACCAAAGCACCCGCCAAGGCCCCCAAGGCGCTGACTGTGTTGAAGAGGCCGAATCCAGCAGGACCGCTATGCCACACCTGGTCCGCGAAGGCCGCCAGGACCACGGGCCCATTCATGCCGAAAGCGCCCAGCAAACCCGCCAGCAGCATGGTCAGGAGCAACGGCGGACGCGCCCGGACAAAGCGGAAACCAGCAAGGATCCGGCCGCGCCGAGGCTCTTGCCCACCGACCTCGGGTGAGTGGTGGAGCTCGCCTGGCCGGATGGACATGATCATCACCAGGACGGCCATTCCCAAGCCGGCATTGGCAGCGAACGCCGCGGCCGGACCTGCATGGGCAATGACCACGCCGGCAAGTGCGGGTCCAACCATGGCACCCAGTTGGCTAATGGCGCTGTTCAGGCCGATGGCCGCGGGGAGCCCGGTATCGCCCACCACCTCGTTGACGAACACCTGCCGCGCTGGTCCATCGATGGCACTGGTGACGCCCAAGGCGATGCAGGAAGCGTAGACCACCCAGACGTCGGTGCCGCCGGTGGCGTTCCACACCGCGAGTCCGGCGGCCAGCAAGACCGCGACAGACTGGCAGACAAGGAGGATGCGGCGTTTGGGGAAGAGATCCACCAACACACCACTGACGGGTCCCACCACCAGCATGGGCAGGAACTGGAGGGCAACGGCGAGGCCCACTGCGGCCGGGCTCCCCGTGAGCTGGAGAACCAGCCAGTCCTGCGCCAGCCTTTGCATCCACACGCCGCCGCTTCCCACCAGGGAGAGAGCCACGAAAATCCGGTAATTGTGGTGCCGCAGCGGGTAGTGCCAGGTTTCTGTGGAACGGGGGCGTGGGGCCGGACCGGTGGACTTGGGGGATCTGGTGGATTGAGGGCGCAGTGGGAACGGGCGCGGCGACACGGGGTGGACTGCTCGATTCAGCGGGTCGGGGGCGGATTCTTATGGAGTTTTTGTACAGCTAATGCCCTTAAGGAGGCTCCTAAAGGGCATTAGCTGTACAAAAACTCAGCGGTGGGAGCGAATCTTGATGGCTGCGGCCGCCAGGACCAAGGTCCCGGGAACGATCACGAACAACGCCTGCAGCATCCAGACGAAGACGACCGTCATGAACAGGGCGGCGAGCAGCAGCAAAGAACCGCTCCAGTCACGCACTGAGTCATCCTTGGCGCCTGAGTAGGCAACGGCCCAGCGCTGCTCGCCCGGTACTTCGGCAGGCTGCTGGCCTGCATCGCCGTCCCAGTTCACGCCACCGCTCCAGTTGGCAGCGGTGCGGAGCAGGAGGACCGCCCCTGCCGCAGCCAGTATCAGCGTGGCCGGCAGGATAACGGCGCGCCCCGGCAGCTGCCCCACCAGGGCGAGCAACAGATTCAGGACAATCACGACGGCGGCTACCGCCGTCGCGATGCCAAACTTCCAACTGCCGGGAAGCGCACGACGGAAATTACCCCACAAGCTGCGGAGGGAATCGTCCCTGCCGCTGAGGTGCTTTTCCAGGTGCGCGACGCCGGCCGCATAGGCAGCCGGCGCCGTCACCAAGGGGACGGACAAGAGGAGCACGATGACCCCGGCCAGAATGGTCTCGGCGAAGAGGGCAAAGCGGTTGACCGGAATTCCGGGCTTTCCCGATGACGTGCCTGTGGCATTCATAGTGCTCATTCTTCAGTATTCTCTTCCGTGTCCGTCAGCCTTTGAGGCCTTGAGTTGAGACGCCTTCAACGATGTAGCGCTGGAAGACGAGGAAGAAGACCAGAACCGGGAGGAGTGCCAGGACGGACATCGCGATCATGGCTCCGTAGTCCGAGGACTGGGTTTGGTCAACGAAGAGCCGCAATGCAAGTGGGAGCGGGTATTTTTCGGGGGTATTCAGGTAGAGCAGCGGGCCCAGGAAGTCGTTCCAGCTCCAGATGAAGGAGAAGATCGAGGTGGAGATCAGGGCCGGTTTCATCAGCGGGAGCATGATGGAGCCGAAAATGCGGACGTGTCCGGCGCCGTCGATGCGGGCTGCCTCATCCAGTTCGGCCGGGAGTCCACGCATAAACTGGACCATGAGGAAGACGAAGAACGCGTCGGCGGCGAGGAACTTCCCGATCAGCAGCGGCACGTAGGTGTCCACCAGGCCAAGCTGCTGGAACACGATGTACTGCGGGATGATCACCACGTGGAAGGGCAGCAGCAGGGTTGCGATCATCATGCCGAAGAATAGTCCACGGCCCGGAAAGTTGATCCGGGCGAAGGCGTAGGCGGAGATCGAAGCCGAGAGCACGGTGCCCACCACGGCCCCGACGGCCAGGATCAGTGAGTTGGTGAAGAACGTCAGAGTGGAGACCCCTCCGATGCCTTCCATGGCCGTGGCAAAGTTATCGAAGCTGAAGTTGGCCGACCACAACGCGTTGTTGGCGCCGCCGATCTCGGAGTTCGGCTTGAAGGACGCGGAGATCATCCACAGGGCCGGGTAGAGGACCATGGCCACCAAGGCCAGAGCCACGATGTGGAAGATGGCGCTCTTGATCCGCTTGGCCGTGGTGGACTCGGACTTCGGGTTGTAGACCGGTGCCGTTGAGGGCTTCGTGGGAGCGGGCTGGGTGGGTGTTGCCATGGTTGTCATTTCGAATCACCGCTGTAGTGGACCCAGGACTTGGAGGTCTTGAAGAAGATCAGCGTGATGATGCCGACCACGATCACCAGGAGCCAGGCCATCGCCGAGGCGTAGCCCATCCGGAAATCGGAGAACCCGCGCAAGTACAGGTAGAGGGTGTAGAAGAGGGTGGAGCCTGCCGGGCCGCCTTCACCGTTGGAGATGATGTAGGCCGAGGCGAAGATCTGGAACGCGTGGATGGTTTCCATGAGCAGGTTGAAGAAGATCACCGGGGAAAGCATGGGCCAGGTGATGTTCATGAACTTCCGCACCGGGCCGGCACCGTCCATCGACGCTGCCTCGTACAGGTCCGTGGGAATCTGCTTCAGGCCGGCCAGGAAGATCACCATGGGGGCACCGAACTGCCAGACGGTCAGCAGGATCATCATGCCCATGGTCATGTTGGGGTTACCCACCCAGCCGCCGAGGTTGATCCCGAAGAAGGACAGCCCCTGGTCCACTGGGCCGGAATCGCCGAACATGGCCTTCCATACGATCGCGATGGACACCGAAGCACCGATCAGTGAGGGTGCGTAGAACGCGGACCGGTAGAAACCCTGGCCCTTGCGCTTGCTGTTGAGCAGCATCGCGATCGCCAACGCTGCCGCGAGCTTCAACGGGGTACCGAAGACCACGTACTGCATGGTCACACCTACCGACTGCAGGAACCGTTCGTCCTGGAAGAGGGTGACGTAGTTATCGAAACCGATCCATTTGGGGGCATCGAAGAGGTTGTAGTTGGTGAAGGACAGGTACAGCGAGGAAATCATCGGACCCACGGTCAGGGCGATGAATCCCAGTAGCCAAGGCAACAGGAAGGTGTAGCCGGCGCGGGTGTCCGCCCCACGCCGACGCGATTTACGCGGCGGCGTGGGAGCGGAGGCGGCACGCCTGCTCAGGGTTGGGCTTTGCGTCACGAGAATAATCCGTCAGTTGTGAAGGCCGGGATCAGACACAGAAGGTCTGGATCAGGCGTTCTGCTTGATAAGGTCTTCGGCTTCCTTGAACCACGCATCAGCTGCGCCGTCCACGGTCAACTTGCCGTAGTTCAGGTCCTGCGTGACCCGCTTGAACGTGGACTCCAGGGTGCCGAAACCAACAATGGGCGGCTCCGGGGCATCCTTGAGGTATTTCTCGATGGACTTCTCGTAGTCCACCACCAGCTTGTCAGTGCCTTCGAACGTGGTGCCATCGCGCTGGGTCTTGGACGCCGGAACACCACGGGAGGTCTTGAAGATCTGGCCCACCTCGGGATCGTTGACCATGAAGTCGATGAACCGGGCAGCGGCGTCTTTGTTCTTGGTCTTCGCGCTGGCCACCATCAGCATGGAGGGCTTGAGGAACAGGCCCAGGTTGTCCGGGTCGTCCGACGGAACAGGAACGAGCTTGAGTTCCTTCGCACCACTGTCCGCGAGGTAGCCGGCCATGAAGTTGTCCCACGTGACTTCCGTGGCCGTGACGTTGGAACCGAACGGGGACTTGGGCAGCAACTGGGTAGCCTTGTCCTCGCCCACAATCGCCGGGGTGCCGCGCAGGTCAGCGGTCAGGTTCCACCACTTCTTCAGATCATCCTTGGAGAAACCAAGCTTGCCGTCCTCGGTGAACGCCTGGATGTTGTTCTGGCGCAGCCAGATGTTGAAGTTCCACCAGATACCGGTGTAGTCGGTGCCGCCAAACAGGGTGCCGTTGCCCTTGGCGCCAACCTCGGTCAGGAAGGCGTTGAACTCTTTGTAGTTCCAGGATCCGTCCGGCTCCGCGATGCCCAGGGAAGCGAGCTTGGCGGGATCGTAGTAGACCGCGAAAGCATTGGTGCTGGTGGGGATGCCGTAGGTCTTGCCGCGGATCTGGCCCGAGGGAAGGAGGGACTTGTCGAACGCGTCCGTGTTGATCTTTACCGTGCCCAGGTCAAGGAGCTGGTTCCTCTGCCCGTAGTCACGCAGGTAGGACAGGTCCCACTGCATCACGTCCGGCAGGCCGCCACCGGCAGCCTCGGTGGCGCGCTTCTGCCAGTACCCGGCGAAGTCGGAGAAGTTGCCGTTGACCTTGATGTCCGGGTTCTTGGACTCGAACAGGGCAATGGCCTTGCGGGTACGTTCCGCACGGTCATCGTTGCCCCACCACGTGTACGTGATGGTGACGGGGTTCTCCGCCGAACCAGTCTGGGCCGGCGATGAGGACTGGCCACATGCGGCCAGGAACGCGGCAGATGCAGTGCCGAGGGCCACCGTACCCAGGAATTTCCTTCTATCGATCATGAGAGCCTCCTTGCTCAGTTGGTGCAAGCTTGTCGAGTTCTCTACAACGTGGCAGTGATCTCGCTTACACTCGTTCTGAATCGATACAATATCCCTAATCGCGAATCTGGGCAAGCGTTTTCCAAAGAACCTGCTAACAGCTGATTTCATCGTTACGCTGCTTTCATACGCACCAGCCACAGTAGAAACCAAGACCGCCACCATGACGAAGGAGTCCTCCTTGACCTCCCCCGAAAAAACCAGCAGTCCATCTGTCTGGAACAGCATCGACGGCCTCGCCTACGGCGGCGACTACAACCCGGAACAGTGGCCTGAAGACATCCGCCTGGAAGACATCGAGCTGATGAAGGAAGCCGGCGTTAACTTCCTGAGCGTCGCCATCTTCTCCTGGGGCCTCCTGGAACCGAGCGAAGGCAGCTACGATTTCGGCTGGCTGGACGATGTCCTGGATAACCTCCACGGCGCCGGTATCAAGGTGGCACTCGCCACCGCCACTGCTTCTCCCCCTGCCTGGCTCGCCCGCAAATACCCTGAGATCCTGCCCGTGACCGCGGAAGGAATCCGACTTGAACGTGGCTCCCGACGCCACTACACGCCGTCGTCGGCTGTGTACCGCAGGTACGCCACCGCCATGACCCGCGTTATCGCGGAACGCTACAAGGACCACCCGGCCTTGGCACTGTGGCACGTGGACAACGAGCTTGGCTGCCACGTCGGCGAGTTCCACGGTGAGGAAGACGCTGCCGCTTTCCGGGACTGGCTGGAACGCCGCTACGGCTCCATCGAGGCCCTCAATGACGCCTGGGGAACAGCGTTCTGGTCCCAGCACTACGCTTCCTTCGGGGAAATCATCCCGCCGGGGGCCGCACCCACCACGCTCAACCCCGGCCAGCAACTGGACTTTGCCCGCTTCAACTCGTGGGTGTTCATGGACTACTACCGCGAACTCCTGGCCGTGATCCGCGAAGTCACCCCCAACATCCCGGCGACCACCAACTTCATGGTCTCCAGCGCCACCAAGGCCCTGGACTACTTTGACTGGTCCAAGGACATGGACGTGATCGCCAACGATCACTATCTGGTGGCCGCGGACCCGGAGCGGGAAATCGAGTTGGCGTTCAGCGCAGACCTCACCCGTGGCGTAGCAGGCGGCCAGCCGTGGATCCTGATGGAACACTCGACGTCGGCGGTGAACTGGCAGCCGCACAACCAGCCCAAGATGCCCGGCGAAATGCTCCGCAATTCACTCGCCCACGTGGCGCGCGGTGCCGATGCCGTGATGTTCTTCCAGTGGCGGCAAAGCAAGGCCGGCTCGGAGAAATTCCACTCGGCCATGGTTCCCCACGGTGGCCGCGACACCCAGGTGTGGCGCAACGTGGTGAACCTTGGCGAGGCACTGGCCAGGCTGGAACCCGTCAAAGGTTCACGGGTGGAATCCCGGGTGGCGATCGTGTTCGATTACGAGGCCTGGTGGGCGTCGGAGCTGGACTCGCACCCCAACAATTCGCTGAAGTACCTGGATACGATGCGGGCGTTCCACCGCTCCCTGTACCTCCGCGGAATCACCGCGGACTTCGTCCACCCCTCCGCGAACCTTTCCGGCTACGACCTCATCCTGGTCTGCACCTTGTACTCCGTGACGGATCAGGCCGCTGCCTCGATTTCCGCCGCCGCGGAACGTGGCGCGACAGTCCTGATCAGCTACTTCAGCGGGATCGTCGATGAGCGCGACCACGTCCGCTTGGGCGGCTACCCCGGCGCTTTCCGTGACTTGCTGGGCATCCGCGGCGAGGAATTCCACCCGCTGTTCCCCGGCACCACGGTCACGTTGAGCGATGGAACTGCTGGCTCTGTGTGGAGCGAGCACGTACACGTTGCCGGGTCCGCCGGGGCTTCGGCGGAGGTCCTGGCGACCTTCACCGACTACCCGCTCGACGGCGTCCCTGCACTGACGCGTCGACCCGTCGGACACGGTTCGGCCTGGTACCTCGCCACACTCCCGGATGCCGCCGGCATCGACGCCCTGACCGCTCGGCTGGTGGACGAGGCGGGCGTAACGGCCGTGGCTGAGGCGACTGCCGGCGTCGAACTTTCCCGCCGGCGCGCCGACGACGGCCGCAGCTTCCTGTTCGCCATCAACCACAGCCGGGAAGACGTCACGGTCAAGGCCGACGGCGCCGAACTGCTCAGCGGATTGCGCTTCACCGGCGTCGTCCCCGCCGGAGCCGTGGCCGTCATCGCGGAGGACTAACCCAAGTAGGCTGGCGCGCACAAAAACACCGCGCCCCGGGCTGATCCTTACGGACCAACCCGGGGCGCGGTTATTTGCTGAGGAACAGCTAGCTGATGGCGGACTTCATTTCATCCACTGCCTTCTTGCCGGCCTCTTCAGTGGAGAGCCTGTTGAACAGGACCTCCGAGGTGTAGCGCTTGATGATTTCCTGGATGGCGCCTGCACCCTTCGGCGGTGCTGCCGGAGCGTCGCCAAGTTCCCCCTTGATCCCGTCGATGAAGCTGACAACCTTGACGTCGGCCTTGGCCAACTTGGGGGCGATAGCCTCACGGACCTCGGAGTTCGGGTACACGCCGCGGTCTGCCAGCAGGGCCTCGCCGGCCTTGACGTTGTTGGTCAGGAAGTCGATGAACTTGGCTGTCTCTTCCGGGTGCTTGGTGCGCGATGATGCGGACCAGAACTGGGAAGCCTTGTACCAGAGCTTGGCGTCTTCAGCCTTGCCCGTCTTGGACGGGAAGCGCAGGATCTGGAGTTCGCCGCCGGCAGCCTTCTCGAGCGCCGGAAGCTGGTTGGACCACCAGAAAGCCAGGCCGTTCTTGCCGGTAGCCAAACCACTCTGGTCCAGCGGAGCGGCTTCGGCTTCAACAACCTCCGATGCCGACGGAACAGCCTTCTTCTCGCTGAGTTCCTTCAGGAAGCCCCACCATTCTGCAATGTCCGAGGGCTCAAAGCCCAGCTTGCCGTCCTCCGTGTAGAGGGACTTGCCGTTCTGGCGGAGCCACACTCCGAGGGATGCTTCATCCGTGCCGTAAGCGGCGGCGCCGTAGGTGCCCTTGGGCGACTTGGCGGTAACCTCGGCGGCAACGCGCTCGAAGTCTTCCCAGGTCCAGGTTTTATCATCCGGGATGGCAACGCCTGCCGCCTGGAAGACTGCCGGATTGGCCAGGATAGTCGCGGCATTGATACCTGCAGCGATGCCGGTCAGGCCTTTCTCGCCCTTGCCGGCTTCCAGCGCGGCTTCGTCGAGCTTGGAGGTATCGATCTGGTACTTGGAGAGGTCCAGCAAGGCGCCGCGGGTGGAGTACTCAGTGATGTACTTTTCGTCCATCTGGATGATGTCAGGAGCGTCGTTGGCTGCCACCTGGGTGGCCAGCTTGTCCCAGTATCCGCTCCAGTCGCCGTACTCGGGCTTGATCTTGATGTTGGGGTTCTCGGCTTCGAAGGCTGCGATGGCCGCCTGGGTTACCTGGGCCCGCTTGTCGCCGCCCCACCACGCGAAGCGCAGCTCCACCTTGCCGTCGGCGCTCTTGGCATCCGAACCTCCCCCGCCACCGCAAGCGGTGAGGGCGAGGACGGCTGCTGCCGTTGCCGCGACCAACGCTGAGGCGCGAAGTTTGCGCTTGCCGCGCTGGGCTTTGGGGGCCGATTTTGTTGACGCGGCTACAGGGGCGACTGCTTCACCCTTGGGATGTACCGGCACTGTTGTCTCCGATCTTCATTGATCCTGATGCGATTGGGAAAGCGTTTTCTTACTGAGAATTATGATACAAGTCACAATCTTGTATTACAAGATACAAACTTGTCTTAGTTGTTGAGGTGTGACGCCGGTAGCCAGCGCCGTCGGTGCGCATGACGACGGCGGTACGCACCGCCGTCGACACCTGGCCCCGGACGGCACTCACCACAAAGGGGCGGCAACCGCCGCCCCCATCCGGCGATGCCCGCGGCCTATTTAATGCCGGTGGTGGCGATGCCCTTGATGAGGAACCGCTGGCCGAACAGGAAGACGAGGAACACCGGGAGCAGGGACACGATGGACATCGCGAAGAGCGATCCCCAGCTGGTGGCGGACTGCGAGTCAACGAAGGCCCGGAGGGCCACAGGGACGGTAAACATGTCCGGGTCCGTCAGGTAGATAAGGGCTCCGAAGAAGTCGTTCCACGTCCAGATGAACGTGAAGATGGTGGTGGTGGCCAGTGCCGGGACCATCAGGGGCAGGATCACCCGTAGGAAGATCCTGGGGTGGCCGGCGCCGTCGATGCGTGCTGCTTCATCGAGGTCCTTCGGAATACCACGGATGAACTGGACCATGAGGAACACGAAGAACGCATCCGTGGCCAGGAGTTTGGGTACGATCAGCGGCCAGAAGGTGTTCACCCAGCCGATCTGGGAGAACAGGATGTACTGGGGCACAATCACCACGTGGAACGGCAGCATGATGGTCAGCAACATGATGCCGAAGAAGATCTTCTTGCCGCTGAACTGCAAGCGGGCGAACGCGTAGGCCGCCATGGAGCAGGAGATCAGGTTGCCAAGGATGGAGCCCAGAACCACGATCGCCGAGTTGACCATGTAATGCCCGAACGGGTGCGTCAGTGCGGACCAGCCATCGGTGTAGTTGCTCATTTCCAGGTTTTCCAGCCAAAGGCCGGGTTCGCGGAAAATGAGGTCGTTGGGCCGCAGGGAGGAAACCACCATCCACAGGAGCGGGTAGATCATCACACCGCCCACGATGATCAGGATGGCGTGCTTGATCAGGCCTTTGACGCGGGCACTGCGGCTGAAGGCCAGGCTGCCACGGGATTCGCGGCGGCGCGGGCTCTTTCCGGACTTGCCGGCTGTGGCGTCGTCGGAAGAAGCTGCGGGGAGGGTTTGGAGTTTAGTCATCGTAGAACACCCAATACTTTGAAGCGATGAAGTTGATGGCAGTGAAGACGCCGATGATGACCAGCAAGAACCAGGCCATCGCTGAGGCGTAGCCCATATCAAACTGGCCGAAGCCCTTTTGGTAGAGATACAGGGTGAAGAACATGGTGGAGTCGGACGGGCCGCCGTTGCCACCGGAGACGATGAATGCCTGGGTGAAGGACTGGAACGAGCCAATGATCTGCAGCACCAGGTTGAAGAAGATGATGGGGCTCAGCATCGGCAGGGTGATCCGCCAGAACTTCTGCAACGTGGTGGCGCCATCAACTTCGGCTGCCTCGTAATACATCACAGGGATCTGTCGGAGGCCAGCCAGGAAGATGATCATGGGGCTGCCGAAGGTCCACACGTGCAGCAGGATGATGGAGCCGAGGGCTGTGTTGGGATCTGAGATCCAGCCCGGTCCCTCAATGCCAACCATCGCCAGGACCTGGTTGACCAGGCCGGTGGTCCCGAAGATCTGCTTCCACAGGATGGCAACGGCAACGGAGCCGCCCAGCAGGGAGGGCAAGTAGAAGATGGACCGGTAGAACGGAAGACCGCGGAGACCCTTGTCCAGGACCAGTGCGATGATCAGCGCCACCGCCAACTGCAGCGGAACACCCACCAGCACGTACGTAAAGGTCACACCCAGCGAGTTGTGAAGCCGGGCATCGCCGAACATGCGGACGAAGTTATCCAAGCCCACCCATTCCGGCGGCTGGAGAAGGTTGTAGTCCGTGAAGGACAAGTACAACGACATCAACATGGGGCCAACGGTGATGGCCACCAAACCCACCAACCACGGCGAAAGGAAGATGTACGCGGCCTTGTTGTCGCGGCCGTTTGCCTTCTTCTCTTCCTTGGTCATGGGGCCCTTGCGGCGGGTCATCGTTGAGAGTTCGCCTATGGCGCTCATCGCTTCCCCCTCGCCGGCCCGCGAACGCCTTGCGGCGTCCCCGTGTGCAGTACAGCGGCCATGTGGTCTCCTTTGGTCATCGTGGCCATCCACGGACTTCGAGTCTGGTTGGTGCTTGCCTTCCGGGACGCCGACGCTCCGGCCCGTCCCCCTGAAGGACCTGGATATAGCTCCCGGCTTCAGCGGCTCCGTACCAAAGTAAACGTTTTCTTGACCCATGTACAGCCTTTTGCTAATTTTTGAGAAAGCGTTTTCTGACGAAGCCGCCCCATCCGATTTCCCCACGCTGAAGAGGCCCGGCGTGCGCCCCCGCACACCTTGACGCATCGAAAAGGCAGGACACCATTGTTTCCCACCGACTGCCCCTGCCATGAGCGCGGCTGACATGGAAGATACGCCCATCCGCCCCAGCGCATTGACGCGCTACGAAGACTGGCCGGACTACGCCGTCCGCCATCGCTTCAACGCGGCTTCTCCGGCCGCCCAGGAGCTGGCCGACACACTTGGCGTTCCTTCCGTGACACCGGACCTTGAGTACACGGTGCACTCCGAAACAGTGAACGACGACGTCACCACCTCCCACTTGTCATGGCAGTTGGGCTTTGGGCCGAGGACATCGGCCTGGTTCGTCCGGCCCGCCGGGGAAACCGGCCCGCTGCCCGGAGTTCTCGCCCTGCACTGCCATGGCGGAGTCAAGGCCTACGGTGCGGAGCGGCTCGTGTCCATCCCGGCCAATAAAGAAGTACACGACGGTGGCGCCTCCACCGCGGGCGGCTCCGGCCAGGCGCTGCTCCCCTTTGGCCCTATCCCGGCCGAGCTGCGAAAGAAACTCTATGACGGCCGCGCACTCGCCACCTGGATGGCGCAGCAGGGCTTCGCAGTGTTGGCCCACGACACCTTCATGTGGGGAAGCCGGGGCTTTGGCCTGGACACCCTGCCCTGGCGGACCGCCACCGCCGTCAACGGCCAGCGGGCACTCTGGCGGGAGTCCGGCGTCGAACCATCCGCAGCGGAACAGTACAACGCGGCCGCAGCTGCCCATGAGGAAACCGTGGCCAAGGCCGCAACGCTGTTGGGCAGCAGCGTCGCCGGAACCGTAGCGCATGACGACCTTGCCGCGCTGGGCATCCTCGCGACGCTCCCAGGGGTGGATTCCGGACGGCTCGGCTGCCTCGGGTTCTCCGGCGGAGGCGGACGTGCCATGATGCTCGCTGCCTTGAGTCCCCTGATCCGCAGCTACGTGGTGACGTGCATGATGACCACCTTTGGCTCGCTGCTGCCGGCGTACCTGGATGCCCACTCGTGGTTGCTGCACTCCCCCGGCCTCGCGAAGCTGGGGGACTGGCCGGACCTGGCCGTGCGCTCCAACGCCACCGTCCTGGTCCAATACGGCATGGGTGACCAGCTTTTCCCGGAACAGGGAATGCGCGATGCCCACCAACACCTGGTTGAGCACCTGCCCACCCGCTACACCGGCAGTCTTTGGCAGGAACCCCATGTCTTTACCCGTGCCATGCAGGACGAGGCCGCGACCTTCCTTGCAGAGGCCCTGAAACCCATCCCCTCCGGCAGTTCCCCCACATCTGACCTCACTAGGACAGCCTCATGACCCAGCCCTTAACAGCCTCCGCTGCGGAGCTTCACTCCCGGCTCCCCCGTGTCGCACTGGTGGGTGTCCATGGCTTCGGCGAACGGCATCTCGCCAACTTGGATCGGCTGGCTGCTGCCGGCGCACTGGACCTGGTGGCCGTCGCCGATCCGCGTCCTCCCGCCGAAGGGAAACTTGGCGCCGAAGTGAGGGTTTTCCCTTCCCTCGACGAGCTGTTGGCGGCAGGCACCTCGCCGGATGTCGTGATCATTTCCACGCCGATCCAAACGCATGCGCCCCTGGCCCTGGCGGCACTCGAGGCCGGCGCCAACGTATACCTGGAAAAGCCCCCGGTGGCTTCCATGGAGCAATACCAGGAGGTCATGGCAGCGGCAGCGAGCGCCGGGCGCCTGGTGCAGGTGGGGTTCCAGAGCCTTGGCTCCGAGGCCCTCCCCGCCATTGAAGCACTGGTGGCCGCCGGAGAAATTGGTGAGGTCCGCGGCCTCAGCGCAACAGGTTTGTGGCTGAGGACCCAGTCCTACTTCAAGCGTTCCCGTTGGGCCGGCAAGCGCAGCCTGAACGGGACCGACGTGGTGGACGGCGTGGTCACCAACGCCTTGGCACACGCTGTGGCGACGGGGCTGCGGCTTGCCGGGGCACGAACAGTTTCGGACGTTGCCTCCGTGGAGACAGACCTATACCGCGCCAATGATACCGAGAGTGACGACACCTCAGTAGTAAGGGTTCGAACTACAAGCAGCACCGGTTTCCCGGGAGGCACCGTGCTGACGTGCGCCCTGACGTTGTGCGCACCTGTGCAGTCGGCGCCTGCAGTCACCATCTACGGCACGTTGGGGCAGCTGACGCTCTTCTATACCGAGGACCGCGTTGAGATCACCACGCCCCATGGTGTCCGGACCGAGATTTTCGGACGGGCCGACCTGCTGGAGAACCTGCTGTCCGCCAGCAGCGAGGAGGATCTCCTCAGCCCCCTCAGTGGCGTCGGCGCGTATGTGTCCGTGCTCGAGGCGATCCGCACAGCAGGGGCTCCCCGGCTGATTCATCCGGATTACGTCACGTGGGAAGGCGAGGGCGACGACGCCCACCCCGTGGTGCACGGCATCGAATCGTTGATCCGCCGGGCAGCGTTGGGGCAAGCCACGTTTGCTGAACTCGGAGCGCCGTGGGCGGAATCCGCGGCGGCCCCCTCAGACGTGGCGGAATTCCGTGTCGCTGGCATCCCCGTCGCAACGCTTCAGGACGGAGCCCGCATCCGCCCCACGTCGTCACCCCGCCCTTACCTGCACCCCGTGCGAACCCTCGCGGGAACCGTAGTGACGGATCACGTCCCGGAAGACCACGTGTGGCATCTGGGCGCGGGCGTCGCCATCCAGGACGTGGACGGCATCAACTTCTGGGGTGGCCGCACCTACACCCGGGACGCCGGCGCCTACGTCTGGCGAAAGGACCACGGCCACATCGTCACGGAGTCCGTTGACCACTCCGACGGACAACGGCGCGAACAGTTGAGCTGGCTCGGTCCCGACGGATCACCAGTACTCCGCGAACAGCGCGAATGGCGCTGGGCCGCCGTCGGGCATTCAGCGTGGAAGCTGACGCTGGACTTCCTGCTGGAATCTGCCACGGGACGTCCGGTGCTGCTGGGCAGCCCGGGTTCCAACGGGCGACCGCAGGGTGGTTACGGAGGCTTCTTCTGGCGGCTGCCGAAAGTCAACGATGCCACCATCTGGACCCCCGATTTTCGCGGCGAGGACGCTGTTCACGGCACCGCGGCGCCATGGTTGGCGTGGTCGGGAACCTTCGACGCCGGAACGGCCGGCGCCGCGCACGTCACCGGCGACCCCGGGTTGGGGCACCCGGCAACGCTGGTGTTCCTTGCCTCACCGCAGGCGCCGGACCCGTGGTTCGTGCGGCAGTTGGGCTATCCCGGCGTCGGGCTTTCCCTGGCCTGGGACGGCCCGGTAGCAGCCGAACCCGGCAACCCAGTCCACCGAACAGTCACCGTGCTCGTCACGGACGGCTTCCTGGCAACACAAGACATAGAACAACTCATCTCACCTTTGGGGGAACCGGCATGACCACGCCTACTCAATCCACGCCCTTGGCCCGTCAGGCACCAACACTGGCATCGACGCCGGCGAGCGCACCGGCAACAGCCCGCACGGCACCCGGCAACACCGCAGACCGCGCAGTGAAGCGCCGCCGCGTGTTGGACATCCTGGACGCCGCAGGCCGCGACTCGCTCCTTCTGACCACCAACACAGCGCTCACCTGGTACCTGGACGGGAGCCGCGTCCACATCAGCCTGGCCGGCGACCCCGTCGCAGCCCTCTTGGTGGACCGCGACGGCGACCACCTGGTGACGTTCAACAACGAGGCCGGGCGCATCGCTGCCGAGGAATTGCCCGGCTGCGTCAGCCTTCACGCCGTGCCGTGGCATGGTCAACTGCATGCGGCGGCAGCCGGGCTTGCCGTTGATGGTGACCCTTTGGTGGAAGCCGCCGTCACCGCTGAACTGCGCGCGGCCCGCCAGGAACTGCTCCCGGCCGAGGCTGTCCGTTATGCCGAGCTGTCCGCTGATGCCGCCGCTGCCCTGACGGATGTCCTCACCGCGGCAACCCCGGAGACGACGGAGTTCCAACTCGTCTCGAACCTGGCCGCGCGGATTGTTGCTGTGGGCGCCGAGCCGCTGGTCCTCCTCTGCAACGGTGCTTCCCGCAGCGACTTCCGCCATCCGCTGGCCACTCACTCCCCCATCGGACGGCGCGCCATGGCGGTGGTGTGCGCCCGCCGGAACGGCTTGGTTGCCAACGTAACCCGGTGGGTGGCGTTCGACGCCGGGACGCCCCGGGAGCTCGACGCCGAGGCCCGGATAGCTGCCGTGGAGGCCGACATCCTCCGTGCCACGGTCCCCGGAGCCCGGCTCAATGAGATCTTCGCGGAGATCAAGCTGGCTTACGCGCGGCATGGCTTCGGCGAGGATCAGTGGACGTTGCACCATCAGGGCGGGCCGGCCGGTTATGCAGGCCGCGATCCCCGGGTCACCGCAGAGGTCACGGACACGGTGGTGCTCAACCAGCCCTTCACGTGGAACCCGTCCGGGCCTGGTGTGAAGATCGAGGACACTGTCCTGCTCACGGATTCCGGCGTGCGCGTCCTGACCACCGACGACCGGTGGCCGACCACCGACGTGGACGGCCGCCGTCGTCCACTGACACTGCGCCCGTAGCACCTACCCAACCAGTAACAGCAAACGTCGCTATGAGCCCTCATAGCGACGTTTGCTGTTACTTGGTTTGGGCGCGGGGGGTGGGTTAGCTGAGCGTCAGCACGCCGTCCACGCGCCGCGGGATGCCCAGCGGGTTGGCGTCGCGCAGGGCCGGGTGCAGGACAGTCTCCGGAGCATCCTGGTAGGCCACCGGACGCTGGAAGCGGCGTACAGCGGTAGCGCCCACGGAGGTGAAAAGCGATGTGGTGGCCGGGTACGGGCCGCCGTGCTGCTGGGCCCAGTTCACGGCAACACCTGTGGGCCAGCCGTCAAACAGGACCCTGCCAGCCAAACCGCTGAGCTGCTCCACGAGTGCAGATACGTCTTCGCCCGGTTCCGCGTGCACCGTGCCCGTGAGGCTGCCCGGAACCTTTGCCAGGGCCGCGGACAGTTCCTCCTGGTTGGCGTACTCGATGAGCAGCGTGGTGGGGCCGAAGCACTCCTCCAACAGCTCTTCGGGGCGTTCCAGCACATTGGCTGCACTGGTGGAGAACACCACGGGTGCGGCGCCATCGGCCAGGCTGTCTTGCTGCACAGTGCCACTGACGACGGCGACACCCGGCTGGTCTGCGACATTACGGAGTCCGTCCGGGTATGCCTCGGCAATGCGCTCGGTGAGCATGGCAGCGGTGGGCTTGTCCTTGCTGGCCTCGGCCAGGTGCGAGGCGAAGTCAGTACCGGCGGGGATGAACACGAGTCCCGGCTTGGTGCAGAACTGGCCGGCACCCATCGTGAACGAGCCGGCAAGGCCTGCCGCGAGCTGCTGGCCACGTTCGGCCAAGGCATCCGCAGTGATGACCACGGGGTTCAGGCTGCCGAGCTCACCGTAGAAGGGAATCGGCTCCGGACGGGAGGCCGCGAGGTCAAACAGTGCGCGCCCACCGGGAATGGAACCGGTGAAGCCAACGGCCTTGATGGCGGGGTCCTGGACCAGGGCTGTGCCTGCCTCGCGGCCGCTGACCAGGGCGAAGATCCCCTCCGGAGCTCCGGCCTCGGCCAGGGCTTCGCTGACAATCCCGGCGGTGCGCTCGGAAAGGCGAAGGTGCCCCGAGTGCGCCTTGACGATCACCGGGCACCCCACTGCCAGCGCGGAGGCGGTGTCGCCACCGGCCACGGAGAAAGCGAACGGGAAGTTCGACGCCGAGAACACGGCCACCGGACCGATCGGACGCAGGATGCGGCGCAGGTCGGGCTTGGGCGGGGTGGAGTCCGGGTCGGCGTGGTCGATCACGGCTTCGAGGTAGGAACCCTCGGTGATCACGGTGGCGAACAGCCTCAGCTGGCCACTGGTCCTGGCCACCTCCCCGGTGAGCCGGACGGTGCCCAGGCTCGTCTCGGAATCGGCGATGGCCACCAGTTCGGTGACGTTGGCGTCCAGGGCGTCGGCGACGGCGGTCAGCCAGGCTGCGCGCTCGGCGTCGGAAGCTGCTGCGGTCACCTTTGCGGCTTCGGTGGCTGCGGCGGTGATGGCTGTCAGGTCAAGAGTTGCTGTACTCAATGCGGTTTCCTTTACTCTCAGTGGCGGCGCTCTCAGATGCGGGCAGCGGCGGCGTGGGCTTTCCGGCGAACTCAAAGCCCAGTCCGGGGCGGCCTGTGCTGCTCAGGGTGCTCTGGCCGTTGCTGTTGGTGATCCGTACCGGCGAAGGCCCAGACAGTATTCCGAGTTGTTCGAACGACGCGTCTTCCACGTCCTCCACGCTCACGGTTTCGGCAAGGGTGAGCGCCAGCTGCCCTGAGAGCTCCGGAAGCAGGTGCGGCGCCACCCTGATGCTGTTGGCCCGGGCCAACTCAGCGATCCTGCGGAACGGCGTAATGCCGCCCACCCGGACGATGTTGGGCTGGATGATGTCCACGGCTTCGGCTTCGATGAAGTCGCGGAAACGGTAGATGGTGTGGACGTTTTCCCCCAGGGCAATGGGGACTGGAGAGTGCTTGCGCAGACGCCGGTAAGCCCAGAGGTCGTCGGCCCGGATCGGTTCTTCCAGCCATTCCAGTCCGTACTCCCCCAAAACGTCCAAGGCACGGAAGGTATGGGCCAGATCCCAACGCTGGTTGGCGTCGATCATGAGCAACCGGTCCGGGCCGATGACTTGCCTGACCGCGGCAACGCGTTCGGCATCTTCCCGGAGATCGGGCTTGCCCACCTTGATCTTCACGGCGTTATGCCCGGCAGCAACCCATCGATGCGCCTGCTCCACGAGCTGATCCAGGGTGTAATGCAGGTTCACGCCGGAGCCATAGAGCTCCACCGATTCCCGGCGCTGGCCCAATAGACCTGTGACCGAGGTGCCGGCATGACGTGCTTTCAGGTCCCACAGGGCCAAGTCCACGCCGGCCATCGCGATGGTGGTGAGCCCTCCCCCGCCGGCTTCATGCAGCCGCTTCCAGAGCTGGTCCCACACGATCTCCGGGTTCGCTTCGAGGCCAAGGATGAACGGCGCAATGTCGTAATCCAGAAGGGCTTTGACCGCTTGGGGACCAATGGTGGGTGTCCATGAGAAACCGTGGCCCGCGCCGCCGTCGTCTGTAGTCAGCTCGGTGACGATCACGTGGTTCTCGGGCGCCTCGGCACCCCAGCTGCGCAGCAGCGGGACCGTGATCAGCCGGGTGGTGAGGCCCGTAATGCGGGCCGCCATCAGCTGCCGGCCAGCTCGTGGCCCTTGGCCAGAATGGACTTGAGCTCCAGCAGTTGTTCTTCACTGGGGTCCACCAGCGGAGGACGGACCGGGCCGACGGGCAGGCCAGCGAGGCGCAGCCCGGCCTTGATGAGGGAAACGCCAAAGCCCGGGGTTTGGTCGCGGAGCCGGACCAGCGGAGCGTAGAAACCCTCCAGCAGGGCGTGGCGGCGCTCTTCATCACCGGACATGTACGCGTCGTAATAGGCCTTGGCGATTTCCGGGGCCATCGCAAACGCTGCCGAGGAGTAAAGCGGGATGCCCAGGCCGCGGTAGGCGCCCTGGGTCAGCTCTGCGGTCAGCAGGCCATTGAACAGGGCGAAGTCGGTGCGGCCGCTGGCGTTGATCGCGGAGACGATTTCCTGGGCCAGGCCGACGTCGCCAATTCCGTCCTTGAAGCCAACCACCTTCGGGTTGGCGGTGAGGCGCGTGATGGCCTCGGCGGTGAACTTGGCCGTTCCACGGTGGTACACGATCACCGGCAGGCTGCTGGCGGCCGCGATGGCTTCGACGTACGCCACCACACCATCGGTAGGACCGGTCACTAGGTAGGGCGGGAGGACCAGGAGGGCATCCGCGCCGGCTTCCTCGGCCACTTTGGCTGCCGCGATGGCGTGACCCAGGGGTCCACCGGCACCGGAGACGACGGGAACAGCTCCAGCAACAGCCTCGACGGCGGCGGTCACCACGGTGCGGATCTCATCGATGGAGAGCGCATGGAATTCACCGGTACCGCAGGCTGGGAAGACACCGCCCGGGCCGAACGGCAGGCGGGAGGTGATGTGCTCCTTCAGCAACGCCACATCCACGGTGCCGTCTTCAGCGAAGGGAGTGACGGGGAAGAACAGTACGCCGTCGAAGTTCATGGTGTCTCCTTGGTTGTTCCCGCCGGGACCAGGCCGGCGTGGTTCTCTTGGTCAGATGCGGTGTCCGCGCCTTCGTACGGCGGCGTGAGTTCGGTGCGCCACGAACGCTTGGGTTCCCAACCGAGGAGCTCGCGGGCTTTGTCGATGGAGAACGCCGGGCTGGTGCCGGTCAGGTGTTCAGTGAGGGGTCCGCTGCCCGGAAGGAAGCGCGGGAACAATTCCGCCAGGGGCGCTGTAGCCAAGGCATCCTTGGCACCAACAAAGAAGACCTGGCCGTTGGGGATGCTGTCCATCTTCTCCAACAGCACGTCCAGGAAGTCGGCCACATCCCGTGCGTCCACATAGTTGAACAGTGCCGGTGCGGACAGTGCGGGATCGTCCAGGCGCTGCCGGATGGTGTGCCCCTGTTGTGTGAGGGCGCCTTCCCATTCCTCCGGGGACAGGACGTAGCACGGGCGGAAAGCCGCGTACCGGATCTTGTCGCCCTGTGCTGCGGCGAACATCTGCACGGTCTGCTCGGCGATCAGCTTGGACAACGCATAGGCGTTCCACGGCTTGGGCGGCGTCTGCTCGTTCAGAGGGAACGACGGCGGCAGCCACCCGGCCGGTGAGCCATAGCCCAGGGCGGTGGGGCTGGACGCCGTCACGATCTTCGGGACGCCCGCTTCGGTAGCGGCACCGACCACCGCGTAGGCGAGGCGGGTGTTCGTGCTGAAAATGACGTCCTCGGGTGCGCTGAAAGGTACGGCAATAGCAGCGAGGTGGATGACGGCGTCGGGCGCTGTTTCGCGGATGAGCCGCTCCGCTTCCCCCGGCGCCAAAAGATCAGCGGTGTACTGCTCGGCTCCGGCGGGCAGTTGCTCTGCGGGGATGGCGTCCCGGTCCACCGAGATCACCTTGTGGCCGGCGTCTGCCAGTCCGGCCACAACGCTGCGTCCCAGGCGACCGGAGCCTCCGGTGACGAAAATCCTGCTCATAGTCTTGTCCTTGCTTGGTAGTGAACCGGTCAGGCCTGGCTGCGGCTGAGGTCGGCGCCGAGGCCAAGTTCGCTGATGCGGACGGGGAGGTCGGTGTCCAGGGACTGGTTACCGGCGATGCCCACCGACACGGAGCGCAGTCCGTCGATGTATCCGGACGGACGGCCCAGGGGATCAATGCCGGGACCGTTGAAGAGGTCCGAGAGCAGCAGGTTGTCACCGCCGCCGTGGCCGCCCTCGCCGTTGACGATCGGAACTTCGTAGGCAGCTTCCCAGTGGCGCTGGACCACCAGGCGTTCTCCGTTGCGGCGGACGGCATCCTCTTCCTCGATGGGAGTGGCGCTCGGGTCCACCACGGTCTTCTTGTCCGTGCTGGACTCGACGGCGGCGCGTTCCACCACTTCGAGTTCCGCCCGGCCTTCGGTGCCGTTGACGGTGACGCGGTAGCCTTCCCACGGGCTGTGGGCGTTGAGGGAGTAGCTCAGCGTCGGGCCGCCCTGGTAGTCCACCACGAGGGCCAGGTTGTCCTCGATGGTGATGCCCTCGGTGAAGACGTCCTGGTCACGGATGTAGCCGTCAAACTTTTCGTTGTCGTAGTACAGGGCCTTCAGGCGCTCGTCGTCGCGCATGTCCAGACGGAAGGGATCGTGCCCAAGGCCATCAACGGTGCCGCGCTCCGGACGGGCTCCCAGGCCACGCTCTGCAGCGTTCTTGTCGCCGTAGAACCGTAGACCACCGGAGGCAAAGACGCGCTCCGGAACATCGTTGATCCACCAGTTAACCAGGTCGAAGTGGTGGGAGGCCTTGTGGATGAGCAGGCCGCCGGAGTTCTTCTTTTCACGGTGCCAGCGGCGGAAGTAGTCCGCGCCGTGCACGGTGTCCAGGACCCAGCTGAAGTCGATGGACGTCACCTTGCCGATCACGCCGTTCTGGATGACTTCCTTGAGCGCGCTGTTGCGCGGCGAGTAGCGGTAGTTGAACGTCACCACCACGTTCTTGCCGGTCTTCGCCACGGCTTCCGTAATACGGCGGCATCCGTCAAGGTCAATCGTCAGCGGCTTTTCAACCACGACGTCGGCACCCGCCTGGAGCGCCTCAACGATGTAGTCCGCATGGGTGTAGTCGGGCGTGGTCACGATGACGCGCTCGATGTCGTTGGACTGGATGAAGCCGGTGAGCTGGCCGGGCTCGAACGATGCCACAGGCTCTGTACCGCCAAGTTCCTTGATGAGTTCCTGGTAGAAGTCCACGCGGCCCTGGTTGACGTCGGAGAGGGCGATAAGTTCCGCGACGTCCGCGTGCTGCCCGTAGATGGCCCGGATGTACATTTCCGAGCGCCCGCCTGTTCCGATGAGGGCAATGCGTGTCCGCTTGCGTCCCCCGGCCGCGGTTGTCGTGGCGGCAGATCCGGTCTGGGTCTCGGCTGAGTCGACGTTGACCATGTTGGCCATGAGAGATGCCCCTTTCAAAAGGCAGGAGTGAACCGCTTGACGGCCCGGCTTCGTGTGGGAAGAATCATGAGAAAGCGTTTTCTCAGAGCGTTATAAGCTTTGTATCAAGACTCTGGTGGTCACGTCAACCACTGCTCCAACGACGGCGCATTCGGGAGACGACCAATGGGAAGGGGCCACATGGCACGCAGGAACACCAACAGGCGCGTCGGGATAGCCGATGTCGCGGAGAAGGCCGGCGTCTCGCACGCCACCGTCTCACGCGTCATGAACGGTAACGCCGCAGTGGATCCCGGGATCGCGGCGCGGGTTCGCACAGCGGCAGCGGAATTGAAGTACCAGCCCAACCCGGTGGGGCGCAGCCTTGCCCTGGGAAAGACCGACACCATCGGCATCGTGGTCCCGGATCTGGCTAATCCAACCTTCCAGGCCATCCTCCGCGGACTCAGCATCGCCGCCGCCCAGGATGGTTACCGCGTCCTGATTGCCGATTCCTCCGAAGTCACCAGCGAGGAAGCCATCCTGGCCGGGGAAGCCCGACGACGCTGCGATGGCGTGGTCCTCTGCGCACCCCGCATGGCCGACGCCGAACTTGAAGAGCTGGCACCCACCCTGCACCCCTTGGTCCTCATCAACCGCACCACCATCGCCACCAACACGCCGAGCCTGAGCGTGGACTACGGGCAGGGCATCCAGGAACTGGCGCAGCATCTGGTCTCCCTGGGACACCGTCGCCTCGTGTTCCTCTCCGGCCCCGAGCACAGCGCCTCCAACCGCCAACGACTGGTGGGCCTGGACCAGTTCCGCGCCGGGCACCCGGAGATCGAGCTGCAGATGCTCCACGGTGGATCCAACTTCGATTCCGGCCACGAGTCCACCGAGGCCATCATTGCCAGTGGCGCCACCGGAATTCTGGCCTTCAACGACCTCGTGGCCATGGGGCTGCTCAGTGGACTGCACGAGCGCGGAGTGCGCGTTCCGGAGGACATCTCCGTGACGGGCTTCGATGACATCCCGTTCGCCAAATACACCACTCCCCCGCTGACAACGGCAGCCGTTCCCATCAACGAGCTCGGCAGCCTGGCGTGGCGAAGGATGCGGGAACAGATCCAGCAGGCCGGGGAAAGCTCCGTCCAGGCGCAGGACGAATTCTCCCCGCGGATGGAGATCCGCAAGAGCACCGCAGCACCGGCCCTCAAGCCCGCGAGCTGATACTTTATGCCAACGTCCCGGACGGACCTTGGCATTTAGTGTCACTTGGGTGCGGGGTTTGCGCCTACTCCGGCCTCTTTGTAGAAGCCCTGGATGTGCGCGGCCACCAGCTCAGCTGCCTTGCCGCCGTCGTGGTTGTTCACCGCGGCGAGGATGGCGCGATGCTCGGCCCGGAGCCTGCTGGACGTCGCGTTCCAGTCGGGCAGGTTTCCGGTCAGCTCACCGGCGTAGTTCTCGATCGCGCCCCGGAGCGAGGCCATCATGGCGCTGACCACGGAGTTGCCGGCAGCCTGCGCGAGCGCCACATGGAAGCGGGCATCCAGGGCAAGGAACGTATCGATGTCCGGGGCGACGTCCATCCGGTCCAGCAGCTCTGCAGCTTCTTCCAGCTCCGGAACGCCCACCTGGGCCCGTTCCGCAGCCCACGATTCCAGCAGCACGCGGGTCTCCACGATGTCCGCCACGGGCAGATGGCGCGTGGCCACGTGCAACCTCAGCGTGGAACCCAGCGCTGAGCCCGGCTCGGCGATGACCACGGTCCCGGCGTCCTTTCCGGACCCCACTCCGGCACGGACCACGCCCATCGCCTCGAGGATGCGGACTGCCTCGCGCACGGAGGTCCGGGAAACCTTCAGTTGCTCGGCCATGGCGCGTTCCCCCGGGAGCCTGCCGCCGAGGGCAAGGTCTCCATCGGACAGCTGCTTCTCGATCCATTGCAGGACCAACTCGTGGGTACGCATAACGGAATACTAGTTGATGTGGTCCAACCACATGGATTACAGTGTGGTTAGACCACAGTGGTAAGACCACAGAATTCAAGGGAGAACCGCATGACCGACACCCTCGATCCCAAAATCACGGCCGCGCCCGCCAACGCCGGGAGCGACGAAAACGCGACACGTCCGCCCCAGCCGCGTCCCGCCGTCGTGCTGCCGCCGGCACTGAAACGCCGCGTCCCCAAGGTTTCCGACCTGGCTCCGCTCATGCAGTTCAAGAAGCCCGAATTCAGCAAGGCCGCGCGGCTCAAGCGCGCCAGCACCATCTGGGAACTGCGGGACATGGCCAAGCGCCGCACCCCGCAGGCACCCTTCGACTACACCGACGGTGCCGCCGAAGAAGAGATCACCCTCCGCCGCGCCCGCCAGGCGTTCCAGGACATCGAGTTCCGTCCCGGCATCCTGCGCGATGTCTCCAGGATCGATCTCCGCACTGACATCCTGGGCAAGGAATCACGCCTGCCGTTCGGCATCGCTCCCACAGGATTCACGCGCATGATGCAATCCGAAGGTGAATACGCCGGCTCGCAGGCCGCCGAAGCCGCGGGCATCCCCTACACCCTGTCCACCATGGGCACCGCGTCCATCGAGGACGTTGCCACGGCCGCCCCGAACGGCCGCAACTGGTTCCAGCTGTACCTCTGGACGGACCGCCAGCGTTCCTTGGAACTGATCGAGCGCGCCGCCAAAGCCGGGAACGACACCCTCATGGTCACCGTCGACACAGCTGTTGCCGGCGCCCGCCTGCGCGATGTCCGCAACGGCATGACCATCCCGCCGGCGCTGACCATCAAGACCGTCCTGGACGCGTCGTACCGCCCGGCCTGGTGGTTCAACTTCCTCACGCACGAGCCATTGACCTTCGCGTCGCTTTCGCGCTACACCGGCACCGTGGCCGACCTCATCAACTCGATGTTCGACCCCACCCTGACCTACGAGGACCTGGACTGGCTCCGCGAAACCTGGAAGGGCAAGCTGGTGGTCAAGGGCATCCAGACCGTGGAAGACGCCCGCAGGGTAGTGGACCACGGCGCGGACGGCATCATCCTGTCAAACCACGGTGGCCGCCAATTGGATCGCGCACCCATCCCGTTCCACTTGCTGCCGGAGGTCACCACGGCGCTGAAGGCGGACAACAGCAAGGCCGCGGTCATGCTGGACACGGGCATCATGAGCGGCGCGGACATCGTGGCTGCCCTGGCCCTGGGCGCAGACTTTGCCCTGATCGGCCGCGCGTACCTGTACGGTCTCATGGCCGGTGGACGCGAAGGCGTGGACCGGACCATCCAGATCCTGGAGAAGGACATGACCCGGACCATGGCGCTGCTGGGGGTCAGCAAGGTGGCGGACCTGAACCCGGACCACGTTCGGCTGCTCCAGCGCTGACCGCACCCATGTAAGTAGCAGCAGAGGCCGTTTGAGCGTTCAAACGGCCTCTACTGCTATTAGTTGGGTAAGCGGCGCTAGATAAGGCCCTGGGCCAGCATTGCGTCGGCTACCTTGACGAAGCCGCCGATGTTGGCACCCACCACGTAGTTTCCGGGCGCACCGTATTGCTCGGCAGTCTCGGCGCAGCGGTCGTGAATGCCCACCATGATCTCGGTGAGGCGCTGCTCGGTGTGCTCGAAGGACCATGAGTCGCGGCTGGCGTTCTGCTGCATCTCCAGGGCAGACGTCGCTACACCGCCGGCGTTGGCTGCCTTGCCCGGCCCGAACAGGATCCCGGCTTCCTGGAACACGGATACTGCGGACCGCGTGGAGGGCATGTTGGCACCTTCGGCCACCGCGATCAGGCCATTGCTAACCAGCTTGGCGGCAGCATCGCCGTCGAGCTCGTTCTGGGTGGCGCACGGCAATGCTACGGTGCCGTTGACGTCCCACACGGAACCGCCGGCAACATGGCTGGCCCCGGTGCGGCGCGCGGCGTACTCCGTGAGGCGACCGCGCTCCACTTCCTTGATCCGGCTCAGGAGCGCGACGTCGATCCCCGCCTCGTCCACGATGTAACCGGCCGAATCCGAACAGGCCACTACGGTGGCACCAAGGGACTGGGCCTTGGCGATCGCATGGATAGCCACATTGCCGGAACCGGAGACCACTACGCGCTGACCGTCAAAGGACTGGCCCCGGGTCCTGAGCATTTCCTGGGCGAAGATCACCGTGCCGTAGCCGGTGGCCTCGGGGCGAACCAGGGAGCCGCCCCACGAAATGCCCTTGCCCGTGAGGACGCCCGATTCATAGCGGTTGGTGATGCGCTTGTACTGGCCGAAGAGGTAGCCGATCTCGCGTCCGCCCACACCGATGTCGCCGGCGGGAACGTCGGTGTATTCACCGATATGCCGGTACAGCTCGGTCATGAAGGACTGGCAGAAGCGCATGATCTCGGCATCGGAACGTCCGCGGGGGTCGAAGTCCGAGCCGCCCTTGCCGCCACCGATGGGCATGCCGGTGAGTGCATTCTTGAAGATCTGCTCAAAGCCAAGGAACTTTACGATTCCCAGGTACACAGAGGGGTGGAAGCGGAGCCCGCCCTTGTAGGGACCGAGCGCGGAGTTGAACTCAACCCGGAAGCCGCGGTTCACGTGGACGCGGCCGGCGTCGTCGGTCCACGGGACGCGGAAGATGATCTGACGCTCCGGTTCGCAAAGACGCTCCAGGACGGCGCCCTCAAGGAATTCAGGATGGCGATCGTGCACGGGGCCGAGGCTTTCGAAGACCTCAGTGACGGCCTGGTGGAATTCCTTCTCCCCCGGGTTCCGTGCCAACACGGTGTCGCGGACAGCTTCGAGCCTTGAATCCATGCGTGTTCCTATCCTCAGTGCGCCGACCCGCGGCGAGACGATCAGTCCCGCTCATGGTTGCACCGAGGGAGGTGGGATCTCCATCCGGAGCCAATGTGACCCTCATCGCCGTGTTAACACAACTGTAGAAAATCGTTGAAAACACAAGGAAACCCAAGGTAAACAAAAACTCACAATGTGATGAGGATCACGTTAAGTAGGGGTGCGCTACCGCTTACGACCGAATTTGGGAAGGTTGGGCAGGTTCGGAAGATTGGCCAGGAGGTCAGCAGCCTTAGTGGCAGCGCGGCCAACGGTGCGGCCGATTTGCTGGGGGACGGTGTCATCGGAGGCCGGGTCAAGGGAGACGGGCGTTCCACTCGCGTGGACCTTGACGGCCTGGCCAATGGCGTCGGCGCGGTTGGGTACTGACGCGACGGCGGCATCGGCGGGAGCCACAGCGGCGGGCACGTCCGTGGCGGCAGCGGCGGAAGTCGCCGCAGCAGCAGGCACGACGACGGCGGGAGCCGGGGTTCCGACGTCGAACGTTTCAAGCCAGCTCGCGACGCCCGCAAGCGGCTTGGGATTCAGGGCATAGAAGCGCTTCTGGCCTTGCGCGCGCATGCTGACCAGATCAGCCTCGCGGAGCACCTTCAGATGCTTGGAGATTGTGGGCTGGCTTGCAGCCAGTTCTTCCACCAGTTCGCCTACTGCTTTATCCCCAGAGCGGAGGGAGACCAGGATGTCGCGTCTGGTTGCCTCAGCTATGACGGCAAATACGTCGTCAGTCACCATGCCTCCCACCCTAGCGACATATACGCCAATTGGCATCCCTGTTTCGTTGTGATGCAGGCGGGATTCGGGCGGAACCAGCGTCAGTCGAACCAGGGGTCCAGGCCGTACAGGGGGAAGATCTCCTTGCGCGTGGCAATGATGGTCCGGTCCACCTCGTCCGCGGGGTCGTAGCCTACCTCCCAGGAGCGCCACCACACGTCCACGTCATCGCCCATGGATTCCGGAGCCCACACGCCATAGGTTTCGCGCACGTACGTCCGCCAGGCTTCGGGCACCGGCGTGCTGAGCGGTACCGGGCGTTGCGTCACCATCCCGATCAGGTGGCTCCATGAGCGCGGCACAACACCGGTGACGTCATAGCCGCCACCGCCCGTAGCGATCCAGCGGTTGTCGCAATAGCGGGCGGCAAGGCTTGCGACGGCGGACGCCGCCTCACGCTGTCCGTCGATGCTGAGGGTGAGGTGGGTCAGGGGATCGTCGCGATGGGAGTCGCAGCCGTGTTGGCTCACGATCACCTCGGGCTGGAAGGCACCCACGAGCTGCGGGACCACGGCATGGAAGGCCCGCAACCAGGCCGCGTCTCCCGTGAAAGTGGGCAGCGCAACATTGACCGCGGTCCCGGGAGCGTCCGGCCCACCGGTTTCATTGGCAAAGCCGGTGCCGGGGAAGAGCGACAGGCCTGTCTCGTGGAGGCTGATGGTCATGACGCGGGGATCGTTCCAGAAGATGCTCTGGGTCCCATCGCCGTGGTGCGCATCGACGTCGATGCTGACGATCCTTTGCACCCCGCCGTCGAGCAGTCTTTGGATGGCCAGCGCGACGTCGTTGTAGACGCAGAAGCCGCTGGCCCGCTCGCGTGCAGCATGGTGCATCCCGCCGCTGAAGTTCACCGCGCGCACGGCCCGGCCCGACAGGATGGTGTCAGCGGCCAGCAGCGAGCCACCGGCAAGGCGGGCACTGGCCTCATGCATACCAGCGAACGCGGGATCGTCCTCCGTGCCCAGCCCACGGCTTTCGTCCGGCGTGGACGGATCCTCGCTGACGCGTCGGACGGCCTCCACGTAGCCGGTGCTGTGGACCGTTAAAAGTTCGACGTCGGAGGCCACAGCGGGTGCCTCGACGGCCACATGCTCGTGTCCGAACAGCCCCAAGGACTCGGCCAGCCGCGCTGTCAGTTCCAGCCGCTGCGGTGCCATGGGGTGGCCGGGGCCAAAATTGTAGGCAGTCATGGCTGGGTCCCACACCACCGTCGTTGGCAGTGCGGAGCGCGTAATGCTGGAAGCCGTGGTTCCAAGCCTGGAGTTCATCCAGAACAGGCTACCTGAGCCTGGCGGGCCCTACTGCCCGGTTACGCCGCGGGAATAGTGGTTTACTACTCAGGAAAGCTTGTTCAACCGAGGAAGAGCGCCATGTCTCAAAGCCAGTCGCGGTCCACGAGCCCGGCCAACTGGCAAACCAACCAGCAGGAGCGGGAAGGTCTCTGGATCTTTACCCGCGTGCGCGACTTCATCGACAACATTGCCAACACGTCACCGGCCCGTTTGGCGTTGACCGTCTTCGCTGTGGTGATCCTGGTCTTCACCGGCTTGCTGTCCTTGCCTGCGGCTTCCTCCGCCGGAACTGTCACACCCCTGCACCAGTCCATGTTCACGGCGGTCTCCGCCGTCTGCGTCACCGGGTTGACGGTGGTTTCCACCGCCACGCACTGGACCTTCTTCGGCCAGTTGGTAATCCTGATAGGCATTTTCGTAGGTGGTCTTGGTACCTTGACCCTGGCCTCACTGCTGGCCCTCATGGTCAGCAAGCGGCTGGGCGTGCGCGGCAAGCTCATCGCCCAGGAAGCCATGAACAACGCAGGCCGGCTCGGTGAAGTGGGTACCCTGCTCAGGATCGTCATTGTGACCTCGGTGGTGATTGAGGCCGCTCTGGCCATCGTGCTGATCCCCCGCTTCATGGTGCTCGGGGAGAGCTTCTGGCAATCCGTGTGGCACGGCGTCTTCTATTCGATTTCCGCTTTCAACAACGCCGGATTCACGCCGCACTCCGATGGCATCGTCCCGTACGAGACCGATTTGTGGATCCTCATCCCGCTGATGTTGGGCGTGTTCCTGGGCAGCCTCGGCTTCCCTGTGGTGATGGTGCTCCAGCAGAACGGGCTCAACTGGAAAAAGTGGAACCTCCACACCAAGCTCACCATCCAGGTCTCGTTCATCCTGCTGGCAGCGGGCACGGTCCTTTGGGGCTTGATGGAGTGGGACAACGTGCGGACCATCGGCACCATGAACCTGGGCGACAAGATCACCCATTCGCTGTTCGCGTCGGTGATGACGCGATCGGGCGGCTTCAACCTGGTGGACCAGAACCACATGGAATCCACCACAATGCTCCTCACCGACGCCCTGATGTTCGCCGGCGGCGGCTCCGCGTCCACGGCCGGCGGCATCAAGGTGACCACCATTGCCGTCATGTTCCTGGCCATCATGGCTGAAGCCCGCGGCGACGCCGACGTGAAAGTCTACGGCCGAACCATCCCCCAAGGCACCATGCGCGTGGCCATCTCGGTGATCGTTGCCGGCGCCACCTTGGTGTCGGTGGCCGCGTTCCTTCTGCTCTCCATCAGTGGAGCGTCGTTGGACCGGGTGCTCTTCGAATCCATTTCCGCCTTCGCCACCGTGGGACTCAGCACCAACCTCAGCGCCGAGCTGCCGCCGTCGGGCGTTTATGTCCTCACCGCTTTGATGTTTGCCGGTCGCGTCGGCACCGTAACCCTTGCCGCCGGTCTGGCCCTGCGCCAGCGCAGCCAGCTGTACCACTACCCGGAAGAGAGGCCAATCATTGGCTAGTACCACGGGGGCTGCCAACCGCCCCGCACACAACGCACCAGTGCTGGTCATTGGCCTCGGCCGGTTCGGATCCGCCACCGCTGAGCAGCTGGTCAAGCAGGGCCGTGAAGTCCTGGCCATCGAACGTGACCGCACCCTGGTCCAGAAGTGGGCGCCCGTACTCACTCACGTGGTGGAGGCCGACGCCACCAATATCGACGCCCTGCGCCAGCTCGGCGCCCAGGAGTTCAGCTCAGCCGTAGTCGGCGTAGGCACGTCCATCGAGTCCTCGGTGCTCATCACCGTGAACCTGGTGGATCTGGGCATCCAGCATCTGTGGGTCAAGGCCATCACGCCCTCGCACGGCAAGATCCTCACCCGCATCGGCGCCAACCACGTGATCTACCCGGAGGCGGACGCAGGGGTCCGTGCAGCGCACCTGGTGTCCGGGCGCATGCTGGACTTCATTGAATTCGACGACGACTACGCGATCGTCAAGATGTACCCGCCCAAGGAAACTGTGGGCTTCACCTTGGAGGAATCCAAGGTCCGATCCAAGTACGGCGTGACCATTGTCGGCGTGAAAACCCCGGGCGAGGACTTCACCTATGCGCGGCCGGAAACCAAAGTGTCCGGTCACGACATGCTGATTGTGTCCGGACACGTGGACTTGCTGGAGCGGTTCGCAGCCCGCCCGTAATCCATGGGAGTTTTTGTACAGATAACGCCCCTAAGAGCGGCTCTAAGGGGCGTTATCTGTACGAAAACTAGCCGAGTTGCTTGGTGATCTCTGCTGCCCGGGCGGCAGCGGCGCGGGCGCCGTCGGCGATGATCCTGGGCATGCCGCCGTCGTCGAAGGCCATGATGGCCCGCTCGGTGGTTCCCTTGGGGCTGGTGACGGCAACGCGAAGTGCGGTGGGATCGGCTCCCGGTTCGGCCAACATGAACCCGGCGCCTGCCACGGTTTCACGGGCCAGCATGACGGACAGCTCCTGGTCCAGTCCGAGCTCGACACCGGCCGCAGCCATGGCCTCGGCCAGATAGAACGCGTAGGCCGGACCCGAACCACTGATCGCGGACAGCGCGTCCACCTGCTCTTCGGGTATCTCCACCACCGTGCCGGCACCTGCCAGCGCCGTCTTGGCTTTTTCGAGCTGTTCTGGCGTGCAGTGGGTTCCCGGGGAGACCGAGATGACACCGCGGCCAAGCCTTGAGGGCGTGTTGGGCATGGTTCGAATCACCGGCTGGCCGTCAGGCAGCGCTGCTTCGAGTTGGGCGATGGAAACCGCTGCGGCGACGCTGACAACGATCGTGTCCTTCGCCAGGGCCGGGCTGATCTCCCGTGCCAGATCCAGGATGCCCACCGGTTTGACGCCCAGGATGACCATGCCCGAGCCTTTGGTGGCCAGCTTGTTGTTGTCCGGCTCCTCTTCGCCCGCGATGGCCATGACGCCATGGCGCTGGGCGAGTTCATCGGCCCGCTCGGCCCGGCGGACGGTGGCAACAATGTCTGAGGGGTCCGTCCCTGCTGCCAGCAGGCCTCCCAGGATTGCCTCGTTCATGGATCCACAGCCAAGGAATGCGATTCGGTTGCTCATGGCTCCATCATTGCAGTTGGCCTTGGACGGGGTCTAACGGATTCCAGATTCCCAGCTAGCTCACAAGGATATTGCAGGCAGCACTCATGGTTGGTCCGTAACTTAGTAGTTACCTCATTGAGGGTGCGAGTGATGAGGCGGGCATGGGGATGTCCGCCACAAGCACCGGTGGCCGGGCGGGTTTTCCCCCATTTCCCGATTCGGCCGCCGGTGCTTTCGCTTTTAAGTGCACGGATCCCCCATTTGTTCGCCTGACACACCCTTGAAGGGCGGGACAGACGAACAAACCCGGGAACCGCGTGAAACGCTCGACGCCGTTAGTTGTCTACGGACCGCAGCATCGGAACGCTGAGGTGCTGCCGCGCGAAGCGCAGGGTTTCCGCCAGCATTTCCTCACGCTCCCCCGCTACTTTGGCCTTGCGGGTGGAAATTTCGGCCACCACCACGCCGTCGAAACCCGTGGCTGCCAGGTGCTGCAGGGCATCGGCACACTGCTGCGTTCCTGTACCCGGAACCAAGTGCTCGTCCTTGCCCGAACCCGAGCCATCAGTGAGATGAACATGGCGGAGCTTGTTCCCCAGCGCCTTGATGGCTTCCAGACTGTTGGCCCCGGCAGTGGCGGCGTGCGAGAAGTCCCAGGTGACGTCGTCGTAATCCTGGCCCAGTGGATCCCAGTGCGGCAGGTAGGCCACCGCTTCCCGGCCTCGGACACGCCATGGGTACATGTTCTCCACGGCGATATGCACTTGGTACATGGCCGCGATCTCCCGGACGCCTTCCACAAAGTTCTCGGCGTAGTTGGACTGCCAACGGAACGGCGGGTGGACCACTACGGTGTCGCAACCGACATCCGCGGCCATCTGGCACGACTTCTCGATCTTGTTCCACGCGGTGCCCCACACCTGTTGCGTCAGCAGCAAGGTGGGCGCGTGAATGGAGACGATCTCCTGGTGGTAGCGGTGGCTCAATTGGATCAGGGCGTCCGGGTTCTGGCTCACAGCGTTGTTGGTGACCATCACCTCCACGCCCTCGTACCCCAGGTCCTGCGCCACGGCAAAAGCGTCGTGGACGCTCAAGGGATAGACGGACGCGCTGGACAGCGCTACGGGAATCTGGCGGTCATTCACTTCGGGTTCGACGTCGTTGCTCATCTCAGGAGGCCAGCCCGCCTGCCACGGGGGCTGGGATTGGTGCAGGGGACGGGGTGTTTACGGGAACAGGAAATTCCTTGATCCCGGAGTGGGGCTGGTTGTTGTCCACCGTTTTGGTACCGTCCTTGGCTGCTTTCTTCTTGGACTTGTCCTTCTTCCGCTTGCCCACATGGGGAGCCGGGTCGAGGGCCTCTTCGAACACCAGCTGGTCAAGCCGCCGCAGGATCAGGCCTTCCCGCAGCGCCCATGGACAAATTTCCATGGTGGGGAACTCAAAGAGCTCCAGCGCAGCCTCGGCCACCAGCGCGCCTGCCAACAGTTGGCGGGCACGGGCATCCGAGACGCCCGGGAGGTACAGCCTGTCTTCCACGGTCATGGCGGAAATGCGCTGGGCCCAAAGGCCAAGGTCCGCTGCGTGGAGTTCGCGCTTCACGTATGGTCCAGCTGCGCTGGGAGCAGCTCCGGCGATGCGGGCCAGCGAACGGAAGGTCTTGGAGGTGCCCGCCACCAGGTTCGCGCGGCCCAGCTCATGGAAATTACGGACCACCGGCTTCAGGGTGGAACGGATGTAACGCCGCAGTTCCTTGACGCTCTTGGCAGTTGGCGGATCATCGTGGAGCCAGTCCCGCGTCAGGCGGCTGGCACCCAGGGGAACGGAGGTGGCGAACTCAGGGAGCTCGTCCGTTCCGTAGGCCATTTCAAACGAGCCACCCCCGATGTCGAGGTCCAGGATGGGCCCTGCGCCCCATCCATACCAACGGCGTACAGCAAAGAAGGTCATGGAGGCTTCTTCGCTGCCCGTGAGTTCCTGGAGGGTCACCGTGGTTTCGTGTTTCACCTTGGCCAGGACTTCCGGGCCGTTGGTGGCCTCGCGGATGGCGGACGTACAGAACGCCAGAAGGTCCTCCGCTTTGTGGCTGGCCGCGAACTCCCAGGCTTCCAGCACAAACTCGATGAGCTCATGCTGGCCGGCGTCATTGATGTTGCCGTCACCGTCAAGGTATTGCACCAAGGACAGAGGACGTTTGTGGGATGCGAAAGCCACCGGACGCGCGCCCGGATGAGCATCCACAAGCAGCAGATGGACGGTGTTGGAACCGATGTCTAGAACGCCAAGACGCATTCTGCCATTATTCACCGATTCGAAGCCCGCGAAGCAACTTGGCGACGACGTTTCGTCGACGGAAGGGTGGCTGATGGTGGGGCGGGCCCTATTCCGCGGGCTCCCCAGCTTCGTCTGCACGCTTGAAGTCGCGGCGGATGTTGGCGATGCCTTCGGGATCAATTTCGAAGCCGAACTCGCTGCCCGGGTTGATGACCATGCCCAGTTCATCACCGATGTTGCCGAGGATCGCCGAGCCCATGGTGCCCAGGACGTGCGGGGCTGCTTCGAGGAAGCGCTCATCGACGCGGCTCGGGTGGCTGAAGACTGCCAGGACGGGCTGGCCGTCGGCGTTGGAGAGCACCAGCGGCTCCACCGACGAGTCCGGGCCGTCCACGGCTTCGGAGCTGACCAGGTAAACCTCGTTGTTGAGGAAAGCGAGGATGACATCCACCGGGTTGGCGTCCGGCTGCTCGGCCGAGGCGAGCTTCGCCTCGAGGTCGTTCAAGGGTTCGTTGTCCGGTGAAACAGTCTGTTCAGTCATGGTTCTACTCGACCACGATGCCGGCCGGGACGCAATTCGCGCATGCTGTCCCGGCCTTCGCTGAAGCTACTTCTTGGCTGCGGTCTTCCTGGCCGGCGCTTTGCGGGTGGTGGTCCGCTTGACCGGGCCCTTGGCCCTTTTTTCAGCCAAAAGTTCGACGGCGCGTTCCCGGGTCAGTTCCTCCAGCGAGGTGGTGCGCGGGACCGTGATGTTGGTGATGCCGTCTGTGATGTACGGGCCGAACCGGCCTTCCTTCACCACGATGTTCTTTTCCGAAACAGGGTCCGGGCCGAACTCGGCAAGCGGCGGTACAGCCGCACGGGCTCCCCGCTGCTTGGGCTGTGAATAGATCTCCAGTGCCTGTTCCAAGGTAATCGTGAAGATTTCCTCTTCCGAACCGATGGAGCGGGAATCCGTGCCCTTCTTCAGGTACGGACCAAAGCGGCCGTTCTGCACCGTGATGGGATTGCCGTCAGCATCCTCACCGAGTACCCGCGGAAGGCTCATGAGCTGCAGCGCCTCGTCAAGGGTAACCGTGTCCACGGTCATGGACTTGAACAGCGATCCTGTACGCGGCTTGGCCTTTACTGGCTTCTTGGGCGGCTTCGGCTTGCCGTTCTTGTAGTACTCAACCGGCTGGTTGGCCAACTGTTCCTCTGTCATTTCCGGGATGATCTCGGTGACGTAGGCCCCGTAACGGCCGTTCTTGGCCACCACGGTGTGCCCGGTGTGGGGATCAGTGCCCAGGACGCGTTCCTCCGGGGCGGCAGTCTCCATCAACTCAATGGCTTTGGCTGCCGTGAGTTCATCCGGGGCAAGTTCCTCAGGGACGTTGGCCCGGGAGGACTCAACTACCTCGCCGGTCTTCTGGTCGATGGTGGGGATCGAGCTTTCCAGGTAGGGTCCGAACTTGCCTACGCGGAGTGTAATGCCTTCGGCGATGGGCACGGAGTTGATCTCGCGGGCGTCGATTTCGCCGAGGTTGTTGACGATGCTCAGCAGACCCGGATCGGCGTCTTCACCGTAGTAGAAGTGCTTGAGCCAGGCGGCGCCTGCGGCCTGGCCATTGGCGATCTTGTCCAGGTCGCCTTCCATGTCCGCAGTGAACTCGTAGTCCACGTAGTCCGTGAAGTGTTGTTCCAGCAAACGGATCACCGAGAAAGCAATCCAGCTCGGAACCAGGGCGGAACCCTGCTTCCGGACATACCCGCGGTCCTGGATGGTGGAAATCGTGGAGGCATAAGTGGACGGACGGCCGATGCCCCGCTTTTCCAGTTCAGCAGTCAGCGAGGCTTCTGTGTACCGCGGCGGTGGAGACGTTTCGTGTCCTACAGCCTGGATTTCCGATGCTTTCAGGGAGTCGCCCTTGGCAACATTGGGCAAGCGACGGGCTTCGTCCGACTCATCATCGCCGCGGCTCTCGTCCTTACCTTCTTCATAGGCGGCCAGGAAGCCGGGAAAGGTGATGACGGTACCGGAAGCCGAGAATTCGGCGTCGCGTCCGTCTGCCGCCACCGCACCGAGGCGGATAGTGGCGGTGGAGCCCTTGGCGTCGGCCATCTGCGAGGCGACGGTGCGCTTCCAGATGAGCTCGTACAACCGGAACTCATCGCCGCTCAGCTGCTTGGCAACCTGTGCCGGGGTGCGGAAAGAGTCTCCTGCGGGACGGATGGCCTCGTGCGCTTCCTGCGCGTTGGCTGCCTTGTTGGCGTAAACGCGGGGGCTCTGGGGCACGTACTCAGGGCCGTAGAGCTCGGCGGCCTGGCGGCGGGATGCCGTGAGGGCTTCGTCGCTCAACGCCGAGGAGTCGGTACGCATATACGTGATGTAGCCGTTTTCATACAGGCGCTGGGCTACCTGCATGGTGCTCTTGGAGGAGAAGCGCAGCTTGCGGCCGGCTTCCTGCTGCAGCGTCGACGTGGTGAACGGTGCGGCCGGACGGCGGGTGTACGGCTTGGTATCTACGGAGCGTACGCGGAATTCGGCGTTTTCCAGGCCCGCGGCCAAGGACGTGGCAAGTTCCTCGTTGAGGTGCACCACTGTGGAGGAGGTGAGCTGGCCGTTGTCATTGAAGTCACGGCCACTGGCAACCTTGGAACCGTCCACAGCAGCAAGCTTGGCCTTGAAGGAACCCGAGTCAGCACCGAACTGGCCGGTGAGGTCCCAGTAGGAGGCTGCCCGGAATGCCATGCGTTCACGTTCGCGGTCCACCACCATGCGGGTCACCACGGACTGCACGCGGCCGGCCGAAAGCCCGCGGGCAACCTTGCGCCACAGGACAGGAGAGATCTCGTAGCCATACAGGCGGTCGAGGATGCGGCGGGTTTCCTGCGCATCCACCAAAGCGGTGTCCACATCGCGCAGGTTGTCCATGGCGCGGTGGATGGCTTCCTTGGTGATTTCACCAAAGGTCATGCGATAGACGGGAACCTTGGGTTTCAGGACCTCCAAGAGGTGCCACGCGATGGCCTCGCCTTCGCGGTCCCCATCGGTTGCGAGGTAGAGCGCATCAGCGTCTTTAAGCTGGGCCTTGAGCTCGGCAACCTTTTTCTTCTTGTCCGGGGAGACAACGTAGTACGGCTTGAAGTCGTTTTCGATGTCGACGGCGAACTTGCCCAGCGAGGTCTTCTTCAGTTCTGCAGGGAGATCAGACGGCTGCGGGAGGTCCCGGATGTGGCCGATGGAAGCCTCGACGATGAAGCCTTCGCCAAGGTACTTGGCGATGGTCTTACTCTTGGCGGGAGACTCCACGATCACGAGTTTCTTGCCGGTTTTTGCCTTGCTGGGCACGGTGCTCCTACAGAAAAAATGTGTAATTGGGCTGGTGCCCATATTGGCCTAGTTCACCATAGTTTGCAGAATCCTGCGTTTTGGTACGGAAACCAGGGCGGTCATTCGGTGACCAGGCCGGAGGGTTATTGCCCAGGTGCCACGCGGTCGTCCGGGATCATCGACCACAAGGTTGCCACACGTTCGGCACCTTCCGGAATCTGCGTGGGATCCTCAAGTTCGTACTCCCTCACGACCTCGCGGATTCTGTCCGCCAGTTCCTTCCGTTGCGGGTTGGTGAGATAGAGCAGGTTGCTGGAGAGGACCACCGATACCGGCTCGTCTCCCCCTTCACCGCGCTGGCGGCGCTCCCCCCGGGCTTTGGCGAAGGCAGAAGCGCGCCGACGGAACGCATCGAGCTCCAGGTCAACCACGGCAATCTCGGGGCTGGCGACACTGCCTCCGGAGATGGTGAAGTCTGTTCCGGCCGCCTTCCAACGCCGCTCGCGTGCATCGCCGGCATTTTCGGCCGGTGCCACGATTCCCCATTTCTGGAGGGCGCGGAGGTGGTAGCTCATGGCGCTGGGAGTCAGGCCGGTCCGGGCAGCGAGTTCGGTTGCTGTGTGGCTCACCTGGGTGGCGTAAAGCTCAGAAATGACCTCGATGCGGGCAGCGTGCGCCAAGGCGCGGATAGCCTTGGGATCGGTGATCTCAACCGTCTTCTCGGCCCGCTTCCGCCGCGGAACGTCGCCTGACGTTTGGGATGTCTCGTTGTTCGCAATCACTTGATCAGTGTAGTCAGGGTCACTTGCGGGACCATCGGAGTTCATCGCCGGCGGCGTCGCGTCGCTGCTCATTCGCTGGTCTGCGTCGGGTCCGGAAGCAGGAAACCCTCAAGGACGAGGTTGGTGACATCCCTGTACAGGCCCTCCGTGAAAGCGTCCTCGTCAAAGTCCTCGTCACCTCCCAACAGCGAGACCAGGGCCGCCACGATCTGGCGGACCGACAACTCTCCATCGCAGGCAGAGGCGAAACCTGCAAGCTCCGTGCTGAGTAGATTGGTCCTGCGGAGGCCTGCACCCTGCCTCAGCAGGATGACACCCGGGTGGGCAGCTCCAGGTCGCTGGTGGCGTTCTTCGGTCACGTCCTCCGCTACTACCAGATGCGCGTCGGCCACCGGGGTGGCGGCCACCCAATCGGCCCGTTCCACGGCCGCGCCCAGATGCGGTCCGATGGGTTGTTCGATGGGATAGGTGATCTCTTCGAAGCGGCTGATGATGGGCCGGTGTCCTGGCTCGGGGCGGCGCAGCCAGATCATGCCGAAGCCGATCCCTTCCACGTTCCTGGAGGCGAAGTCGTCCAGGTAAGCGGCGTACGACTCCTTGTACTGCTCACGGTCACGGTTCTGCGAGGCATCCTGCAGCCAGGTCTCCGCATACTGTTCCGGATCCACTTGCTCGCGCTGGATGAACCACACGTCAAGACCCGAGTCCTTCAGCCACGCAGTGGGACGGTCCTTCCAGTCCGAGCCCTCTGTAACCTCCCAGTTGCCCAGCATTTGTGCGGTGCCCCCGGGTTCCAGGACGCTTGCAAGTGATTGCACCAACGAAGCTACGATCCCGTCACCCGGAAGTCCGCCGTCGCGGTAGGTGAACTGGTCCGACGACGATTCCCCGCCCGTCCTGGGTGTAATCACGAAGGGAGGGTTGGACACCACCAAGCCGAACTGTTCACCCTCCACAGGGTCCAGGAGCGATCCCAGGCGCAGGCTTACCCGGCTTTCCAAGTCCTGGGGATCCAGATCAAGCTCCGCCGCGTTCAGCAGCAGGTTGAACCGGGTAAATGCCAGTGCCCTTGAGGAGATGTCCGTTGCAGTAACGTGCTCGCAATGGTGCAGCAGGTGGAAGGTCTGTATCCCGCAGCCAGTCCCCAGGTCCAGGGCGCGTTTGGTGTGTTGCCTGAAGGTGGTTTGGACCAGCGTTGTGGAGGCGCGGCCAATGCCCAGGACATGGTCGTGACGCAGGACTCCCGGCTGTTGGTGGGCGGCGAGGTCACTGGCGACCCAGAGTTCGGCGCCACCGCTGCCGTCAGCATTCGCGTCCCACCCGTAGGGGCGCAGGTCTACTGTGACCCGGACGACCCCGCCATCCATGGCAGCCAGGCCAAGTTCCACGAGTCCTTGGGTACGGACTCCGGGCAGGGCGGAGTCAACGTCGGCCACGGACTGTGGGACGGCCAGAAGCCAGAGACGGACAATCACAGCCAGTGACCGGACCGCGGGATCGTGCGAGTCCTTCAACCGCTCGGTGGCCAGGAGCGCAGGAACCACTTGGTCCCGGCTAAGCGCTGCTGAAGCCGACTCCCCCAGCAGGGCAGCCACCCCGTCCACGGTGTAGGAGAGGGCGCGAAGGTCCCTGGCAAGCACCTGGAGCAGACCGGGTTGGTCGCTTCGGGGAGCATCGTCAGTGTTGCCGGCGGTAAACAAGAATGCTGTGTCAGTCACCCTGCAAGTGTAGGGGCGGCCCGCCGGGCCGGGCGGTCCCGTTCCGGGCTATGTGGACAAAGGACGCCGCTGGAACCCGGTAGCGTGGAATCATGCTCAACTTCTCCTCCACAAGGCGCCGCGCGGGCCTTGGTGCCCTGGCCGCTGGTGTCCTGCTGGGGGTCAGCGCCTGCCAGGCGCCGGTCAACATCGCAGATGCAGACGTTCCCGCTTGGAAGGAAAAGGTCCTCCCGACAGCAAGCGGCGCGGTCCTGGAGGACTCCGGCAAGATCCTCAACCGGGACCCCTTGGTCAAGGAATCGCCAAGCGTGTCCGCCGGGACCTTTACGCTCACCATGGCGTGCGACGGCGGCGGCAAGGCCTACTTCGCAGTTTCCTTGAGCGGAGACAAAATCGCCGATGCTGCTGCAGCATGCAACGGCAGCCTCGATGTGGTGAAAATCAAAGTGCCTGCCGCCGGCCCCCTCAGTATCTCGACAAGCAGCGTCGATGCCCCACTGATTTACGCTTATCACCTGGCTCCGACGGCAAGCTAGAAGGCTCCGGATTTCTTCCACCCACAAGCCTTCAGACAGCGGCCACCCGGGCGTAAAGTCAGTGCATGGGCAGCAAGGCAGCTTGCTCGGTGATGTCACAGCGGCTGGCGAGGGCCGCCGTCGTGCTTCTCGTTGTCCTGGGCGGCGGCGTGGCTGGTTGCGAATACACCTATGAGGACGGCGGCAGGCCGGAGGGCACCGCCACCTCTACTGCAGGAAACGTCGCTCTTCCGCCCGATCCGGCGCTGGAAGAAACCGTCAGCGGCGATGCCCTTGAAGAATGGGCAAAGGCTGCGCTGCCTGAGTCGCAAGGTCAGTCGTTCTACTCCAGCAGCGGCTATCTGAACCCCGGTGAGTCCAAATCCGAGCAAACGGTGCAGTTGCCCGGAGGAACATACGCCGTGACGCTGGCATGCCGTGGCACCCGCCGGGTCACGTTCGCCGTGACGTTGAACGATGTGGCCCTGGTGGACCTGACTTTGGGATGCGCCAACGCGCGGGTAAGCGTGGTTCAACTGGACAAGGACGCCATCCTGTCCATCACGGTCGGATCCAGGTCCGATGCCAATTTCGCCTACCGGGTAAGCAGGCTATAAGGCCGCACTAAGCGGCTTCGCAGCCTCCGGGGCAGCGCAGCGTTTCCGGACTTGAGGCGCATTCGGCACAGTACAGGGTCAGAGTGCGGCAACTGAGGTTGGAGCAATTCTCGAACTTGTTGGTGGGGGCAGCGCAGCGGACGCATTCGCCAATGGTTTTGGCGTCCTCGCTGAACTCAACGTGCATGCGCTTGTCAAAGACATAAAGGGAACCTTCCCAGAGCCCTTTGTCCTTGAACGTTTCTCCGTAGCGGACAATCCCGCCATCCAACTGGTAGACCTCTTTGAAGCCCCTGTTGACCATCAGGCTGGATAGGACTTCGCAGCGGATTCCACCGGTGCAATAGGTGACGACCGGCTTGTCCTTGAGGTCGTCGTACTTGCCCGAGTCCAGTTCCTTGATGAAGTCGTGCGTGGTGTCCACGTCCGGAACGATCGCATCCTTGAACTTGCCGATCTGTGCCTCGAACGCGTTGCGGCCGTCAAAGAAGACCACGTCCTCGCCACTGGACTTCCTGGCCTCCACCAGCGCGTGGAGTTCCTCCGGCTGCAGGTGCTTGCCCCCACCCACCACGCCGTTGGCATCAACCTTGAGTTCCCCGGGAGCACCGAACGAGACGATTTCATCGCGGACCTTGACGCTGAGGCGCGGGAAATCTGCGGCGCTTCCCTCCGACCATTTGAAGTCGATCCCGTGGAAGCCCTTATATTCACGCGTGGTCTTCACGTACTGCTTCATGTTGTTCAGTTCGCCGCCCACCGTGGCATTGATGCCGTCCTTCGATATGAGGATCCGGCCGGTGAGGCCCAGTTTCTCGCAGAGGGCGCGCTGCCACAGACGCACGGCGTCGGGGTCGGCGATCGGGGTAAAGCCATAGAAGAGCACAATTCGGTTCAAAGCCACTATTCAAGGGTACTTGGTGCAGTAAAATCGCAGGCCGGCCACACTTCCGGCCCGGCTGGCGCAGCGCCTGCCGATAGGAGAAGTCACAATTCCATAAGCAAGCATTCCGGGGCTGATCGGGCTCTGTTGCTTCATGGTGCGCTGGCATACTCTCTCTACATGAGTCCAGACGCGTTGGTTGAAGACATTGCGCACCTCTTGGAAGTCTGGGTAGCCGGCTGGTCCGGCTGCCGCGGCTATGAGTCACGCCAAGAAGGCCGCTTCCCTGCTGCGCTTCGCGCCGACAAAACCGGTGACTGGGAGTATTTTGCCCACGATCCCTCGGACGAAGAGTTCACCGCCCTTGCGGGCAAGACCGCAGAAGCCCCTACCCGGATCCTGACGGTCCTCACCAACGACGTCCAACGGTACAAGTACCTGGCTGAGCAGCACGGGCTGACCGTGACGTCCGCATCGCAAACCATGATGATCGTGGACATGGAAACCCAGGATTCCGAGGACCCGTGGCTGCCCGACGACGACCTTGAACTCGCCACCTCCGAATCCAACGGAGTCCACTACGCCGTGGTCCATTCCGGCGAGCAGGTGGCCGCCAGCGGACGGGTCTTCGTGGTGGACGGTACCGCCGTCTTCGACAAGATCGTCACCGAACCGGACTTCCAGCGCCGTGGGCTTGGAAGCTTCATCATGAAGGCCCTCGCCGCCCAAGCGTTCTCGCATGATGTGGAGAACGGGCTTCTGCTGGCATCCCTGGACGGCCAGAAGCTCTACTCCCATCTTGGCTGGGACGTGGTGTGCCACGTGCTCATGATGTCCGCCAGCGGCACTGAAGGGTCCGACCTTTCAGGGGCGTAGCTTCTCTCGGTTCGGCTACTGGTTGAGCCAGGTTCGACGGCGGCGTCCTCGGGTGCCGCCGTCGGCATGCCCGCACAGTGACAGAATGATTCGGTGGCTGCACCTCATTCATTGATCTCCCTGCTGGGCCGGACGCCTGACCCGGAACAGCTGCGCCATGTCCACACCATCCCCGCCAGGAAGGCCGTCAATGAGCCGTGGCCGGGCTGGGTCCATCCCGACGTCGTGGGGGCCTATGAGGCCCTGGGGATCCACGAACCGTACCGGCACCAGGTCCAGGCCGCCGACCTCGCCCACTCCGGACAGCACGTGGTGATCGCCACTGGAACGGCATCCGGAAAGTCGCTCGCCTACCAACTGCCGGCTCTGGACGCGATACACCGTTCCGAATTGCGGGTCCTGGCCGACCCAGGGAAGATCCATGACGACGGTGCCGTCACCCTGTACTTGTCCCCCACCAAGGCGTTGGCGGCGGACCAGCTCGCCGCGATCCGCTCGCTGAAGCTGCCCACCGTACGGGCAGAGACCTACGACGGCGACACCGATGTTGCGTCGCGCCGTTGGATCCGCGATCACGCGAACTTCATCCTGGCCAACCCGGACATGCTGCACTTCGGCATCCTGCCCAACCACACCTGGTGGGCAAAGTTTTTCCGGCGGCTGCGCTACGTGATTGTGGACGAGGCCCACAGCTACCGCGGTGTCTTCGGCTCCCACGTGGCAAACCTGATGCGGCGGCTCCGGCGGATCTGCGCCTACTACGGTGCAGGAAACACGTTCCCCGAGCCGGTATTCATTGCCGCGTCCGCCACCGCCTCCGACCCCGGCGTTTCTTTTGGCCGGCTCATCGGTGCGCCTGTCAGGGAGGTTTCCGAGGACTGCTCGCCCCACGGTTCCACCACAGTTGCTTTTTGGGAGCCGGCGCTCACGGACGTCAAGGGTGAGAACGGTGCCAAGCAGCGGCGGACCGCCGTAGCCGAAACAGCGGACATCCTGGCAAACCTCGTTTCCTCGCGTGTGAGGACCATCGCGTTCATCAAGTCGCGCCGCGGAGCCGAGTCCATTGCCTCCATCACCAAAAGACTCCTGGACGAGGTGGACCCCAGCTTGCCGGGGCGGGTTGCTGCCTATAGGTCCGGGTACCTGCCCGAAGAGCGGCGGGCTTTGGAGCAGGCTCTGAGGTCCGGTCAGCTGCTGGGCGTTTCCAGTACCTCGGCATTGGAGCTGGGCATCGATATTTCGGGGCTGGATGCGGTGCTGGTGGCTGGATGGCCGGGCACCCGGGCTTCGCTTTTCCAGCAGATTGGCCGGGCAGGGCGCGCAGGACAGGATGCCATCGCCGCTTTTGTTGCCAGCGATGACCCCTTGGACACTTACCTGGTGAACCATCCCGAGGCCATCTTTGACGTCTCTGTGGAAGCCACCGTTTTTGATCCCGGCAACCCGTACGTTCTTGGTCCCCATTTGTGTGCAGCGGCCGCTGAGTTGCCGATCGGGCCGGCCGAGCTCGACCTTTTTGGCCCCACCTCCGAAGGGCTGCTGGACCGTCTTGTGGTCCAGGGATACCTCCGCAAACGGCCTGCGGGTTGGTTCTGGACCCATCCGGAGAGTGCTGCCGGAATGGTGAACCTCCGGGCGGACGGAGGCGGTCCAGTGAGCATCGTTGATGCCGAAACGGGGTCGCTGCTGGGGACCATGGACTCGCCGCAAACCCACTACCAAGCCCATACAGGTGCGATCTATGTCCACCAAGACGAGAGCTACCTGGTGGAGGACCTCAACGAGGCCGACCACTGCGTGATGGTGCGCCGGGTCAACCCCGACTTCTACACCACGGCACGCGACGTAACCCAGATTGAAGTTCTCGAAACGTCGCGCTCGGTCCAGTGGGGCGACATCACCGCGCATTTTGGCGACGTCAAAGTGACTACACAAGTTGTCTCCTTCCAACGTAAGGCCCTGATTTCCAACGAGATCCTCGGTGAGGAACCCTTGGAGTTGGGCGCCCGGGATCTCTTTACCAAGGCCGTCTGGTTTGTAGTGGATAACCGCTCGCTTCACGGGGCAGGGCTGGTGGAAGCAGAGTTCCCGGGGGCACTTCATGCGGCAGAACACGCCGCCATTGGGCTTCTTCCCTTGGTTGCCTCCAGTGACCGCTGGGACATCGGCGGCGTCTCCACTGCCCTCCATGCCGACACCGGGGTACCCACGATCTTCGTCTACGACGGACATCCAGGTGGCGCCGGGTTCGCTGAGCGGGGCTTTGAAAAGGCCAAGATCTGGTTGACGGCGACCAAAGAAGCCATCCAGGCCTGTGAGTGTGAGGCCGGCTGCCCGTCCTGCGTCCAGTCCCCCAAATGTGGCAACAAGAACAACCCGCTGGACAAGGCAGCCGCCATCACGCTGCTGGGTGTGTTGCTGAAGGACGCCATCTAGGCCCCTCCAGGTCAGCCCTGCGAACAACGGCGCCTACGGAGGTGGCCCTGCCCGTGCCCGTCCCGTAGCGACTCCCCAGGCGAAGGGATGAGCCAACTCGGTAGCCACATCAGCTACGTTCCCTCCGGTTACTGTGCAGGATGTGACTGTTGCATCGTGCCGCGCCGCTACTTCGGAGGCCACCGTGCACGGTTCCCCTGAAGTGAGGCCCCTGGCAGCATCGGCGGCGGCGAGCGCAGCCAGGTCCGCAGCGGACGCAGCCCTGGACGCCATCACCCCTGCCTGGGCCAGGACCAGGACGCCCACGAGCAAGGCCATCACCACTGCACCCAGCGTCAGCGCGAGAACTGTTCCCGCCCCGCGCTCGAGATGGAAAGGGGTTGGAAACGGGTTCATGGCATGCCGGCCCCTGAGCCCGCTGATTCGGCATCAGCCCCCGAACCGGCTGACTCTGCGCGGGCGGAAGCCGACGCCGTCAACGTCCAAGGGATCAGTGATCCCACGGCTCCGCCTACCCGGGACGACGCCGTCACCGTGAGCCACCCGGCGTCGTTGGTAACGGACGAACTGACGCCGTCACCGGCAAGCCGCCTCACAATTCCTTCCACGGCACCACCCGTCTCGCCCCGCGCGGAGGCCCGTGCTCCTGCCGTGGCGGCTTCCTCCAATCGCAGTTGTGTGAGTCCCGCAGCGCCGCCTGCCAGCAGCAATGCCAAGAGGAAGACCACGGCCGGCAAGGCAACGGCGAACTCCGCGGTCACTGCGCCCGACTCCTCCCCGCCAGCCTTCTGACTGGATGATGGTCCGGCCTTCTGGCCGGATGTTGGTCCGGCGCAGGCAGCAGATGAACTCCTGCCGGCAGGCAGCACGTGCGTCATGGCAAGGACAGGGCCGTGCGAATCAGGTTGAGCAGGAAGCCGCGGACTTCTTCGCTCCGAAGGAGGACCACCAATAGCCCCGCGAGACCTACTGCAGCGAGGGTAGCGATGGCATACTCGGCCGTGGCCATACCGCTCTCCGAGCCCGGAAGCATTCCCCGTGTCCGGAGACGTTCATGACTCCTCCACAGGTTCTTCCGATGATGCCGCCCTGGTCGCTTCCGCAACGTTCCCTGGTCGCGGAGGTTCTCCGGCTCCCGCATGGCCAGCGCACCGTGCGACGTAGTGAGTTGAAGGTCCGTTCCAGTGGCCCGGAAGCCCGCTTCGCCGAAACCGGAATCCGTGAATTCCTCGAGTTCAAATTGCTCGATTCCAAAGGTCCTCATTCCTTGCTTCCCGGTTAAGGCGGCTCGATCCATCGAGGCTCGCTCCTGGCCAGCAGCACGGCGGCCCTGACGGCGGCCGGATTCGGCCCTGAAGAGTGTTCTCACTGTGGGTTCCTTTCAAGAAAAGCCAGCGGGTCCGCCGACTGATTCGACTCTTCCGTGGCTCGGTGCTGCCTGAAAGAAGGGGATTCCTCCAAGTGGATAACCCCCAATCGATCAGCAGGATGTGGAGGGAGAGTGGGGGCCATTCGCAGCCCACTCTGTGCCGATCATCGTGGACGCGTCATCCGGCAGGAAGCATGGCGATCAGGACCGGGACGATCCCCAGGCAGATGAATGCCGGCAGTGAGCAAAGGCCCAAGGGCACTACCAGTTTCACGCCCAACGCAGCGGCTCGCTTCTCGGCAGTCCGGAACTGTTCGCGCCGTTCCCTGGCGGCCTGTGCGTAGAGGATCGAAGCCGAGGGGGCGCCGGTTAAAGCTGCGAAAGCCAGTGCCTCCTTGAGACGGACCACCTCAGGCACGTGCTGGGTGGGAGTCCGCCACGCCGTCTCCCAATCCGCGCCGATGGCCAGCGCGGCCACCACTGGCCTGAGCGATCGCCTGATGGGTGGTGATGCACACCCGGAGATGAGTTCGAGTGCCCGCCCGATTCCAGCTCCGGCGTCGAGCATTGACGCCACCAGTTCCAGCATCATCGCGGTGTCTCGGAGACCGTCGGAGGGACCCTTTGGATCAGGCGGATCATTAAGGGCCAGCCCTTCCCCGGGATCTGGCCGTCTTCGGAGGCCCGACCCCTGGAAGATGTCCATGGCACTGGCCGCAACACGGCGGGGTGAACCCGTCAGTGACGCGGCGTCGGCATTCCGGATCAGCACGCGGGCCCTGGCACGAGTCGGCGCGGTGAACCACACGAAAGCCGCCAAGCCCAGGACGACGATCATCACCAGCATCAGGGGCCCAAGCATCACGCACTCCCGGCTGCGGAGGCCACCAGCCGTGAGGACCAAACGCGACCGGCCACCGTCAGGAGGAGACCGGCTGCGAAGGTAGCAACGCCCAGGACGTTGTCCAGCAGGATTCCCAACGGGTCAACGCCCAACGCCATCCCCAGCACCAGCCCGAAGACCGGGAGCCAGGACAACAGCTTGACTGTGGCTTTTGGTCCGGCGAGCGCCGTTTGCCGTGCGGCCTCTGCGTCTTCTTCGGCTTCCAACTGGGCGGCGAAACGGGTGAGGAGGTCAGCAAGCGGGCAACCGCTGGTTTCTGCCACCTCCAAGCACGCCGCCAACTCCATCCACACACGTCGCTCAGAGCTTCCGCGCCGGGGATATGTCCGGGCTGCGGTATCCCGGATTGCTTCAGCCGAAGAATTTCCCAGGTTGGATGCGGCCCTGGCTGCGGCCACAACCAGCAGCGACTCCTGGCTGAGTGCGGCAGTCACCGCTTCTGCCACTGTGTCCGGGCCGCCATCTTTGGTCGCTCGGGGGCCGTGGACCAACCAGAGTTCCTCCCACAATCTCGACGTTCCCCGCCCACCACGCAGCAAGGCCGCCAGCTGGTGCACCAGCACCACAAGTGGCAAGGGCTCAGTTCGCTTTCGCCGCCAGGCGTGACGAAACCCCACACCCGAACGGGCGCGGAGGGCGGCACCAGTCCCTCCTCCAGGCTCCCCCAAACTTTTCCGTACACGTCGGCCACTAACACGATGTCCCCGGAAGTGCTGCCAGGCCGAGAGCCCTGCAACGAGGACGAATGCGCCGATCATGGGATGGGCCAGGGACTCGGCGAACCATTCAGGGTCGCCCAGCTCCCGTCCGGCAGAGCGTCTGGCAGTGTGCCCGGCAGTGTGGATGCTGACATACCGTCCACTGGCAACGTCTCAGCTGACCTGCCCGGTGCCCCGCCGAAGCCGGGCCCGTCGAAACCGGTTGGCAACGACGGACGAAGCCGGCGGGCGAGGGCAGGCCAGGCGGGCCCACAGGTCATTCCTGTCGGATGCCAGTGGAGGGCGGAGACCACCTTCTGGCCTTCGGAAGTATCAGTCAGCACCCCTATCGAAGCCACTTTCCGTCCCGTGGGTGTCCGGTCGACGTGAATGACGACATCCAGGGCACTGGAAACCTGCAGCCGCACGGCCTCGGCGTTCAACCCCGCCAACGCTCCGAGGGCCACCAGCCGCGCGGGCACGGCTTCTGCCGCGTTGGCGTGGATGGTCCCGCCGCCGCCTGTATGCCCGGTGTTGAGTGCCGTCAGCAGTTCACGGACTTCAGCCCCGCGGCATTCTCCGACGATCAGCCGGTCCGGCCGCATGCGCAGCGCCTGGCGGACCAGTTCTCCAAGATCCAGCGCACCCCCGCCCTCAAGGTTTCCGTGCCGGGATTCAAGCGTCACTACGTGGGGGTGGACGGGGTTGAGTTCGGCGGCGTCCTCGATCAGGACCAACCGCTCCGTCGGGTGGCACAAGCCCAGCAGGGTGGACAGCAGCGTGGTCTTTCCCGATCCAGTAGCGCCACTGATCAGAAAGCTCAGTCTTTGGCTCATGATGGCCCTCAGAACCCACTCGCATTGTTCGGAGAACATTCCGCTTTCCCTCAACTCCGGCAGCGTGAACACGTTCTCGCGGCGGATACGGATGGACAGAAGGGTCCCGGTGGTGGATATCGGCGAGAGGACCGCGTGCACCCGGTAGCCGCCGTTGAGGCGCACGTCTACACAGGGCGACCCATCATCCAACCGACGGCCACCGGCTGAAACCAGTCGGGAGGCCAGGGACCTGATCTGTTGCTCGGTGTCGAAGTGCACCGATGACCTTTCAAGCCCTTGTCCGCGGTCCAGCCAGACGGAATTGGGGCCGTTGACGAAGATGTCTGTCACAGCCGGATTCTGGGCCAACTGTTGCAGGGGGCCCAACCCGTTCAGCTCAGCGTTGATGGACTCGGCGGCTTCCAGGGCGCCGGCGGTGCCCAGCAGCCTGCCGCTCGCCTGAACCGCCGCTGCGACTGTGGACGGCGTGACTGGTCCGTTGCCCGCGAGCACCGACTCCCGCACGGTTTCAAGGAGCAGGGAATCGAGTTTCCTGCCCTGCCTGCGTCGCGTTCCCTCAAACGGGTTCACTGGTTGGCACCGTCGAATCCCAGGACTGACATGGCAAACCGGTTGACCGGCCTGCGTCGGCCGAATTCAAGGATGCGTCCCAATTCGGTACCGGCTGCCACGCCCCTCACCTCGGGGAGGACGCCCAGCAGTGGCAGTCCCAGTGACTCTGCAATGAGCCCGGCGTCTACGGATGAGGCGCTGCTGCCACGGACCACCAGTCCTGCGTCGATGGGCGGAAGCTCGCTCAAGATGCGCCCTGCCGCTACCGCGGATTTGAGGTGGGCCTTGGCAAGGAGGACCATCCTGTCGCAGTCCCACGCGAGGTTCCGCACTCCTTCCCCACTTCGCCCTATGTCCACCAGGATGAGCTCAAAGCTGCGACGTGCGGCGTCCATGACCGCCGCTACTGCACGCGTGTCCGGGCTGTGGACCGCGTCCCGGGTTCCGGGCCAGGACAAGTAAGCAAAGCCTCCTGCGAAGGGCAAGGAATCCCGAAACTGGGCGGGATCTATGCTTCCACGGGTTTCGGAGAAGTCGGGCCACCTAAGTCCCGGGATGTCCTCAGCCGTTACAGCCAGTTCAAGGCCGCCACCCCAAGGATCGCCGTCGATGAGCATAGTGCTGACGCCGTAATCGGCGGCAGCTTGGGCCAGCCAGATGGCTGTTGTGGTTGCCCCCGCGCCGCCGCTGCCACCGATGATGCCCATGACCATGCCCCCGGGATCGGGAGACCCGGACATGCTGAGGTGTTCGGCCAGCCAGGCCGCAGCTTCGGGTAGAACGGCGACCCGTTCAGCGCCCAGGGCAGCGGCCAGCTCCCAGAGTTCGTCCCCGTCGGAAGCCCTGCCCAGCAGCACTGTGGGCGGGCGACGCCGAGGGGGCAACTCCCGGACATCGCTGCCCACCAAAACAACGTCGGCACTGTCCCAACCGTGCACCGCTTCGGTCACATCGATAGCTGTCGCGAGGCTTCCACCAGCGGCTGCAACAATCCGTTTGGCCTCTTCCTGCAGGTAGGGGTCTGCGGAGACGAGCAAAATGCCGGCAGTATCGTGCGGGACCCAGGTTCCGTCCATGTCCGCTTCCATTGGCTTGTTGATGGGTTGCCTGTGCCGGCGATCTCTCTTGCTCATGGATCCACGATGGTGGACCCGGCGAATCACCATAAGGGGCTGAAGCCCGTATGTGCACAACGTGGACCCGCCCCCCTGGCTTGACGCCGACTGTGGAGGAAGAGTGCCACGACAGCACCGCGCACAAGGCAGAATGGAGACCATGTATTTGCTGCTTGCCGCCCACCCGGAAGGCGCAGCCATACAAAGGATCTCTCCCAGCGGAAAAGCCACGGCGGACGCTCGCGTCGTCACCCGCGGTGAGCTGCCCGGCGTCGTGCGTGAATTCGAAGCCCAGCGGCCCCGCTGGGTGTGGCATCGCGCCACGGACTGGTATCCGGAACTGCTGACCCACGGCGTTGAGCTGGAGCGGTGCCATGATCTGGCGCTGTGCGGGGCCATCCTGGCGCACTCGGAATTCACGGCGGACACGGACTACGCCCGGCATGCGGTCAAGCTCACGCAGGACGACGACTCTACGCCGCCGCGCGTCCTCCAACCCCCGGCGCCGCCGGCAGACCAAGGCGCCCTGTTCGAGGACCTTGCGCCGTCGAGTACGAAAGCTGGGCTGGCCGAACTCACAGCAGAATTCGCAGCCCAACAGCATGCAGTCGCCCAAGTACCCACTGACGAGCAGCGAAAGCAGCGCCTTCAGCTGCTCCTCGCCGCCGAATCAGCCTGCGCCATCATCGCTGTTGAAATGCAACATGCCGGTGTCCCGTGGCGCGAAGAGCTGCATCAGCAGATCCTCGCCGACGTCCTGGGGCCACGGCCGCCGATGGGACACCGGCCTCCGGCCCTTGAAGCGCTCTGCGCCGAACTCCGGACCATCCTCAACTCGCCCGGTTTGAACCCGGATTCCCCTCAGGACCTCATGCGGGCGCTGCACCGGAACGGGATTGAGGTGAAGAGCACGCGTCAATGGGAACTGCAGGAATCAAAGCACCCTGCCATCCAGCCCCTGCTCGCCTACAAGAAACTCTCCCGGCTCCACACGGCCAACGGCTGGGCATGGCTGGACGCGTGGGTGCAGGACGGCCGGTTCCACCCGGAATACGTGGTGGGCGGCGTAGTGTCCGGTCGCTGGGCATCCCGGGGCGGCGGCGCCCTGCAGATCCCCCGGAACATCCGGGCTGCGGTGCATGCCAATCCCGGCCACAAGCTCATCGTCGCCGATGCCTCCCAGCTGGAACCCCGTGTGCTGGTTGCACTGGCCCAGGATACGAAAATGGCCGAAGCCGCCCGCGACAAAGACCTCTACGCAGGCATCGCAGCACAGGGGTTCGGCGGCGACCGGGCCAAGGCGAAGATCGCACTTCTGGGCGCTATTTACGGCGCCACTACTGGAGAATCGGGCAGGCTCATGCCCCAGCTCACGCGCACCTATCCACGCGCCGTCGGGTTCGTGGAGCAAGCCGCCCGCCAAGGCGAGGCCGGCAAGACGGTCACCACGCGGCTCGGCCGAAGCAGCCCGCCGCCGTCGACCGGCTGGTTGCGCAGCCAGCAATCCACCACTGCGGAAGAACAGCGCCGCGCAGATAACCTGGCGCGATCCCGTGGTCGGTTCACCCGCAACTTCGTGGTCCAGGGATCGGCCGCTGAATGGGCGGCGTGCTGGCTCGCTGAATTACGACGCCGGCTGCGGGCCATGCGCGCCGAAGGCTCACCTTCCGGGGAGCTCGTCTTCTTCCTGCACGACGAAGTGATGGTTCACGCCCCGGACGACGCGGTGGAAGCCTGCATCAGGGCCATCGAGGAAGCCGCCGCCGCGGCCAAGGAGCTCATGTTCGGTCGTATTCCGGTCGAGTTCCCGGTGAGTGTCGCCGTCGTCGAGTCTTACGACAAGGCGAAGTAGCCGCACGGTACCCATAACCTCGTGGACTATCCAGTCATATCTCGCCATATGAGGCGGAAAGACAAGTACCGCCAAGTAACTTTCGTTCTCCCCCGGTTCTGGCTACTTTCACTATGTGGGTACATCGCTGGTCCACATATGTTTGCAAGGAAGCATCAAGGGGGAGCATCAATGGCTGGCAGGTTCGAAATTCTCAAGGACAACGACGAAACGTACCGGTTCCGCCTGACCGCGGCCGACGGAACCGTCGTGGCCGAATCACCGACGTTCAGACACCTTGAGGGTGTCATTGCAGGCATCAACGCCGTCCGGGAAAACGCTGCCACCGGACTGGTAGTGGATCGTTCGACGGCGGCACGCAGGGCCGCCTGACAGCGACCAGCGCTGCTCAGAACCTCGGCGCTGCCGGGAGACACCTGCTGTTAGAGGTCGACGTCGCGGAGTTTGTCCGTGTCCCAGGGAACAGTCCAGCCGAGTTCGTCAAAGAGCCCGCTCAGGACCATCCCTGTAAACCCCCAGACCAGCACACCGTTCACGGTGAAGCCGGGACTGGTGTAGGTGCGTCCGAAGCGGGAAATGGTGGCAGTGACCCGGTTGACGGGATCCAGGAGGTCGCGCACCGGCACCCTGAACACCTGCGCGGATTCGGCGTAATCCACTACGCGGACAGGCGACGGCGCGTCCCACCAGCCCAGCACGGGTGTCACGCGGAAATTGCTGCGGATCAGTCCAAGCTCTGGGATGGTGCCGAGAACGCGGACGCCGCTGGCGTCCAGCCCGGTTTCTTCCACGGCTTCCCGCAACGCCGCAGCCACCACGGACTCGTCCTCCGGGTCCACCATGCCGCCGGGGAAAGCTACCTGGCCCGGATGGTCGTCAAGGGTGTGCGCCCGCTCCAGGAGCAGGACGTCGAGGTCGGCCGGGGCTATGGGGCGCCCGGACTCAGCCGGCACGTCATCCAACACCCCAAAAAGCATGAGTACGGCAGCGGGCCGGTTGGTTTCCGGGATGACGGGAAGCCTCTCCCACAGGACAGAGTGCTGCTGTTCGCCAGCCTCGAACCGGGTCACCAGCGCCGACAATTCCTCAAGCGCGGTCACCCAGGCCTCCTTTGCGATTCCATGCGGATTTCCGCGGCGCGGTGGGTCTCCGCCAAGAGTTGATCCAGCAGTGCCTCATTGCCCGGGGCGAGCTCGTACTTCAGGAGCTTGGCTGCTTTGACCGGATCAGTCTCGCCGTCGCCGTAACTGGGACAGAGACTGGCCACCGGACAGGCACCGCACGCAGGCTTCCTGGCATGGCACACCCGGCGTCCGTGGAAGACCACCCGATGCGACAACATGGTCCAATCCTTGGGTTCGAACAAGTCGGCGACGTCGAACTCGATCTTCACAGGATCATCGGAGGCCGTCCACCCGAAGCGTCGGGCCAATCGTCCAAAGTGCGTGTCCACCGTGATCCCGGGGACGCCAAAGGCATTGCCAAGAACCACGTTGGCCGTTTTCCGCCCGACGCCAGGCAACGTCACGAGGTCCTCCAGCCTGCCCGGGACCTCGCCGTCGTACTCATCCACCAGCCGGTTGCTCAGTGCCAGGACGTTCCGCGCTTTGGCCCGGAAGAAGCCGGTGGGCTGAAGGATGGTCTCCAGCTCCACGGGATCAGCCTCTGCCATGGCCCTCGCATCCGGGTACCGGGCAAACAAGATCTTGGTGACCTGGTTGACCAGCACATCGGTGGTCTGTGCGGACAGGACCGTGGCCACCACCAGCTCAAACGGGTTGCGGAAATCCAGCTCCGCATGCGCGTACGGATACTTTTCGGCCAGGACCCGGTTGATTTTCCGGGCCCGGCGTTTGAGTGCGAGCAGCGAACCAGCTTCAGCGATGGCCACGGGATCCCTGCTTAGCCGCGTTCGATGTTGCTGAGCTCCCGAAGAACCCCAACCTTGCCGTCGGTGTCCTGCACCAGGAATTCATGTCCTCGATCCTCGAGCGCGAGCACCCAACCACCGGGTTCGATGGTGAAGGCAGGAGCTCCCGAGTGTTCGTCGTACGCGGTCCTGGGCTGGGCCACGGCGAACCAGAAGGCCTCATAGTGCGGGGAATCGGATTCTTCCGGACGGCTGGCAGGGTCCACTGTGGCACCGATCGAATCGCTGACTCTCCGGGTGTCGCCGGAAACGATGGGAGTGGCCATGGTGGCAGCCCACGGCTGTTGGGCGGCGGGTTGCTGGGCGGCAGGCTGCTGCGCTGCTGGTTGCGTGGCGTGCTGAGTAGTGGCGAGCTCAGCGGCCGCTGGGGTCTTACCGGCTTCCGTCCCTGCCTCAGCACCCTTCTCAACCTCCTGCGCCGGAGTGGGCGCGGAAGACGGAGCGCCGGCCCCGTCCGATGCTTGGCTCGTCGCCGAACCAGCTGCTGAGGGGCTGCCCACGTCTGTCTTACTTTCAGTTGAAGGACGGCCGGCGGAATTCTGGCCTACCGGAGTGCTGCCTGTTGAGGTGCCGTCCGCTGAATGCACGACGGCGGGAGCCTCGGTTGCGGCGGACGGTGCGGCTCCGTAGCTGGCTGGCGGAGCGAACGGGCTGGCACCTGCGGCACCAGAACCTGCGGCACCAGAGCCTCCTGCATCAACACCACCAGTGCTGGCAGCAGCTGCGGCAGCGCCAGCCCCGTAAACGGACGCGCCCGGAGCCTGGTGTCCGGACGTCGATCCCTGGAACCCGGGCGCCGGAGCAGCAGCGGATGTTCCTGCGGCGGTCTTGGGAGCTGCGGGTTCCTTGGGTGCTTTGGGGGCGGCGGGCTTGCGGCTGGGCACTGCGGCTTCGCGGGCAACAACGTGGGCCGGCGTTTCGGTGCGGCCCTTGAAATCGGCCGACAGCCACGGAAGGTGCGGGGCAAGGACGGTTGCGGCCAGGAGGCCCACAGAGCCGATCAGGCCCAGCAGGACCCCGCCGTTGAAGGAGTTTGCGATGGTCAGGAAGAAGAGAGGGAAAGCGAAGGACGCCGTGACGGACGCGAACTGGTCAACAGACAGCGAACCTACGCGAACGATGGTTCCCGGCTGCAATCTGCGGGCAATGAAGAGCGCCACCACAACCAACGGCAGAATGATGCCCAGCAGCAGGAAGAACAGGTTTCCGAGGTTCCAGAGGTTATAGCGCTCTCCGAACATCGGCAGCAGGGACGCGACGAACATCAACAGCGTGGATCCGAAGACTGTCAGGTCACGGATGGTGAACGGCCCCGCGACGGCGTCGTACTTGGTGGCGTCATTCTTGGCAGCGTCGTTCTTGGCAGCGTCAGGATTCCCAGCAGCGTTGCCACCTGGTGCGGTGGCCGTTCCAGCCGTGGTGTCCGGTCCCGTCCGGGGTGAGTCGTGCGGGCCTGGGCTCAGCTGGTTCATCTATTTCTCCTTCGTACGGCGGCGTCCTGGGCAGTCCGGACAGGTGACCCCCGCAGGATTCCGCGGAAAACCGGTCACGCTCGAGGTGCGTCCCAAGACTTCTTCAGCCTATGCCACCCCACTGACAGGGTTCTAGCTGAAAACGGCCATCCGGCTTCGCCCACAGCAAACTCCAAGGTCCCTTACAGAAAGAGACTGGGGACGGCAGCGCATACTGCGGCGGGCGCGCGCCGCCGTCGTTCAGCCAAGCCGCCCAGGTGAGTCGTGCGTCATGTAAACGGTTCCCCACCTCGATCGGTGCCATTCGTCGCTAAATCTGCGCCGCTCACTGGCGTGTTTGTGACGACGCACACGTCGGACCTTTCAAAGCGATAGTGTTGATGGCGGACAGCACTCTGCGGACCTTTCGGGGAGACGTTCGACGCCGACGACGGCCCGGGCGGGAACCTCGCGGCAGGTTCCGCGCAGCAAAGATCGATGAATGATGAGGTTCACCATGTCCCAGGACACCACCGGATCCACGGCCACCGCTGCAGCTTCAACTGCTCAGAACGGGGCACACGTCGAGGCACTTGAAAATCTCCTCCACGCGAACCGCAAGTTCGCGCCTTCTGCAGACTTCGCCGCAAACAGTGTGACTAGCGTGGACGCCTATAAAGAGGCCGAAGCGGACCGTCCCGCGTTCTGGGCCAAGCAGGCCCGCGAGCTGTTGAGCTGGGACAAGGACTTCACCGAGGCCTTGGATTGGTCCAACCCGCCGTTCGCCAAGTGGTTCGTCGGCGGCGAGATCAACGCTGCCTACAACGCCCTGGACCGACACGTCGAAAACGGTCTGGGCGACCGCGTCGCTATCTACTTCGAAGGCGAACCCGGCGACACCCGTAGCTACACCTACGCGCAACTGACCGAAGAGGTCAAGAAGGCCGCCAACGCATTTGAGTCCCTCGGCGTTGCCAAGGGCGACCGCGTGGCCGTGTACCTGCCCATGATTCCCGAGGCCGTCATCACGCTCCTTGCCTGCGCCCGGATCGGCGCCGTGCACTCCGTGGTGTTCGGCGGCTTCTCCGCGGACGCGCTGCGTTCCCGGATCGAGGACGCCGAAGCCAAGCTCGTGGTCACCGCCGACGGCACCTACCGCCGCGGCAAGCCCAGCGCCCTGAAGCCGGCCGTGGACGAGGCCCTGTCCAAAGAAGGTCATACGGTCCAGAACGTCGTTGTGGTCAAGCGCAACGGCGAGGACGTCAACTGGGTCGAAGGCCGCGACCTCTGGTGGTCCGACACGGTTGATAAGGCCTCAACCGAGCACACCGCCGTCGGGCATGACTCCGAACACCCGCTGTTCATCCTTTACACCTCCGGCACCACTGGCAAGCCCAAGGGCATCCTGCACACCACCGGCGGCTACCTCACCCAAGGCGCCTACACGCACAAGGCCGTATTCGACCTGCACCCGGAAACGGATGTGTACTGGTGCACCGCCGACGTCGGATGGGTCACCGGCCACTCCTACGTCACCTACGCGCCGCTCATCAACGGCGCCACCCAGGTCATGTACGAAGGCACCCCTGACTCCCCGCACCAGGGCCGCTGGTGGGAAATCGTGGAGAAGTACAAGGTCTCCATCCTGTACACCGCGCCCACCGCCATCCGGACGTTCATGAAGTGGGGCCGGGACATCCCGGACAAGTACGATCTCTCCTCCATCCGCGTCCTCGGCTCCGTGGGCGAATCCATCAACCCCGAAGCGTGGATGTGGTACCGGGACGTCATCGGTGCCAACGCCGGTAAGAACGGCGAAAAGAAGGAACACCCGGCACCGATCGTGGACACCTGGTGGCAGACAGAAACCGGCGCGCAGATGATCGCCCCGCTTCCCGGCGTCACAGCCACCAAGCCCGGCTCGGCGCAGGTTCCACTGCCCGGCATCGCCGTGGACGTAGTGGACGAATCCGGCCAGCCAGTGGCCAACGGTGAAGGCGGCTACCTGGTGGTCCGAGAACCGTGGCCGTCCATGCTGCGTGGCATCTGGGGCGACCCCGAGCGATTCAAGGACACCTACTGGTCCCGCTTCGAGGCTATGTACTTCGCCGGCGACGGCGCCAAGAAGGACGTGGACGGCGACGTCTGGCTCCTGGGCCGCGTGGACGATGTCATGAACGTTTCCGGCCACCGCCTCTCCACCACGGAGATCGAGTCCGCACTGGTCTCACACCCGTCCGTTGCCGAAGCAGCCGTTGTCGGCGCCGCTGACGAAACCACCGGCCAGGCCGTCGTCGCCTTCGTCATCCTCCGCGGTGACGCCGTGAACAACGGTGACGAAACCGTCCTGGAACTGCGCAACCACGTGGGCAAGGAAATCGGCCCAATCGCCAAGCCCAAGCAGCTGCTGATCGTTCCGGAACTTCCCAAGACCCGCTCGGGAAAGATCGTCCGCCGCCTTCTGAAGGACATCGCAGAAGGCCGTGACACTGGCGACGCCACCACACTGGCAGACCCCGGCATCATGACCCAGATTGCGGATTCGCTCCGCAAGTAAGTAACGCTCGACGGCGCCGCTCACCTCCCGGGGTGAGCGGCGCCGTCGTGCGTTAAAAGCAGCTGCGTAACGACACCGCGACCCGATAAGCCGCCGGGCGGAGGGGCCGCGTCCTAGACTGGAGCCAGACTCAGCCCCCTGTTTGACGAAGTTCCAGAAAGGCCCCGATGCTTCAGGCAGCACGCCACTCCGCCATCATCGACGCCGTCCAGCGTGAGCGCGTGGTCCGGGTCTCTGACCTCGCGCAATTGTTGGGGGTCTCCCCCATGACCGTCCGGCGGGACATTGAAGCACTGGAGGAAACCGGCCGCGTGGAACGTATCCACGGTGGAGCCAAGCTGCCCGGTGATGCAAGCACCCATGAACCGGGCTTTGAGCTGAAGTCCACGCAACTCACCGCGGAGAAGCATGCCATTGCCGTCGAGGCTGCCTCGATGGTCCAGGAAGGCATGGCGATAGGCCTCAGCGCCGGAACCACCACGTGGGCCCTTGCCCAGGAACTGGTCCACGGTCCCCGCATTACAGTGGTCACCAACTCCGTCCGGATCGCCGACCTCTTTCATCACGGGTCCTCATCAGGGCCCGCCCGGTTCGGCTCCACGGTGATCCTGATCGGCGGCGAGCGCACGCCCTCTGATGCTTTGGTGGGACCGATTGCCACGGCTTCCCTGAAGCAGCTTCACCTGGATGTCCTGTTCCTGGGAGTCCACGGCATGGATGCCCAGGCCGGCTTCACCACGCCGAACCTGCTGGAGGCAGAAACTGACCGGGCCTTCATGACGTCCGCCCGGAGCACCGTGGTGTTGGCTGATCACAGCAAGTGGGGCGTGGTGGGCATCGCCTCGATCGCCCAGTTGGAAGAGGCCGACGAGCTGATCACCGACTCGCTGCTGGGCGAGGACGCCCGACGCGTGCTGGCCGAGAATGTGGCCAAGTTGAGGATCGCCGGAGACTAGCCCAACTACCTGGGTCTCATACCCCGGGTGGAGGCGTGGCCGCAGAGTTCAGCCGCGGGACTGACGCCGGCGGAGGTGCCCTTCGGGGAAGCTGGATTTATGAACGCCATCCTCCACGCCCAGCAACTCACCAAGCATTACCCCGGCAGCATCGCGCTGGACCATGTCGACTTCACCGCGAACGCCGGGGAATCCATCGCGATCATCGGACCCTCCGGTTCGGGCAAGACCACCCTGTTGCACTGCCTAGCCGGGATTTTGAGGCCCGACGCCGGCTCGATCACTCTAAACACGCCAACGGCGCCTTTGCGCCTGGACACTCTGGGCGACGCAGCGTTGTCCCGCCTGCGCAGGGAAGAGTTCGGCTTCGTGTTCCAGCAGGGCATGCTCCTGCCGGAACTGACCGCCGTGGAGAACGTCGCACTGGCGCTGATGCTCAACGGCACAGACCGCGCAACCTCGGAGTCCCGGGCTGCCGAGTGGCTTGGAGCGTTGGGCCTTACCGGCATGGAGCAGCGCCGGCTGGGCGAGCTGTCCGGCGGACAGGTCCAGCGGGTAGCCATCGCCCGGGCCCAGGTCACGGGCGCCCGGGTTGTCTTTGCTGATGAGCCCACCGGCGCCTTGGACTCGACCACCTCCAATGAAGTCCTGGACGTCCTGCTTCGCTCTGTGGCAGCCAACGGGCGCACGTTGCTGGTGGTCACCCACGATCCCAACGTGGCAGCCCGATGCCAGCGGGTTGTGGAGTTGCGCGACGGCAGGATTGTGGCGGACAGCGGCGGGTCTGTTGCCCCCGCTGCACCGTCCACCAACAGCTTCAAGGGTGCCTTCAATGTCTAGTCTCTCCATGGCCTTCCGGCTCACCCCGTACCTGGCACGAAGCAACGGCAGCAGTCTCCGCGAAACAGGCCTCCGCGACGCCGGACTACCGGTGCTCGCCTTTGGTACAGTCACAGCCCTGCTCCTGACCGTGGCCGGCGGCTCGCAGGTTTTCTGGTCCTGGTCGGACGACATCGCAGGCACTTACCAAGCGCTCGCCGTCGTTGCCATGGTCTTGCTCATCATTCCGCTCCTGACGCTCGGCGCCTCGGCCGCCCGACTCGCCGCCCGCCGTCGTGATGACCGCCTGGCGTCCTTGCGCTTGTTGGGCGCGGACAGCGCCACTGTGGTCTGGATGACCGTCATCGAGTCCACCGTGTTGGCGGCAGTGGGAGCGCTCGCGGGGGCGGGGCTGTACGCCTGCGCTGCGCCATTCCTGGGGCTGATCCAGTTCCGCGGCCAGGCCATCGCCGGCCACGCCTGGCTGTCCGTGCCCTCCATCCTCGGCTGCATCCTGGGCGTCTGTGTGCTGGCCGCGGCGAGCGCAGCCCTGGGACTACGCAAAGTTGTAGTCACCCCGCTGGGCGTCAGGACCAGGCAAACGGCCGACGGCGTCCATTGGGTTCGCGGGCTCATCGCGGCTGTTGTGGTGGTGGTCGGCGTGATGGCGATGGGTATGCTCAGCAGCTTTGGCGCGTTCATTGTGATCATCGCCGTTATGGGCGGTTGTTTTGGCCTGGCGTTGCTGGCGTTGAACCTGATGGGTCCGTGGATCCTGAGGTTGCGGGCGTCTTCGCAGCTCAAGCGGGCCAAACGACCCGAGCAATTGCTGGCAGCGCGGACTGTGCTGGAAAGCCCCAAGGAATCGTGGCGGCAAGTTGGGGGCGTCGCGATGACCAGCTTTGTGGGGGTGTTCGTGGGCGTCGGCATGGCTGTGGCCGACACCATGGGCGGCAGCGCAACGGATGAGACGGCCTTGCTGGTACGGGACATCAACACGGGCGTGATGATCACCCTGCTGGGTTCGTTCCTGATGGTGGCGTGCTCAGCGGGTGTGAACCAGGCAGCTGCGGTGCTCGACCGGGCTTCGACCCTGGTGGCTTTGGATCGTGTGGGCATGCCGCGCAAGCTTATGGTGGCGTCGCGGGTCAAAGCTGTGATGTCGCCACTGTTCCTGGTGGCCGGCATTTCGGCGGCTGCCGCGGCCGCGCTGGTCCTGCCGCTGACGGGCATGGTGTTGCTGACCCAACCCGTGGTGTTCCTGACCATCGGCGGAGTGTTCGCCGCCGGTTTCCTGCTGGTCCGTCTGGCCGTCGCTGCCGGGACAGCGCAGATAAGCCAGGTGCTGGCCCGCCCGGAGCGCTACGCGAGCATGGACTCGTAGCCGCCCGCCGCCGTCGTAACCTCCGGCGGGCTATTTGCAGCCGCAGGACTGCCGGATGATCAGCTCGGTGGGCAGGATGTGGTGCTGTGGTTCCTCGGCGCGGCCCTTGCCCACCAACGCCCGAACGGCGGCTTCGGCCATCAGTTGGACCGGCTGCGCCACCGTAGTCAGTGCGGGCCAACTGTATTCGGAGTCCAAAGACCCATCGAAGGACACCAGCGCCATGTCCTCGGGCACCCGGACTCCGGCCTCGTGGAAGGCGCGGAGGATGCCGATGGCCTGCATGTCGTTACTGGCGAAGATCGCAGTGGGCCGGTTGGCCATGGACAGGAATCGCTTACCTACTTCGTAGCCGCCGGGCCGGGTGAACGGACTGTGCAGCATGGGGCCGTCCGGCAGGCCCGCTTCACGCAGCGTGGCCAGCCAGCCAACTTCGCGTCCATCCAGTTGGTTCCCCGTGTTGGTGCCGATGGCCAGGCCGATGTTCGTGTGTCCATGGCCTATCAGGTGCTGGACAGCGGCCCGGCCGCCGGCTTCCAGGTCCACGCCAACGCTGGCGAAACCCGGCGGGGATCCTGCGTTGTTCAAGAGGACTGACGGGATTTCCGAGGCCTCCAACTCCGAGACATCGGGGTCGAACACACAGCTGGCCAGGAACACGCCGTCAACCTGGCGTGCGGCCAAGGTCCGGATATTCTTCCGCTCGCGGGTCAGGCTGCCGTCCGAGTTGGTGAGCACCATCCCGTAGCCCAGTTCGGATGCCGCCTCTTCCACGGCGTGGGCCAAATGCGTGAAGAACGGGTTGGTGTTGTCCGGCACCACAACGCCTATTGTCTCGCTGGAACCCAGCTTCAGCGCCCGCGCCGCAGCGTTGGGCCGGTACCCCAAAACACGGATGGCATCGCGCACTTTGGCTTCCGTGGCAGGGGCAACGTTCTTGGGCCCACCGTTCACCACATAACTCACGACGGCGGTACTCACCCCGGCGTACCGGGCCACGTCTTTGCGTGTAACCGGTCCGCGCGGGGTTTGTACTGCCGTTGTCGTCATGGGTAAATGCTAGCTACTCCACGGGAGCATCACCGAAGTCGCGGATGGGGAGCCGTTCCCCACCACGGAGTGCGGATTCGTGGGCGACGATGCCGGGGAGGGTGAATCGGGCCGCCACCCAGGCATTGACCGGTGGAAGCGTCCGGTTATTCACGGCCGTCACAAAGTCGTCCACCAGGAATTGGTGGCTGCCTTCGTGCCCGTTGGGTGCGCCCAGGAACTCGTCGGGCAAACGGGACTGGTCGTGAACCGGTGCAAGGCCTGAGATGAAGGCGTCCCGCAGTTCCGGTGCCACATCTGCCAGCGAGGGATCATCGGCGGACATGGTGGGCTTGGTTTCCACCTGCTCGGAGACGTCCTGCACGGAAGACTTGTCCTGCCACACGGTGGTGGTGGCGAGTTGTTCAAAGCTGGCATCGGTGCCGAAGAAGCGGAAGCGTGATTCCCGGATGTGCGAGGGGTAGCCGACGCGGCGCATCTCATTGGTGCGCATCGCACCGCCGTCGTTCATTTCGAACAGCGCCGTGGCGTTGGAGAAGTCGTTGGCGAACATGCTGACTTCCTTGTCGAAGACACCGTCGCCGCGTTGGTCCTTCACGCCGATGCAGCTGACGCTGACCGCGTGACCGGGCACAGCGCCAAGGACGCCGCCGATGGCGTGGGTGGGGTAGAGCATGGGCGGGTAGCTGGCAGTTTCCTTCCAACGCTCTCCGCCGCTGTACTGGTAGGCCTCGTAGAATCCCAGGTCCATGTCGTGGACGTAGTCACCCTCGGTGTAGAAGATGCGGCCGAACTTGCCGGCGGCGTGCTGCTCGCGGGCGAACACGGTGGCGGGGTTGTAGTAGCTGGTCTCCCCCATCGCGTACACCAGCTTGGTCTCGCGTACGGCTTCGATGATCCGGGCAATTTCTTCTTCGGAAATGGCCATCGGCACCGCTGAATAGACGTGTTTTCCAGCTCGCATGGCACGCTCGACCAAGGGCCCGTGCGTCCACCGCTGCGTGAAGATGGCGACAGCATCGACGTCGGACTCCAACAACTCCTCAAAGCTGCCCTTGACACCATCCAGGCCCCAGCGTTCCTGGGCTGCAGCTGCACGCTCGGGGAGTTCATCCACTGCGTAGACAGCGCTGACGCCCGGGTGGAGCTTGAACAAGTGTGCGAACTGGCTGCCGAACTGCCCGGCACCCACAACACCGATCGAAAACGTCATTGTTTGCCTTTCCTGAAGCTGCAGGCGCAGCTTGCGAAGCGTCCCTTTTTGGGTTCCTCATGAGTCTTCCACCGCGATCTACACGAGTCAACAGACAGAACACGTTCGAACATTCATCACCAACATTCGCCGAAATGTCTTGTGCTTTCGGAATCTACTCGTGTAAATTCGCCTCCTGTTGTCACCCAAATCGCAGTCAGGAAAGACCACGCTAACCAGGCTTCGTAGCTTTCTTCCTGGGCGAAGTGGGACTCCCCGTGCCCGTCTTGAAGCCGGAGCACGCAATCCTGCTGCGGTTCAGGGCTCTCTGACGCTCGCTCACATCCCGCGGGCTTGATCCGGACGCTCGCTCACATCCCGCGGGCTTGATCCGGACGCTCGCTCACATCCCGCGGGCTTGATCCGGACGCTCGCTCACATCCCGCGGGCTTTAGACGGCGTCCGCCAGGTAGTCGATGGCCAGCTTGTACCCGAGCACCCCCGCACCCACGATGATCGCGGTGCAGACGCCCGACAAGTACGAGTGGTGACGGAACTCTTCACGCTGGTGGACGTTGGTGATGTGGACTTCGACGGCGGGCAGTTGCACTGCGGCCAGGGCATCACGAAGTGCCACGGACGTGTGCGTGTAGGCCCCGGCGTTGATGACGATCCCGACGGCCGTCCCACGTGCAGCGTGGATCGCGTCCAGGAGATCGCCTTCGTGGTTCGACTGCACGCAGTCAACAGTGAAGCCATGGGCCGCAGCCGCCGACATGGCGAGTTGCTCGACGTCGGCCAATGTGGACGTTCCGTACTTCTCCGGCTCTCGGGTGCCCAAAAGGTTGAGGTTGGGTCCATTGATCACAAGGATGGTGCCGCGACCGGCTTCGGTGGCGGGAGTGGCTTCAGTCATGGCTCCCAATCTATAGCGGCCCGGGAACTCAGGGGAACTATGCCCGCTCCGTGAGCGGTGGCAGCCCGAAAACACCCACGATGCGGGAGAGGCCCCTACTTACGGGTGCATTGACCTGGCGATACGGGGCTGTTGAGTCCTGAGGCCTGCGCTGCCACAGGCGACAGGTCTGCCATGGTGAGGGCGAAGCCAAGGGCGGCATCGGTGGTGGTCTTGGCGAAGATCAGCCCGGCCACCTCGCCCTGCATGGTCAGCAGCGGACCGCCGGAGTTGCCCGGCTGGACGTCACCGGCCAGCTTGTAGACCAGCTCCGGAGAGGGATTGTCGCCGTAGATGTCCGGGACAATGATGGTCGAAATTCCTTGGACGGTGGCCGGCTTTGATTGGAAAGGACCGCCGTGCGGGTACCCGGCAAAGGCCGCAGGGCTGCCTTCGGGCAGGTCGGCACTCATCGGCAGTGGGCTGGACTGCAGGCCGTCCACGGCCAGGACCGCGATGTCCCGCTGGGGGTCGAAGTACACCACCCGACCCGGCAACGCACCGCCGTCGGGAATTTCCACCACCGGCTGCGACACGCCCGCCACAACGTGCGCGTTGGTCACGACGCGCCCGGGCGAGACGACGAATCCGGAACCGGTCTGGTTCTGGCCACATTCAAAGGCCGTTCCCGCGATCTTGAGGACGGACTCGGCAGCCTGGTTCAGGGCAGGGGTGTCCGTTGAGGCGTTGGGGACGGGCACCGGAGTCACGGGACCGATGCCCTCGATGAGCTTGGGAATGCCGTCGCCGATCACCGTGGACCGCAACTGAGCCATGGTGCTCTTGACGGGCGTGGGAGTGATGGTGTCGATATACCGGATCACACGGGAGCCGGCCAGCTGCTGCGAAACAAAGGGCACACCCAGCGAACTGATGCTGAACGCCAGCATGGACATGACCAACGCCGCCACCACCACGCTCACCACGCCACCGATCAACCGGTCAACGGCGTGCAGCGGCTTGATCCGCACAGCGTGGCGAATTCTGCGCCCGATCATGGTTCCCAGCCCATGACCCAAAGCAATAAGCACGACGGCGGCACCCACCGTGGCGGTCAGCCTCCAACCGCTGTCAGTCACCCAGCCACTCACGAGCGGCACGGCAACGAACGCTGCGATGGCGCCAACCACGAATCCCGCAATTCCACCCAGCGTGACCATAAAGCCGTTGCGCAGGCCATAGATCAGGTAGGACAGCAGCATCAAGATCAATGCCAAATCCAATATCGTCAAGCCAAACACCAATGCTCCTCATAGCCGGGTAGCGCCAATTGTAGTTGCGGACCCTGACAACCAACCGTTAGTCACATCACCCGCAGCAGCCACCAAAAGCCGATTAAGTGCCGCCATTTGCGGTGTTCCGCGGCCGGAATCCGCGTCGTTTCAGCGTTTCACGTGCCAAGTACGTCACAGAAGCCTAAAAATTCTGAAACAATGGCCTGAGCGCCACGACCGAAACTTATATTCAGGAGATTTCATGGACATCGAGGTATTGCGCCGCGCACCCCTCTTCGCCACCCTTGACGACGACGCATTCCGCTTGCTGACGGACGAACTCACCGAGGTGGACCTTTCACGTGGGGCTTCGGTGTTCCGCGAAGGCGACCAGGGTGACCAGCTCTACTTCATCGTTTCCGGCAAGGTGAAGCTCGGCCGCACCTCCCCCGATGGCCGCGAGTCCCTGCTGGCCATCCTCGGCCCGGGCGAGCTTTTCGGCGAAATGGCGTTGTTCGACCCCAGCCCGCGTACCGCCACGGCTACCGCCGTTTCGGAGACCCGCCTGGCCGGCCTCAAGAACGAGAGCCTCAACGCATTGCTTCGCACGCGCCCCGAGGTTTCCGCGCAGCTGCTGCAGGCCCTGGCCCGCCGCCTCCGCCGCACCAACGACTCCCTGTCCGACCTCGTCTTCTCGGACGTCCCCGGCCGCGTTGCCAAGGCCCTCTTGGACCTGGCCGACCGCTTCGGCCGCCCGGCCACTGACGGCGTTCTGGTGGCCCACGAGCTCACGCAGGAAGAACTGGCCCAGCTGGTGGGCGCGTCCCGCGAAACCGTCAACAAGGCACTGGCCGAGTTCGTCCAGCGCGGTTGGCTCCGCCTGGAAGCCCGCGCCGTCGTGATTCTGGACATGCAGCGTCTTCGCCAGCGTTCGCGCTAAGCATCACATCAGAAAAGCCGCCCCGGTCGTGACCGGGGCGGCTTTTTTGTTCGACGTGAGAGACGGACCGGCTCAAGCCCTAGGGACGTGAGAGACGGACCGGCTCAAGCCCTAGGGACATGAGAGAGGATCCGCCCCAAACCCGAGGGATGTGAGAGAGGGTCGAAAAAAAGGGGCTAACGCTCGCGTTGGGGCTCTCCGGCGATAGTTCGTGCTGCCTCGACCTCGAGCATCAGGATTCCGCCCTCGTCCACGAGCCTGGCCTGGTACACATGCGCTTTGCGTTTGTAGCTCAGGTAGGCGATGCACCCATTGGAGGCGGCCATTTTCTCGAGCATGATCTCGGAGCCTGGGACCAAGAGCTGGCCGAGGGTGAGGCCCACCGTATTCGGCTGGCCAATCTCATCGCCGAGCGCCGGGGTCTCCCTGAGGGCGATCGCTTCGGCCGCAGTCACCCAGCGACCCCAAACTCCCTTGCTTTCCAGGATGCTGGGCTGCTGGTTCACGGGGACCGTAGCCGCGAAGTAACGCGTGTTGAAGCGGGTGTGGGCGAAGTCCGGACTGAGCCAGTTCACCAAGGGCTTGAGCAAGTCCGTCCGGAGGGAGAGCCCGCGCTTGGAGAGCATCTCCGTGAAGGACTTTTCCTGGGCCGCCACGGCTTCACGGGCCCGCATCCAATCCACCGTTGAGTTGGCCTCAACGGTGGAGGAAGCATCCGGTCCGGCAAGCAGCACACCGGTTTCTTCAAAGAGTTCGCGGATGGCGCCCACCACGTGACGGCGGGCGAGTCCGACGTCGTCCGTTCCCATGTGCTCAGCCCACTGCTGGGGCGTGGGGCCTACCCATCCGACGGGATCGTCGTCGGACGGGTCCAAAGATCCGCCCGGGAACGCGACAACGCCCAACGGCGAGGAACCGGGCCTGTAGCCAAGCCAGGTTTCCAAACCGGTGGGCGAGTCGCGCAAGAGCACAACGGACGATGCGTAGCGGGCGGCCCTGGGGGTCCGCTCGCCAAGCTCAAGCCAGTTTCGTGCTGCCCCTTCGAGTTCGGGAGGCAGTACAAACAGGCGGCGGGCAAGCTGCGGCAATTGGGTGAACCGGTTCCTTAGCTGAATTCAGCAATGAGCTCGACTTCAACAGGAGAGTCGAGCGGAAGGACAGAAACGCCGACGGCGGAGCGGGCGTGCTTGCCCGCGTCGCCAAGGACCTGGCCGAGGAGTTCGGACGCGCCGTTGATGACGCCGGGCTGGCCGGTGAACGTCGGTTCGGAAGAGACGAAGCCGACGACCTTCACGATGCGGGTGATGCGGTCGAGGTCGCCGATGACGCTCTTGACCGCTGCCAGGGCGTTGATGGCGCAGACGGCGGCGTAGCGCTTGGCGTCGTCGGGATCAACGGTAGGTTCGTCCGACGTGCCCAACTCACCGAGCGAGACCTTGCCCGTAGCTTCGAGTTTGCCGTTAATAAACGGCAGCTGTCCGGACGTGTAAACGTAGTTGCCGGAGACGATGGCCGGTACGTAGTCGGCAACGGGTGCGGCGACCTCGGGGAGGGTCAATCCGAGCTCCGCCAGGCGCTGCTCCACAGCGGACGTGGGGGCACCGGATTCCGCGGGAGACGTGGTTTCTGCGGGGGTTGTCATGGTTACTGCTTCTCCCTCTTCAGGTATGCAACAAGGCCTTTGCCATCGGGGCCACCGACGACCTGGACAAGCTCCCAGCCGTCTTCGCCCCACTGGTCCAGGATCTGCTTCGTGGCGTGAATAATGAGCGGAATCGTGGCGTACTCCCATTTGGTCATGACAGAAAGCCTAGCCCTTGCCGGTAAAGTGGAAAACATGGTGACTCGCAAGAACCCACTATTCGACACTGCCACCACCCTCGGAAAGATTTTAGGTTTCCTCGGTGTGAGCGCGATTTGTGGCGTCCTGGTGGCGGGCCTTTTGGTCCCCGCAGCCGCCGTTTCGGGCAGTGCCGCAAGTGGTTCAATACAGTTCTTTGACACTCTGCCGGCGGAGCTGCAGGTGGATCCGCCCAGCCAGAACACCACGATCCTGGCGAAGGACGGTACGCCGATCGCCTCGATCTACGCGGAGAACCGGACCAAGGTTCCGCTGGATTCGATGAGCCCGTTCATCAAGGACGCTGTCATCGCGATTGAGGACAGCCGTTTCTATGAGCACGGCGGTATCGACACCACGGGCATAATGCGAGCCATCGTCAGCACCGCCCGCGGCAACAAGCAGGGCGCGTCCACCATCACGCAGCAGTACGTGAACAACGTCATCAACGAGTCCCTGGTGGCGTCCGACCGCGAAGAAGACGTCAAGCTCAATGGTGGCGGCAAGGGCGTGGGCGACAAGCTCCGCGAAATGAAGCTCGCCATCGCCCTGGAGAAGAAGTTCTCCAAGGAGCAGATCCTTGAGGGCTACCTCAACATCGTCTTCTTCAACCGTGACGCTTACGGAATCGAAGCTGCCTCCAAGTTCTTCTTCAGCACCACCGCCAAGGACCTGACGCTTCCGCAGGCCGCGCTCCTGGCCGGCCTCGTGAACAGCCCCTCGGCCTTCGATCCCATCGCGAACCCGGACAGCGCGCAGAAGCGCCGCGACCTGGTGCTCGCTGCCATGGTGAACCAGGGCAAGATCACCCAGGCCGAGTACGACGAAGCCGTTGCTACGCCGGTCACCACCAAGGTCACCCCGGCCCGCCAGGGTTGCGCGTACGCCACCATGGCGCCGTACTTCTGTGATTACGTCCTTCACCTGCTCTTCAACAACCCGGCCTATGGCGACACCACCGAAGAGCGCGTCAAGCGCGTCCAGCGTGGCGGCCTCACCATCCAGACCACCCTTGATCCGACTGCCCAGACCGTGGCCCAGCAGCAGGTTGATGCCACGGCCGGCGCGAACCCGGACAAGTGGGGCGCGTCCATCACCTCGGTCCAGCCGGGTACGGGCCAGATCGTCAGCATGGCCCAGAACACCGTCTGGCTGCCCCAAGAGGGCAAGTTCGATCAGACTCAGAACTTCAACGTTGACGTACTGGACGCCAACGGCAACGACCTCAACGGCATTGGTGGCTTCCAGCCCGGCTCGACAATGAAACCCTTCACGTTCGCCCAGTGGTTGAACGAGGGCAAGTCGATGAACCAGAACGTCAACGCGAGCGTGCGCAGGTACGGTGTGAACTTCCCTTGGCGGAACACCTGCTCAACGCCCGTGAATGGTTTCTACGACAGGAACGTGGCCGGTAGCTTCGACCTCCAGAACTCGGATGAGGGGTACTACCGGAACATGACCGTCCTGTACGGCCTCATGAACTCCATCAACACGGCGACCTTCGCCTCGGCAGCCCAGGTTGACCTGTGTGGCATCCAGGGAATTGTGGACGCCACCGGTATTCACGGCGGACTCCCAAGCCGCGATGACACAGGCAAGGTCACCGACCCGAACCCCAAGGTCCCGATGACCACACTGTCCAACCTGATCGGCGCCACGCAGACTGCACCCTTGACCATGGCGGCTGCATTCGCGACTTTCGCCGCTGACGGCAAATACTGTGAGCCGATCGCCATCACGTCAGTGAAGGACCAGTCGGGCGCTGAACTCCCTGCCCAGTCCTCCAACTGCAAGGACGCGGTGAAGCCCGAGGTTGCCCGTGGCGTTGCCTACGCAATGCAGGAAGTCCTGAATGCCGGCTCGGGCTCACTGATCCGCCCATCGCTTTCGACGAAGGGCAACTTCCCGGTTGCGGCCAAGACGGGTACCAACGACTCCAACGGCTCCACCTGGGTGGTGGGTTACACCACCGGCCTGGCCACAGCCTCTTGGTTCGGTGATCCGCTGGACAACCAGCTCCGTCCGGGCCGAAATCTGACCGTCAACGGCAAGTTCTACCCCGCCATCGACGGTTACATGATTGCCGGTCCGCAGTTCACCAACTACATGTTGTCGGTTGCCCCGGCCTACGGCACCAACCCCTTCCCAGCCCCGCCGTCAAACCTGCTGGGCACGGCTGCCCCGCAGCGCAACAACACGCCGGCGCCGTCCAATCCGAACCCCGCCCCGCCGTCCAACAACGGAGATAGCGGCAACGGGAACAATGGCAATAACGGCAACGGCAACAACGACAAGGACTAAGCGTGTCCTTCCGTGATTCACTGGCAAACCGCGTCCGCACCGTCGGGCGCGGTTTCGCCGTCACTACAGCTCTCGGTGCAACAGCAGGCGCAGCAGCAGCCGCCTATGGCTGGTGGGAGAAGGACCAGTTTGAGGTCCGGCACGAAACCCTGCCGATCCTCCCTGAGGGCTCAGCGCCGTTCCGGGTCCTGCACCTGAGTGACATCCACTTCATACCCGGTCAAGACAAGAAGGCCCTGTGGCTCGAGTCCCTGGCTGAGCTGAAGCCCGACCTCGTGGTCAATACGGGCGACAACCTGAGCCACGCGAAGGCCATCGATCCCCTGATCCAGGCCCTGCGTCCGCTGCTGGAGTTTCCCGGCGTTTTCGTTCCGGGCTCCAACGACTACTACGCTCCACGGATCAAGAATCCGGCCGGCTACTTTCGTGGACCGTCGAGGCACAAAAAAGACCCCATTAAGCTCGATTGGCCAAAGCTCCGCTCAGCGTTCGGCATGGGTGGCTGGATCGACCTCACCAACCGTGCCCAGTCCGTGGTGCTCAACGGGCTCCGCTTCGATTTCTCCGGAGTCGACGACCCGCACCTCAAAAGGGAACGCTACGCCGGCTGGCCCCGCGGCACCGTAAACCAGGATGCACGACCGCATCTGAAGGTCGGCGTCATTCACGCTCCGTACCAGCGCGTGCTGGACCACTTCACCGAGGCTGGAGCAGACCTCATCCTCGCCGGCCACACGCACGGCGGCCAGATCTGCATCCCCGGCTACGGCGCCCTCGTCTCCAATTGCGATCTCCCGACCTGGCGCGCCAAGGGCCTGCACGATTGGGAAAGCAAGGAATTCACGACGCCGGTGAACGTCTCCGGCGGCATCGGCACCTCGCGCTTCGCGCCAGTCCGGATCGCCTGCCGCCCGGAAGCTGTACTGCTCACCCTCACGGCACGCAGCTAACGTCGCGGGATCATTACGATCCCCAATAACTGGGTCAAACATTTCACCAACGTTGCGTGGGCCTGTGAAACGAATCACGCCATGACATAGGGTAGTTGCTACGGGAAACTACCTCCGCACCATCTGAAGATCCAGCTGTTGAGAAGCGGGCATGTCCAAGCAAACGTCATTTTTCACCTCCGTCGGCCGCCTGTACCCTCATGTGCGGCCCATCCTCCCCCGCCTGTTCATGGGCCTGATCTGCGCCTTGCTCGCGAGCATTGTTGCACTGACGATTCCGCAGGTACTGCGGGTCCTCGTCAACAACTCTTTGCAGCCGGGCGGTTCCACGGACGCAGTCTGGATCGCCGCCGTCGTGATTCTTGCGTTGGGTGTGGCTGAAGCCGGTCTGGTGGCTTTGCGTCGGCAGTTCGTCATCAACCCGGCCACCACCGTTGAAACCAGGATGCGAGTGACCTTGTACGGTCACCTGCAGCAGCTCACTGTGGCGTTCCACGACCGCTGGGGTTCGGGCCAACTGCTCTCGCGCGCCATGACGGACTTGAGCTTCCTGCGCCGCTGGATGGCGTTTGGCGCGATCATGCTGGTGGTCACCACGCTGACGGTGATCATCGGCGTCGGCGTGATGTTCTCCATGAGCTGGCAGCTGGCGCTTATTTTCCTGGGCGCGGCCGTGCCGATCATGATCAATTCCTTCCGCTTCCGCCGCCGCTTCAGCCTGGTAACCCGCCTCAGCCAGGACCAGGCCGGCGACCTCGCCACCACCGTGGAGGAATCCGTCCATGGCATCCGCGTCCTGAAGGCTTTCGGCCGGAGCCGCGAAGCACTGGAGAACTTCAACGGCCAGGCCGAGGAACTCCGTCAGACCGAGATCGCGAAGGCCAAGCAGCAAGCCGGCTTCACCTTGGTGGTCACGCTGCTCCCGGAATTGGCGCTGGGCGTCGGGTTGGTGGTGGGCATCATGCTCGCAGCCAGCGGGGAGTTGAGCATAGGCTCGCTGGTGGCTTTCTTCGCCACGGCTGCAGTAGTGGCCACACCAGTGGAATTTTCCGGCATGCTCCTTGCCATGGCACTGACCGCAAAGACCGCCCTGGACCGCCACTTCGAGGTTATGGACACCGAGAACACCATCACCTCGCCGGACCAGGCCGCGGTGCCGGAAACGGTGAAGGGCGCCTTGCGTTTTGAGCGCGCGGGTTTCGGGTTCGACGACGGCGGTTCGCTCCTGCACGACCTCACCCTGGATATCCGTCCCGGCGAGACGATGGCCCTGGTGGGCATCACCGGCAGCGGCAAGAGTGCCATGCTCCAACTGGTCCCCCGCCTGTACGACGTGACCGAGGGCGCCGTGACCATCGACGGCGCGGATGTCCGCGACTACGACATTGACGAGCTTCGCAGGATCGTCGCCGTGGCCTTCGAGGACACCACGCTGTTCTCCAGCTCTGTGCGGGACAACGTCCTCCTGGGCGCTCCGGATCCCAGCGACGCCGCCCTGGATGAAGCCCTGGACGTAGCGCAGGCCCAGTTTGCCTACTCGTTGCCCGACGGCGTGGACACGCTCATCGGCGAAGAAGGCTTGAGCCTGTCCGGCGGCCAGCGCCAGCGCATTGCCTTGGCCCGGGCGATCGCCGCCAAGCCGAAGGTCCTGGTGCTTGATGATCCCCTGTCCGCTTTGGACGTGAACACCGAGGAACGAGTGGAGGCCCGTTTGCGGGAGGTCCTGCGCGAGACCACCACGTTGATCGTCGCGCACCGCCCATCCACTGTGGCGTTGGCGGACCGGGTGGCGTTGCTCGAAAACGGAACCATCACCGCCGTCGGGACCCATACGGAACTGCTGGCCGACAACCACCACTACCGCTACGTCATCGCCAGCCTGGACACCGGTCCCAAAGACCTGGACACCGAGCTGGACGAGCTCGAAGAAGCAGAGGAGGCCCGCCGGTGAGTGCCGCAACGTTTGGAACCGCCAACGAGGACAACACGCTCCTCACTAAAGCAGACAGCAAAGCCGTACGACGCCGGTCGCTCACCTTGCTTGCCTCGCTCATCCGCCCGGTGCGGTTGCGTTTCTGGCTGACCATTGTGATGGTGGTGGTCTCCCAACTCACTCGCGTTGCCGGGCCGGCGCTGATCGCTTTTGGCATCGACAACGCCCTTCCTGCCCTGCAGTCTGGGGACAACGGACCCCTGGTGCTGGCGGGTTCTTTGTACTTGGCGGCCGCGATTGCCACCGCAGGGATGACGGCACTCTACGTGACCTCCACTGCCCGGCTGAGCCAGGCCATGCTCTTGGACCTCCGGCTGCGCGTCTTCCGGCACACCCAGCGGCTGAGCCTGGAATTCCACGAGAAGTACACGTCCGGGCGCATCATTGCCCGACAGACCTCTGACCTGGAGGCGCTCCGCGAACTCCTGGATTCCGGTGTCAGTTCCCTGGCGTCCGGCATGCTGTTCATGCTCTTCACGGCCGTTACTGTCTTCGCGCTCGATTGGCGCAGCGGATTGATCATGCTGGCTGCGGGCGTCCCCATGTTCTTCCTGGCCCGGTGGTACCAAAAGCACTCGCAAATCGCGTTCCGCGAATCCCGGGTGGTGTCTGCCAGGTTGATCGTCCACTTTGTGGAGACCATGACCGGCATCCGCGCTGTGAAGGCCTTCCGCAAGGAGCCCGAAAACGCTGACCGCTACGGCGAGCTGGCCGAGGATTACCGCAAGAACACCGTCCGCTCCATCAACCTGAACGGCATCTTCCAGCCGGGCTTGGTGCTGATCGGCAATGTTTGCGTGGCCGTGGTTCTGCTGTTTGGTGGATTCCGGGTGCTGAGTGGCGACCTCGCCGTCGGCGTCCTGCTGGCCCTCATCCTGTCCACCAAGCGGTTCTTCCAGCCGGTGGACCAGATGGCGATGTTCTACAACTCCTTCCAGAGCGCCCAGGCAGCACTGGAAAAGGTATCCGGGCTCCTCGAGGAAGTTCCCACGGTCCGTCCGCCCAAGAACCCGGTGCCGTTGAAGAGTTCCCGGGGTGAGATTGATTTCAAGGGCGTGGAGTTCGGTTACAGCGACGGCAAGCTGGTTGTTCCCACGATGGATCTGCACATCCCGGCTGGACAGACAATCGCGCTGGTGGGACAGACAGGCGCCGGCAAGTCGACGTTGGCCAAGCTCGTGGCACGTTTCTACGACGTCACGTCCGGCTCGATCACTCTGGATGGGGTGGATCTCAGGGACTTGTCCACCACCGACCTCCGACGCGCCGTGGTGATGGTGACCCAGGAAGCGTTCCTCTTCAGCGGCTCCGTGGCGGACAACATCGCGTTGGGCCGGCCTGAGGCTTCGCGGGCCGAGATCGAGGCCGCTGCGGCCGCTGTGGGAGCCCACGAGTTCATCACCAGCCTGCCCGAGGGCTACGACACGGACGTCAACAAGCGCGGTGGGCGTGTGTCCTCAGGCCAGCGCCAGCTCATTGGTTTCGCCCGGGCCTTCCTGGCCGCACCGGCCGTACTGATCCTTGACGAAGCAACGTCCTCCCTGGACATTCCATCCGAGCGGATGGTCCAGCAGGGGCTCGCCCAGCTCCTGGAAGGCGTAGCCGGCGGGAACTCCGCCCGCACAGCGATCATCATCGCCCACCGCCTCTCCACAGTGGAGACAGCCGACAGAGTTCTGGTGGTCCACGATGGCCGCATCGTGGAGGACGGAACGCCCGCCGAGTTGATCAGTGGAGGCGGCCGGTTTGCCCAGCTGCACGGGGCCTGGCGGGACTCCCTGGTGTAGCTTCTTTTTGGACGGCAGCTGTGAGGAGCGACACCCGTTCCTCGATTTCGCATCACGGGACGTTTCGGCTATTCTTGAACAGTTGCTTTCGCAGCGGATCGGGATGTAGCGCAGCTTGGTAGCGCGCTTCGTTCGGGACGAAGAGGTCGCAGGTTCAAATCCTGTCATCCCGACCAAAACAAAGAGGGTCTTCCAGTTGGAAGGCCCTCTTTTGTGTTCCCGCTGCCCCTGCGAAAGGTGCAAAAGAAAACCCCGGAGCATCGCTCGTCACGCTCCGGGGTTTTCTTTTACTACAATTGATTTACATCGGGTCCGGCCAGTTGCCGATGGACATCGGTGTGTACGTGGTGTCCGTTGACTTGGTCGGCGCCGCTACGCGCATAGGATCGGGCCAGTTGCCGATAGCACTGACAGTGCTGGAATCTACTGCGGGAGCAGCAGAGACCACACCGGGAGCCGCGACTGCGAACGTCAGTGCGCCCGCCACGGCCACTGAAGCAATGATTTTCTTGAACATGATGTAGTACCCCAATGCGAGTCGGATTCGTTACGGAAATTGCACGGTCCCTGTTGACATACATTGTAAAATGTTTTCCACAGAGACTGTCAAGGTTTTGGTCAAAAGACACCTGTAGGAGGGACCCGTGGGAAACGGATTCGGCGAGAAGCTACGTGCCGAACGGCTCGAACGTGGGTTAACGCAGGCTGAGCTCGGCAAAAACCTGTATTCACCCAGCTACATTTCGCTGCTCGAGACCGGCCGCCGCGAACCAACGGCTGAGGTCATCGAAGAACTGGCACGCCGGCTTGAGCTCGCGCCCAAAGCCCTGGAAGCGTGGAGCCAACCCGTTTCCGTCAGCGACGCCGAATACGTCCTCGCCGGTCTGTATGCCCGCCAAGCCTGGGACCTCCGCGACTACCAACTCGCCGCCAGCCACGCCGCCACAGCCGCGCAAATCGCCCTCGAGGCCAAAAACAACAGCGCCTGGTGGAACATGACGTACATGCAGGCCGAGTGCGTGATGAAACAAGGCCAGCTGAAGGAATGCCAGCAAATCGTTGAGCACCTCCTGGAACACCCCATGGCCACGGAATCCGCCGGCCTGGGAGTCCGCGCCTGGCAGATGCTTGCCGCGGTGTGTCACGGGCAAGGCCAGCTGGCCACCGCCGTCGAGCATGCAAAGCAAGCAGTCAAGCTCAGCGAGCAGCTGCCCAAAGGGTCCACGCTCATCATCGGCGCGCACCGCGCGCTGATCGGTGCCCTTGCCGAGAGCGGCAAGCTGGATGAGGCCTGGGAGTACTGCCTGGCCATGATCGAGCACATGGACGAGCACTCCATGTCCCAACTCGCAGGCGAGGTGGCCTGGGTGGTGGGCAACGTGGCCTTCATGCGCCATGACTATGTGGAGGGCATCAAGCACCACGAGCGCGCAGCCAAGCTCCTCTCCCCCGCCAACGACATTGAATTGTGGGCCCGGTTCAACAAGGCCTCCGCAGCGGTCCGTCTGTCATCGGGGATCGTGGAACCGGAAACCCTCTCCGCCATCGAGCGTGCGGAACTCGCGTTGTCCATTGTGGGCGGAAACAAGACCGATCAGTTGGAGGTCGCCTTCATCCGAGCCCGCTGGCTGTACTTGACCGGTGACATTCCGGCCGCCGTCGACAAACTCCGCGAAATCCACGCAGACCGTAAGGTCCTGGCCAGGCACACGGCCGGCGAAGTCTCGCTGTTGCTCGGCAAGTCGCTGAAAGCAGCAGGCGAAGCCGCAGAGGCGCTCCTATTCCTGGAAGAGGCCCAGCACGACTTCAGCGCTGCCGGAGCCTCAGACAGGGTCCAACAGGCCATGGACGCAGTTCTGGAGATCCGACTGGCCGAGCGCCGTGCCGCCAAGGAACACTCGGGAGCATAACCAGCCCAACGCAAAACTGCCCCGCACCAGACGGTCCGGGGCAGTTTGCGTTAACCTAGGCGAACGTGCGGCCTGTGAGCTTCTCGTAAGCCTCCACATAGCGGGCACGGGTGCGCTCTATGACCTCGGCAGGCAGGGCCGGTGGCGGTGTGTCGGAGGACTTGTCCCAGCCTGACTCGGCGGACGTCAGCCAGTCGCGGACGTACTGCTTGTCATAGGAGGGCTGCGACTTGCCCGGCGCGTAGGTGGACGCGTCCCAGAACCGCGAAGAATCCGGGGTGAGGACTTCGTCGCCCAGCGTGATGATGCCAGTAGCTGCATCAATGCCGAACTCCACCTTGGTGTCGGCCAGGATGATGCCACGTTCGCGGGCGATTTCCTCGGCGCGGGTGTAGATCTTCAGGGTCAGTTCACTGAGGCGGGCTGCGATGTCGTCGCCCACCATGGCCACGACGTCGTCGTAGGTGATGTTGACGTCGTGTTCGCCCACCTCGGCCTTGGCCGACGGCGTGAACAGTGCCTTGTCCAGGCGTGAACCGTCCACCAAGCCTTCAGGCAACGGGATCTCGCAGACCGTGCCGTGTTCCTTGTACTCCACCAGGCCGGAGCCAGTGAGGTAGCCGCGGGCAATGCACTCCACCGGGAACATATCCAGCTTCTTGCAGATCATGGCCCGGCCCTCGACGGCGGCAGGAACGCCACCCTCAACCGTGGACGCCAACACGTGGTGCTCAACGTCCAACTGGTCGAACCACCACAGGCTCAGCTGCGTCAGGACGCGACCCTTATCCGGGATCTCGCTGCTCAGGACATGGTCGTAGGCGCTGATGCGGTCGCTGGCCACAACCAGGACGCATTCCTGGCCGATCTTTTCCGTGATGGCTTCGTCGGCCGGGACATAAAGATCGCGCACCTTGCCGGAGTAGACGTGCGTCCAGCCCGGAAGTTCCAGCGTTTCGGTTTCGAAGCCGCCCTCCGGAAGAAAATCAGTCATGCTCAGGCCTGCACTTTCGGGATGGTTCCAGTGGCCGTGTGCGGCACGCGGATTTCGCCGCGGGCGGCCTTGCCACCGATGTCCGTGCGGAACTGTGAGCCTTCAAGCTGAACCAGCTCCACGCCGTCGTACGCTTTTTCGCGCGCTTCCACCAGATCGGAACCAAGCGCGACAACCGCAAGGACGCGGCCGCCTGCGGAGACCACCTTGCCTTCATCATCCAGCTTGGTGCCGGCGTGGACCACGTGCACGCCGTCCAACTCGTCAACCTTCTTCAGGCCGCGGATACGGTCGCCGGTACGGGGCGCGTCAGGATAGTTTTCGGCGGCCACGACGACGGCGACTGCCGTGTCCTTGGACCAGCGCAGCTCCTCGGCGGTGTCCAGTTCGCCCTTGGCAGCTGCCAGCAGCAGCGCACCGAGCGGCGTCTTGAGGCGGGCCAGGACAGCCTGCGTCTCGGGATCGCCGAAGCGGACGTTGAACTCGATGACGCGCGTGCCGCGCGAGGTCAGGGCGAGTCCGCAGTACAGCACGCCGACGAAGGGGGTGCCACGGCGGGCCATCTCGTCCACGGTGGGCTGCGCCACGCGGTCGATGACTTCCTGGACCAACCCTGCGGGAGCCCACTCAAGCGGGGTGTACGCGCCCATGCCGCCCGTGTTGGGGCCTTCGTCGTTATCGAAGATGCGCTTGAAGTCCTGCGCCGGGGACAACGGAACGGTGGTGCGGCCGTCGCAGAGGACGAACAGGGAAACCTCGGGGCCGTCAAGGAATTCCTCGATGACCACGGTTCCACCGGCGTCGAAGCACGCTTGGGCGTGTGCCAGGGCTTCGGCGCGGTCCTTGGTGACCACCACGCCCTTGCCGGCGGCCAGGCCGTCGTCCTTAACTACGTGCGGCGCGCCGAACGTGTCCAAGGCGTCAGCAGCTTCCTCGGCGTTGGTGGCCACGCGGGCCATGGCCGTGGGGACGTTGGCTTCGGCCATGATCTGCTTGGCGAAAGCCTTGGAAGCCTCCAACTGGGCAGCTTCCTTGCTGGGACCGAACACCGGAATGCCGGCTTCGCGGACGGCGTCGGACACACCGGCAGCCAGCGGCGCCTCGGGTCCTACGACAACCAGGTCCACGCCCAGCTTGGTGGCGAGGGCAGACACGGCTTCCGGGTTGTTCCCATCAATCGCATGAGTGGGAACGAGTTTGCTGATGCCCGCGTTGCCCGGGGCCGCGTGGACCTCGGAAACGTTGGGATCTTCAAGCAGAGAGCGGACAATGGCGTGTTCGCGGCCGCCTGGGCCAATGACGAGTACCTTCACAGTCCTCAAGGGTACTTTGTGAAGGGCGCGCGGCCTAAGCTGTGTCATTCACCGGACCTTGCTGCGCCCTAGACTTGGCTTATGCCCATGAGTTCGCATGAAACGTTCAGCGTTGAGTCCGCGGTGGAACTGGCAGTGATCGAACGAAGTGGCTTTATAGAGTCCCGGCACATCGGCGCGGCCGTTGTTCTCGCCGGCGACGGCTCGGTGGTCACCCGTCTCGGTGACATCGATGCCCCCATCCTCGCCCGCTCCACTCTCAAGCCCTTCCAGGCCCTGGCCTCCATGCAGTCCGGCGTGCCCCTGCGTGGCGCACAGGTTGCTGTTGCCTGCGGCAGCCACACCGGGTCCCTGGATCACATGGACGTTGTGGAGGGAATGCTCAAAGCGGCGGGAGTGAAAGAAGAGAACCTCCAGTGCCCCACCGCCTGGCCGCAGGACGAGACTGCCCGAAACTGGCTGGTCCGGTCGGAGCGGGGCCAGTCCAAGCTGGCCTTCAACTGCTCCGGCAAGCACGCCGCTTTCCTGTGGGCCTGCACCGAAAACGGCTGGGACCTCCGTAGCTACCTTGAGCCGAACCACCCGCTCCAACAGAGGGTCCGGTCCGTCATTGAGGAATACAGCGGCGAAACCATCTCCCATCTGGGGATCGACGGGTGCGGCGCCCCCGTCGCCGCCATCTCGCTGACCGGCCTTGCCCGCGCCTACTCCCGCTTGGCCAAATCGCCCGGCGATTCCTCCTCCAACGCCCGGGCCGCCACCATCGCCACCTCCATGCTGGACTACCCCTGGGCCGTCCAAGGAACGGGCGAGTCCAACACCATCGTCATGGAAGAACTTGAGGTCCTGGCCAAAATCGGCGCCGAGGGCATTTTGGTCCTGGCCACGTCCACCGGCGCAACGGTGGCAGTGAAGATGCTGGACGGGAACCTCCGCGCCACGTCCCTGGTGGGGCTCACCCTGCTGGCCGTGAGCGGCGCCGTGGACATCCCGGCCGTCTCCAACGTCCTTGAACGAGTAGTGGAGCCCATCCTCGGAGGCGGACGCACCGTGGGCAAAATCCGGCTGGGCCACGCCGTCTCGGCCCTGCTCGACTAGTACTTCTGAGGAGAAAACGCATGGCCGTTGCACGACGCCGCGTCAACATTGAGGAAGGCCGCGCCGCGCTGGGAGCCTGGCGGGCCGCCGTCGAACCTTCCGGCACCGCTGGTTCGCCGGGTGCCGCCGCCGGGGCACCGCCGTCGCGCTCGTTAATTGCGACGGCGGTCCGCTACTCCCTGGAGGAAGTCACCGCCCGCGCGCCCGGCAATTCGGTGGAGGTCCGGGTGCCGCCGTTCGGCGTCACCCAATGCGTGGAGGGTCCGCGGCACACGCGCGGCACTCCCCCGAACGTGATCGAGTGCGACGCCGCCACTTGGCTTTCGTTGGTGACCGGCAGCCTTTCGTGGGCGGACGCTGTTTCAACCCACCGGGTGACCGCGTCCGGCTTGCGCGCGGACCTCTCCGAGATGCTTCCCCTCTAGGGAGTTTTTGTACAGCCAATGCCCCTAAGACCGTGTCTTAGGGGCATTGGCTGTACAAAAACTATCCGGTTTACTCAGGTTAGTCCGGGCAGACCGGGGTTGTTGTCTTGCCGGGTTTGCTCATCTCGAACTGAGGGATCTTGTCCTCCGTCGGTCCGCCGCCGAACTTGGGCGAGGGATCGCGGCCGTCGCTGATGCGCTCCAGTTCCTGTTCCTCGAACACTTCTTCCTTGCCGAGCATGATGGCCGAATCATGGTTGGTGATTTCGCCATTGAAGGCGCGGAGCATGACGCTGCGATCAAACTGGCCTTCCCACTTGGCTACCACGAACGTTGCCACGCAGTTGCCCAGCAGGTTGACCACAACACGCATTGAGTCCATGAGGCGGTCGGCTCCGAGGAGGAGTGCGACGCCGGCTACCGGGAAGATGCCGAGGGCCGCAGCTGTTGCAGAGAGGGCCAGGAAGGATGAGCCCGGGACGCCCGCCATGCCCTTGGAGGTCAGGAGCAGCACGCCGAGGGCAGCCAACTGCTGGCCGAGGTCAAGGTTGTGGCCGAACGCCTGGGCCAGGAACAGCAGCGATATGGAGAGGTAGATCGCGGCGCCATCGAGGTTGAAGGAGTAGCCCGTGGGAACTACCAGGCCGGTAGTGGCACGCGAGCAACCCGCATTGGTCAGCTTGGTCATGATGCGCGGCATCACGGCTTCGGTGGAAGCCGTACCGAGCGCCAGCAGGAACTCTTCACGGGTGTACTTGAGGAAGGACCAGAGCGGTACGCGGGCGAAGCCCCACGCCACCAGGAACAGCAAGCCGATGAAGATGATGGCTGCGCCGTAGCACGCAGCTATCAGGAGTCCGTAGGTGCTGAGCGTGCCCAGTCCGTACTGGCCGATGATGAATGCCATGGCACCGAAGGCACCAATGGGGGCCACTTTCATGATCCAGGACATGATCTTGAAAATCAGTTCCAGGACGGTGTCCATAAGGCTGATGACCGGCATGCACCTTTCACGGCCGATGACCACAATTGCGGCGCCAAAGAAGACCGAGAAGAACAAGACCTGAAGCAGGCTGTTGTTGGCGAACGCACCAATCACGCTGACCGGAATGACGTCCAGCAGGAACGCCGCGGCATCCTTGGGCGGCGCGTTCCCGGTTTTGGCGTTGAGGGCGTCCTGGGACAGCGTGGCGGGATCGATGTTCAGTCCGGCACCCGGCTGAACGATGTTGCCAACAATGAGTCCGAAGACCAGGGCAAAGAGTGTGGCGCCAGTGAAGTAGAGGAGGGCTTTGACCCCGACCCTTCCGACCGCCTTGACGTCGCCCACTGCCGAGATGCCCGTAACGATCACGAGGAAAATCAGCGGGGCAATGATCATTTTGATGAGTTGAATGAATCCATCACCCAGTGGCCGAAGGGCGGACCCAATGGTCGGCCAAAAATGACCGATGAGTACACCTGCGACGACGGCGATCAGGATTTGAAAAAAGAGCGACTGGTACAGCCGCTTTTTCTTCTGCGGGGCCGAACTCGCCTTCAGCGCCGCGGGGTCTGGGATCTTCATTGATCTGAACCAATCAGTTTGGGAACAGCCCCACATTTTGGGGGGATATTTTCAATGTAATCCTGCTCACATCATTCCGCAAGGGGGAAATGAGTTTCCATATTGTGGAAGTCACATTTGGTTTCTTGTACAGGTGATGACCCTAAGGACGAACCATGGGGGCATCAGCTGTACAAAATCTCAGCCAGTCCATCCCTGTTTGCGGAGCCCTTGGGATACCCGGGCCGCCACCCACTTCCTGCCATGCCTCATGTCGATCTTGTTGATTTTTATCTGCCGCCAGCCAGCCTCTGACACGCGCTGATCCCGATAGGCATCCAGTGCCTGCTGCTCTGGCAATAGATGATGAGGGCCCTCGTACTCGAGGCAGATCCGATACTCCGGACACCCCAAGTCAGTCCACACCGGTTTTCCAAGCGCATCGTCCACCCGGCAGTTTGGAACGAATGCAGGAAGCCCGGCGTCTTCAAGGCAGAGCCGGAGCTTGGTTTCCGGCGGAGAATCAACGCCCACACGAAGCGACTCCAACGCGACGCGAGCCTTGCGAACCCCATGAACTCCTTTGGCTGTCTCAACGAAACTCTTGAGGGCTTGAAGGGAAACAAGCGCCACCTTGGGAGGGCCGAAGGTGCGGCTGTGCTCGCTGATGATGGCGTCCCCGACCACGATCAAGTCGTCCATCGGCAACATCGTGGCCAAATCCACCCAGGTTCGTGCCACAGACGTGAGGACAACCCCGTCCAGTTCTGTGAGATCACCGTCCCTCAAGGTCAACCGATGGCCAGCCACTCCCCTCCGCCGAGGCAACGATCCATCCCTTGGCCGCGAGAGATGGATAAATCGTCCCGGCTCCCGAAAATGAGGACCGCTCTTTGGTCCCCAGGGAATTGGTTCGACGACGGCGGTCACCGGCCCGCCGTCGTCGGGACTGAACTGCGCCCAAGAGGGCAGCGGCAATCCCAGCACCTCAGCGGCACTGATGTGGCTCAAGAAGTCACCCTGATGAAGATCAAGGTGGGGCCGGGCAACCTCCAGCAACGTCTGCGTCCGCTGCGGCACGCGGAGTCCCCGGCTGGGCACCATTAGGTCCGATGCCCGCAGCCTCTTTGGGGCAACTCCAAATTCCGCAGCCGCAGCCAGAGTAAAGGATTGGTCAGAAAGAGCCGGGGGGAGGGAGGACAACGGGCGCATGCCCCATTGAGTCACAACGGCTGAGGCGAGAAAGAGTTATCCACAAGCCAGCTCCCCCAGTCCGGATGTTTTGTACAGCTAATGCCCGGAAAGGGCGGTTTTGAGGGCGTTATGTGTACAAAAACTCGCTAGCCGCGGCCCACGAACGGCATGCCGGCAGCCGTCACCACCACGGAACCAACACTGGCCGACGCCGGCATGTTGGCCATCATCAGCACGGCCCGGGCGGCGTCGTCCACGGGGAACATGGGCTCCACCTTGCGGCTGCCGTCGGCCTGCAGCGCCCCGGATCCAACGCCGATGGTGTCCATGATTTCGGTGCGGGTATTGCCGATGTCGATCTGCCCGCAGGTGATGCCGAACTCCCTGCCGTCGAGCTCGATGCTCTTGGTCAGGCCCGTCATCGCGTGCTTGGTCACGGTATAGGCCACGGACCTGGGCCTCGGTGAATGCGCTGAGATGGAGCCGTTATTGATGATCCGGCCACCCTGCGGTTCCTGGGATTTCATGGTCCGCACGGCTTCGGCGGCACACAGCATGGACCCGGTCACGTTGACCTGCAGGGTCGCATTCCAGTCATCCACACTGATCTCGCCAACGTCTCCGGCGGGCCCAAAGATCCCTGCGTTGTTAAACAGCACATCAACCCGGCCCCAGCGCTGGCGGACCTCCGCGAAAAGACGCGCGACGTCGTCGGGTGCTGTCACGTCGCAAGGAACCGCAAGCGCCTCCGGATGGTCGCCCGCGGTCTCCAGCAGTTGCGCCTCACGACGCCCGGCCAGCGCAACGCGGTAGCCCTCGGCGAGCATCTGCCGGGCAACTGCCCGACCGATACCCGAACCTGCCCCGGTCACGACGGCGACCCTCGGGTTGGTGGGCGGGCTGGAGTCAGTCATATGGTTGCCTTTCGGGAAATGCGGGTGGCAGCGTCAGCGCGCGGCTTGGGTTGCTGCCGGCTGTGTTGAGGTCGGTTGGGCTGAGGTTATCGGCCAGCCTATGACAGTCTTCGGACGCGGCGTGGCATATGTCCTGACCTTGGACGTGGACAGGCCAAGGCGGACCAGGGACTCGGCAATGGTGACCGCCGCCGCCACACCGTCCACTACGGGGACGCCGGTGCGCTGGCGGATCTCCTCGTCGAGTCCGGCCATGCCGCCACAGCCAAGGACGATCACCTCGGCTTTGTCGGCCTGGACTGCCTGCTCGGCCTGGCCAACGATCGCCTCCACAGCACGCTCCGGGGATTCCTCGAGTTCCAGCACGGCCATGCCACTGGCCCTCACAGAAGCGCAGCGCGCATCCAGGCCGGCGAGCTTGAGGCGATCCTCGATGAGCGGAACCGCGCGGTCCAGCGTGGTGACCACCGAATACTTGTGGCCCAGGAACATCGCGGTGCTGGCTGCGGCCTCGGTGATATCGACCACCGGGACATCCAGGAGTTCCTGAAGGCCTTCTCTGCCGTGCTCGCCATAGCCGGCCTGGATCACGGCGTCGAAAGGCTCGGGGTAGTTGACCACGGCATCCATGACGGCGATCGCGGCGAGATAGCTCTCAAAGTTTCCCTCGCAGGAGTCGGCGCCGAAACGTGGGGTGATGCCGATGATCTCGGTGCCGGGAGCGGCTGCCGCGCGGGCCTGGGCTGCGATGGAGTCTGTCATGGACTGGGTGGTGTTGACGTTTGCGACAAGGATGCGCATGGGGTTTCCTCTCAATGGCAACGCCCGTCCCCTGCCGGCTGATCTGGATCCGGGAGGACGGGCGAGGCCTTGACGTTTGGTGAGTCAGTGGGTGCTGGCGACGGCGATCGGCTCGCCGGAGACGTCCTCGTGGACCTGCTTCCTGTCCGCGACTGCGAAGTACGTCAGTGCGGCGACGCCGGCTCCGATGAACCAGGCGAACGGTGCAGCTGCTGCCAGCCCGGGAATGAAGGCGATCGCAATGGCGAGGCCGGCTGCCGGGAGCATGGCAATGATCGCTTTCGGATTCACACCGCGCTTGTAGAAATAGGCACCCTTGGGATCCTCGGTGTAAAGCTCAGGGACGTTGACCTTCCCGCGGCGGACCAGCCAGTAATCGGCCATGACCACACCGAACAACGGGCCGAGCAAGGCCCCAAGGCCACCCAGGAAGTACACGATCACGATCGGGTTGTTATAGAGGTTCCACGGCAGGATGACCAGGCCGATGGTGCCGCTGACCCACGCCGCCTTGCGGAAGTTCAGGTGGCGCGGGAAGAGGTTGGTCAGTGCGTAGACCGGAGCCACGAAGTTGGCCATCAGGTTCACCGCGATGGTCAGGATCAGCAGGGCAAGGCAAGCCAGGACCAACAGAAGCGTATTGGGGATGCTCTCCACAATGTCCGAGGGACTCTCAATGACAGTGCCGTTGATCTTGTACTGACCGCCGGCCATCACCACAACGATTGCGCCGAAGAGGAGCATGTTGATCGGGATGCCCCAGAAGTTGCCCTTGACGATCGACTTCTTGGAAGCCGAAGAACGCGTGAAGTCGCAGAAGTTCAGGACGAACGTTCCGTAGATGGAAACCCACAGTGCACCACCGGCAAAAATGGTGAGCCACATTTCGGTGCCTTCCAGGCCCTTGATGCCGCTCCACTGGATGGCTCCGCCTGCTTCAATGAACACCCACACCGCGATCGCAGCCATGGTCACCAGGATGATGGGTCCGGCAAAGGCCTCGTACTTACGGATCATTTCCATGCCGAAGCTAACGATGACCAACTGCACAATCCACAGTGCCACGAAGGAGAACCAGCCCAGGGTGGAGAGGCCGAGGATGGAGTTGCTGTCCAGGTCCTTCAGTCCGGGGGCCATGGCCACCAGCATGACGCGGAGGACCACCGAAGCCAGGTAGGTCTGGATGCCGAACCACGCCACGGCAACGGCGCCGCGGACCAGGCTGGCAATCTGTGCTCCGCGGATGCCGAAGCTGATGCGGCTCATGACCGGGAAGGGAACGCCGGTCTTCTCGCCCATGAACCCCGAGAAGTTCAGGAGGGCGAAGAGGAGGATGGCACCGATTCCGAGGGCCACCAGAATCTGCCAACCGCCCAAACCAAGGGAGAACAGGCCGATGGCGAAGGCGTAGTTACCCAGGCTGTGGACGTCATTGGCCCAGAGGGTAAAGATGCTGTAGCTGGTCCACTTGCGGCCCTTGGCCTTGGTGGGAGCGAGGTCGATGTTGTAAAGACTGGGGCTGATGGTACGGCCTGATGCTTCGGAAGCAATGGCGCAGAGGTCAGTGTTGCCCACGACCGGGTGGTTGGGGCCACCTGCGTCCTTGTCTCCCGGAGTCTCAGTGACGCCGACTGATGAAGTCGTCTGCATCGTGGATCTCCACTTCGTACTGATTCCACAATGCGGAATCTAGTTATTGAATAGTGAAAGCACTCTATGACTCAGGTCACGTAACGTCAAGGGTTGCGGGTGTATGCAGGGTCACATTCGGTTGCTTGGGCAAAGGTTTCCCAGTTGACTGATTCGGATACGCAATCCGTGTTGACGCTGCCCATCAGCAGACGTAATCTCGAATTGCAGAATTTTATTCTCACAATACGAAATTCCTTGAGCGCCCCCACAGAGCAAGCGCCCAGACATTCAATGAAGAGAGGTTGGACGTGGCTGCAGGAGAAGAGACCTCACACATCCTCAGCGGGTTGACTGCCCAGCTGCCTGATCGTGATCCGGAAGAGACCGCGGAGTG